>NZ_CP054918.1:4808397-5425630 GCF_013364195.1 Streptomyces sp. NA04227 | reverse complement strand
GCAGGTCGCCGTGGCCGAGGGGGCGGCGCAGGGCGGTGGGGCCGCCGCCGCGGGGACGTAGCACCAGGTCGCGCGGGGTGCCGAGGGCGAGGATCGCGACCATCGTGTCCTGGTGCGAACTGCGCCCCGTGCGATCGCCGTGCCAGGCGACGCTGTCCCGGCCGTCGCGATACAGGCACAGGCCCGCCGTGACGAAGGGCTCACCGAGCTCGTCGCGGTAGTGCTGCCCGAGTGCCTCGCGGGCCTCGGTCAGAACCGGGTGCGGGAGGTGCTCGCCCTCCCGGTAGAAGCATTGGAGCCGGGGAACGTCCACCGTGTTGTCGTACATGCGGCGGCGTTCCGCCTGCCACGGCACGGTGCGCTCCAGCTCGGCGAAGAGGGCGTCCGCGCCCGCGAGCCAGCCGGGCAGTACGTCGATCCAGGCGCCCCGGCCGAGGGCCGTACGGGCGAGGCCGGTGAGCGGGCGCAGCCGTATCTCGTCCGGGCGGTCGGTGTCGACCTGGTCGAAGAGGGAGCCCTGGAGGTGTGCCACGCGGTCCAGCGTAGCGCGGGAATCGAACGTATGGACGAATCGAATACCGGGGCGAGCCCGACCAGGGCGGACTTCTCGCGTGGCGGAAAACACGGAGCATGGCGCGTTACCGGCCCGTATCCTCACGGACATGCAGCTCATCCAGTCGGCCAAACTTTCCAACGTCTGCTACGAGATCCGGGGCCCGGTTCTCGAGGAGGCGATGCGACTGGAGGCAGCGGGTCACCGCATCCTCAAGCTGAACACCGGAAACCCGGCCGCGTTCGGCTTCGAGTGTCCGCCGGAGATCCTCGAGGACATGCTCCGCAATCTGTCCGGGGCGCACGGCTACGGCGACGCGAAGGGGCTGCTCGCGGCCCGGCGGGCCGTCGTCATGCACAACCAGACCCTGGGCATCGAGACGGACGTCGAGCACGTCTTCGTCGGCAACGGTGTCTCCGAGCTGATCGTCATGGCGATGCAGGCACTCCTCGACGACGGCGACGAGGTCCTCGTCCCGGCCCCCGACTACCCCCTGTGGACCGCCGCCGTCTCCCTGTCCGGCGGCACGGCCGTGCATTACCGGTGCGACGAGCAGTCCGACTGGATGCCCGATCTCGCCGACCTGGAGCGGAAGATCACCGACCGCACCAAGGCGCTGGTGATCATCAACCCGAACAACCCGACGGGCGCCGTCTACAGCGAGGAGATGCTCCGCTCGCTCACCGACATCGCCCGCCGCCACGGCCTGCTCGTCTGCTCCGACGAGATCTACGACAAGATCCTCTACGACGACGCCACGCACACCCCCACCGCCGCCATCGCCCCCGACCTGCTCACGCTCACCTTCAACGGCATGTCGAAGGCGTACCGCGTGGCCGGTTACCGCGTCGGCTGGATGTCGATCTCCGGCCCGCGCCAGCACGCCGACTCCTACATCGAGGGCCTGACGATCCTCGCCAACATGCGGCTGTGCGCGAACATGCCGGGCCAGCACGGCGTGGTGGCGGCGCTCAGCGGCAGGCAGACCATCTCGGATCTGGTCCTGCCCGGCGGACGGCTCCACGAACAGCGCGACGCCGCCTACGACCTGCTCACCCAGATCCCCGGCGTGACCTGTGTGAAGCCCAAGGGCGCGCTGTATCTCTTCCCGCGCCTGGACCCCAAGGTCTTCAAGATCAAGGACGACCGCCAGATGGTGCTCGACCTGCTGCGGGCGGAAAAGATCATGGTGGTCCACGGCACCGGCTTCAACTGGCCCGAGCCCGACCACTTCCGCGTGGTCACGCTCCCCACGGCCAGCGACCTCACCGACGCCGTGACCCGCATCGGTCGCTTCCTGGACGGATACGGGCAGCACTGAGACAGGCAGCACTGAAGCGGGCAGCACCGACACAGGCGGCACTGAGGCGGGTACGAGCCGCTTCGCTCGCGTGCCCGTCGCTCACTTCATCCGAGAGATGCCCGCGGTGAGGTCCTCGGCGTTCATCACCGGCATCACGGTGCAGTCCGCGCCGAGTTCGCCGAAGAAGGGCTCGGCGAGGCGCGGGAGGTCGGAGACCTTCTGCAGATCGAAGAAGAGGAAGGCGGTCCGCCGCCCGTCCAGGGGCCCGAAGTAGGCCGCCTCCGGCTTGAGTTCCGCCAGGATCGTCTGCATCAGCTTGGGCATCGTGCCGTTGGCGATGGCCTGGTTTCCCTTTTCGGTGTCGATCCTGGCCAGCATCAGCATGCGCATGGCTCCGCCACCTCGATGACGCTCGGCCGCGTCTCCCCGGCCGCCACCCCGGACGGCGACGGCGGCGCGGCTGCCGATGCCTCCATCGTCTCCCCGTCCGCGCGGCCTGAACAGTCCCGGCGACCGCGCGCGGACCGTCCTCACGCCACCGCCGCGAGCCGACTACGGGCGGGGATCGCGCAGCCACACTCCGACAGGACTCAACTTTAGACTGAATCTAATGTAGGATGTTTTCCTGACACGGTTGGGAGGCCATCCATGTACGAGCCGATCCGTACCAAGTCGGTCCACACGATGGCCGACGACTCCGACTTTCCGCACCGCACCCGCGAGGAGGAGCTGGACATCCAGCTCGGCGGGCACCTGGCGGCGCTTCTGGCGGTCACCGATGAATTGCGCGAACTCGGCGACGCGGACGGGCAGTTGGCCGGTGCGGCCGAGCAACTCGCCGCCCAGGTCGCCCGGTTGCGCGGCGGCCGTCCCGCCCGCGCCGACCTCGCGGGCAGGGCCACGGACACCGAGCGCGGACGTGCCCTGCACCGCCGCGCCCACACCATCGCCGGGCGCGCCCTGGTGGTCGCCGCCTCCCGGGCCGACACCTCCGCCGCGATCCTGGCGGCGGAACGGATGGAGGCGCATGCGGCGGCCATGGCGGCCACGGAAGTGGCACACCCCGCCGCCGCGTAGCCAATACGACCCTTACAGCCGACCGGTCACCTTCACCGGTGTCACTCGCACGATGACCCGGTCCCCATCGTTCACCGAGGCCGGGTTGAAGTCGGCGTAGTTCTGCCCGGTGTACTTCTGCGACAGCTCGTCCACGATCTCCTTGGTGAGGTCGGGGGTGAGCGTGACCGTGCCGCGTATCGCCGCGTACGTGTACGGGTTCTCCGGCGGGTTGATCATCACCGTGATCCGTGGGTCGCGGGCGAGGTTGCGGCCCTGCACGCGATCCACGGTCGTGGAGAACAGCAGGTCGTCACCGTCCCGCTTGATCCATACGACGGTGAGGTGCGGCTGCCCATCCGGCAGGACGGTCGCCACCGTCGCGAAGACGCGCGACTCGTCGATGTACTTCTTCAGTTCCTCGGAGAGTGCCGCTGCCACGGTCGATCGCCCTTCGTACGCCGGGGAACCGGCGTACGGGGCACACCGGTTCGCGCCTTCTCAAGGCACATCGCTCTCAACAGCCGTGCGCCGCAGGGAATTTCCGGGCGGGGCGGGCCAACTGGGCCTATTGCGGCGGCTATTGGTTTGGCGAGCCAGGCGCAGAGCGTCCGGGACGACGAGTCGAGCCCCGCCCGTCGTCCCGGTCGACCGGATCTCCCTACTCGTCGTCCCAGACCATCGAGCACATCCGCCAGCCCGCCTTGGTCTGCACGTACTGGGTGGTCTTGTGGCCCGCCCCCTCGAAGGGCTCACCGTCGAGGCAGCCGGACTTGCGGTAGTGGCTGAAGCGATGGGCGACGGTTCCGACGATCTTGGTCTCGGCGGAGACCTCCCACTCGGAGAACTCCGTCAGCTTGCCGTCGGTGAGCATCTTCGCGCGCGGCTCGATGAAGCCGTCGAGGTCGTAAATCCTGGGCTCGGCCCCGACGTTGGCGATGATCATGCCCTCCGGGATGAACACCTCGCGGATGACCTCCAGGTTCGGCACCCGGCCCCCGGTGTTGGTGAACGCGCCCATGAAGGTGTCCATCAACCGATCCAGCTCGGCCTTGACCTCGGACAACGTAGGCCCCTCTCGCAAGCATACGAACCTAAATAATTGACACCTAAGCTTCGCGCGCCTCGGGTTGTCCCGCAAGTGCCCCGATACGACGGAAAGTTGCCCCCCCCCCGGCCCACAAACGCGCCTCGCCCCGCCGGAGCGAACGGCTCCGGCGGGGCGAGGCGACGGTCTCACACGGCTCCCACGGGGAGCCGCAGGCAGGCGCGGGTCAGCCCAGGCGCTGCACCAGCGCGCGGTACTCGTCCCACAGTTCCTTCGGGGTGTGCTCGCCGAAGGTGTTCAGGTGCTCGGGGACCAGGGCGGCCTCCTCGCGCCAGACCTCCTTGTCGACCGTGAGCAGGAACTCCAGGTCGGTGTCGGAGAGTTCGAGGCCGTCGGTGTCGAGCGCGGCCTTGGTCGGCAGTACGCCGATCGGGGACGCGACGCCCTCGGCCTTGCCGTCGAGGCGGTCCACGATCCACTTCAGGACACGGCTGTTCTCGCCGAAGCCGGGCCAGACGAACTTGCCCGCGTCGTTCTTGCGGAACCAGTTGACGTAGTAGATCTTGGGCAGCTTCGCCTGGTCCTTGCCCTTGGCGACGTCGACCCAGTGACCCATGTAGTCACCCATGTTGTAGCCGCAGAACGGCAGCATGGCGAACGGGTCGCGGCGCAGCTCGCCGACCCTGCCCTCGGCGGCGGCGGTCTTCTCGGAGGCGACGTTCGCACCGAGGAAGACGCCGTGGTTCCAGTCGAAGGACTCGGTGACCAGCGGCACCGCGGAGGCGCGGCGGCCGCCGAAGAGGATCGCCGAGATCGGCACGCCCTTGGGGTCCTCCCACTCGGGCGCGATGATCGGGCACTGCGAGGCCGGGGTGGTGAACCGGGCGTTGGGGTGCGCGGCCGGGACGCCGGACTCGGGGGTCCAGTCGTTGCCCTTCCAGTCGGTGAGGTGCGCCGGAGTCTCCTCCGTCATGCCCTCCCACCACACGTCGCCGTCGTCGGTCAGCGCGACGTTGGTGAAGACCGAGTTGCCCCACAGCGTCTTCATGGCGTTGGCGTTGGTGTGCTCGCCGGTGCCGGGCGCGACACCGAAGAAGCCCGCCTCCGGGTTGATCGCGTACAGCCGCCCGTCCTCGCCGAAGCGCATCCAGGCGATGTCGTCACCGATGGTCTCGACGGTCCAGCCGGAGATCGTCGGCTCCAGCATGGCGAGGTTCGTCTTGCCGCAGGCCGACGGGAAGGCGGCCGCCACGTACTTCGACTCGCCCTGCGGCGGGGTGAGCTTGAGGATCAGCATGTGCTCGGCCAGCCAGCCCTCGTCGCGGGCCATCACCGAGGCGATGCGCAGCGCGTAGCACTTCTTGCCGAGCAGGGCGTTGCCGCCGTAGCCGGAGCCGAAGGACCAGATCTCGCGGGCCTCGGGGAAGTGCGAGATGTACTTGGTCGTGCTGCACGGCCACGGCACGTCCTCGTCCTCCTCGGCCAGCGGCGCACCCACGGTGTGCACGGCCTTCACGAAGAAGCCGTCGTCGCCGAGCTGGTCGAGCACGTCCTGGCCCATACGCGTCATGGTGCGCATGGAGACGGCGACGTAGGCGGAGTCGGTGATCTCGACGCCGAGTGCCGACAGGGGGGAGCCGAGCGGGCCCATGCAGAACGGCACCACGTACATGGTCCGCCCGCGCATCGAACCGCGGAAGATTCCTCCCTTTCCTTCCTTGCCCTCGAAGACCTCGCGCATTTCGGCGGGGGCCTTCCAGTGATTGGTCGGGCCCGCGTCCTCTTCCTTCTCGGAGCAGATGAAGGTGCGGTCCTCGACGCGCGCGACGTCGGTCGGGTCGGAGGCCGCGTAGTAGGAATTGGGGCGCTTGACCGGATCGAGCTTCTTGAACGTGCCCTTCGCCACCAGCTCGTCCGCCAGGCGCTGGTATTCGGCTTCGCTTCCGTCGCACCAGACCACGTTGTCCGGCTGGGTCAGGTCCGCGATCTCGTTCACCCAGGCGATCAGCCCCTGGTGAGAGGTGGGAACGGTTGAGGGAGCCGCGTTGTCGCGCGCCACGATTGCTCCTAAGTGAGGGTTTTTGAGTTGGAGTGCCCCGTGTTCGACGAGTGCCCCGTGGGGGCTGCGACCCGGATGCTTCGTGACCGCTCATCCGGTGCCGACCGCTCTCATTTGAGATCATGCGTCGCACCGGGTTCATCTGTCCAGAGGGCTTCACACCTGAGCAAAGTGAGCATCACCACTCCGCCAGATTCCCGTCAGTCCCTATACATGCGACCTACGGATGCGTAGGTACGATCGGGCCCATGAGCACTCCCGCCCCTGACGCGCTCGGGACGACCGAGGCCTGTGACCCCTCATCCCTGCCCACCCCCAAGGCGTCCGATTCCCCGGCGAAGGCGGCCGCGCTGCAGACGGCCGCCCTGCTCAAGCCACATCTGCGCGGCTGGCTGCACGCGGGAATGTTCCCGGCCGTGGTCGTCGCCGGACTGGTGCTCACCGCACTCGCCGACTCCCCCCGCGGGCGCGTCGCCTGCGGCATCTACACCCTCACGGCCTGCCTGCTCTTCGGTGTGAGCGCCCTGTACCACCGCGGCAATTGGGGCCCGCGCGCCGACGGCGTGCTGCGCAGGCTCGACCACGCCAACATCTTCCTGATCATCGCCGGTACGTACACACCGCTCACGATCCTGCTGCTCGGCGACGAGGGCCAGTGGCTGCTCTGGGGCATCTGGGCCGCCGCGGCGGCGGGCATCCTCTTCCGGGTCTTCTGGGTCGGCGCCCCTCGCTGGCTGTACACCCCCTGCTACATCGCCATGGGCTGGGCGGCGGTCTTCTACCTCCCCGAGTTCATGCAGGCCGGAGGCATCGCGGTCCTGGTCCTGGTGATCACCGGCGGCGTCCTCTACAGCGCGGGCGGAGTGATCTACGGCTTCAAGCGCCCCAACCCCTCCCCGCGCTGGTTCGGCTTCCACGAGGTCTTCCACTCCTTCACGCTGGCCGCCTTCGTCGTGCACTACGTCGGCATCTCCCTGGTCGCCTACCAGCACGCATAGGACCTCTCCCCCGCCCCAGGGCGGCTACGGCCCGGCGCCGTGGCCGCCCTTTCTCGTGCACGAGATGCACGAGATGCGCGAGATCCCAGGCAAGGGGCGCTCTGTACGGGGTTCCCGGAGATCTCTTCGCTCGCCTTCGACGCACCCGCACTTCCCCTTATCCGCTCCATTTCCTCGGATGTTTCCCGGCTCTTGCCGGGTGCGCGCCCATCCGTGATTCCCCGCCGGTCCGCGCGTTTCCCGCCGGATCTCCACGGCCCCCCCTTTCCCGAATTTCTTTGCGCGCATTTTCCGTCTTCTTTGCGGAGTCCGGCCGGGCTCTCTCGCGTACGGCGCGGCCCGCCGCCGGGCGGAAAACCCCGGGCCGCGCCACCGGGCGCGTGGCATTCTGAGCCGGTGAACGGACCGGAGATCCACATCCAATTCGCCCCCGAGCTGGGCCTGTTCGTGTCGCACGGCCGCCGCGACGGCAGCACACCGCTGCGGACCGACGGCTCCTCCAGCCTCGGTCACCTGGTCGAGTCGCTCGGTGTGCCGCTGACCGAGGTCGGGACGCTCCTGGTGGACGGGCGCGAGGCTCGGACGGCGTACGTGCCGGGCGGCGGCGAACGGATCGAGGTACGCGCGGTGGCCAGGCCGCAGCGGATCGACGGCGCCGAACTGCGCTTCCTGCTCGACGTACACCTGGGCACCCTCGCGCGGCGGCTGCGCCTGCTCGGCGTGGACACGGCCTACGAGTCCGAGGACATCGGCGACCCGGCGCTCGCGTCCCGCTCGGCGGCCGAACGGCGCGTACTGCTCAGCCGGGACCGAGGACTGCTGAGGCGGCGCGAACTGTGGGCGGGCGCGTACGTCTACAGCGACCGGCCCGACGAACAACTCCGGGACGTACTGGGCAGGTTCGCCCCCGAGCTGCGCCCCTGGACCCGCTGCACCGCCTGCAACGGCCCCCTCGAACAGGCCCGCAAGGACGAGGTCGCCGATCGTCTCGAAAGCGGGACCCAGCGCACGTACGACGCCTTCGCCGAGTGCGAGCGCTGCGGGCGGGTGTACTGGCGCGGGGCACACCACAGCAAGCTGGAGTCGATCGTGGCGGGCGCGCTGGCGGAGTTCGGCGACAGCGGGTGAGGTACTGACGGCGGGGCGGGGGGCAGAGGCAGGGGCAGAGGCCCGGCGACGGAAGCGGGTCGGGCCGGGTCCGGCCGCCGGGCCGGGTCAGGCGGCGTCCGGGCGGCGGGGCCCCTCCAGCGCGTCCATGATCATCGACCACCAGCTGTCCGGCGCGGCGAAGGCCAGCGGATCACGCGCGGCCAGCCGGGTGCGCAGCTCCCGCGCCCGGCTGCTGCGTACGCTCACCGGGACCTGGGCCGTCTCCTGCTTGTGCAGCGAGACGCGGTACAGGAACTCGGTGAAGTCGGCCAGGGTGGCGTTGACGATCTCGGCCTGGGAGCCCTCGGGGCCGCCTGCGAGCAGGACCACGTAGCCGCGCCGCAGGTCGAGGAAGTAGCGCAGCGCCGCGTCGTCGGTGGGGCCGCCGAGGATGAAGACGGCGACGGTCTCCTCGCCGGTCTCCACCGGCAGCAGGCTGAAGACCCTCGGCGCACCCCGCACCTTCAGCGTGAACAGCACGTCCACGAAGGTCGGCAGTCCGGTCCGGGCGAGCTGTGCCGCCTCCTCGTCGGGCAGGCCCCGCGCCTTCGAGGCCGCCTCGTCCAGGAGGATCACGCCGTCCTCGCTGTACAGGGATATGAGTTCCTCGTGCGTGGCCACAGCTTCCGCGCTTCCTTCCCGTGATGGTCCGCTCGCGCCGCATCCGGTCTTGATCACCGAAAGCGGCGCGAACCGACCACCTTAGAGGGGGAGTTGGCGGCACGGTCCAGAACGCGTCAGCCCAACGCGCCCTGACGTACGCCCACTTGGTCCGCGAGCTCGGCCGCCCGGGTGGTGGGCGCCGTACAGACGAAGTGGTGGCAGACGTACGCGGTGGGGGCCGAGTCGACGAGCGGACGGTCCGCGAGCAGCGGGAACTCCTCGCTGTCGGGGCCGCCCGCGGCGACGACAGCGCCGGGCGCGGTGGCGAGCAGTGCCGCCCGGTGCAACTCGCCGCCCGCGCCGCCCACCACGGCGATCTCGCGCGGCCCGTCGAGCAGCGCCTCGGCGACCGCGAGCCCCTGCCCGATGAACCGCGGTACGCGCGGGCCGAGCGACTTCACCACTGAGAGCGCCCGCTCGGCGGCGGTGCGATGGGCCTCGGACCCGGTGTGCGCGGCATAGCCGAGCAGGGCCCCGGCGGCGGCGCTCCAGCCCGAGGGCGTGGCGTTGTCCGTCGGGTCCTGCGGGCGGCGGATCAGTGACTCGGCGTCGGCGGCCGTGTCGAACAGCGCCCCGGTGTCGGGGTCGGTGAACTGGATCAGTACGTGGTCGAGGAGGAACCCGGCGAACTCCAGCCAGACCCCCTCCCCCGTGACCGCCGCCAGCGCGAGGAACCCCTCGGCGACGTCCCCGTAGTCCTCCAGGACACCGGAGTTGGCGCCCGTCCGGCCGTCCTTGGAGGTACGGGTGAGCCGCGCGTGCTCGTCCAGATGGACCCGTACGAGCAGGTCGGCGGCGCCGAGTGCGGCCTCCACCAGGTCGGGGCGGTCGAAGTAGGCGCCGGTCTCGGCGAGGGCGGCGATCGCCAGGCCGTTCCAGGCGGCGACCACCTTGTCGTCGCGGCCCGGCGCCGGGCGCTCGGCGCGCGCCGCGAGCAGCCGCGACCGGATCGACTCGATCTGCCCCGCCTCGGCCACCAGCCCGTCCTTGAGCGGAAGTTGGAGCACCGAGGCTCCCTTGCCGCCCTCGCTGAAGGTGCCCTGCACGGTCACCCCGAAGTACTCGGCCGCGAACACCGCGTCCTTGTCCCCGAGGACGTCGCGCAGCTGCTTGGGCGTCCATACGTAGTAGACGCCCTCCTCGTGCGGGCGCTCTCCCTCGGGTTCGTCGCCCGCACCGGGGCCGAGCGGAGGCTCGCTGTCCGCGTCCAGAGCGGAGGCGAACCCGCCCTCGGCGGTGCGCAGTTCACGGACCATGAAGTCGGCGGTCTCCAGGGCGACGCGGCGCGCGAGCTGCGAGCCGGTGGCCCGCCACAGGTGCGCGTAGGCCCGGCAGAGCAGCGCGTTGTCGTAGAGCATCTTCTCGAAGTGCGGCACGACCCATTCACGGTCGACGCTGTAACGCGCGAACCCGCCGCCGAGTTGGTCGTAGATACCGCCCCTGGCCATCCGCTCACAGGTGTCCAGCGCCATCTGCAGCGCACCCTCGGAACCGGTACGCGCGTGATGACGCAGCAGGAACTCGATCACCATGGACGGCGGGAACTTGGGCGCCCCGCCGAAGCCGCCGTGCCCCGCGTCGTAGTCGCGGGTCAGCGCGAGCAGCGCGGCGGCCTGCTCCTCGGGCCCGGGCGCACTGCCGTCGCCGTAGGACACGTCCCGCTCGGACAGATCGTGCACGATCTTCGCGGCGACCTCGCCCACCTCCTCGCGCCGCGTGGCCCACGCCTTCTGCACCCCTTCGAGCACCTGCCCGAATCCGGGCATGCCGTGCCGCGGCTCGGGCGGGAAGTAGGTGCCGAAGTAGAACGGTTCGGCGTCGGGAGTCAGGAAGACGGTCATCGGCCAGCCGCCCTGCCCGGTGGCCGCCTGCACGGCCTCCATGTACACGGCGTCCACGTCGGGCCGCTCCTCGCGGTCCACCTTGACGCTCACGAAGTGCTCGTTGAGATAGGCGGCGGTGACGTCGTCCTCGAAGCTCTCGTGGGCCATCACGTGGCACCAGTGGCAGGCGGAGTAGCCGACCGACAGCAGCACGGGCACATTGCGCCGCCTTGCTTCCTCGAAGGCCTCCGGCGTCCAGGGCCACCAGTCGACCGGATTGTCAGCGTGCTGAAGGAGGTAGGGCGAGGTCACGCCAGCCAACCGGTTCATGCGATCCAGCCTCTCACATGGCCACTTGCCCGACGGGCCGCCCGTGCGGGGCGGCAGCCCTCTCGGACGCCTGCCTCAGGTGCGGCCACTGCGCGCGCTCGCCGGATCCGGTGCCTCGCCCGCGGAGGACAGTACGCTGAGCCGAGGAGCGCCGGAACTGACGAACGTCCTCGAAGGAGGTACGCCATGACCGCCGAGATGGTCGCACCCGCGTGGATGCATTCACAGATCAGCGCGGAGCAGTACGACTCCTGGTCCGAGGAGCAGTGCGCCGGCATTGAGATCGTGGACGGGATGGTCGTCGTGATCCCGAGCGCCTCCAAGCGGCACAACCGGCTGGCCCGAATCCTGGCCAATGCGCTGGACGCTGCCGCGGGTCCGGACTGGAATGCCGACACGGACTTCGACGTCCGTTTGCAGGACGTGCCGCTCACCAACCGTCGTCCGGATGTCACCGTGTACCGGGCTGACACCATCGACCTCACGCCCACCCGTCCAGAGCATGTGCTCCTTGTGGTCGAGGTCGTGTCGCCGGGCTCGGAGACCACCGACCGGATCGTGAAGGTGGATCAGTACGCCAGAGCCGGCATTCCCTTTTATTGGCGCATCGAACAGACCGCCACTGGCGTCCCGATCGTCTACACCTATGTTCTCGACCCTGCCACCAAGGCCTACAGGGACAGTGAGATGTTCACCGGCGTGATCAAGGCCGCCGCGCCCTTCTCCGTCACGGTGGATCTGGGAATCGTCTGACAGCGCTGGAAGGTTGCTTCTCCGGCATCGTCGCAGAGGCGGCCCGCCCCACCCAAGCACGGCGAGGCGAGGGGAAAACGCCGACTTCGCAGACGTCAGCGAATCTTCTTGAAGTCGGTGCGCACCGTCACCGCAACTCCCGCGAGGGAGAACCCGATCTCCTCACCGAACCGGTACGGCACCGCCGAGGTGTATTCGTCGCCCTTCGGGGCCTGGTAGAGCACACACTCTCCGGTCAGCACATCGACGATCAGGTACGTCGGGATCCCGCGCGCCGCGTACTGATTGAGCTTGCGCCCGTAGTCTGCCCGACCGTCGAGCGGGACACACTCTCGGCCACGAAGTGGACGTGCTTCTGGTCGACGAAGGCATCACCGGGACCAAGTGCACCCGCGTGCACCACGAGCACATCAGGCTCGGGCGTGTAACCGAGCGCCACGAACCGAGCGGATGTCGACATGTTGTGCTCAGCGACTGGGACCAGTGACACGCGCAGTAGCCGACCAACAACAGTACGGGCACACCGCCCCGCGCGCTTCCTGGAGAGCTGTCCGGACCGGGCAGGTGTGCGGAACACCCGTGGGACGATCGGAAAACCGACCACAGGGAGAGGAATTCCATGGGGGACAAGAGCCGACTGCATGTCAGTACGGAGCTGGCGGGGGTGCTCGAGCGGATCGACGCGCTCGGCGGGATGCTGGACGAACGGGCCGATGCCGCCGAGGAGTTGGGGAGGCTGCCGGAGGACACGGCGCGGGCGCTGCTCGACACCGGGATCGTGCGGGCCGAGTTGCCGCTGAGCCTCGGCGGGTACGAGTTCGCGCCGCGGCAGCTGATCGAGACGGCGGAGCGGGCGAGCTATCACGACGCCTCGGCCGGGTGGACCATGTTCGCGCTGCAGCTCATGACCGGGACCACCGCGGCGTATCTCGCCGAGGACGCGGCGGCCGAACTGTTCCCGGACGTGCCGAACGGGAAGTACGCGCTGCTGTCCGGGCACGGCACGCGCCCGGGCCGGGCGGTGCCCGTGGAGGGCGGCTACCGGGTCAGCGGCCAGTGGCAGTTCGCCTCCGGGATGGCGCACGCCACCCACATCCACAGCGCGATCCTGGTCGAGGGCACCGGTGAGCTGCGGGTCCTCGCGATGCCGAAGTCGCAGGTGACCCTGGACGGCAACTGGGACGTGCTCGGGCTGCGCGCGACGCACAGCATCGACTACCACTGCACCGACGTGTACGTCCCGAGCGAGTACACCTATGTCGCGACGACCGACACCCCGGTCAACGGCGGCGCCGTCTACCGCCTCGGCCTGGTCAACATGTCCGCCATCGGCCACACGGGGTGGGCCCTCGGCGTCGGCCGGCGGCTCTTGGACGAGATGAAGAAGGTCGCCGCGGCGCGGACCGGTTCGCGGGGCGCCGCAGTCGACACCTCACAGTTCCACGCCGAGTTCGCGACGGCCGAAGCCGGGCTGCGGGCGGCCCGTGCCTGGGTGAACGAGGTGTGGCAGGACGTCGAACAAACCCTGGACAAGGGCGAGTTGCCCAGTACGGAGCAGGACACCCTGATCCGGCTCGTGCTCAATCACACCACCACGACCGTGCACGAGGTGGGCCGCACCGTGCACCGCTGGGCCGGCTCGGCGGCGATCCGCCGCGGCCCGGTCGACCGCTTCCTGCGCGACCTCGCCACGGGCACGCAGCACATCACGTCGAGCCCGGTCGTGCTCCAGAACTGCGGCAAGTGGCTGAGCGGTGCCCAGCCGGACGCCCGGTGGAGTTTCCTCGACCTGGCCTGACCATCCGGTGCCGGCCCCACGGCGGCGAGGCGGCGAGGCGGTGAGGCGACGAAGCGGTCCACCGGGGCGCCGTCCCGCCCGGGCGAGCGGATCTAACATTCCGTCAGATCCGGTCGCCCCGGCGGGGTGTCGTCGCCCAGCAGGCCGGAGAGGTTCTTCCGGTAGATGCCCTCCCAGACCTTGCCGGTCAGGATTTCCCGCAGCGCCGAGCACACCTCACGCTTCAGGGTCGGGTTCCCGGGGCGCATCGCCACGCCGTACTCCTCCGAGCCTCCGGTGCTCACCAGCCGCTTGACCCGGCCCGGGTTCTGCTTGACGTAGCCCGCGAGGATGACGTCGTCGGAGGCCACCGCGTAGACGGGCGACCTCTTGTCCAGCAGCTCGTCCAGGCACTCCTGGTAGGTGGCGGGCAGAGGTTTCGTCACGGTGTAGCCCTCGCGGGGCAGATCCTCCTTGTACGTCGAGTCGTCCGCGGTGCACACCTCGCGATGGCCGCGGATCAGGTCGCCGGGGTTCCTGATGGGGGCATGGCTGGACTTCTCACGTACCAGGAACCCCCCGCTCGCCGCGTAGTACGGGCCCGCGAAGTCGACCGGGAACGCGTCGCCCACGCCCTTCTTCCGGTCGTCCGTGATGCTGTACGAGGCGATGACGAGGTGCACGTCCCTGTTCCACAGCTGGTCGTCGCGGTTCTGGGTCGTCACATCGAAGAAGCGGACTTCGTCCCTCTCGTACCCCATGGCCTCGCCGATCGCGTAGGCCAGGTCGATGTCGTAGCCCGACCACGTCTTCGTCTTCGCGTCGTAGAAGCTGAGACCCGGCTGATCCTTCTTGGCCCCGATCAACAGCTGGGAGTGTTCGCTCTTCCACGGCGCGTCCGATTTCTCGTCCTTCGCCACGAGCCAGCCGGTCGTGGCCAGCAGGGCCGCGCACAGGGCCGCAGCCGCCGCGATCCAGGGGCCGCGGCGGCGAGGGCTGCGCTTGCCGCTCGGCGTCGCGGGGGCCGGGGCGGAGGCGTCGGGGTCGGGGTCGGCTTCGACGGACCCGGGGGCTTCGGAAGCAGGACCGGGATCCGGTTCGGAGGCGGTCCTGGGCGGGCGGACGGCCGCCGCGGCCTGGACCGCCTGCCGCGTGGGCGAGGCGGCGAGCACCTCCCGCAGCATCACCTCCGCCGTGGACGCGTCCAGGCGCTCGGCGGGGTCCGTGATCAGCAGCCCTTGGATCACGGGGGCCAGGAGCCAGGCGCCCTGGAGGTCGGGGTCCGGGGATTGCCGGATGTTCTCCTGGACCTCCCAGACCTCGCCTCCGCCGAAGGGGACACGGCCCTTGACCAGCTCGTACAGCGTGATCCCCAGCGCCCACAGGTCGGACGCAGCGTTGGGGCCGGCGGAGCCGGGGGCGAAGAGTTCGGGCGCCAGGTAGGCGGGCGTCCCGATGACGCTGCCGGACCGGGTCACCTGGGCGGCGCCCTCGAACGTGGCGATCCCGAAGTCCACCAGGATCGCGAGCCCGTCGTCCCGGACCAGCACGTTTCCCGGCTTCACATCACGGTGGACGACCGACGCCGCGTGCACCGCCCGCAGGCCCTGGAGGACTTGGAGACCAATGTCCGCCGCCTTCGGTTCGGCGAGAGTCCGTTCGGCACCCAGCAGATCCGCCAGGGACCTGGCCTCCAGGAGCTTCATCACGATCCAGACCTGGTTCTCGGTCTCCACCTGGTCGTGGACCGTCACCACGTTCTGGTGCTCGATCTTGGCGATCGCCTCCGCTTCCCGGCGCGCCCGCTGCATCGCCGCGGCCTGGCTGCCGGAGGTCATCGCGGTTCGGTCGAGCAGACCCTTCACGGCGACGAACCGGCGCAGCCGCCGGTCATGCGCCTTCCACACCTCGCCCATGCCGCCGCTGCCGATCGGTTCCAGCAGCTCGTAGCGACCCTCGATCACCAACTGGGCGCGTCCCGGGGAGGGTTCGGCCGCTCGGGGCGGCGTCCAGGGCCACTCCTGCGGCTCCCCGGAATCCGCGCGCCGCGGATCGTCGCCCGCCCGGCCGGCATCGGGCCCCTCGTCGGCCCCGTCCGCCGCGCCGCCCCCGGCCCCGTCTTGGCTGTGCATGCGACCCCCTGCGCACTCCCTGGAGCTGCAACAGTAGACGCTCCGTCAGAAGTGCACAGGAGAAGGTGAATCGCTTTCCGCTCTTGGCGCATCGCCCACCTCGCGCCCCAGCGGGCCTCACTTCTCAGGCCGATCCCCCAACCCCCCATAACGCGCGGCCATCGCAGCGGCGCGCTCGCGCAGGCGGGTGCGCAGCCACTGCGGCGCCAGGGCCTCCGCGTCCGTACCGAGCTGCCACAGCGCCCATTCGGCGTGCCGGGAGTCCTGGAAGAACGCGTCCAGCCGAAGCCAGCCGTCCATGTCGGTCTCTTCGCCCCTCGCGGTCTCCGCCGCTCCCTCGACCTGCGCGGCCGCTTCGGATCCCTCAGCTTCCTCCGGCTCCTCCGGCTCCTCCGCGCAAGGAGTCACGGCCAGTGCGGTGCCCGCCAGTTCGTCCCGCCGGGCCGGGTCCACCCGTATCCGTACGACGACTTGGTCACCGCCGTTCCTGAACCGTGTGCTGCGCTCCTGCCAGGTCCGGTCCAGGTCGACGGTGTCCGACAGCTGCGCCGGGGCATCGAGTTCCTCGGCGGCCAGCATGCGGGAGAGCCGGTAGGTGCGGTCGGCGCCCGCGCGGGTGGCCAGCAGGTAGCCGTGGCCGCGTACGGTCACCAGGCCGATCGGGTCGACCGTGCGCCATGTCGGGGTGCGCTCCGGAGCCGCGTAGTGGATGCGCAGCTTGTGTCTGGTGAAGACCGCGCGCCGGACCTCGGCCACCACGGCGTCGGGCACGTCCTCCTCGGCGTCCACGCGGCGCGAGAGAAGGTCGGTCTCCGGGTCGATGAGCACGCGCCGCGAGGCCTCGGCCGCGTGGTCCCGCAGGCCTTCGGGCAGGGCGTCGACCACCTTGAGCATCGCCGAGGCCAGCGCCGGTCCGAGGCCGAAGAGTTGGGCGCCGCGTCGTGATCCGGCGACCACGAGGGCGAGCGCCTCGTCGTGGTTGAGCCCGGTGAGCGCGGTGCGGAAATCGGGCAGCAGGGCGAAGCCGCCGTGCCGTCCGCGTTCGGCGTAGACCGGGACACCGGCCGCGGACAGTGCCTCCATGTCGCGCAGCACGGTACGGGTGGACACCTCCAGCTCACGGGCCAGGGCGTCCGCCGTCAGCCGGCCGTGCCGACGCAGCAGGAGCACCAGGGAGACCAGCCGGTCGGCGCGCATACGAAAACCCTACCGAGACACCTGGCGGCGAAATCCGGCGGCGATACCTGACAGAGGATGTCGTGATTCCTTGCGAGGCTCCTGCCCAGGACGTCGAGCACACGACGTCAAAGCCCGCTGGCCACACGGCTGTTGGGCGCATGCACTGTCAGTGAACCGAACGGAGCGAGCGGCGATGCAACGCACTGCGATCAACCCGGTGACGTGGTCGGTGGACCTGGGCTTCAACCAGGGCGAGGTGGTCTCCGGGCACGCACGGACCCTGTACGTCTCGGGGCAGACCGCGATGAACAGCGAGGGCAGGCCCGAGCACGAGGGCGATATGGCGGGGCAGTTGGCGCTGAGCGTCGACAACGTCGAGGCCGTGCTCGCCGAGGCCGGTATGTCGCTCGCGAACCTGGTCCGGCTGGGCGTCTACACGACCGACGTCGATCTGCTGCTGCGGCATTACGGCGTACTCGCGGGACGACTCGGCGCCGCCGGGGTCGCGCCGGCCACCACCATGGTCGAGGTGACGCGACTGGCGGTCCCCGGCCAGATGGTCGAGCTGGAGGGGACCGCCGTCGCGTGAGAGCGGGCGGGCGACTGTCCGGAAGCAGCCGCCCGCCCCGGCACGGTACGACCGCTCAGTACGACCCGGCTCGGGACGAACGCCCCGGTACGCCCCGTCTCAGTGCGGCAACCCGATGGCCCGCTCCCCACTGCGCCGCTGCTGGATCACGACGGCGGCGACGAGCAGGGCGCCCTGGGCGACGTTCTGCCAGAAGGTGTTGATGCCCTGGACGGTGAGTCCGTTTTCCAGGCAGCCGAGGAGGGCGACGGCCAGGAGGGTGCCGCCGATGCCGCCCTTGCCGCCCTTGAGTGCGGCGCCGCCGAGTGCCGCGGCGGTGATCGCCTTGAGCTCCAGGCCCTCGCTGCCGGAGACCGGCTGACCCGATCCGGTACGCGCGGTCAGCAGGATGCCCGCGATCGCGGCCACCACCCCGATCAGGGCGTAGACGCAGATCAGATACTTGTTGATCTTGATTCCGGCGAGGCGGGCGGCGGTGTCGTTGCCGCCGATGGCGTACAGGTTGCGGCCGATGTCGGTGTACTTGAGCAGCAGGTGCACGGCGAGCGCGACGACGATCAGGATCCAGACCATGACCGGCAGTCCGGCGATCTTTCCGCGGCCGAGGAAGATGAAGGTGTCGTCGTTGAGGACATAGCCCTGCGCCCGTCCGTCGGACAGGAGTTGGGCGAGCCCCTTGTAGGCCGCCAGACCCGCGAGGGTGGCGATCGTCGGGTTGACCCTGCCGTAGACGATGACCAGGCCGTTGACGAGACCTACGAGCAGGCCGACGCCGACGGCCGCGGCCATGCCGAGGAAGGCGTTGGAGCCGGTACTGGTGAACACCATGGCGCTGACCACGGAGGCGACGCCGACCTGCGAGCCGACCGAGATGTCCAGTCCGGCGCAGATGATGACCACGGTCTGCACGATCGCCAGCAGTCCGGTGATGGTGGCCGCCTCCGCGATCACCTGCATGTTGGACCAGCTCAGATAGTTGTCGTTGAGCAGGCCGAACAGGACGAGCACGACGGCGAGGGCTCCGACGAGGCTGATGTTCTGGCTGTCGAGACCGGCGAGGGCGCGGCGGCCGCGCGAGCGTCGCGGCTCCTCGGCGCCCCCCTTCGGGTCGGCGGTGGTCGTGGTGCTGGTCATGAGGTTGCTCCAGAGGCACTGGCGCCGGCGATGTCGTCGGCCATGGCGAGGGCGAGGATGGACTCTTCGGTGGCTTCCCGGTGGCCGAGTTCGCCGGTGATCCGGCCGCCCTGCATGACCAGTACGCGGTCGGCGAGGCCGAGAAGCTCGGGGAGTTCGGAGGAGATCACAAGGACGGCCACGCCGTCCGCGGCGAGGTCGGCGATGATCTGGTAGATCTCCGCCTTCGCTCCCACGTCGATGCCGCGGGTGGGCTCGTCGAGGATGAGCACCTTCGGCCGGTGCGCGAGCCAGCGGGCGAGTACGACCTTCTGCTGGTTGCCGCCGGAGAGTTTGCGCACCTCGTGGTTGATCGACGGCGTGCGCACCCGCAGGCGGTCCACGTACTCCTCGGCCAGGGCGCGTTCCTCGGCCCGCCTGACGAACCGCAGGCGGCGCAGCCGGTCGAGGACGACGAGGGAGGTGTTCTCGCGGACCGACTGACGCAGGAACAGCGCCTGCGCCTTGCGTTCCTCGGGGGCGAGTCCGAGCCCGGCCCGGATCGCCGCCGCGGGTCTGCCCGGCGGCAGTTCGACGCCGTCGAGGGTGACGCTGCCACTGTGCACGGGCAGGTCCCCGGCCAGGGCCAGGGCCAGTTCGGAGCGGCCCGCGCCGATCAGACCCGCGAGCCCGACCACCTCCCCGGCGTGCACCTGGAGGCTGATGCCGGTGACGTCGTCGGTGGTGAGGTTCTCGACGTCGAGTACGAGGCGGTCGGTGGCCACCCGTTGTCGTACGAACATGGTCGACAGGTCCCGTCCGACCATCATCCGCACCAGCTCGCCCTCGTTCGTGGCGCTCGCCTCCTGTACGCCGACCAGGGCCCCGTCGCGCAGTACCGCGATGCGGTCGGCGAGCCGGAAGATCTCCTGCATGCGGTGGGAGACGTAGACCACGGCGATGCCCTGCGCGCGCAGGCGGCGGATCAGTGTGAAGAGCGCCTCCACCTCCCCCTCGGAGAGCGAGGAGGTGGGCTCGTCGAAGGCGATGAGCCGCGCCTTGGAGGTACCGGTCAACGCGCGCATGATCTCGACCAGTTGACGCTGGGCCGGGGTGAGCCGGGAGCCGAGCAGGTCCGGGTCGAGGACGTCGGCGAAGCCGAGTCGCTCAAGGTCGGCCTCGATCCGGCGGCGCAGTTCGGCCCGGTCCAGGATCCGGCCGAACTTACGGGGCAGGGCGCCGGAGTAGACGTTCTCGGCGACCGAGATGTGCGGGATGATCTCCGGTTCCTGCGGGATGATCCGGATGCCCGCGGCGCGCGCGTCGGCGGGCGAGGCGAGCGTGAGGGCCTCGCCGTCGATCCGTACCGTTCCCTCGGTGGGCTGGTGGTCGCCGGTGAGGATCTTCAGCAGGGTGGACTTGCCCGCGCCGTTCTCCCCCATCAGGGCCGTGACCTGTCCGGCGGGGAAGTCGAGGGTGACGCCGGTCAGGGCCTGTACGGCGCCGAAGCGTTTGGTGACCCCGGCGACACCTAGGGCAGCCGCCTGCGGCGGGCCGGGCGCGTCCGGCGGCTGCCGGCCCGAGTCGGAAGGGGGGACTGCGCTCATCGTGAGGTCACCTCGGACGCGTCGGCGGGGAAGCTGGTCGAAGGGATCCGGCGCCGGCACGCGCACGCGGGGTCTCGGGTGGGTGCCGACGCCGGGGAGCGGGGGTCAACTGCACGTGAGGCCCGAGGACTTCCAGTTCTTGGGGTCGACCATGGTGGTCGGGGCGAAGGCCTCCTTGGGGAAGTCCTTGCCGTTCTTGAGCTTGTCGTACATCGTCTGGACGGCCAGCGCGCCGACGTCCTTGCCGTTGATGAACAGGGCCGCCTTCATGCCCGAGGGCTTGTCGGTCTGCCACTCCTTGCAGGCCAGGTAGCCGCCGAGGCCGACACCGACCACGTCGGCGGGCTTGACGCCGGAGTTCTGCAGGGCGGTGACGCCGCCCATGACGTTCTCGTCGTTGCAGCCCCACACCACCCAGTGCTTGACCTTGGAGTTGGCGGTGACGGTCGCGGCGATCTTGTCCTGGGCGCCGGTGGGGGTGTTGTCCGTGGGCACATTGATCGTCTTCACGCCCGGTACCGCGGCGTCGAAGGCCTTCTTGGCCGCCTTCACCCGGTCCCCGCAGACCGTGACGTCCTGCTTCCAGGCGGAGACCACGCGCGTGTCGGCCGGATCGAAGCCCGCCTTCTCGAACTCCTCGGCCGCGCGCTTGCCGACCTCGGTGCCCATCTGCTCGCCGCTGAAGCCGATCCGCGGCACCAGGTCCGCTTCCTTGCAGTCGACGGGGTCGGGGCCGGTGGAACAGATCTGGTCGTCGGAGGTGAGCAGGGCCACGTCCGCGCTTCTGACGGTCTGGACGACCTGCGGTCCGACGGCCGGGTCGGGCACGACGATGATGACGCCGTTGGTCTTCTGCGCGACGGCGGACTGCACTTCGCTGACGGTCTTGTTGGCGTCGTTGCCGAGGTTGACCACCTTGAGCCCGATGCCGAGCTTCTTGGCCCTCGCCTTGGCCCCGGCGGCCTCGCCGATGAAGTACTCCTGGTCGCCCTGCTTCTGAAGGTAGGTCAGGGAGATCTTGCCCTCGACCTTGTCGACGCTGTCGTCCTTGACCTCTTCCTTGCCGGAGGAGCACGCCGTACTCGCACCCACGAGGAGCACAAGTCCGAGGGCGGTGGCCAGAGTTCGGCGGTGCGTGGTGCTGGGCATGACGGCTCCAGAAAATGGGTGGCGAGCGGAGAAGGCGGTTCCGCCACACGACGGCGTGGCGCTGGTGCACTGGCGGCACGGCCGGGCGCACGAGAGCTCAAGTGCCCGTAGCCGTACGGGAGTTGCGCTGTCCGCTCCGGGCGGCGCGAGATCACGGAGAGGGCACACGGGGCGAGGCAGGTCACGCCCTGCGCCGAAATCCTGTGAGCCAGGACACTCGGTGTCAAGATGTTTGCATAATTAATGCCCAGCGGTACGGTGTGCGCCATGCCGGGGCCGGACAGCCCCGGCGCCCTCGGATGCCTCGTACGTCGCAGGCATCACCCCCGCGTTGGACGGCGGTTGGTCCGTCCCCAAAGCTTCCTCATGACAAGCACAGCGATCTTCCGCGCCGGGTAGCCGCCAACGGCGAGGCGCGGCGAGGAGGAACCCGCCATGAACCGGTCGGCACGGGGACTGCACCAGCAGATCGTCGACGTCCTCGGCCAGCGCATCGTCGCCGGCACCTACGCGCCGGGCGGCTCCCTCTACCCGGACCGTCTGGAGCGGGAACTGGAGGTCAGCAAGACCGTGTTGCGCGAGGCGCTGCGGGTGCTGGCCTCCAAGGGCCTCATCGACTCCCGGCAGAAACGCGGCACGTTCGTCCGGCCCCGGGCGGACTGGAACCTTCTGGACAGCGACCTGCTGCGCTGGCAGCGCGCACGGGCGGCCGACAGCGACTTCCTGGCCAATGTCGGCGAGGTCCGGCTGATCGTGGAACCGGCCGCCGCCCGCCTGGCCGCCGAACGCCACGACGAGAGCGACCTCGCGGCGATGGCGGACGCACTGGTGGCGATGGGAGAGGCGGGCACCGACATCGAGGCGGCGGTGGAGGCGGACGTGGCCTTCCACCGAGCGCTGCTCACCGCCGCGCACAACGAACTCCTCACCAGGATGTCCGTGGTGATCGAGGCCGGGCTGCGCGTCCGCGACCACCTCGTGCACAGCACCGGCGGCTACGACGATCCGGTGCCCCCGCACCGGGCCATCATGCACGCCGTACGCGACCGTGCCCCGGACGCCGCCGAGGACGCCACGCGGCGGCTGCTCATCCAGTCGGCCGCCGATCTGGACGTCCTCATCCACAAGCCGGAACCGGAGGGCGACAACCCCGCCTCGTAGCATTTCATCACGATCCAGACCTGGTTGTCGGTTTCCACCTGGTCGTGGACCGTCACTACGTTCTGGTGCTCGATCTTGGCGATCGCCTCCGCCTCCCAACGCGCCCGCTGCATCGCCGCGGCCTGGGTACCGGAGGTCATCGCGTTCCGGTACCCAAGCCGATCAGTCCCTTCACGGCCACGAACCGGTGCGCAGGCAACAGTAGACGCCCTGTCAGAAACGCATAGGAGAAGGTGAATCGCCGTGAAAGGCAGTCACTGCCTCGTGGCGTGACCGGCATTCCGTCGCGCCATTCACGACACCAAGGGCAGGGACCGCAGGCGCTCCTCGACGGTGGCGACCACGAAAGCCGGTACCGGGCACTGGACTTTGACCTCGTGCCAGGTCGTGGCGAGGGCCTCCGCGGTCTCCTGGACCGTTTTCGTGACCAACTCGGGCTTGAGCCCCAGAGCGGGTGCCAGGCGCCGGAAACTCTCCACGTTGATCGCCGTGCTGTTGGTTGTTCCACTCAGTGGAAGCGCGAGCTTGTGGGGAGGACCGTCGTAGGCGGTGACACAGACGAGGTCGTACGCGGGGGACAGCCGTGCTTGCCCGGCCCCCGGATAGCGCAGTGTCCAGTTCTTGAGATGAGCGTCGGCATTGCCCATCACCACCATGGCCACGAGTCTGCGGACGTACTCGATGCCGTCCTCGGCCGGGCACACCGCGCCGATCACGCGTCCGATGCCCTCGTAGTTGGCCTTGTCGTACTTGGCTTCGGCCGATACCTCACGCACCTGCGCGAAGTCCTCTTGGTGGACGCGACCGTCGTCCGTCCGGTCAAAGCGCCGGACCGCGAGGACGTCCGTCCCGGGCTGGACCAGAGCATCAGGAAGGTTCCGGACCTCTGTGCCGGGCACGAGACGGGACTCGGGGACCTCGATCCCCGCCCGGCCGGCCCACTGCAACATGGTGTACTCGTTGGCTGGCACGTCTGGGTAGCGCTGGTCCTGCAACTTGACGATCCAGTCACCACCACTCCCGCTCGCAGGCAGTACGAGGGCCTTGCCCTCGTACCGCATGGAGAACTTGGGCTGGACGCCCGCGAGTGAGAAACGCAGGGCATGCTCGTGGTCGGGCGCGCGTCTGTCCGTCGACTCATGGTCCGGGAGCCCGTCGAGCTTGGCGTCGGGGACGACACGGACGGCACCGGGCAGGTCCTCGCCAAGGTGGCAGAGCAGGACGAAGTCGTGCACGCTCCGGCGGCCGAGCTCGGTCGCCACCAACTGCCTGAGCCCACTGCCCGGTTCGGGGAGAAGATTGGCGAACCACTCGGGTGCACTGCCACTGCCCGTGCGGCGCTTGCGAGGATCACGCTCAAAGCCCTGCCCGAGGACGGGATGATCGACGGACAGGTCCGTGTACTCGAACCAGGTGTTGCCCTTGTGGTAACCGAGGACCCCGACGCGACGGTCTCGCAGGAAGACCGAGGCGGTCACATCACTCTGCATTGGCGTCTCCGGGAACGTCTGCGAACCAGTCTTCTGGTTCGGGGCCATCAGTGAACCCCCACAGGGCCATGCTCTGTACGTGGCGGGCGATCGCCTCTGCCACCAGTTCCGAGCGTCGCTGGAGGAACCCGGCCGGTGCGCCGCTGCGCAGAGCCTCGACCGCGGCCGGATCCAGACAGTGGGAGCGCAGCACGGTCTCGTCCGTCACGTCACACAGCAGGGCCCCGTAGTCTTCAGGTACGGCGGGGTGCAGCAGTCTGCCCGCGATGGTCTCCGCCCCCGGCAGGACCGGGACGAGCGGTGATCCTCCCTGATTGAGAAGGTCCGTGAGCAGCCCTGTCCGCTCGATTCGGGTACCCGCGGCGTAGTGATGTCCCTCGGCCCGGTCCACGTCGACGAGGAGCACGGGCTTCGTGGACAGCATCCCCAGCACGTTGAGCTTCGCCTGAGCACGGTTGAGAGCGGTCTGGGACAGGTCGGGCTTCCAGCGCTCCCCGCCCGGCGGCAGCATTTCCAGGAGCCGGTTGGCGCTGTCCACGGGGTCCTCGTCCACCGCCCCCGCGTTGCGTCGCAGCCCCACGGTGTTGCCCTGCGGGGCCACTCCCACAACGGAGCCACGCCAGATCCATCGCCGCAGCAGTTCCGCGCCCCTCCCCCGGGGACGTCCGAAGAGGGCCGCATAGCGCGCGAGTACGGGAATGAACAACGCGTACGGCAAAAGGCGGCGGTGCGGAATCCCTGCGTCCGTGCGCAGGAAGTCCACCACCAGGCGCAGCGCCTTCTCCGTCTGCGCGAACGCGCTGTGGAGGTCCTCGTCGTCCTTGAACTCCTGCCTGAAGTCACGGTCCACCTTGCCGCCGCGCACCGCCATCACACTCTGCATCAGCAACTGGGGCGGGAAGGTGCCAAACTCAAGGGCGTTGACCCGCTCGCCCAGAGCGTCGAGTCCGGAGGGCTGCACATCGAGCGGAGCCGAGTGCAGGGCACGAAAGATTTCGGCTCGTTTGAGTGCCTTCCCGAAGGTGTTCATCCGGTCGAAGATCTCGGTGAGGGCCTTCTCGTCGTCGCCCTCGATCTCGTACATGGGGATTTCGTACGTACGAAGGGCTGTACTCACCGCATCACAGAGGTCGTACTGTTCCACGGTCAGCCAGGGGCGTTCCCGCTGCCAGGCGATCAGAATGCGGTTGTCCTTAGCGATCCACATCGGGAGCCACGAATCACGTAGCCGCTGTGCATGGGACGCGGAGACGAACTTCTCCTCCTGCAGGTCGTAGAAGATCCGGAAACGCCGGTCCACCGTGTCCTCGGAAGCAGTGAGAGCGCCGATCAGCGTGGTGAGCCGCTGCTGACCGTCGACGACCCACAGGGCGTCGGACCGCTCGTCCGCGTCCACGCTCCACTCGCCCAGTGTCACCCGGCCGGCAGGCGCGGGCTTTCGCCACATGAGCAGGTTCCCGATGGGATACCCCCGCAGGATGCTGTCGAACAGTCGCTCGGCGTCCGAGGCGTCCCAGGCGTACGAGCGCTGGAACTGCGGGATGCGGATGCGTCCGGCCCTGGCCCACTCGACCAGTTCCAGCGCATCGACGCGGCTTACCTTCGGCTGGGTCACTCCCGCCATCATCTGTCTCCCTGCGCCCGAGTGTCGCGTCTCATCAGATTCAAAGAACCGTGCCTCAGCGCAGGCTCGAGAGAAGGGCGCCGTCTTCGGTGGCGAACGCCTTCCAGCCGTTCTGCTGATTTCCCGCGAGGGCGGTGGCCGCACTGGAGGGGGTGCTGTGCACACTCCCGTCTTCCAGCCGCAGGTCGCCGCCCTCCAGTACGACCGCATGGTGCACCTGTTTCAGGTTGCGCCGCCGCCAGACGAGCCGCTGTCCGGCACGCAGTCGGCCGGCGGCGATGAGCGGTGCGAGCGACTGGTCGCGCCCCTGTGGCCGGGCGGCCCAGTCGGTCCCGGCCGAGTCCAGATGGAGCAGCCTACGCAAGACCGCGTTGGGCGTGTCCACGAAGGGCTCGGCCCGGCTCTGCAACTCGGCGAAGACCTCGTCGTCGACTCGGATGGTCCGACTCATTCGACTCTCACTCTCCATCCGTTTCACTGTCACAGCAGAAAGCATAACGCTTCGCTCTTGCGCGGCGCAATCACGAACAGCCACCCGGCCCCCGTCCGGCGAGCGCACAAGTGCGCTCCCTCGCCTTCCGGCCTCCCACGCACGACACTTGACGGATCACGCACTTGACGGATCAGACACGCGGGCGCGAGGGGGACGGGATGCGGGACGACCATCGGGCCGATGCCGAGAGGCTGTTGGTCCAGGCCGTGGAGGAAGAGGTGCGCCGCTCGGGCGGGCGCGAGGACGGGCAGGTGCTGCTCGCGCGGGCCCGGGCCGGACTCGACACCATGGCGCAGGCCGCGGGTGAGGAGTACGAGGCGTACACCCGGGCGCTGGACGAGGCACGGGCGACGGCGCCGACCTTCGGGCAGCGGTTCGCGCAGCAGGGCGGCAAGACTCCGTTGCTGGTGGCGGGAGTTGCCGCGGTCGGAGCGGCGGTGGCCGACCTGGCGCTGGGCACCGGGACGGGTACCGCGCTGGGCGCCGGGGCGACCGCCGCGGTGGTGGGCGCCGCCACCACCGTCGCCAAGGTGACCGCCGCCCATCTGCCCGCCGCCAGCAGACACGCCGGGGCGCGCAATCAGCCCGGCGGGCCCGAACAGCTGCGCCTGCAGTGGCTGACCGCGCTCGAAGTACGCGGCATCCGGCCCTTCCTGGACCAGCAGCGGGTACTGAACGCGGCCACCGGTACGAAGAAGGCCGCGCCGAAGCTGCGCCGTACGGACAAGAGCGCGGCGGCCAGGCGACGTACCGTACTGGAGCGGTCCTTCGGTCAACTCCCGCAGCCTGCGGGCACGTTCGCGGGGCGGCGGGCGGAGATGTCACGGATCGGGCAGTGGGTGCACGCCGCCCGCGCCAGTACGCAGACCAAGCCGACCGTGGTGGTGCTGCACGGGGCGCCCGGATCCGGCCGGACCACGCTCGCGGTACGCGCGGCGCACGATCTCAAGGACCAGTTCCGCGGGGCCTGTGTGGTGGACCTGCGCGGGGACAGCCCGGACGCGCCGCCGCTGTCCACCCGGGAGGCCCTGCTGCACCTGCTCAACCGGCTCGGCGCACCCCGCGAGCAGCTCCTGTTCCGCGAACGGTCTTCTCCTGAACAGCAGTTGAGACGGCTGACCGAGCTGTACCAGCAGCATCTGACCGGTCTGGAGGTCACGGTGGTCCTTGACGACGCCGTGGACCCCGAGCAGGTACGCACCCTGATCCCCGAGCGCTCCGAGTCGCTGATCCTGGTCACCACCCGCAAGCCGCTCGAACTCTCCGCCGAACTCGGCGCCTGGGTACACCAGTTGCCGGTCGAACCGCTGGACGAGGTGGGCTCCGAGGAGCTGTTGCGCGAGTCGGCCGAGGACTCCTCGGGTCCCTACGACGCCGAATCCGCCCCGCGCGTACGGGAGTTGTGCGGCGGGCTGCCGCTGGCGCTGCGTATCGCGGGCTCGGCGATCGGACCGCGCACCGCACGCGCGCTCGCCGAGGACCTCACCGCGCACGCCACCGTGGAACCGGTCGAGCGGGTGCTGTGGCTGCGCTACCGGGACCAGTCGGACACCGGACGGCGGCTGCTGCGCAGGCTGGCCCTGGCCGGGCGCGCCTCGCTGGGCGCCGCCGCTGCCGCCGCACTCCTTGCCACCGACGAGCCCGCCGCCGCACGGGAGTTGGAGCGCCTGGCGGGCGCCGGACTGCTCGACCACGTCCGCGGCAACCGCTACCGGCTGCACGATCTCGTACGCGCCTTCGCGGGGGCCCGGCTGCGGGACGAGGAGGAGCCCGCCGAGCGCACCGCCGCGCAGGAACGGCTGATCGTCAACTACGCCGAACTCGCCGACTCGGTGATCCGCCTTGTGGACGGCAAGACCTCCACCCGTGCGGACAGCGCCTTCCACTCCAGCGCGGTCGGCCCGCACGGCTTCGGCTCGCTGGACGCCGCGCTGCGCTGGCTGGACGACGAGTCCAGCTTCATCACCGCCGCGCTGCGCCACGCCGAGGGCGTCGACCAGGGCGCCGTACTGAACCTGCTCGGCGCGCTGTGCGACTACTGCCTGCTGCGCGGCGACCTGTACCGGCTCGGCGAGATCAACGAGCTCACCCAGGCGGTCGACCAGGGCCTGCTCGTACGCAGCGTGCAGTGGCGTACCGGTATCGCGGCCCGGCAGCTCGGCGAGCTGGACACCGCGCGCACCACGCTGAGTTCGGTGGTCGACCTCTACTTCGAGGCCCACCACGAGGCCGGTGCCGCCCGCGCCCTGTGCTCGCTCGGCATCACCCTGCACCACCAGGGCAACCTCGCCGGGGCGGCGGACAAACTGCGCGAGGCGCTGGACCTCCAGTCCGTACCCGCGCTCGCCGGTGACCGGGCCTGGACCCTGCACGCGCTGGCCGCCGTGGAACGCGACCGCGCACGCCTCGGCGAGGCCCTGGCGCTGCTGCACACCGCGCTGGAGCTGCACCGCGAGAGCGAGTCCGTGCACGGCGAGGCCTGGGCGCACTTCCAGCTCGGGCAGGTCTGTCTGCGCCGGGGTGAAGTGGCGCCCGCCGAGGAGGAGTTGCGTACCGCGCTCGACCTGTACGGGCGGGTCCGCGACCAGCGCGGCGAGGCCTGGGCACTGACCCAGCTCGCACGCGCCCGGCTGGTGGACGGCGACTCCTCGGCCGCGGTCGAGCAGCTCACGAGGGCAGCGGCCCAGCACCGCGAGAACGAGGATGCCCGCGGCGAGGCGTGGAGCCTGTACTACCTGGGCCAGGCGCTGGAGGAGAACGGCCGCCTGGAGGAGGCGGTACGCGAACTGGAGCGCTCGCGGACGATGTTCTCGCGGATGCGCGATGTGTACGGGCTCGCCTGCGCGCGGCACCACTCCGCGCGCGCCTCGCGCGACCTGCGCGCCGCGCAGACCGGCTCACTGCGCAACAGCGGTTTCGCCCGGCAGCTCCTGGTGGACGCGCGCGCCGACTTCCAGCGGATCGGGGGCGCGCACGGCGAAGCGTGGACCCTGCTCGAACTCGCCGTGGTGGACGCCGGGAACGCACGCAGCCAGCAGGCGCTCGGTCTGTGCGACGAGGCCGCGGCCCTGTTCTCCGGATACGGCGACCGGCGCGGCGAGGACTGGGCCCTGTTCCTGCGCTGCACGCTGCTGCCGTACGCCTCCCCCGGCGGGACCGAGATCGGCACGGCCGTGGCGCAGGAGGAACTGATCCAGCTACGAGCCGCCGCTCATCCGGCCCGGGACGCCCGCCTGGAGGACTGTCTGGAGGCGTACGCCCTGCTCCTGGAGCGCGGCGTGGACCTGGACGCGGGCTGGCAGGCATGGAGCCTCGGCATGGTGCCGGGCCGCCACGCGCGGGAGATCATGGGGGTCCCGGTGTCCACCGGGCGGTGAGTCCGTACAGTCCGGCCGCCCCGGTGGCCGGGCGGCCCCCGGCGGCCCCGGTCGTGGCCGGACAGCCGTGAGCGGCCCCGGTCGGCAGGGACCGGGACCGCTTGGCTGCGAGAGGTCAGCCCCGCTTGGCGGCGGCGCTCTCGGCCGCCTTGGCTCCGGTGTCCTTCGACGCCGCGGCCTCCGGGGACTCCTGGAAGTCGACCTTCTTCATGTGCCGGGTCATGGACTTCATCAGGAACCACACGGCCAGGGCCATCACCGCGAAGACGAGGAAGCCGAGAACACCGGGCGTCACCTTGTTCTCGTCCACCTCCTTCGCGAGGGGGACGAGCCGGGTCATTGCGAGGCTTGCGCTTGCGCTCATGTCAGGCATTGTCGCGGATGCCCGCGAAGAGGTCGTCCTCGGGGAGGGAGGTATCGACGAGCGACTTCGCGAGCTCGTACTCCTCGGTGGGCCAGGCCTCCCGCTGGATGTCCATCGGTACGCGGAACCAGGCCCCGTCCGGGTCGATCTGGGTGGCGTGCGCGATGAGAGCCTTGTCACGGATCTCGTAGAAGTCCGCGCACTCGACGTGCGTGGTCAGGGTGCGCTCCGGAATGCCCATCTTGTCCCAGCGCTTGAGCCAGTCCGCGTACGGCGATTCCAGGTCGCGGTCGACCATTGCCTGGTGCAGCGCCTCGGTGCGCGGACGGTTGAAGCCCTGGTTGTAGTAGAGCTTCTGCGGCTGGTACGCGGGACCGAACTCGGACTCCGGGTACTTCTCGGCGTCGCCCGCGCCCTCGAAGGCGACCATCGAGATCTTGTGGGTCTGGATGTGGTCGGGGTGCGGGTAGCCGCCGTTCTCGTCGTAGGTGGTGATCACCTGCGGACGGAAATCGCGGATCGCCTTCACCAGCTCCCCGGCCGCCTTGTCCACGTCCTCCAGGGCGAAGCAGCCCTCGGGCAGCGGCGGCAGCGGGTCGCCCTCGGGCAGTCCCGAGTCGACGAAGCCGAGCCATTCCTGGCGTACGCCCAGGATCTCGCGGGCCTCGTCCATCTCCTTCCTGCGTACCTCGTGGATGTTCTCCTCGATGTACTGATCACCCTGGAGCTTGGGGTTGAGGATGGAACCGCGCTCACCGCCCGTGCAGGTCACCACCAGCACGTCCACCCCCTCGGACACGTACTTGGCCATGGTGGCCGCGCCCTTGCTCGACTCGTCGTCGGGGTGGGCGTGAACCGCCATCAGTCGCAGCTGCTCAGTCAAGGCTCGATCCCTCGTGATGTATTCAAACGACCCGTGGGCACACTGGTCCGCTGCCGGCTCGTGCGCCCCTCCCCCGGGGCTCCGTCACGGGCCGACGGTCGGGTGACGTTCCTGGGCTTCTATAGTGACGGAACCGGGCGCCGAATAATTCCGGGCCCCCGGCTCCCCGAGAGGACGAGCGATGAATTCCGCGGTCGAACCCGAGCGGACGACGGGCACCGGCCGACGCCCCGAGGGGCGTTACGGGCGGACCTCCTCCCAACGCCCGGACGAGAGCGCCGACCGGAAGCTCAAGGCCGTGGGTGCGGCACTCGGCGTCGTCCTGCTCGCCGTCGTCGGCTGGTTCGGCTGGGACTACGTGAACGGGCAGCGGCTCAGCGGCGAGGTCATCAAGTTCAAGGTGGTCTCGGACCGCGCCGTGGAAGCCCATCTGGAGGTCCGCAAGGACGCGGACGCGAAGGGCTACTGCACCCTGCGCTCGCGCTCCGCCGACGGCGCCGAGGTCGGCCGGGCCGACTTCCGCTTCGACGAGAACAAGGGCCGCGTGGACAAGGTCGTCACGCTGCGTACCACCGAGCGCGGCACCAGCGCGGAGCTCGTGGGCTGCCAGGCGGATTGACTCCCGCCCCGGCGCACGGACCGTGTACGCGTGCTTCCCCGGGGTGCGTCACCCGGCCTCCACGACAGGGCCAGTTCTTCGTCACAACGCCACTGACCTGCGTTGACGTATCCCTGATGAATTATGTCCTCCCCCTTTCCACGGGGAATTGTTAGGCTCGTGGTTTCGCCCTTCCATGAAGGAACATGCTTCTGGGTAGGGCGATGATTTGTATTTCCCAGCACCTACGAGGAGCACCTGTGACCCAGACCAGCGACAACGTCACCTGGCTCACCCAGGAGGCGTACAACCAGCTCAAGGCCGAGCTGGAGTACCTGTCTGGTCCTGCGCGTACCGAGATCGCCACGAAGATCGCGGCAGCGCGTGAGGAGGGCGACCTGCGCGAGAACGGCGGGTACCACGCGGCCAAGGAGGAGCAGGGCAAGCAGGAGCTCCGTGTGCGCCAGCTGACCCAGCTCCTGGAGAACGCGAAGGTCGGCGAGGCCCCCGCCGCCACCGGCGTGATCGCCCCGGGCATGGTGGTGACCATCGCCTTCGACGGCGACGAGGACGACACCCTCAGCTTCCTCATGGCCTCCCGCGAGTACGCGAGCGACGAGATCGAGACGTACTCCCCGCAGTCGCCCCTCGGCAGCGGCGTCAACGGCCACAAGGTCGGCGAGACCGTCGAGTACGAGCTGCCCAACGGCAAGCTCGCCTCGGTGAAGATCCTGGAGGCGAAGCCGTACACCGGCTGATCCGCCACCCCGGTTCACCTACGCGCCCGCCCCCGGCTCCGCATGATGCGGAACCGGGGGCGGCGGTGTGAGTGCGCTTCGGCGTTACGTTCGGCGTTACGGCCGTATCAGACAGCACCCTTGCGGTACTTGCGCACGGCCAGCGTGCGGAAGAAGACCAGGATGGCCAGCGACCACAGGGCCGAGGTGATCACCGGGTGCTCCATCGGGAAGGAGTCCGGGGCCTGGTAGCCGGGGGGCTGGTTGCCCCACAGTTCGCGGCAGGCCTGCACCGTGGCGCTGAAGGGGTTCCACTCCGCGACCGGCTGGAGCCAGCCCGGCAGCTTGGTCGCGTCGACGAAGGCGTTGGAGACGAACGTCAGCGGGAACAGCCAGATCAGTCCGCCGGAGGTGGCCGCCTCGGGGGTGCGTACGGTCAGGCCGATCAGGGCGCCGATCCAGGAGAACGCGTACCCGAGGAAGAGCAGCAGCAGGAAGCCGAGCAGCACCTTGCCGAAGTTCTCGTGCACCCGCCAGCCGACGAGCAGGGCGACGATCGCGAGGACCACGATGGTGAGCGCGGTCTGTACGAGGTCCGCGAGCGTCCGCCCGGTGAGCACCGCACCGCGTGACATCGGCAGCGAGCGGAACCGGTCGATGAGGCCCTTGTGCATGTCGTCCGCGATGCCCGCACCGGCGCCCGCGGTCGCGAAGGTGACGGTCTGGGCGAAGATGCCCGCCATCAGGAACTCGCGATAGTCGTCGGGCGAGGTGGAGGCGCCGACCTCGACGGATCCGCCGAACACGTAGGTGAACAGCACCACGAACATGATCGGCTGGATCAGACCGAAAATGATCATCTCGGGGATCCGCGTCATACGGATCAGGTTGCGCCGCGCCACGACGAGCGAGTCGCGCACGGAGCTGCCGATGCCACCGCCCTTGACGGACGCCGGAGTCAGGGTGTCGGTCGCGCCGCTCACTTGTCGCTCTCCTTCTGGGTCGGGGACGGGTCGGCGGACCCGCCGTTGTCGTTCTTCTCCTCGGCGTGGTGGCCGGTCAGCGAGAGGAAGACGTCGTCGAGGGTGGGGCGGCGCAGGCCGATGTCGTCGATCTCGACGCCCCGGGCGTCCAGTTCGCGGATGACCTCCGCGAGAAGCTTGGCGCCGCCGGTCACCGGGACCGTGAGCTTGCGGGTGTGCTGTTCGGTGGTGATCTGGCCGCCCTTGGCGAATCCGGTGAGGATCTCGGAGGCGGTGGTGAGGTGCTCGCGGTCGTGCACGACGACCTCGACGCGCTCACCGCCGGTGCGGGCCTTCAGCTCGTCGGCCGTGCCACGGGCGATCACCCGGCCGTGGTCGACGACGGCGATGTCGTGCGCGAGGTGGTCCGCCTCCTCCAGGTACTGCGTGGTCAGCAGCAGTGTGGTGCCGCCCGCCACGAGTTCCTGGATGACGTCCCACAGTTCCTGACGGTTGCGCGGGTCCAGACCGGTGGTCGGCTCGTCCATGAACATCACCGGCGGGGAGACCACCAGGGCCGCCGCCAGGTCGAGCCTGCGCCGCATACCGCCGGAGTAGGTCTTGGTCGACCGGTCCGCGGCGTCGGTCAGGTGGAAGCGCTCCAGGAGTTCGACCGCGCGCGCCTTCGCCGCCTTCGACCGCATCTGGTAGAGCTCGCCCACCATCTGCAAGTTCTCGCGCCCGGTGAGGTACTCGTCGACGGCCGCGAACTGGCCGGACAGACCGATGGAGCGCCGGACCTCGTTGGGGTGCTTGAGCACGTCGATCCCGGCGACCGTCGCATGGCCGCTGTCGGGACGCAGCAGCGTCGTCAGGCAGCGCACCGTGGTGGTCTTCCCGGCGCCGTTGGGTCCGAGCAGGCCGAGCACGGTGCCCTCGGGCACGTCGAGATCGACGCCGTCCAGAGCCCTGACGTCGCCGAAGGTCTTCACCAGACCTTCTGCATGGATGGCGCCTGGCATGAGGCAACTCCAAGGGTTCGGGCCACCTCGGCACGGGTGGCTCACTGCGGACTCGAGCGGACCGGGCAGCACAATGCGCGTTTCCTGAGGGAAAGCCGGACACACGAGTGGCGGGTGCCACACGTTAACGCGATACATCGCGTTGCCTCAAGCCATTTATGGGAACCCTACGGTCCGGGTCTGACAATGCCCCGGGCCCGGCCTCGGGCGCACGGGACGACAGCCCCGAGAGTGCGCTGCAGGAAAAGAATGTGTGCGGAACACGCCAACGACAGCGCCCGAAGCGGGCGGGAACACTGAGCCCCACAGCCGGACCTGATCACCGCACCGGACCGGCCCGCACCTGCGAAAAGGCGGGAACCCCGCCGCACACACCGCTCGCCCCCGGGCCCCATCGGCCCGTACCGACACCGCACGCCGTACGAGTACGCCGTACGCACACGCCGTACGCGCACAGTGCCCGCGCACCGGACCCGGAAGTACGCGCCCAGCGCGCCACCGGGCCCCGAACTGCCGCCGGTTGCCCGGAGTTCCCGCCGGGCAACCGGCGGTCTCCAACAGGCGGCCGCCCGTACCTGTCCGGTGCCGCGCCGCTCAGCCGATGATCGTGTACCCGGCCCCCCGCAGCCGCTCCGTCACGGCCGCGCAGTGCTCCGTGCCCTTGGTCTCCATGTGCAGGTCGACCTCGACCTCGCTGAGGCCGAGCTGGGGGTCGGTGCGTACGTGCGAGATGTCGAGCACGTTGGCGTCGGCGCCGGAGAGTTCGCCGAGCAGCGTGGCGAGGGCGCCCGGTCGGTCCGGCAGGCGCAGCCGCAGCGAGAGGTAGCGGCCGGCGGCCGCCATGCCGTGCCGCAGCACCCGTTGCAGCACCAGCGGGTCGACGTTGCCGCCGGAGAGCACGGCCACCACCGGCCCGTCGATGGACTCCGGCGCGCTCAGGAGCGCGGCGACCGGACTGGCCCCCGCGGGTTCGACGACCAGCTTGGCCCGCTCCAGGCAGAGCAGCAGCGCGCTGGACAGTTCGTCCTCGGTCACCGTCAGCACGTCGTCGAGGAGTTCGGAGACGATCCCGAAGGGCACGTCTCCGGGGCGGCCCACCTTGATGCCGTCGGCCATGGTCACCGGATGCGGCACCGACACCGGATGCCCGGCGGCGAGCGAGGGCACGTATGCGGCGGCGCCCGCGGCCTGCACGCCGATCACCCGTACGTCGGGGCGCAGCGCCTTCACGCCGACCGCGATCCCGGCCGCGAGTCCGCCCCCGCCGACGCCCACCAGGATCGTGCGGACCTCGGGGCACTGCTCGATGATCTCCAGACCGACCGTGCCCTGCCCGGCGATCACGTCCCGGTGGTCGAAGGGGTGGATGAAGACGGCACCCGTACGGGCGGCGTACTCCTGGGCCGCGGCCAGCGTCTCGTCGACGACCTGGCCGTGCAGCCGCACCTCCGCGCCGTACTCGCGGGTCGCGGCCACCTTCGGCAGCGGGGCGCCCACCGGCATGAACACGGTCGAGCGGACACCGAGCAGCGAGGAGGCGAGGGCGACGCCCTGGGCGTGGTTGCCCGCGCTGGCGGCCACCACTCCGGCGGCGCGTTCCTCGGGCAGCAGTCCGGAGATGCGTACATAGGCACCGCGCAGCTTGAACGAACCGGTGCGCTGGAGGTTCTCGCACTTGAAGTGGACCGGTGTGCCCACCAGCCGGGACAGATGTCTACTGCCTTCCATGGCGGTCACCCGGGAGACTCCGGACAGCATCTTCTGGGCGCCGCGTACGTCGTCGAGGGTGACCGTGGGAAGGGACCTGCCGGTGCGGTGGTTCATGGCTCGATTCTGGCAGGAGAGGGGCCCTCCGTGCGGGCACGTGTCAGCACGTCGTGGCCAGCGGTCAAGCCCCTGAACAGGCCTGACCCGTGATGTGGTCGTGTCCAGACTGGTTTGTGCAGCGGCGGTACGAGTTGAGCGGTCTCCGCGTACCCTGTCCCCCATCCCACTCCCATACATGAAGTGAGCCCCCGGCCATGCCCCCAACTCAGGACATGACTACCGCCGGCGACACCGGCCTCCTCGATGCTCTGCAGCACGAGGTCGCGGTGTTCGCGCGCCGCGCCGAACAGACCCGCCTCGGCGGGGTCGGGAAATTGCGCAACTCCATGGATCGTGCCGCCTATCTGCTGCTCAACCGGCTGGACAAGGAAGGCCCGATGGGCGTCAAGGCGCTCGCGGCGAGCATGGGAATCGACTCCTCCACGGTGACCCGTCAGGTCGCCCCGCTGGTCGAGAGCGGACTGGTCAAGCGCACCTCGCATCCCGAGGACGGCCGCGCCGTCGTGCTCCAGCTCTCCCCGCGCGGCGTCGCCCGCCTGGAGGAGGTCCGCTCCTCGCGCCGGGAGCTGATGGACGAGCTCACCGGGGACTGGGCGCCCGAGGACCGGCAGCGCTTCTGCACCCTGCTCACCCGCTTCAACCTGGCCCTTTCGGCCCGGATGGCCGCCGGAACCGTTCCGCTCTCGGCCGAGCTGCCGCAGGGCTCCTGACCGGGCGGCCACGCGGCGGGCCGCCCTCGCGGCCCGCTCGCCCGCCCCGGCCTCGTCCCCTCTCTTGACCCGGACGCCGAACCGCTCTCAGATGAGACGAGGGGCGGCCGTCCGCTCGCCCGGCCGCCCGACCGCCGGGGCAGCGGGTGGAGCGCCGGGAGGGAGTCAGCCGTGCGAGAACCGCCGCGGAGCCGGTCGCAGCGTCAATCGGCCCGGCGCGCCCACGAGTTCGAGTCCTTCGTCGCGGGCACGGCGGTCCGCCTGCTGCGCACGGCGACCCTGCTCACCGCCGAGGAACCGGCGCACAACCCCCGCGCCCGCCGCCTCCTCGCGTACGCCCTCGCGCACACCTACGCCGTCTGGGACCGGCTGCACGACGACGACCCCTACGACCACGCCCGCGCCCTGCTCGCACTGCGCTTCGCCCGCACCGCCTGGTACCCGCGACAGCTGCCACGGATACCGCGGCTACGGACACGGCGTACGGCCGCGCCCCCGGCCGGTGTGCTCGCCGCGCTCCGCCCGCAGGAACGGCTGATCCTCACCCTGCGGATGTACGAGGGCGTGGCGGAGGAACAGTGCGCCGCGCTGCTCGCCCTGCCGCCGGAGCGCGTCGGCGAGATCTGCGACCGCGCCTGCGCCAATGTCCTGCACCCGGCGCGTGGCAGCGCACGGGGCGCGGGCGCCGGTCCCGGCACTCCCCGCGGCGGCACCGAGGCGGCGCTGCCATGAGCGCCGCCGACCGCCGCGCGGAAACGGTGCGCAGACTCCTCGAAGGGGTCGCCGTCGCACTGCCGCCCGACGCCCACGCCCACGCGGTGCACCGCGGCGAACGACTGCTGCGCCGCCGGACCCTCGCCCGCCGGATCCTCTGGCTCGTCCTGCTCGCCGCGGCCCTCGCCTTCACGGTGTGGGCCTGCACCGTCCACCCGTGGGTGGAACCTCCCTCGGACACGACGCCGCCGCTCACGGGGTGGTGACCGGCGGCGTCGGTGAGCTCGGCGGGCTCTGCTCGTGGGCGCCGAACTCTGCTCGTGGGCGGCGGGCTTCAACTTTCGCCGCACTCAACGGAGTTCAGCGGATCTCTGCCAATCTCATCGGACCTCGGCGGATGAGGACCTCAACTGCCTTGGGCGGCAACGTCCCTCCTGGACCTCGGACCGCCGAGGACTGTCAACCGCCCAGCGCCTGCTGGATGTCCGCGAGCAGGTCGTCGACGTTCTCGATGCCGACGGACAGCCGTACGAGGTCGGCCGGGACCTCCAGCTGGGAACCGGCGACGGAGGCGTGCGTCATCCGGCCCGGGTGCTCGATCAGGGACTCGACGCCGCCCAGCGACTCACCGAGCGTGAACACCTTGGCCCGGTTGCAGACCTCGACCGCCGCCTGCTCGCCGCCCTTGACGCGGAAGGAGATCATGCCGCCGAAGGCGCGCATCTGCTTGGCCGCGACCTCGTGCCCCGGGTGGTCCGGCAGTCCCGGGTAGAGCACGCTCGTCACCTGCGGGTGCCGGGTCAGCAGCTCGGCGATCCGCCCGGCGTTGTCGCAGTGCCGGTCCATGCGTACGGCCAGCGTCTTCACGCCGCGCAGCACCAGCCAGGAGTCGAACGGACCGGCCACCGCGCCCATGGCGTTCTGGTGGAAGGCCAGCTCCTCGCCGAGTTCCGGGTCGGAGACCACCAGCGCACCGCCGACGACGTCCGAGTGACCGCCCATGTACTTGGTCAGCGAGTGCACGACCACATCGGCGCCGAGAGCCAGCGGCTGCTGGAGGTAGGGGCTTGCGAAGGTGTTGTCGACGACGAGCCGGGCACCGGCGGTCCGCGCCACGTCGGCGATCGCGGCGATGTCGGTGATGCCGAGCAGCGGGTTCGACGGCGTCTCCACCCAGATCGCCTTGGTACGGGGCGTGAGGGCCGCGCGCACCGCCGCCGGGTCGGAGGTGTCGGCGACCGAGTACTCGACGCCCCAGCGCTTGGCGACCTTGGCGAACAGCCGGAAGGTGCCGCCGTAGGCGTCGTTGGGGATCACGAGGTGGTCACCGGGCACCAGGATCGTGCGCAGCAGGCAGTCCTCGGCGGCCAGGCCCGAGGCGAAGGCCAGACCCCGGCGGCCGCCCTCCAGGGCCGCGAGGTTCTCCTCCAGGGCGGTACGCGTCGGGTTCGCGCTGCGGCTGTACTCGTAGCCGCCGCGCAGTCCGCCGACGCCGTCCTGCTTGTAGGTGGAGACCTGGTAGATCGGCGGGACGACCGCGCCGGTGAGGGGATCGGCGGTGTTGCCCGCGTGGATCGCCACGGTCTCGAAGCTCTGCGTGGTGTGCGAGTCGCTCATGGGCCCGAGCGTAGTCCGACGAAAGGCTTTCCGATGACGGTCCGGCCGTGCCTGTGGAAAAGCCCGCGACCGGGCCTGTGGACAGAAGGTCCTGAGGCCCTGTGGACAAGTTCGCCAATTGTCGTGCCTGTCTGGTTCGCTTGGAGGCATGGAGATTCTCTGGGTCCTGATGGCCGTGCTGCTGTTCTTCGCCGCGCTCGGCCCCGTACTGCTGCGCAGGCGCGGGGGCATACGCCAGGTCGCGCCCGGTGCGCCGGACGCCGCGGACCCCGCCGCCTACGGCTTCCTCCGCCAGGAGGAACTGGACGTACGGCTGCCGGGCCCCGACGAGGACCTGGAGCAGGTGCTCGCGCACCTCCAGCACAGCCAGGACTGGCGGGTCGCCTCGCAGCTCCTCCAGGCCACCGAGGCGGAGAGCGAAGCGCGCTGGCAGCGCGTCCAGGCGTTCGCGGGCATGGCCTCGCTGGAACTGGCCCAGCGCCCCGGCGGCGTCAGCGAGAACCCGGGCGGCCAGTGGCTCCGGGTCTGGCGCACCGAGGCGCCCAAGGACGCGGGCGGCGCGGCGGTGTACGCGGAGTTCCTGGTCCAGCAGGCCTGGCGCACCGCCACCGCGGGCACGGACGAGTTCCGCATCATCCTGGAGGAGGCCCGCGGTGCCTGCGCCGAGGCGGCGCTGCTCGCCCCCGGCGACCCGGTCCCGTACATCGTCGAACTGTCCATCGCGCGCGGACTCGCCTACCCGCGCGAGGAGTTCGAGCAGCTCTGGCTCAAGATCCTGGACCGCAACGCGACGCACATGGGCGCCCATCTCGCCGCGCTGCACTACTGGTGCGAGAAGTGGCACGGCACCCGCGACCTCGCCCACCACTTCACCGACGCCGCCGCGGCCCGCGCGCCCCAGGGCTCGCTGCTCTCCGCGCTGCCCCTGTTCGCAGTCTTCGAGCACCTGCCGGACGTCAACCTGGTACGCGGCTTCTACCAGAGCGAAGTCGTCACCAAGGCCGTCGAGGGCGCCCAGTACGCCGTGCACCACGCACGCCACGACGACCCGACCACCCCCCACGTACGGCACCTGCTCCTCTTCTTCCTGGTCCGCGGCGAACGCTGGGGCGAGGCGATGGACCAGATCCTGCACATCGACGGCCATGTGGGCGCCCTCCCCTGGACCCTGTCCCCCGACCCGGCGGCCGACTACGCGGTCTACCGCGCCCTCGCGGTGGCGGGCTACGAGGCCAACGGTGGCAACCCGGCCACCCTGCGTCACTGAGGACGACACCGAGGGCGACACCGAGGACATCACCGAGGACCCCCAACCCGGGCGTACGGAATGCCCGCGCGCCCCCGTACGTTCCCCTTGTCAGACCCCGAGGAGGACCAGATGCTGTTCGGCCGTACGCCCGTGCTCCCGACCCCCGACCAGGCGCTGAAGGGACGACCCGAGCCCACGTACACCGTGCCCGAGCGCCACACGGTCCTCGACACCCCGCTGCTCGGCCCCTACCCCGAGGGCTACGAGACCGCGGACTTCGGCCTGGGCTGCTTCTGGGGCGCGGAACGCAAGTTCTGGCAGACCGACGGCGTCTGGACCACCCTCGTCGGCTACCAAGGCGGCCACACCCTCCACCCCACCTACGAAGAGGTCTGCTCCGGCCTGACCGGCCACACCGAGGCGGTCCGCGTCGTCTTCGACCCGTCCAAGGTCAGCTACGAAACCCTCCTGAAGCTCTTCTGGGAGTCCCACAACCCCACCCAGGGCTTCCGCCAAGGCAACGACGTCGGCACCCAGTACCGCTCGGCGATCTACACCCACACCCCCGCCCAGGCAACGGCGGCCGAGTCCTCCCGCACCCGCTACCAGGAGGTCCTGACCGGCTCGGGCCACGGCACGATCACTACGGAGATCTTGCCTGCCGAGGGCCGGGAGTTTTTCGTAGCGGAGGGATACCACCAGCAGTATTTGGACAAGAATCCGGCGGGGTACTGCGGGATTGGGGGGACGGGGGTGTCCTGCCCGGTCGGGGTCGCGAAGGCCGATGGCTGAACCCCTCTCGCCCCACGCGACGGCGACGCTGGACTCGCTGCTTGCCGGTCCCGATCCGGTGAGCAGCGCTCTGCGCGCCCAGATTCCGCATGCGCGAGTGACGGACCGGTGCGGTTGCGGCTGTGTGACAGTCGATCTGACGGTGGACCGCGCGGCGGTGCCACCAGCCCCGGCGCACGGGAACCCGGCTGCAGATGCCTGGTACTCCGTGCCGGACGACGCCGGGGTCATGGTGTTCACCAAGGACGGTTATCTCTCGCTCCTGGAGATCTACTCGGCGTCCAGCGAGCCGATCACCACGTGGCCGGAGCCTCGCTTCCTGAAGCGCTGAGCGAGCCCCTACAGGAGGCCTTCCGGCCCCACGACGGACTCGCACACATCGCAGAGGGTCAGCTCAATCGGCCGGGTTTCACGGAGCGTTCCGGCATTGCCACAGCGTTCGCAGACGTGCTCGCTGGCGACCGCGAATTCGGCCACCAGTGCACGGAGCCTGTCTGCCTCGTCATGCGTCCAGTTCCCGCCCCGCTTCCACGGCCGCGGAGAAGCCTGGAACGCCAGGGCCGCCCACTTCTGCTTCACTGCCAGAAGCTCGTACTCGGGGAACTCCGCAACGACCGCCTCATGGCACCGCAGCACCAGGGACCGCCAGCCAGGTCCCACATCGAAGCGGGATGCAGGGGCACGGAAGTGGCGCCGGAGCGGCGCCAGTTCAGCGTCAGATCCGGAGGCAGGAGCCGACAAGGGACGGCCGCTCATCTGTCGGCTACACCCGTACCGCGTCGAGATGCAAGGGACTGGTCAGTCACGCGTGGTCCAACCACCGATGCGCCCGATGAAGCGCCAGGCGGGCCGCTCCGTCCGTCTGCTCTCGTGCCGGGCTGTTTCCCACGACAGGGGACTGCTGCCGTAGGCGCGCGTCGACAGACGGTTCACCTCTGCCTCGACATCTCGAAGGTGCCTACTGATGCGCTGGATGCCCAAGTTGGTGTCCCGCAGCCAGACCAGACCGAGGATGAGGCTGAGGCAGCCGAGATAAAGGTTGGGCCCGTGCGGGGAGAGCCCTCCTGTGGTGATGAGGGCGGCAATCACGCCCGAGAATCCCAGTACCTGCATCCTCGCCGCCACGCGCTCCGAGATCTCGCACCGGAGTGAGTCGTACTCACGCATGAGCAGGGCAATCGTCTCGGCGTCGTGTTCTTGACTCCTCTGCTGTGTCACCGAGCCCGCCCCCCAGGATCGCCACACACTTCTGATCCTGGGGTTCCCTGCACCGGGCGCGGCCGAACCTGCTGGGGCAGGAGCACGCGGGCAAGCCTGGCTTTTCGGCCAGCACCCGCCAGAACCAATGCCGCCAACAGGTCGTACGGGTAAGCCGGTTGAGAGACGCAGCAAGCAGATCGGACTCGCGATGTCAGAGCCCCCGGTTACCGTGTGGTCGTGGCGTTGAGTGACATCGGCAGGACAGAGATCGATCAGGCACTCGCGGAGTGCGACCGGCTGGGGAGGGATTCCTTTCTGGCGCAGTACGACTTCCAACCGGCCAAGACGTACTTCCTGGTGAAGGACGGCAGGCACTACGACTCGAAGGCCGTGGTCGGAGCGGCCCACGGTTTCCTGCCGGGGCAACGGCCGCTGGCTCCCAATGAGTTCTCCGGCGGGCGCGATCACGCCGTCAAACTCCTCGCTGACCGCGGGTATCAGGTCGTCCGCCTGGCCGCCATCGGTGAACCGACTGTGGATGGCCTCGTCGAGCGGGTGCGCGTCCTCGCCCCGGATCGTGCTTCCTCCGAGCCGCGCCTGTATCAGCCGATCACTCTGCTGTGGGCCGCCGCCCGCGCGATGCGCGGCGAGCAGCGGCTATTGAGCTGGGAGGAGACGTACGAGGCGTTGACCGACCTGTTGCGACGCCATGGCCTGCGCGGCGAGAGACCCCGCCCGGACTACCCAGTACTCGCGCTCTACCAGGCGGGGTTGTGGACGCTCGAGGGTCATTCCGGAGTGGTTCCCGTCGCCCACGGGGACGCCAAGTTGCGTCGGTGGTTCGAGGAACATCAGCCGACGGGCGGTCTCCCGACGGCGGCGTACGAGCTGCTGCGTGTCTCCGGACTCGCCAGAGCCTCGCTGATCGACACACTTACCGACCGCTTCTTCACCGGCCTCGACGAGTCCTGGCTGCTGCGGGAACTCCGTCTCGACCTCGAGACGGTCGTCGAGGATGCCGAAGACGCCTACGAGAAGCAGCAACTCGGCGGGCAGGACGACCCCGTGGTGACGGCCGCACAGTATCTCCGCTGGTGCCAACTGGCGGAGAATCGGGAGGCTGCCGACGGCTCCGGACGCCGGGAAGAACGCAGGAACAGTCCGCTACGGTTGCCCGCCGCCCGCAGAGCGGTCCTGTGGCGCAGTGGCGACCATTGCGAGAACCCGCGGTGCACCGGCGAGCCCCAGGACCGCACCGACCGAGGCCTGCCCATCCTGGACGTCGACCACATCGAGGACCTGGCTCAGGGCGGACGTGACCATCCGAGCCAGATGATCGCTCTGTGCCCCAATTGCCATGCCACCAAGACCCGTGGCCGCTCCCGGCACGAGCTGAAGGAACTGCTGCTCCGGGTGGCGGCGGAGCGGCATCAGCGTCTGCAGAGGCTTGACCGGACCGGCCGCTCGACGGGCGTTCCGGAGGGGACCGAGGTGGTATCCGACGCGTGAAGCGGCGCCCTGTGTGTCCAAAGGCGGAAGGTTCGTCTCACCGAGGCGTGACGGGACGCCCGTCCGTCCGTCGCAACCCCGGCCACATGTCCCCATAAGCAGCATCCATGAACTCGACCTGCGGCCCGCGCAGTTCGGACGCGTCGGTCGTTTCCCCTCGGGCCGTCTCGGCGAGGCGGAACGCATACCGATAGGTGGCGCCCCGCAGGGGCTCGCTCCTGGCGGCCAAGTCGATCTCGGCCTGGGCGAGCCACACAGCGTCGACTAGTTCGTCGAGTCGACCGAGGGCGGCACCGGCCCTGTTGTCGCGATCCTCCGTACCGGCGGCTTCGTCACCCGCCGCACCGTCCTCGCGCGTGAAGGCGACCTTCTCCACCCGTGCGGCAACGCTCAGGAACTTCAGCACCGCGCCCTTGAGTTCCGCGCGGTGAGCGGCCGCTTCCTGCACCTCGACCTGTCGGGTGCTCGCCCGCGAGACGAGGTACTGACCGAACAGCGACCCGCTCGCGCCGAGCGCGACACCGGCGAGAGACAACAGTGCCGGCCCCAAGGTGCCCCAAGATCCCATGGCGGAAGTCTCTCAACTCCCTTTCGCCGAAGGGCTGGTGTGTTGGCAGTCTTGCCCTCGCCTCCGGCGGCTCGTCCAGGGAAGAGTCCGGCCGGGGGGAACCTCCGGCCTCCGCACCTCCCGCGCCCTCTGCTCTCAGCAAATCTGCCGCAGGCCAAGATGCCTTACCCCGCGCCCTTCCCTCTCCGACAGTGGACATACGCGTCGACGCCGAGTGCGCCGTACCCACGAGGAGGGTCCATGTCAGTACTCACCACGGGCTGGAACCCAGCCCTGCGCCCCCGGGCCGAGGAGGGCGACACGCAGCCTTCCCGGTTCGACGACCATCTGGCCGCCCAACTGCTTCACCAGCGGATCGTGTTCCTCGGTACGCAGGTGGACGAGGTCTCGGCGAACCGGATCTGTGCGCAGATGCTGTTGCTGTCGGCGGAGGATCCGCGTACCGACATCAGTCTGTACATCAACAGCCCCGGCGGATCGGTGACCGCCGGGCTCGCCATCTACGACACCATGCAGCTCATCCCCAACGACGTCTCGACGCTCGTGATGGGATTCGCCGCGAGCATGGGGCAGTTCCTGCTCAGTGTCGGCACTCCGGGCAAGCGCTTCGCGCTGCCGAACGCGCGGATCATGATGCACCAGCCCTCGGGGGGCATCGGCGGCACCACCGCCGACATCGCGATCCAGGCGGAGAACCTGGAGTTCATCAAGAAGACCATCGAGCGGATCACCGCCTCGCACACCGGCCAGAGCGAGGAGACCATCGCCCGGGACGGCGCCCGCGACCGCTGGTTCACGGCCGAGGAGGCCAAGGCCTACGGCATGGTCGACGGGGTCGTGGCGAGCATGGACGACGTACGGCCCGCGGGCTCGCGGCGGAAGACGGGGATCTGAGATGAGCCAGTACACGATTCCGACCGTCGTGCAGCGGACCACCCAGGGCGAGCGCGCGTACGACATCTACAGCAGCCTGCTCTCCGAGCGGATCATCTTCCTCGGGACTGAGATCGACGACGGCGTCGCGAACGTCGTCATCGCCCAGCTGCTGCACCTCGAATCCTCGGCCCCGGACCGGGAGATCGCGATCTACATCAACTCCCCCGGCGGCTCGTACACCTCGCTCATGGCCATCTACGACACGATGAGCTTCGTCGGCGCGCCCATCTCGACCTTCTGCGTCGGGCAGGCCGCCTCGACCGCCGCCGTCCTGCTCGCGGGCGGCGACCCGGGCCGCCGGTTCATCCTGGAGCACGCCCGGGTTCTGCTGCGCCAGCCCGCCAGCGGGGGCCAGCAGGGCACGGCCGCCGACCTCAGCATCCAGGCCAAGGAGATGCTCCGGATCCGCTCCCAGGTGGAGGAGGTCCTGGCCCGCCACAGCCACCACGACATCGCCACCCTGCGCGCGGACATGGACCGGGACAAGGTCTTCACGGCCGCCGAGGCGGTGGCCTACGGGCTGGCCGACGAGGTGCTCAGCAAGCGGACAGGGCACGCGGCTGCTTGAAGGTCCTGCCGGGGGCGGCTACCTGAAGCCGCTGCCCCGGGGGGGGCGTGCCTGATGCGGGCGAGCGGCGGCCGCGACACGACAACATGAGACCGGCGCCCATGCTTCGGGCGCCGGTCTCAGGGCGGGCCGTTGGCCGTAGTTGATCGAGCCACGCGTCGAACTCTCCGGTCCAGTCGATGACAGGGCCCTCGGGCGAATAGGCCGGCGTGAAGCGGTCGAACCGCAGCACCGCCCGGTACAGGAAGCCAACTGTGACTCAGTGTTGACGTTCACCAGCTCACTTCGGCCGCCACCGGCAAGTGGTCGCTACCGGTCTCCGGCAGCAGCCACGCGCTCCTCGGTTCCACGCCGCGGACCAGTATCTGGTCGATCCGCGCAACCGGGAACTCCGCGGGCCAGGTGAAGCCGAAGCCCTGCCCGGCCGCGTCCTGGACGGAGCGCATCCGCGAGGTGATGGCGTCGAACACGCGGTCGTCCATGGTCCCGTTCAGGTCACCGAGCAGGACCACCCGCTCGTTCCGCTCGGCGGCGAGGGCCTCGCCGAGCGCCCGGGCGTTTCTGTCCCGCGTCTCCGTCCCGAAGCCCGACCTGGGACTCATCCGTACGGACCCCAAGTGGGCCACGTACACCGCCAGCGGCCCGTGCTCGGTGGCCACCGTGGTGCGCAGCGCCCGGGTGTCGGCCAGCTTGGCGTCCCCCAGCGGCCCGACGTCCTGCTCGGTGTCGACCGGCCGGGTGTCCGACAGCGGCAGCTTGCTCCACAACCCGACCGTGCCCTGTACGGAGTGGTACGGGTACGCCTTCGCCAACTCGCTCTCGTACGTGCCCCTGGCCTGCTGACTGATCTCCTCCAGTGCCAGTACGTCCGCGCCGGAGGCGGCCAAGTCGCGGGCGGTACCGGCCGGGTCGGAATTCTCGGCGGCGACGTTGTGGCTGACCACCGTGAGGTCACCGCCCGACTGGGACTTGTCGCGGAGCAGCCCACCGAAGAGATTCAGCCACACCAAGGTCGGCAGCAGCAGCGCGACCACGGCGGAGGCGGAACGGCGCCACAACGCGGCGGCAAGCAGCACCGGGACGAACAGGCCGAACCACGGCAGGAAGGTCTCCACCAGACTGCCGAGGCCACGACGGTCGGTGATCCGCGCGTGCCAGAGCATGAGCAGGCCCAACACGAGGGCCAGCGCCGCGATCACCAGGCCGCGCTGCCAAGGCTCCGGCTCGCGGAGGACGCGGAGGACGCGGAGGACGCGGAGGACGCGGAGGACGCGGAGGACGCGGATCGCCCGTTGCGTACGCGCGCGCCACGTTCCGCCGATTCCGGCCGCCGGGGCACCGGCTCGGGTACCCGGCGCACCTGTCTCCGCCGGACCGCCGCCCTTCCCGGTCTCCGCCGTTTCCACCTGCGTCATCGCCCGTCCTCGCTCACTGCTCTTCATGCTGTTCGTTCTGTCCGTGCTGTTCGTTCTGTGTGTGCTGTTCGTTCTGTCCGTGCTGTCGTCGCACTGTCTTGCTGTCGCGCTGTGGTCGCCCTGTCGCGCTGTTCACGGCGTCCCGCAAGCCGTTCACCGCCGCATCCGCGGGTCCCGGGTGGGGTCGGCGTACATCCCGGGGCAGCCACGGTCGATCGCGTAGGCGCGCAGTTCGTAGTGCCAGGGTTCGTTCCGGTAGATCGGGCACAGCCCGTACGCGGCGCCGTGCCCGGCCAGCCACGCCGTCGCATCGGCGCCCCCGATGTCGACCGCCTCCCCCGACACATGAGGAGACGTCGCCGGGGTGGCCACCCATCGCGCGGCCTCTTCCTCGGACCCGTACGTGGAGACCGCCTCGCGAAGAAGCCGCTCCTGATACTCCGGGGAACGCCAGCCGCTGTTGACCTGGAACTCGACTCCCTCGGCGGCGGCGTCCTTCGCGGCCCGGCGGAGGGCCTTGAGCAGACCGGGGTCGAGGTTGGCCACCGCCGGAATCGCGTCGTCGAAGACCGTCACACCGTCGGGGACGGCCCCGTCGGCCTGGCTCGGGCCGTCACCACGGCCATCACCACGGGCATCACCAGGGCTGGCATCACGATGCTCGCTTCCGGGCGCCGTCGAGGGCCCCGCGCCCGACGGGCGCCGGGGCAACGAGAGCGGCGGGGAAGGCGCGGACGGCGAACGGGACGAAAGAGGATCGCCAGCGGACGACCGGTGGGGGTGCGAGGACTCCGGCGCCTGGTGGGCGAGGACCGCTCCGGCGATCACCGCTGTGCCGACGGTCAGGCCGACGACCATCAGCCAGCGAACCCGCCGGGGCATTACCCGCCGGGGTGTTGTCCGTGCTGATGCTGGGGTTCGAGTCACGCCGCCAGTGAAGGCAACGCGCTGTTGCCGGCACGTATGCGGTTTTCGATACGCCGACGATATGTGCCGACTCGTAGCCTTGAGAACATGCGTGTCTTGATCGTCGAGGACGAGCCCTACCTGGCCGAAGCCGTCCGCGATGGCCTGCGTCTGGAGGCGATCGCGGCCGACATCGCCGGTGACGGCGACACCGCTCTGGAGCTGCTCGGCTTCAACACCTACGACATCGCCATCCTCGACCGCGACATCCCCGGACCGTCCGGCGACGAGATCGCCAGCCGCATCGTCGCCTCCGGCAGCGGCATGCCGATCCTCATGCTGACCGCTGCCGACCGACTCGACGACAAGGCCTCCGGGTTCGAACTCGGCGCGGACGACTACCTCACCAAACCGTTCGAACTCCGTGAACTCGTCATGCGGCTCAGGGCACTCGACCGCAGGCGGGCGCACAACAGGCCCCCCGTACGGGAGATCGCCGGTCTGCGGCTGGATCCCTTCCGCCGCGAGGTCTACCGCGACGACCGCTACGTCGCGCTCACCCGGAAACAGTTCGCCGTGCTCGAAGTCCTCGTCGCCGCCGAAGGAGGCGTCGTCAGCGCCGAAGAGCTCCTGGAACGCGCGTGGGACGAGAACGCCGACCCGTTCACCAACGCCGTACGCATCACCGTCTCGGCCCTGCGCAAGCGTCTCGGCGAACCCTGGCTCATCGTCACCGTGCCGGGCGTCGGCTACCGCATCGACACAGCCCCCGGCGCCGAAAGCGAGGGAGGGAGCCGTGGGTAGGCGGCCCGGGCTGAGCGTGCGCCTCAAACTCACCCTCAGCTACACCGGATTCGTCATGGTGGCCGGAGCCCTGATGCTCGTCGCCGGGTGGTGGTTCCTGACGCGTGTGAAGCACGTCGGGCTCGTCTTCGAACCCGGCTACAGCCTGTCCGTCGTACGCGACTTCGCGCCGATCGCGTCGACCACGATGCTGTTCCTGCTGGTGTTCGGCCTCGTCGGAGGGTGGTTCCTCGCCGGCCGCATGCTCGCCCCGCTGAACCGCATCACGCACGCGACCCGCACGGCCGCGAACGGGTCACTCTCCCATCGCATTCAACTGCCGGGCCGCGAGGACGAGTTCCGTGAACTCGCCGACGCCTTCGACACGATGCTCGTACGGCTCGAATCGCACGTCGCGGAGCAGCGCAGGTTCGCGGCCAACGCCTCTCACGAGCTGCGCACCCCGCTGGCGATCTCGAAGTCGCTCATCGACGTGGCCCGCACCGATCCGCACCACGACACCGGCGAGCTCGTCGAGCGCCTCCACACCGTCAACACCCGGGCCATCGACCTCACCGAGGCACTGCTCCTGCTCAGCCGCGCCGAGCAGCGGGCCTTCACCCGCGAACACGTCGACCTGTCCCTCATGGCCGAAGAAGCCACCGAAACGCTCCTCCCTCTCGCGGAAAAGCACGGCGTCACCCTCGAAACCAGCGGCGACATCGCCCTCACGAGCGGATCGCCGACGCTCCTGCTCCAGCTGACCACGAACCTCGTACAGAACGCGATCGTCCACAACCTGCCCGAAGGCGGCCACGTGTGGGTCCACACCGGCATCCGCCCCCACACCGTCGTCTTCACCGTGGAGAACACCGGCGAGCAGCTCACTCCCCACCTGCTCTCGACCCTCACCGAGCCTTTCCAGCGCGGCACCGAGCGCGTCCACACCGACCATGCGGGAGTCGGCCTCGGCCTGGCCATCGTCAAAACCATCACCCAGGCACACGACGGAACTCTCACCCTGACCCCACGCCCCACCGGCGGAATCCGCATCACGGTGGAACTCCCCGCGGCGTCGCCGTACGCCGCGAGGTGAGAGGCCCGCGGGTGACGGGTGACGGGACAGTCGCGCGCCTCAGGCGGCGAGCGGTACCTCGCCGCGCAGCGCGAGCAGTACGGCGCCGTGGTGCGGAGCGGTCCGCTCGACTCGATCCGCAAGATCCCAGGAATCGGGCAGATCTGAGCAATCCGAGGAACCCGAGGAACCCGAGGAACCGAGGGAATCGGAACGGTCGGCAGCCCGGTCGAGGATCGACCGCCCCGCGGCCCGACGCCCGCCCAACTCCGTTACGTACGAGGCCACCGCACCGTCCGTCTCGATCGGCGCGGCCGGCGCCCCCGCCCCCTCCGTGGACGCGGGCTCCGCACCCTCCAGGTCATCGCCGTCGATGCCCTCCAGGTCCCCGCCGCCGACCTGACCCTCGTCGCCTGCCGGGAGCTGCTCGTCCTGCCCGTCCGCGAGCGGATCGGCCACACCGACACCGCGCGCCGGGCCCTCGCCCGCCTCTTCGTCTTCGTCCGGTGCGGCCTCGGCCGCGTCACCGGTGACCGTCCCCGCGACCGTCGCGGCATCCCGCACGCCAACCCCGGCAAGCCCGTTGACGCTCCTGGGCCGCTGCCTCGGCTTCGCCAGCGGCGTCGCCTTCGCGCGGGCGAGACGCAGGAGTTCACCGTGCGTCAGGGCGAGCAGGTCGGCAAGGCCCAGGCCGAGCGCCTGCGCGGCGGCGGCGAGAACCTCGGAGGACGCCTCTTTACGTCCGCGCTCCAGCTCGGAGAGGTACGGCATCGAGATCCGCGCCGCGTCGGCCACATCCTTGAGGGTGCGCCCCTGAGCGAGCCGCTCCCGCCGCAACACACCCCCGACGATGTGCCGCCACAACGGTTCCTTCACCGACCGTCTGCCGCCCCCGGGCGCCTGAGGCAGGCCGACTGGCGCCGCCGCCAGAGGACGCAGCGCGATGACACGGGCCGAGTTGGGCGCAGGGCTGCTCACCTCTCCAGGTTAGGAGGCCGACGCCCGCAGGGAAGGTGGTGGCGTTGCGCCGGGGGCGAAATCGGGTGGTCGCGGTCGGGCGCGGGCAGTCACGGCGCCGCTCGCGGTGGCAACCCCCCGGTCACTCATGCCGAGGAAACCCCAGATCCACCCCCACCGCCCCCGCCGCCGGATCCCCCCAGCGCGTCGTGACGACCTTGCCCCGGGTGTAGAAGTGGGTGCCGTCGTTGCCGTAGACGTGATGGTCGCCGAAGAGGGAGTCCTTCCAGCCGCCGAAGGAGTGGTAGCCGACGGGGACGGGGATGGGGACGTTGACGCCGACCATGCCGGTGTGGACTTCGAGTTGGAAACGGCGGGCGGCGGCGCCGTCGCGGGTGAAGATGGCCGAACCGTTGCCGTAGGGCGAGGAGTTGATGAGGGCGAGGCCCTCCTCGTAGGTCTCGGCGCGCAGGACGCACAGGACGGGGCCGAAGATCTCGTCGCGGTAGGCGTCGGCGGTGACCGGTACGCGGTCCAGGAGGGACAGGCCGAGCCAGTGGCCGCCCTCGTGGCCCTCGACGGTGAAGTCCCGTCCGTCCAGGACGACTTCGCTGCCCTGGGCCGCCGCGTCCCGGACGTACCCGGCCACCTTGTCGCGGTGGGCGGCGGTGATCAGCGGGCCCATCTCGGAGTCGGGGTCGGTGCCGGGGCCGATACGGACCTTGGCCGCGCGTTCCTTGATCTTCGCGACCAGTTGGTCGCCGGAAGCGCCGACCGCCACCACCGCCGAGACGGCCATGCAGCGCTCCCCCGCCGAACCGTAGGCCGCCGAGACCGCGGCGTCCGCCGCCGCGTCCAGGTCGGCGTCGGGCAGGACCATCATGTGGTTCTTGGCGCCGCCAAGTGCCTGTACCCGCTTGCCGTTTGACGAGGCCGTGGCGTGGATGTGCCGGGCCACGGGTGTGGAGCCCACGAAGGAAACGGCCGCTACGTCCGGGTGTTCCAGGAGGCGGTCGACGGCGACGCGGTCGCCCTGGACGACGTTGAACACTCCGCCCGGCAGGCCCGCACGGTCCAGGAGTTCGGCGAGCAGGAGGGAGGGCGAGGGGTCCTTCTCGCTCGGCTTGAGGACGAAGGTGTTGCCGCAGGCGATCGCCATGGGGAACATCCACATCGGCACCATGGCGGGGAAGTTGAACGGCGTGATGCCCGCCACGACGCCGAGCGGCTGCCGGATCGCGGCCACGTCCACACCGCTGGAGACCTGCGTGGACAGCTCGCCCTTGAGCTGCGTCGTGATCCCGCACGCCAGCTCGACGATCTCCAGGCCGCGCGCCACCTCGCCGAGAGCGTCGGAGTGCACCTTGCCGTGTTCCGCCGTGATCAGCGCGGCCAGTTGGTCGCGGTGCGCGTCCAGCAGCGCCCGGAAGGCGAACAGGACCGAGGTGCGCTGCGCGAGCGAGGACGTGCCCCAACTCCCGTACGCCTCCTTGGCCGTGGCCACCGCCGCGTCCACCTCCGCCACCTCGGCGAAGGCCACCCGCCCGGTCACCCTGCCGGTCGCGGGGTCGGTCAGGGGGCCCGTACGCGCGGCGGAACTCGCCGCCACAGGCTTGCCTCCGATCCAGTGGCCCACGATCGTCTCCGCCATCTCGGCCTCTCCTTCAGCTCGTTCAGTTCGTTCGGCTCGCTCAGTTCGTACGGCTCGTACGGCTCGTTCAACTAACCCGTCTGTCCGGCTCGTTGGCTCACGCAAGGCGCACGGTGCTCGTGCGGCCGCCCCTCACCCCAACGCCCACCGCCGACCCCCCACCCGCCGCTCGTACTCCTCCCTGGCCCGTACCGCCTCCGGACGGCTCGCCGTCTGAGCCACCGGTACGTCCCACCAGGCCTCGGCGGGTGGCACGCTGCCGGGGCCCGTGCCCGGGTCCGGCGCCGTCTCCACGTACACACAGGTCGGCTCGCTCGCCGCACGCGCGGTGGCGAGGGCGGTGCGCAGCTCGGCGACGGTGGTGGCGCGGAGTACGCGCAGGCCGAGGCTGGCGGCGTTGGCGGCGAGGTCTACGGGGAGAGGGTCGCCGGTGTAGGTGCCGTCGGGGGCGCGGAAGCGGTAGGCGGTGCCGAATCCCTCGGCGCCGACCGACCTGGAGAGGCCGCCGATGGAGGCGTAGCCGTGGTTCTGGAGGACAACCACCTTGATGGGCAGGCCGAGTTGGACGGCGGTGACCAGTTCGGTGGGCATCATCAGGTACGTGCCGTCGCCCACCAGCGCCCAGACCGGGCGGGCCGGGGCGGCGAGCCGGACGCCGATCGCGGCGGGGATCTCGTAGCCCATGCAGGAGTAGCCGTACTCGACGTGGTACTGGTCGTGGGAGCGGGGGCGCCAGAGTTTGTGCAGGTCGCCGGGGAGTGAGCCGGCGGCGTTGATCAGGATGTCCTCGGGGCCGAGCAGGCTGTCGAGGCCGCCGAGTACCTGGGTCTGGGTGGGTGCGGCGCTGAGGTCGGGGGCCGCGTAGGCCTCGTCGACGCGAAGTTCCCACTGTTGCTTGGCAGTTGTGCAGGCGGCTGCGTACGACTCGTCGACGCGGTGTCCGGGGAGGGCTTCGGCGAGTGCCTCAAGTCCCGTGCGGGCGTCGGCGATCAGGGTCGTGCCGCTCATCTTGTGTGCGTCGAAGGGCGCGATGTTGAGGTTGACGAAGCGGGCGCCGGGGGCGGTGAAGAGGGTGCCGGAGGCGGTGGTGAAGTCGGTCCAGCGAGTGCCGATGCCGAGCAACAGGTCGGCGGTGCGGGCGAGTTCGTTGGCGGCGGCGGTGCCGGTGTGGCCGAGGCCGCCGAGGTCGCGGGGGTGGTCGTGGAGCAGGGAGCCCTTGCCCGCCTGGGTGACCGCGACGGGGATGCCGGTCGACTCGGCGAAGGCGGCGAGCGCGGCCTCGGCGCCGCTGTGCCGCACTCCGCCGCCCGCCACGATCAGCGGACGCCGTGCGGCCCGCAACTCCCGTACGGCGGCGCCGAGTTCGGCCGGATCGGGGGCGGGGCGGCGGATGTGCCAGACGCGCTCGGTGAAGAAGTCCTCGGGCCAGTCGTGGGCCTCGGTCTGGACGTCCTGTGGGAGGGCCAGGGTGACGGCCCCGGTCTCGGCGGGGTCGGTCAGGACCCGCATCGCGGCGAGCGCGGCCGGGACGAGGGCCTCGGGGCGGGTGATCCGGTCGAAGTAGCGGGAGACGGGGCGCAGGCAGTCGTTGACCGACACGTCGCCCGCGTAAGGGACTTCGAGCTGTTGCAGTACCGGATCGGCGGGGCGGGTCGCGAAGGTGTCGCCGGGCAGCAGGAGCACCGGCAGGCGGTTGATGGTGGCCAGGGCCGCCCCGGTGACCAGGTTGGTGGCGCCGGGGCCGATGGAGGTGGTGACCGCGTGGGTGCTCAGCCTGCCGCTCTGGCGGGCGTGACCGACTGCGGCGTGCACCATCGCCTGTTCGTTGCGGCCCTGGTGGAAGGGCATCAGGTCCGGGTACTCGACCAGGGCCTGGCCCAGTCCCGCGACGTTGCCGTGTCCGAAGATGCCCCAGGTGGCTTTGATCAGCCGGTGGCGTACGCCGTCCCGTTCGGTGAACTGCCGTGCCAGAAAGGCGATCAGGGCCTGTGCGACGGTCAGTCTGCGGGTGCCGGTCACCGGTAGCCCTCCTCGTGGTCGGGGTGGAAGCAGATGCGCCAGGCGCGTTCGGGGCCCGGGCCCGCCATGACGTTCAGGTAGTACATGGCGTGGCCGGGCTCCGCGATCGAGGGGCCGTGCCAGCCGTCGGGGACCAGCACCGCGTCGCCGTCCCGGACCTCGGCGAGCAGGTCGCTGCCGCCCGGACGGGAGGGCGAGATCCGCTGGTAGCCGAGGCCGTGCGCGCCCTCGATGGCGAAGTAGTAGATCTCCTCGAGCCGGGTCTCGACGCCGGGGCGTTCCTCGTCGTGCTTGTGCGGCGGGTAGGAGGACCAGTGTCCGGCCGGGGTGAGCACCTCCACGGCGATCAGCCGGTCGCAGTCGAAGGCGTCCGCGGCGGCGAACCCGCGTACCTGGCGGGCGCATTGGCCCGAGCCGCGTTCCTCCGGGGGGACCGCGGCGGCTGGCGCGTAGCGCGGCGTGAGTCGTCGCTCGCAGCGCGCCCCGGCCAGGGCGAAGCGGCCGCCCGCCCTGCTGTGCAGCTGTGCCCCGGTGTCGCGTGGCACATAGGCGAAGTCGCTCGGGCTCGCGAACACGCCTTGTCTGCCCGTGAGTTCGAAGCTCACGCCGTCCATGTCGACCACACAGCCGCCCGCCAGCGGCAGCACGATCCACTCGCAGTCGCCGCTCGCGAACTCATGGGTGCCGCCGGGCGGCAGCCGCAGTACCCGCAGTGCCGTGTACTCGGCGCCCGGCGCCCCGGGCCCGATGCTCAGCTCGTACGGGCCGTCGGCGGCGGTGCCGCGCGGGAGATGGAGCCGGGGCCGGGCGTCGCTCATGGGTATCTCCTACCTCCAGTCACCTGTCCCCCACTCCTCGCCGGTCGTGCTTTCTCCCGTCATCGGCCCGCGGTCGCGGTCGGCCGCTGTCCGCGAGCGGGAGCCAGGGCCCCACCGTGCCACCGACGGACCCGCGTCCCCGGCCGACTCACCGGACCTCCCCCGCCGCGAGGGCCGCCGCGACCTCCTCGTCGCGCGGCATCGCGGAGGAGCACTCCAGCCGTCCGGCGACGATGGCGCCCGCGGCGTTCGCGTAGCGCATGGTCCGCTCCAACTCCCAGCCGGACAGCAGCCCGTGGCACAGCGCACCGCCGAAGGCGTCGCCCGCGCCGAGCCCGTTGACCACGGTGACCGGCAGCGGCGGGACCTCGGCGCGGGCGCCGGAGGCATGCAGCGCGAGGACGCCCTTGGGGCCCTGTTTGACCACGGCGAGTTCGGGTCCGGCGGCGAGCAGGGCGCGCGCGGCGCGCTCGGGGTCGCGTTCGCCGGTGGCGATCTCCACCTCGTCCAGATTGCCGACCGCGACGGTGGCCCCGCCGAGGGCCTCGGCGTACACCGCGGTGGGCTCCGAGCGCCAGAACATGGGGCGCCAGTCGAGGTCGAAGACGGTGATGCCGCGCCGGTCGCGGTGGGCGAGCGCGGCCAGGGTCGCCGTACGGCTCGGCTCCTCGCACAGGCCGGTGCCCGTCACCCAGAACACCCGCGCCTCGGTCACGGCGGCCAAGTCCATTTCGTACGGGTGGATTTCGAGGTCCGGGGCCTTGGGCTGCCGGTAGAACCAGAGCGGGAAGTCGTCCGGCGGGAAGATCTCGCAGAAGGTGACCGGAGTGGGCAGCCCGGGCACCTCGGTGACCCAGCGGTCGTCCACGCCGAACTCGCCGAGCGCCCGGCGCACGTAGCGGCCGAAGGCGTCCGCGCCGGTCCGGGTGATCACCGCGGTGCGGCGGCCGAGGCGGGCGGCGGCCACGGCCACGTTGGTGGGCGAGCCGCCGAGGAACTTGCCGAAGGTGCTCACCTCGGCGAGCGGTACCCCGGACTGGAGCGGGTACAGGTCCACGCCGACCCGGCCCATGGTCAGGACATCGAAGGGGGCGGCCTCGGAGGATTTCTCCTCGCTGACTGCCCCTGCTTCCAGGTTGTGGTCGTGCCCGTCGCCCACCAGTGCTTCCCTTCCCCTGTTCCGGCCCGCCCGCGTCCGGGCGCGCACCGGCGCAACCCCTGCCCACGCGCGCGCCCGCGTACGCGCTCCGGCCTCCACCAAAGCACGGCGGGGCACACCTGTCCTGACAACCGGACGTCCGGAGGGAGAAGAGTCTCCCGGCCAAGGCACGGGGTGGCGGGCCGCCGCGGGCAGGGCTTCTTGACACTCCGCTCGGCGCCCGGTGACGCTGGCGGGCATGACGACCCTGTCGCGTATCCGGATCGGTTCGGCCCCCGACTCCTGGGGTGTGTGGTTCGCCGACGATCCACGGCAGGTGCCCTGGCGGCGTTTCCTGGACGAGGTGGCGGCGACCGGGTACGAATGGATCGAGCTGGGTCCGTACGGCTATCTGCCCACCGACCCCGCACGGCTGGCCGAGGAGACGGGCAGCCGGGGCCTGAAGGTGTCCGCGGGGACCGTGTTCGCGGGGCTGCACCGGGGGCCCGAGGTGTGGGACGCGACCTGGCGGCACGTGTCCTCGGTCGCCGCGCTGGCCGAGGCCTCCGGGGCCGGTCACCTCGTCCTCATCCCGTCCTTCTGGCGTGACGACAAGACCGGCGAGGTCCTGGAGGAGCGGACGCTCACCGCCGAGCAGTGGCGCACGCTGGCGGCGCAGACGGAGCGGCTCGCACGGGAGGTCGGCGAACGGTACGGACTGCGCACCGTGGTGCATCCGCACGCGGACACCCATGTCGACACCGAGGAGAACGTCACCCGCTTCCTCGACGCGACCGACCCGGAACTGGTCTCGCTGTGCCTGGACACCGGGCACTACGCCTACTGCGGCGGCGACAGCGTGCGGCTCATCGAGACCTACGGCGAGCGCATCGGCTATCTGCACCTCAAGCAGGTCGACCCGGCCGTCCTGGCCCAAGTACACGCCGAACAGCTGCCGTTCGGGCCCGCGGTGGCCCGGGGCGTGATGTGCGAGCCGCCGTCCGGGGTGCCCGCACTGGAACCCGTACTCCAGGCGGCCCAGCGGCTCGACGTCGACCTGTTCGCCATCGTCGAGCAGGACATGTACCCGTGCGAGCCGGACCGCCCGGAGCCGATCGCCCGCCGGACACGGGCGTATCTGCGGGGGTGCGGGGCCTGAGGCCCTGTCGCCGCGCGCGCCCCTGGTGACCCTGGTGGTCCGGACGCGGTGAACCACGCGGTGCGGCCCGGTAGTTGAGCCGGGCCCCCGACGCATGCCCGAACGCCACTCCGCCCCGGGGCACTTCGCATCACTCTCGTCACAGAAGCCCGCCTTTGGTCACAACTGTCACGCCTACGCGGGTTTTGGGTCACACAGCGCCGACAGGGCCCGACCGGCGCCGGGCCGCGTCGTTGACCGGGCGGAGGCTGAAGATCACCCGCGCGTCCGGCTCCACCGGCGGTCCACACGGTCCGCTGCCGACGCGCGCAATGGAGGTGCAGATGACGGACCGCAGGCTCTGGTCGTACAAGGACATCGCCGCGCACATCCGTGTACAGCCGGACACGGTGCGCTCCTACCGCAAGCACGGACTGCTGCCCGCACCCGATCACGTCGAGGGCGGGAGGCCCTACTGGTACGCGGACACGGTCCGCAGATGGGCCGCCGCCCGGCCGGGCAACCGCCGCGGCAGGTGAGGAACCCACCCCTACGTTCGCGCCGAGCGCGCCGCGAGCCCCGTCGCCGAAGATCCGGCGGCGGGGCTTTCGCATGCCCCAGGGCGGGCGCCGCCTTCACGGGGTGCGCGGTTGGCTACGACGGGCCTCACCTCACGTACGCAGCGCGCGTACCCGCACACCCTGTGAAGCGACCGGCGAAATGGTCGGGCGCCAACGGGCCGCATCGCTTGGATTTATACCCCCCAGGGGTATAACGTAAGGAGCGTGGAGAGGGCACGGAAACGGGCCGCTCCCCGCACGCTACGCCTGTGGCGTGCGCCCACGTGGCGCGGCACCGCACGCTTCGAGCCAGTCCTGGAGCGGTGCGGAAGCGGTGCCGGCCGCGTGGCGCCGCGCCCGTACGCCGGACAGAGCGCCGACCGGCCTCGCCGAGAACCGAGGAGAACGACATGACCGCTCAGACCGAGACCGCCGCGACCGCTTCCGGCTCCTGCTGTGGCGGGTCCGCCTCGGCGGGCAGCTGCCAGGACCAGGGCGCCGCGGGCGTGACGGCCGTCTACCGTGTCAGCGGGATGACCTGCGGACACTGCGAGGGCGCCGTGGCCGCCGAGATCTCCGCGCTCGCCGGGGTGACCTCGGCCGTGGCCTCGGCCTCGGCGGGCACCGTTACGGTCGTCTCCGCGGCGCCGCTCGACGAGGAGGCGGTACGCGCGGCCGTGGACGAGGCGGGCTACGAGCTCACCGGCGCGGCCTGAGCCCCGCCCCCGCCCGGTGACAGCGCCGGGCGGCCGGGCCGTACCCGTCGCCGGTCCGCCGCGATCCGGTCCCGTACGGCCCGGTCCACAGCACAGCCTTGGAGCACGGACGATGACGAGCACAGCAGCCGGGCCGCCGGTGACCGCTCCCGCCGCCACCGGGACCGGAGCCGAGATCGAGACCGAACTGGTCATCGGCGGGATGACCTGTACCTCCTGCGCGGCGCGGGTGGAGAAGAAGCTCAACCGGATGGACGGGGTGAGCGCCACGGTCAACTACGCCACCGAGAAGGCCAGGGTGCGGCACGCCCCGGAGGTCTCGGTCGCCGCTCTCGTCGCCACCGTGGAGCGGACCGGCTACACCGCCGAGGTACCGGCGCCGCCCGACCCCGAGCCGGAGCCGGACGCGGGCGAGGACGGCGTCGGGGCCGGGGGCGGGGGCGGGGTCGCGCGCGGCGAGGACGATCCCGAACTCCTCGCCCTGCGGCAGCGTCTGGGCATCAGTGCCGTCCTCGCGCTGCCGGTGGCGCTCCTGTCGATGGTGCCCTCGCTGCAGTTCGACAACTGGCAGTGGCTGAGTCTCACGCTGGCGGCGCCCGTCGTGGTCTGGGGCGGATTCCCCTTCCACCGGGCGGCGTTCACCAACGCGCGGCACGCCGCCGCGACGATGGACACCCTCGTCTCACTGGGCACGCTGGCCGCCTTCGGCTGGTCGGTGTGGGCCCTGTTCTGGGGTCATGCGGGGATGCCGGGCATGCGGCACGGCTTCAGCTGGACGTTGTCCCGGGGCGACGCCGGATCGACGCTCTACCTCGAAGTGGCCGCGGGAGTGGTCACCTTCCTGCTGCTCGGCCGGTACCTGGAGGCGCGGGCCAAGCGGCGTGCCGGTGCCGCGCTGCGGGCGCTGCTCCGGCTCGGCGCCAAGGACGTCGCGGTACTGCGCGGGGGCCGCGAGGTCCGGGTGCCGGTGGCCGAACTGAAGCCGGGCGCGCTGTTCGTGGTGCGCCCCGGCGAGAAGATCGCCACGGACGGAGTGGTCACCGAGGGCGCCTCGGCGGTGGACGCCTCGATGCTCACCGGTGAGTCGGTGCCCGTGGACGTCACGGTCGGCGACCCGGTCGCCGGGGCCACCGTCAACGTGGGCGGCCGTCTCGTGGTGGAGGCCACCCGGGTCGGCGAGGAGACCCAACTCGCGCGCATGGCACACCTGGTGGAGGAGGCGCAGAACGGCAAGGCGGCCGTGCAGCGTCTCGCCGACCGGATCTCCGCGGTGTTCGTCCCCGTGGTGCTGCTGATCGCCGCCGGCACGCTGGGCGCCTGGCTGGCGGTCACCGGGGAGCCAACCGCCGCGTTCACCGCCGCCGTCGCGGTGCTGATCATCGCCTGCCCGTGCGCGCTGGGGCTGGCCACGCCGACCGCGCTGATGGTCGGCACGGGGCGCGGTGCGCAGCTCGGCATCCTCATCAAGGGGCCCGAGGTCCTCGAGTCGACCCGTCGCGTCGACACCGTCGTGCTCGACAAGACGGGGACGGTGACCACCGGGCGCATGTCCCTGGCCGGGGTGTGGACCGCCGAAGGGACCGAGGAGCGGGAACTGCTGCGGCTCGCGGGGGCCTTGGAGGATGCATCGGAGCATCCGGTGGCGCGCGCCCTTGCGGCCGGCGCCGCCGAACGCATCGGTACGCTCCCCTCCCCCACGGACTTCGAGAACCTCGCGGGGCTCGGCGTACGCGGCACGGTCGAGGGACGGCGGGTCCTGGTGGGCCGCGTACGGCTGCTCGACCAGGAGGGCATCGCGCTGCCCGGCTCCCTGGAGGCCGCCGCGCGGCGGGCGCAGGAGTCGGGGCTGACCGCGGTGGCGGTCGCCTGGGACGGGGTGGCGCGCGGCGTTCTGACGGTGGCGGACACCGTGAAGGAGACCAGCGCTGAAGCCGTGCGCGAGTTGCGCGCCCTTGGGCTGACACCGGTACTGCTGACCGGGGACAACCGCACCGTGGCCGAGTCGGTCGCGCGCGAGGTCGGCATCGACGAGGTGATCGCCGAGGTGCTGCCCGAGGACAAGGTCGCCGAGGTGCGGCGGCTGCGGAAGGCGGGCCGGACGGTGGCCATGGTCGGCGACGGGGTCAACGACGCCGCCGCCCTCGCCACCGCCGATCTGGGCCTGGCCATGGGCACCGGCACCGACGCCGCCATCGAGGCGGGCGACCTGACCCTGGTCCGGGGCGATCTGCGCGTGGCCGCGGACGCGATCCGGCTGGCCAGGCGCACGCTGACCACGATCCGCGGCAACCTGTGCTGGGCCTTCGGCTACAACCTGGCCGCCCTTCCGCTGGCCGCCACCGGTCTGCTCAACCCGATGATCGCCGGGGCCGCGATGGCCTTCTCGTCGGTCTTCGTGGTCGGCAACAGCCTCCGGCTGCGCACGTTCCGGTAGTGGAGGCGGACCCTCCACGGCATCACTCATCGCGTAGCATGCGTCACACCTTGCATATGCGGTGCCGCATATCGAACGCCGAACGCCGAGATTCGGACACCCATGGAGCCGCGAAAAGCAAGGATCCGGTCGGGCCGGACACGCTTTTCCCCAAGAACCTTCACCGAATTCGGGACCAGGCATCCCGTTACGGTCAGCGGCCCGCTAGGCTGGATACCGCCCTTCACAGATCCTGCTCAACTTCCTTACTGTTGAGCCGCGATCACCCGCCGATGGGGCTCGCACTTGTGGAGAACACGTGCGAGAGACGTAGATCACACTGGACGCTACGTAACCTTCGGAGGGGGCTGCGAGTCTAAGAGGGCGATGGCGGAAGTGTCTTGGGGGACGTTTCCGACATCAGGGGAGCGTCTTGGGGGACGTTCTCCGGTAGTAGCAGCGTTGGCCGGGACACGTGCACGGGAAAGCTTTGAGCGGCCCTCCCGTACGTACGGGTCCCGGCGGACCGCACCAGCGCGGACGCTGCACCCAGGCGCCCGGCCGGATCCCGTGGGGGGAATCCGCACCGGGACATGGAAAGCGCCCCGTTGCCGACCCGTGGGGGGATCGGTGACGGGGCGCTTTTCCGCGTCCGGCCCGGAAAGCGGCCGAGAGGTCGCGGGCGCCGAAAGGCTGCCCTGCCTCGGCCGCATCCCGGAACCGGGAGCGGACTGCCTCAGGTGCGGTGAACCGCGGTAATGCCGAGCCTTGGGGGGTGTCCGGCGGCTCAGCGCTCCTCGACCGGGACGAAGTCGCGCTCGACGACGCCCGTGTAGATCTGCCGCGGACGGCCGATACGGGATCCGGGCTCCTTGATCATCTCGTGCCACTGGGAGATCCAGCCCGGCAGCCGGCCGAGCGCGAACAGCACGGTGAACATCTCGGTCGGGAAGCCCATGGCCCGGTAGATCAGACCGGTGTAGAAGTCCACGTTCGGGTAGAGCTTGCGCTCGACGAAGTAGTCGTCGGCCAGCGCGTGCTCTTCCAGCTTCAGCGCGATGTCGAGCAGTTCGTCGCTCTTGCCGAGCGCCGAAAGGACGTCGTGCGCCGCCGACTTGATGATCTTCGCCCGGGGGTCGAAGTTCTTGTAGACGCGGTGCCCGAAGCCCATGAGCTTCACGCCGTCTTCCTTGTTCTTCACCTTGCGGATGAAGGTGTCGACGTCGCTGCCCGAGGCCTTGATGCCTTCCAGCATCTCCAGGACGGACTGGTTGGCGCCGCCGTGCAGCGGACCCCACAGGGCCGAGATGCCCGCCGAGATCGAGGCGAACATGTTCGCCTGCGAGGAGCCGACCAGGCGCACGGTGGACGTCGAACAGTTCTGCTCGTGGTCCGCGTGCAGGATGAGCAGCTTGTCCAGGGCGGCGACCACGACCGGGTCGAGGTCGTACTCCGCGGCCGGCACCGAGAAGGTCATCCGCAGGAAGTTCTCGACGTAGCCGAGGTCGTTGCGCGGGTAGACGACCGGGTGGCCGACCGACTTCTTGTACGCGTAGGCGGCGATCGTCGGGAGCTTGGCGAGCAGCCGGATCGTCGAGAGGTGACGCTGCTTCTCGTCGAAGGGGTTGTGGCTGTCCTGGTAGAACGTGGACAGCGCGCTGACCACCGACGACAGCATCGCCATCGGGTGGGCGTCACGCGGGAAGCCGTCGTAGAAGCGCTTGACGTCCTCGTGCAGCAGGGTGTGCTGCGTGATCTCGTTCCGGAAGGTGGCGAGCTCGTCGACCGTCGGCAGTTCGCCGTTGATCAGCAGGTACGCCACCTCGAGGAAGGTGGAGCGCTCGGCGAGCTGCTCGATCGGGTAGCCCCGGTAGCGCAGGATCCCCTTCTCGCCGTCGAGATAAGTGATTGCGGACTTGTACGCGGCCGTGTTTCCGTATCCGCTGTCCAGGGTGACCAGCCCGGTCTGGGCGCGGAGCTTCCCGATGTCGAAGCCCTTGTCGCCAACGGTGCTGTCGACCACCGGGTAGGTGTACTCAGCGTCGCCGTACTGGACTACTACCGCGCCGTTTTTCTGGGTGTTGTCGCTCACGTCTTCCCTCACCGACGTAGTGCCTCATCTTCGAGGTGCCCTGACTGTCTCTACCCTCCCCCATTTGGCTCAGGAGAGTGCACTCGGGGTCGACCATTAGGCCTATTGGCGGCACTCAGTGCCGCGCAACCTGCTCATCCTGCCCGGCTTCGCCCTGGTTCCGGAAGAGCAGTGTGACCTTTCCTACGATTTGATCGATCAAAATTTTCTCATGGGCACAAAGAAGCGGGACGAACCGCCTCCGCTTGCCGCCCGCAACCGGTTGCCGCGCGCTCTCCGCACCGGGACATCGACCGGAGTTCCGCCCGGGACCGGACTCAACCGGCCGTTGTGGAAAGGCTGCCCGCCCCGGACAGCCGGAAGTCCAGCGCGGTGCAGCGGCGCCCGGCCGAGACCGTCCGTACCGCCTGCCCCAGCGCCTTGCGCGAGCCGACGAGCACCACCAGCTTCTTCGCGCGGGTGACTGCCGTGTAGAGGAGATTGCGCTGGAGCATCATCCAGGCACTGGTGGTGACCGGGATGACGACCGCCGGGTACTCGCTGCCCTGCGAGCGGTGGATGGTCACGGCATAGGCGTGCGACAGCTCGTCCAGTTCGTCGAAGTCGTAGGGCACCTCCTCGTCCTCGTCGGTACGTACGGTCAGCCGCTGATCCTCGATGCTCAGTGAGGTGACCACGCCGACGGTGCCGTTGAAGACGCCGTTCGCGCCCTTCTCGTAGTTGTTGCGGATCTGGGTGACCTTGTCGCCGACGCGGAACACACGCCCGCCGAACCGCTTCTCGGGCAGGTCCGGCCGGGCGGGCGTGATGGCCTGCTGGAGCAGGCCGTTGAGGTTGCCCGCACCGGCGGGCCCGCGGTGCATGGGCGCAAGCACCTGGACGTCGCGCCGCGGATCGAGCCCGAAGCGGGCCGGGATCCGGCGGGCCGCGACGTCGACGGTGAGCCTGCCCGCCTCCTCGGTGTCCTCCTCGACGAACAGGAAGAAGTCGTCCAGGCCGGAAGTGAGCGGCGGGGTACCGGAGTTGATGCGGTGGGCGTTGGTGACCACACCGGACTGCTGCGCCTGCCGGAAGATCCGGGTGAGCCGCACCGCGGGCACCGGGCTGCCGGGCGCCAGGAGATCGCGCAGCACCTCGCCCGCGCCGACGCTGGGCAACTGGTCGACATCGCCGACGAACAGCAGATGGGCGCCCGGCGGCACCGCCTTGACCAGCTTGTTCGCGAGCAGCAGATCCAGCATCGAGGCCTCGTCCACCACGACGAGATCGGCGTCGAGCGGCCGGTCCTTGTCGTAGGCGGCGTCCCCGCCCGGCTTGAGTTCGAGCAGCCGGTGCACGGTGGAGGCCTCGGCCCCGGTCAGCTCCGACAGCCGTTTCGCGGCCCGGCCGGTGGGTGCGGCGAGGACCACCTTGGCCTTCTTGGCGCGGGCGAGCTCCACCACCGAGCGCACCGTGAAGGACTTGCCGCAGCCCGGGCCGCCGGTCAGCACGGCCACCCGCCGGGTGAGCGCGAGCCGGACCGCCTCCCGCTGCTCCGGGGCGAGTTCGGTGCCGGTCCGCTCGGCGAGCCAGCCGAGCGCCTTGTCCCAGTCGACGTCCCGGAAGGCGGGCAGCCGCTCCTGCTCGGTCCGCAGCAGTCTCGACACCTGGGCGGACAGGGAGAGTTCGGCACGGTGGAAGGGCACCAGGTACACCGCGGTGACCGGTTCGCCGGTCTCCGGCCCGGGCACCTTCTCGCGGACGACGCCCTCCTCCTGCCCCGCGAGCCGGTCCAGACAGTCGATGACCAGGCCGGTGTCCACCTGGAGCAGCTTCACCGCGTCCGCGATGAGCTGTTCCTCGGGCAGGAAGCAGTGGCCCTGGTCGGTGGACTGCGACAGCGCGTACTGGAGCCCCGCCATCACCCGCTCCGGGCTGTCGTGCGGAATGCCCACGGACTGGGCGATGCGGTCGGCGGTCAGGAAGCCGATGCCCCAGACGTCGGCCGCGAGCCGGTAGGGCTGGTGGCGCACCACGTCGATGGAGGAGTCCCCGTACTTCTTGTAGATGCGCACCGCGATCGACGTGGAGACGCCGACACCCTGAAGAAAGATCATCACCTCCTTGATGGCCTTCTGTTCCTCCCAGGCGGCACCGATCAGCTTGGTGCGCTTGGGCCCGAGCCCCGGCACCTCGACCAGCCGCCCCGGGCTCTCCTCGATGATGTCCAGGGTCCGAAGGCCGAAGTGCTCCACGATCCGGTCGGCGATCCGCGGCCCGATGCCCTTGATCAGGCCCGAGCCGAGATAGCGCCTGATGCCCTGGACGGTCGCGGGCAGCACGGTGGTGTAGTTCTCGACGGTGAACTGCTTGCCGTACTGCGGGTGCGAGCCCCAGCGGCCCTCCATCCGCAGCGACTCACCGGGCTGGGCACCGAGCAGCGAGCCGACGACCGTCAGCAGATCGCCGCCACCGCGCCCGGTGTCCACGCGCGCGACCGTGTAGCCGTTGTCCTCGTTGGCATACGTGATCCGCTCAAGGACACCCTCGATCACCGCGAGACCGGACATGCCCCGACGCTACCGCCCGCCACCGACAGCGGGGTCGGGTGTTCGGGATCGACGGTGCTGCCGGGGTTCGGGACGGACGGTGCTGCCGGGTGTCCGGGAGGGAGGGGATGTCCGGAGCGCCACGGTTCGTGTGCGGGCGCGGGGTTCGGGGCCGCTGTCGCGCCCGTCGCCGCGGAGACGTCCCTGGTGGTCGGCCTGGGACGAGGGGGCGCGGCGGGAACGGTCGTGCCCTAGCCTGTGGGCTTCGGCAGCCTGTGGACTTCAGGAGCCTGTGGACTTCGAGACCTCTGGGCTTCGGCAGCCTGTGGGCTTCGAGAGCCTGGGCTTCGGGGAGCGACCGGCAGGTGCGAAGGTCGCGGGCGGCGAGTACGGCGGCCCGGGCGGCGCGGCCGGAACAGTGGAACGGCAGGAACGACGGGCGGAGGACGACCGGATGACTGTGACCCTGGCGGACGTGGCGGCACGCGCACAGGTCTCCCCCGCCACCGTCTCCCGGGTGCTGAACGGCAACTATCCGGTCGCCGGGCCCACCAGGGAACGCGTGCTGCGCGCGGTGGCCGACCTCGACTACGTGGTCAACGGACCGGCCAGCGCACTGGCCGCCGCCACCTCCGACCTGGTCGGCATCCTGGTCGCCGACATCGCCGACCCCTTCTTCGGGATCATCGCCGCGGCGGTGCAGTCGCAGATCGGTTCCGGCGGAGGCCGGGGCGGCGGGGAACGGCTCGCGGTGGTCTGCGCGACCGGCGGCGCACCGGAACGCGAACTGACGTACCTCACCCTGCTCCAGCGCCAGCGCGCCGCCGCGGTGGTACTCACCGGCAGCGGCACCGAGGACCGCGAGCACACCGGCGCGCTGGCCGCGAAGGTACGGCGCCTCGAGGAGTCGGGGACCCGGGTGGTGCTGTGCGGCAGGCCCCCGCTGAAGGACACCCCGTCCATCGCGCTCCCGTTCGACAACCGGGCGGGCGCCCGCGAACTCACCGCACACCTGTTGTCCCTCGGCCACCGCCGCATCGCCTGCATCGCGGGCCCCGAGGACCGCACCACCACCCGGCACCGTCTCGAGGGCCACCGCGAGGCGCTGGCCGCGCACCAGCTCCCCGACCCCGCCCCGCTCACCGTGCACGCCTCCTACGAACGCGGCTCCGGCTACCACGCCATGCAAGAACTCCTCTCGCGCGACCCGGATTTGACCGCGGTGGTGGCCGCCAACGACAGCCTCGCCCTGGGCGCCTGCGCCGCCCTGCGCGACGCCGGAATCTCGGTCCCCGGCGACGTCTCAGTGACCGGCTTCGACGACCTCCCCTTCAGCTCCGACGCCGTGCCCTCGCTGACCACCGTGCACCTGCCGCTGACCGAGGCGGGGCAGCGGGCCGGGCGACTGGCCCTCGGGCAGGAGGGGCGGGCGGGGGAAGTGATTCCGGTGACCGGGGAGTTGAGGGTGCGGGGGTCTACGGGGCCGGTTCGGGCGGGCTGACGCGCGGAGGGGGATGGCGCGCGGAGGGGCGACGAACCCGCGTGGGCGGGACTGAGCGGGCTGCGGACCGACGCGTGGCGGGGCGGAGTGCGCGGAGGGGGTTGGCTCGCGGAGAGGATGGCTCGGCCCGAGGCATGACGGTGTCACCGCGGCGCGATGCCGTTACGGCAGGACCGCGCTGACCTGGCATAACGGTGCGCGCACGGGGAGGGACTGGCGATCCTGGGATCGGGAGTCCCTCCCTGCGGGCTTCCCGGGCCGCTTCCGGAGGCTTACGTTTGACTCAGTCAAAGGTAATCACCAGGAGTCAGCATGCCGAGCCACCGTCACCCGAAGAAGCCGAACCCCTCCCAGACGCTCGACCCGTCGGACACACACGCTCTCCCGAGCCCGCCCGACGCACGCACTTCCCCAAGTCCGCCGGAACCTCCGGACCCACCGGAACCTCCGTACCCGCCGGACCCTCCGCCCACGGGCCGGAAATCCGGCACCACCCCCGGCACCCGGGCACCGGTGATCCAGGAGGTCCGCTCCTTCAACCGCTTCTACACAAACCTGATAGGCGCCCTCGACTACAGCCGCCACCTGCACGCTCCGTACACGCTGACCGAGTCCCGCGTCCTGTACGAACTCGCGCACTCCGCGGGCACGGACGCCGCCGACCTGCGCTCCGAACTGTCCCTGGACGCCGGGTACTTGAGCCGGATACTGGGCAAGTTCGAGAAGGACGAACTGGTCGAGAGCGGCCCTTCCGCGAGGGACCCGCGACGTCGCCGGGTCACGCTCACCGAACGCGGCCGCGAGGCCGCGGCCGTGCTCGACGAACGCTCCCGCGAGGCGGTGGCGACCCTGCTCGCCGAGGTACCGGCGAGTGCGCACGCTCCGCTCACCGAGGCCCTGCACACCGTCCGGGAGACTCTGGAGCGCGGCGGCGACGAGGCAGCCCGTACGAGACGTGGCGGCGAGGTTCTGCTGCGTGGGCCCGCCCCCGGTGACCTCGGCTGGATCGTGGAGCGCAACGGGGCCCTGTACGCGGCCGAGTTCGGCTGGAACAGCGAGTACGAGGCACTGGTCGCCCGTATCGTCGCCGACTTCGCGCAGGACCACGACCCAGACCTGGAGCAGGTCTGGATCGCCGAGCTCGACGGACGTCGAGTCGGCTGCGTGCTGTGCGTACGGGACCGGGAGCCCGGCGCCGCTCGGCTCCGGCTGCTGCTCGTCGAACCGGACGCGCGTGGGCACGGTGTCGGCGACCAACTGATACGCGCCTGCGTGGACTTCGCCCGCCGGACGGGCTACCGCGAACTCGTGCTGTGGACGAACGACGTCCTGCGCGCGGCGGCCACGCTCTACCGCCGCCACGGCTTCGAGCTCATCGCGGAACAGCCGCACCACTCCTTCGGCGCCGACCTGGTCGGACATGATTACCGACTGCGGCTCGACGAGCCCGAGCACAAGCAGCACGACAAGCAGGAGGCACCCGCATGAGCGGCCCCCGTTACGCGTTCTCCACCCTCGGCCTGCCCGGCCGCCCTCTCGACGAGGTACTCGCTCTGGCCACCGCGCACGGCTACGCGGGCGTCGAACTGCGCGCCCACCCCGAGGAACCCGTACACCCCGGCCTGGACAGTGCCCAACGCGCTTCGGCGGCACGGCAGTTCGCCGCGGCGGGCATCGCGGTCAGCGCGGTCGCCGGATACGCGCAGGTGGCCGAGCCCGGCCCCGACGAGCCCGTCCTGGACGACATCCGCACCCTGGCCGGGCTCGCCCACGACCTCGGCGCGGGCTTCGTCCGGGTGTTCCCCGGCGGTGGCGACGCCCCACGGGAGGAGGCCGACGCCGTGGCGGCACGACGTCTCGCGGCGGCCGCGGTGTTCACCGAACCGCTCGGAGTGCGCGTCCTCATGGAGACCCACGACTCGCACCGCCGTGCGGCGGACGTGGCCCGCGTCCTCGACGCGGCGGGGCCGGGTACGGCGGGCCCACTGTGGGACGTGATGCACACCTGGCTCGGCGGCGAGACCCCGACCGAGAGCCTGAAGGCCTTCGGCAACGTCCCCGACTACGTCCAAGTCAAGGACATCGCCTCCGCCGAGGACACCACCCCCCTGCCCCTCGGCGCGGGAGTGCTCCCGCTCGCCGAGTGCCTGTCCGTCCTCGGCGGCCCGGACTACGAGGGCTGGCTGTGCTGGGAGTACGAGAAGCGCTGGTACGAAAAGGCGGCACCGCTGGGGCCGTTGCTGGGCGCGGGGCGAGCACATCTGGCGGGCCTGGTGGAGCAGGCCGGGGAGGGGGCTGCGAAGCGCCGGTGAGCTGGGCTGCGTGAGACGAATGCGCGGCACCGGAGAGAGGAAAGCGGAGACCGGAGACGAAACCGGAGGCCGGGGAGACGAACCGGAGAGAGGAACCGGGGAGGCGAACCGCGGAGACGAACCGGAGAGGGAAGCGCGGCGTGGGTGCGGCGGGCCCGGGGCGGGCTGCGCGGCACCGGAAGGCCGGGCGGGCGCGGCGCCAGAGGACCGGCGGGCGCGGCGCCGGAGGACCAGGCGGGCGCGGCCTCTCCTCCGCGCCACGCCCCCGCCCACCCTTGACCGGCAGAAAATTTCCGGCTATCCGTGCTCCACGGAAGTTTCTTTCAGTCATGGGGAAGTTCCGCTCCCCCTGAGCAGTTCCGCAGTTTCCTTCGGCAGTTCTCGTCAACCCGCAAAGGAAGCACGGACGTTGCCGCGCCCGGCGGCCGCGCCCCGCGCTTGCCCCGCCCCCGGCTCGCCGGGACTCCTCCGGAAGGAGTGCAAGTGCACGACCGAAACTCCGGTACCACCCGACGCGCCCTGCTCACCGCCACCGCCACGGGCGCCGCCGCGCTCGCGGTCGGCGGTGCCCTCTCCCCCGCCGCCGCCCAGCAGCCGAGCCGCTACGACGACGCCGCCCTGCGCAGGCTCATCTCGCGGATGAGTCTGGAACAGAAGGTCGGCCAGCTCTTCGTGATGCGGGTGTACGGGCACTCCGCGACCGCCCCGGACCAGGCCGACATCGACGCGAACCTGAAGGAGATCGGGGTCCGTACAGCGGCGGAACTGATCGCCCGTTACCACGTCGGCGGCATCATCTACTTCACCTGGGCGCACAACACCCGGGAGCCGCGGCAGATCGCCGCGCTGAGCAACGGCATCCAGAAGGCAGGACTCGCCCTGCCGAACGGTCTGCCCCTGCTCATCTCCACCGACCAGGAGCACGGCATCGTCTGCCGGGTGGGCAAGCCCGCCACCCTGCTGCCCGGGGCCATGGCCCTCGGCGCGGGCGGCTCCCGCTCCCGGGCCCGGGGCGCCGCCCGGATCGCGGGGACCGAACTGCGTGCGCTCGGCATCCGGCAGAACTACGCCCCCGTCGCGGACGTCAACGTCAACCCGGCCAACCCCGTGATCGGTGTGCGTTCGTTCGGCAGCGAACCACGGTCGGTGGCCCGGCTGGTGGCCGCGCAGGTCGAGGGGTACCAGGGCGCCTCGGTGGCCGCGACGTCCAAGCACTTCCCCGGACACGGCGACACCGAGACGGACAGCCACTACGGCTTCCCCGTCATCGAGCACAGCGTGGCCGAGTGGGAGCAATTGGACGCGCCGCCGTTCAAGGCGGCGATCGCGGCGGGCATCGACTCGGTGATGACCGCGCACATCATGGTTCCCGCCCTCGACCCCTCGGGCGATCCGGCCACCCTCTCCCGCCCCATCCTCACCGGCATCCTCCGCGAACAACTCGGCTACGACGGCGTGGTGGTCACCGACTCACTCGGCATGCAGGGGGTGCGCACCAAGTACGGCGACGACCGGGTGCCCGTACTGGCCCTCAAGGCGGGAGTGGACCAGTTGCTCAACCCGCCGGATCTGAAGGTGGCGTGGACCGCGGTGCTCGAAGCGGTGCGCGGCGGGGAGCTGACCGAGGCACGCCTGGACGAGTCGATCCTGCGCGTTCTGCGGCTGAAGGCGAAGCTGGGGCTTCTGGAGCAGCCCTATGTGGACGAGTCCCGGGTCTTCGACGTCGTGGGGACCCTCTCCCACCTCCGGGCGGCCGACTCGATCGCCGAGTCCACCACCACCCTGCTGGTCAACAAGGACCGGGTGCTGCCGCTGCGGCGCCGTACCCATCCCAACGTCCTTGTGATGGGCGCCGATCCGGCCTCGCCCTCGGGCACCACGGGGCCGCCGACCGGGGTACTCGCCCGCGAGCTCGGCGCGTTCGGGTTCCGTACCGCCTCGGTGTCCACCGGGACCGCCCCGCAGCAGGCGGACATCGACCGGGCGCTGGCCGCGGCGGAGGGGCAGGACGCGGTGGTGGTGGCCACGTACAACGTCGGTGCGGGAAGCGGGCAGCGGGCGCTGGTGGACGCGCTCGCGGCCAAGGGCCTGCCGGTCGTCGTGGTCGCCGTCCGCAACCCCTACGACGTGGCCCGCCTCCCGTCCGCGGACGCGGTCCTGGCCGCCTACTCCTGGACCGATGTCGAAGTACGGGCCGCCGCCCGGGTCATCGCGGGCGCGGCGGAACCCGAGGGCCGCCTGCCGGTCCCGGTGCAGCGGGCGGACGACCCGGCCCAGGTGCTGTATCCGGTGGGGTACGGCCTGTCGTACTGAGCCGCGGTGGGGGCCGGCGCCGCACGCCTCGGGGCGCCCGTCCCCGCCACAGCGCGGAAAGACGACTCGGAGAGACGACAAGGACCGCCGCCCGGCACCGATGTGCAGTGGTGCCGGGCTGCGGTCCCTGTTCAGCCGTCGGAGGGCGACGGTTACCGTGCCGGGTCCCGGTCCGCGACCGTTCGACGGTGCGGGGCCGGGGCGCCGGTTACGGGCGCAGGCTGTTGCGCTGGATGTCCTGGCGGTCCAGCTTGGCGTTGAACGGCGCCAGCGGCTTCGCCTTCGACGGGTCCGCCTTCACCGAGGCGGGGGCGACGCCCGCCCAGGCCTGGATCCGCGCGGTGGCCTTGGCCTTGTCCTTGTCGACCAGGCCCGCGACCTTGGCACCGTGGTTGGCACCGGGCGCGGTAAAGATGTAGGAGTCCTTGGCGCCGCTGCCGATGCGGAAGCGCTCGGAGCCCCACGGGTCGTTCTCGCCGTAGACCCACATCATCGACTTGGCGTTGTGGCGCACCCAGCTGTCGACCTTGCGCATCGCGGTCGGGTCGAACTTCATCGGGATGTCACGCGGCACGAAGTTCCGCGGCGGCTGGTAGCCGTAGCGGGTCAGGCCTTCCAGGTGCGGGAGCTTGATGTCGGGCGAACCGAGCTGCGTACCGGCCTGGTAGTAGTACGGCGTGTACCTGGCCAGGTCCTGGTCGCTGTAGGAGCTCCAGCCGCCGACCTCGTTGATGTAGTCGAACAGCGCCTGGTCGGTGGCGGTCTTCGCGTCGGGGGCCTTGTCGCAGTCGGCCTCCATGCCGTACTGCCAGAAGCCCCAGACCAGGTCGAGCACGACACCCTCGAAGGCGTGGTCGAGGTCGCCGACGGTGTTGAAGGTGTAGTTGCCCTTCTCGGCGAAGTCCGCGTACAGCTTCTCCAGCGGCTCGCGGCGCACCAGGGCCTCGCGCTGCACGGCGTTGAGACGGTCGCGGCACTCCTTGGTGCCGACGTTCTCGAAGAACTCGTCGTAGCGCGAGTCCTCGTCGTTCTTGACGTCGTTGGGCGCGACGTAGGCGACGACGCCGTTCATGTCCTTGGGGTAGAAGCGCTCGTAATAGGTGGCCGTCATGCCGCCCTTGGAGCCGCCGGTGGCGAGCCAGTTCTTGCCGTAAATGGGCTTGAGGGCCTCGTAGATACGGTGCTGGTCGCTCGCGGCCTGCCAGATGTCGAGCTTGGACCAGTCGGCGGGCTCGGGTCGCGAGGGAGTGAAGAAGCGGTACTCCATCGAGACCTGGTTGCCGTCGATGATCTGCGTCGGCTCACTGCGGCTCGGATTCGTGGAGACGTTGTAGCCGCTGGTGAAGAAGACGTTGGGGCGGTCGGTGTCCTTGTGCAGCACGGTGATGCGCTGCTTGAAGGTGCCCTTGGACGGGTTCCGGTGGTCGACCGGCTGGGTGTAGTTGAGGACGAAGTACCGGTAACCGTCGTACGGCTTCTCCTCGACCAGGCTCATGCCCTTGACGGCAAGCAGCCGGTCCTTGATGTCGGTGGACTCCGGTTCCGCGGCGGTGGCCACCGAAACCGTGCCGGCGCTGCCTATCAGCAGGCTGGTCGCAAGCATCCATCTGAGCGCCTTGCGCATGCACCCTCCTAGTTGACACAGGTGTGCCCGGAACCTAGCCGAGGTGCAGAGGTGACACCAGAGGTTGACGGGGCGTAGGGCACATCGCAGGGCAGCTGTGAGGTCGCTGTTACACAGGTGGTGGTCCACCCGGGGAAGCGGATGCGGCGTTGGGCCGAGCAGGTGGTGACGGGAGATTCCGCTTGCGGGCCGGGGAGAGCCGGAGAGGGCCGGCCGAGCCGACGGCCGGCGGGGGCGGAATGCGCTAGCAGAGGATCCAGCCGGAGCTGACCTCGCTGCGCCCTATCTCCGCGCGCACCGCGACGCAGCGGTGTCCGGCGTGCACCTTCACCGGGCCCGCGTGGAACTTGAACTCGCCCTCGTCCTGGACGGCCGCGCTGCCGCGGGCCTGCACCGAGACGGACATCTTCTGCTTGACGCCGGGCTTCTTGGCGACGGCCACGGCGCAGACGTAGCCCTTCTCGCGGTAGACGCGGACCTCGCCGGTCTTGAAGGTCAGGGTGCGGGCCTTGTGGCCGTTGCACAGCTCCGCGGCACCCGCCGAGTGCACGCCCGAGCCGATGAGCGCGACGAGGCCGCTCGCGCCGAGCACGGCGGCGACGGCCACGGGCCGCCGCATGCGCCGACGGCGATGCGTTCCTCCACTGCTCATTTCTGGCCCCTCCCGCCGCTTGCGCCACAGCGTACTGGTGTACGGACGCCGTACGGGAGGGGGCGGTTCCCTCGGCTTCCCTTGAAATTTCGGGCTCCATGTGCCGGGGAACCGCCCATTCGCAGGTCAGCCCGCGGCTCGCACCTCGGCCGGTTCACCGATGAAAGTGCGCCACAGGCGCGCGTACCGGCCATCGGCGGCGAGGAGTTGGTCGTGCGTGCCGTCCTCGGCGACGCGGCCGCCGTCCATCACCACGACCCGGTCGGCGCGGGCGGCGGTGCTCAGGCGGTGGGCCACGACGAGCGTGGTGCGCTTGCCGGTGAGACGGTCGGTGGCCTGGTTCACCTGGGCCTCGGTGGCCAGGTCGAGTGCGGCGGTCGCCTCGTCCAGCAACAGAATGTCCGGATCGACCAGTTCCGCCCTGGCGAGGGCGATGAGCTGGCGCTGTCCGGCGGAGAGGTTGCGGCCGCGTTCGGCCACCTCGTGCAGATAGCCGCCGTCGAGCCGGGCGATCATCTCGTGCGCGCCGACCGCACGGGCGGCCGCCTCCACCTCGGCGTCGCTCGCCCCGGGACGGCCGTAGGCGATGGCGTCGCGCACGGTTCCGACGAAGAGGTAGGCCTCCTGCGGGACCACGCCGAGGCGGTGCCGGTAGCCGGTGAGGTCGAGGTCACGCAGGTCCATGCCGTCGACGGTGATCCGCCCGCCGGTCGGGTCGTAGAACCGTGCCACCAGCTTGACCAGGGTGGACTTGCCCGCGCCGGTCTCGCCGACGAAGGCGACGGTCTGGCCCGCGGGTATCTGCAGACGGATGCCGGTGAGCGCCTCCTCCTCGTCGCCGTAGGCGAAGTCGACGTCCTCGAAGGCGAGTTCGCCGCGCAGCGCGCCGACGTCGAGCGGCTTGTCAGCGGTACGGGTGGAGGTCGGTTCGCGCAGGAGTTCCTGGATGCGGCCGAGCGAGACGGAGGCCTGCTGGTAGCCGTCGAAGACCTGCGAGAGCTGCTGGACGGGGGCGAAGAAGAGGTCGATGTAGAGCAGATACGCGACCAACGCGCCGGTGGACAGGCTGCGTTCGTCGATACGACCCGCGCCGACCACGATCACGGCGGCCGCCGCGGCCGAGGCAAGGAGCTGGACGAAGGGGAAGTAGACGGAGATCAGCCACTGGCCGTGCACCCGGGCCTCGCGGTAGGCGAAGCTGCGCTCGGCGAACCGCTCGCGGCCCGAGGCCTCGCGCCCGAAGACCTGGAGGATGCGCAGGCCGGACACGGATTCCTGGAGGTCGGCGTTGACCGCCGAGACCCGCTCCCGCGCGAGTTCGTAGGCCTGCACGCTCTTCTTGCGGAAGAAGTACGTGCCGACGATCAGCGGCGGCAGGGTCAGGAAGACGACGAGTGCCAGCTGGAGGTCGATGACCACGAGCACGACCATGATCCCGAAGAAGGTGACCACGGAGACGAAGGCCGTGACGAGACCGGTCTGCAGGAAGGTCGACAGGGCGTCGACGTCCGTGGTCATCCGGGTCATGATCCGCCCGGTCAGCTCGCGCTCGTAGTAGTCGAGGCCGAGCCGCTGGAGCTGCGCGAAGATCTTCAGGCGCAGCGCGTAGAGCACCCGCTCGCCGGTCCTGCCGGTCACCCGGGTCTCCCCGGTCTGGGCCACCCACTGGGCGCCGACCGCGAGCAGTGCCAGCAGGGAGGCCGTCCACACGGCGCCGAGGGCGAGCTCGTTCACGCCCTCGTCGATGCCGTGCCGGATCAGTACCGGCAACAGCAGGCCCATCCCCGCGTCCGCCGCGACCAGCGCGAGCGCGAACAGCAGCGGTCCGCCGAATCCGCGCAGCAGGCGGCGCAGTCCGTAGGAGTCCTCGGGGGTGACGGCCCGCCGTTCGTCGACGTCCGGGGTGTCGGTCGCGGGTGGCAGCCGGTCCACCTCGGCGAGCAGTTCGGGGGTGGAGGGCATGCCCTCCATGGCGGTGTCCCGGGGCTCGCGGTCCCCGCTCCACAAGGCCGGGGTGAGGCCGCGCTCCGCGTCGAACTCGGCGTCCAGTTCCTCGCGCACCGCGCGCGCCTCGGCCTCCGGGTCCGGGCCCTGAGCTGCCGCGACGTGGCCCGGCGAGGCGGCGCCCAGTTCGTCGGGGTCGGTCAGGAGCCTGCGGTACAGGGCGCTGCGCGCGGTCAGCTCGTCGTGCGTACCGATGTCGGCGAGACGTCCGCCGTCCAGGACCGCGATGCGGTCGGCGAGGTTCAGGGTGGAGCGGCGGTGGGCGATGAGCAGCGTGGTGCGTCCGGCCATCACGCTGCGCAGCGCCTCGAATATCTCGTGCTCGACGCGGGCGTCCACGGCGGAGGTGGCGTCGTCGAGGACCAGCAGACGCGGGTCGGTGAGGATGGCGCGGGCGAGCGCGACGCGCTGGCGCTGGCCGCCGGAGAGGGTCAGGCCGTGCTCGCCGACCTTGGTGTCGTAGCCCTGCGGCAGGTCGGCGATGAAACGGTCCGCCTGTGCGGCGCGGGCCGCGTTCTCCAGCTGCTCCTGGGTGGCGTCGGGGAAGCCGTACGTGATGTTGGCGCGCACCGTGTCCGAGAACAGGAAGCTGTCCTCGGGCACCAGGCCGATCGCGGCCCGCAGCGAGGACAGGGTCAGTTCGCGTACGTCGTGGCCGCCGATGAGGACGGCGCCGTGGGTGACGTCGTAGAAGCGCGGCAGCAGCAGCGAGACGGTGGACTTGCCGCTGCCGGAGGCGCCGACCACGGCCAGGGTCTCGCCGGGGCGGATCTCGAAGCTGAGCCCGTCCAGGACCGGCCGGGCGCTCTCGGCGCCGTCCCTGCCGTGGTACGAGAAGGAGACGTCGTCGAACTCGACCCCGGCCGGGGCGTCGGCGGGCAGCTCCTTGTGGCCGTCCTCGAAGCTGGGCTCGGTGTCGATCAGTTCGAGCACCCGCTCCACACCCGCGCGGGCCTGCTGTCCGACGGTGAGCACCACGGCCAGCATCCGCACCGGGCCGACGAGCTGGGCGAGGTAGGCGGAGAAGGCGACGAAGGTGCCGAGCGTGATCTGGCCGCGCACGGCCAGCCAGCCGCCGAGCGCCAGCATCGCGACCTGGCCGAGCGCGGGCACGGCCTGGAGCGCGGGGGTGTAGCGCGAGTTGAGGCGTACGGTGCGCAGCCGCCCGGCGAAGAGCTTGCGCCCGACCTCCCGCAGCTTGCCGGTCTCCTGCTCCTCCTGCCCGAAGCCCTTGACCACCCGGACCCCGGAGACGGCACCGTCGACCACACCGGCGACCGCGGCCGCCTGGGCCTGCGCGTACCAGGTCGCCGGATGCAGCTTGCTGCGGCTGCGCTTGGCGATGAACCAGACGCCGGGGGCGACCGCGAGGGCGACCAGGGTCAGCGGCAGCGAGAGCCAGGCCATGATCACGAGTGAGACCAGGAAGAGCAGGACGTTGCCGATGGTCATCGGCAACATGAAGAGCAGGCCCTGGATGAGCTGGAGGTCGCTGGTGCCCCGGCCCACGACCTGCCCGGTGGACAGCTCGTCCTGGCGGCGTCCGTCGAGCCGGGTGATCGCGTCGTACATCTCGGTGCGCAGTTCGTGCTGCACGTCGAGGGCGAGCCGGCCGCCGTAGTAGCGGCGCAGATAGGCGAGGGCGTAGACGACGACCGCGGCGGCGATAAGGACCGCGGCCCAGACGCCCATGGAGCGGCTCTTGTCGCCGATCACATCGTCGATGATCACCTTCGTGATCAGCGGCACCAGCGCCATGACGCCCATGCCGAGCAGCGAGGCACCGAGCGAGAGCACCACGTCCGCCGGGTGCCGCCAGGCATACGCGAAAAGCCGCCGGGCCCAGCCCTGGGCGGCATCACTCCGGCCCGTGCCGTCACTGTCCGTGCCGTCGCTGCTCGTGCCCTGGCCGGCTGCCCGCCGGTCCTCGTGTCGCACCTCGCGTGCCACCCGGATGCCTCCCGTCCCCGTTGTCCTGCCGCAAGGCACCAACATCCGCGAGCGGTGATTTCATCCCACTGCAACAAATCGCGTGGACCAGCGGCGTCACTGGGCCAGCAGCGCGGGCGGGCGTACGGGCTGGAGCAGCGGCAGCGCACGCGCCGGAGCGTCGGCGTTGCCGAGCTCCTTGTGCACGGCGCGTGCGACCCCCTCGATGGTGTCGACGCCGTACGCGAAGTTCTTGTTGCCCTGCGTGAGCACGGTCATCGTGTACGCGCGGCCCGCGCCCTGGAAGGCGCCGATGCTGTGCACCCGCCAGCCCTGCTTCTCGCGCTCGAGCCAGCCGTTCTTGAGGTGGGCGAGTTCGGTGGCGGGGGCTCCGGCGGGGGTGCCCCAGCGCTGGTCGGGGACGACCGCGGCCATGTCCTCCAGGAGGCGGGCGCGGGAGGCGTCGCTCAGGACCGGGTTCGCGCGGGTGATCAGGTCGAGCAGCCGCTGCTCGTCCTCGGCGGTCACCCGGGTCAGGCCCCAGAAGCGGCCGGGCCCCGGCACGGTGTCGCGCATTCCGGCGGCGTCCAGGAAGTCCTGTATCCGCTCGCGGCCGAGCTGCTTCCACAGGGCCGAGGTCGCCTTGTTGTCCGACTCGGTGATCATGGCCTCGGCGCGGTCCCGCTCCTCGGCCGTGAGCGCGCGGTGCTCCTGCTCGGCGGTGCGGAGCAGGGCGGCGAGCACGGTCACCTTGACGATGCTGGCCGAGTCGAAGGCGCTCTTGGCGTGCAGGGCGCAGGAGGTCCGCGTACCGGGGTCGTGGACCGAGACGGCCACCGTGCCCGCGCGGCCGTGCAGCGCCCGGTCGATGTCCCGCTCCAGACGCTCGGCGAGCCCGGCCTGACCCGAGGCGCAGGCCACCCGGGGGCCCTGCCGCTCGGCGCCGCCCCGTCCCTCGGTCCCCGTCGCCGCGGTCGCCGAGGCGCAGGCGGCCAGCGGCACCAGGACGGAGGCCGTGAGGGTGCCCGCGAGAATCCGGGCACGCCTAGGCGGCACATGCGACATCGGAACTCCCTTGCTCCTGAACAGGGGCGAGGGCAACGACCGGTGCGGACCGCACCGGCGCCGGGGAATTCCGGTGCCCACTCGCCGTACGAACGGCTGCCAGTGTGGGCGAACCGGGACACGTGCTGCTGTAGCGCACATCTCAGACAGTCGCGGGGCGCCGCCCCGGCCCTTTGCTTGAGCCTCGGGCGGCGCCCCGGTGTGAGCGGTCTCTCCCGTCGCGGGCGGGTCGCACCCCGCGCACGACGTTGATCGACTTGCGCCGGGCGTGCGGACCGGCGCGGGCGTCCGGAAGGCGCCCCGTCAGGCGCCCGCGCGCTCCGCCGCGATCTGCCGCGCCATGATCGTGGTCAGCTCGTACGCGGTGTGCGAGGCGGCGACCGAGGTGATCTCGGCGTGGTCGTACGCGGGCGCCACCTCGACCACGTCCGCCGAGACCAGGTGGCAGGAGGCCAGGCCGCGCAGGATCTCCAGGAGTTCGCGGGAGGTCAGGCCGCCCGCCTCGGGGGTGCCGGTGCCGGGCGCGTGCGCCGGGTCGAGCACGTCGATGTCGATCGAGATGTACAGCGGCCGGTCGCCGATGCGCTGGCGGAGCTGGTCGGTGATCTCGTCCACGCCGCGCCGCATCACATCGGCCGAGGTCACGATGCCGAAGCCCATCTTGGCGTCGTCGTCCAGGTCCTTCTTGCCGTACAGCGGGCCGCGCGTGCCGACGTGGGACAGCGCCTCGGTGTCGAGGATGCCCTCCTCGACCGCGCGCCGGAACGGGGTGCCGTGCGTGTACTCGGCGCCGAAATACGTGTCCCACGTGTCCAGATGCGCGTCGAAGTGGAGCAGCGCGACCGGGCCGTGCTTCTTCGCCACCGAGCGCAGCAGCGGCAGCGCGATGGTGTGGTCGCCGCCGAGCGTCATCAGCCGGGCGCCGGTGCCGAGCAGTTCGTCGGCGGCGCCCTCGACGGTCTCGACGGCCTCGTTGATGTTGAACGGGTTCGCGGCGATGTCGCCCGCGTCCGCGACCTGGGCCAGCGCGAACGGCGAGGCGTCCTGGGCCGGGTTGTACGGGCGCAGCAGGCGCGAGGCCTCCCGGATCGCGTTGCCGCCGAACCGGGCGCCGGGCCGGTAGGAGACGCCGGAGTCGAAGGGCACACCCACCACGGCGACCCCGGCCCGCCCGACCTCGTCCAGGCGCGGCAGCCGCGCGAAGGTCGCCGGTCCCGCGTAGCGCGGGATACGGGAGGAATCAACGGGGCCCACGGGCTCCGCGGGACCGGCCGGGGCCCCGGTGTGCCGGGAGGTCGCGTCGCTGCTCATCGATAAGGCCTTTCCTACGCTTTGTGGCGCTTGCACGGTACCGGGCCCGCCGGTGGGCGGACGCGGCGCTGAAGTGTACGTTTCCGGGTCAATGCGGCGCCCGGCGCACTGTCTCACAAGGCCTTGGCCGCCGATGTTCCCGGGCGATCGCGGGTGACCCGCGTCCCAGCGGGGCGGAGGAGGGGCGTCCGCGGAGCCGTCGACGGCACAATGGTGGGCATGCCAATACCCGGGATCCCCAGCCGCGCCGATCTGGTCGCCCATCTCGTTCGTACGCGTATCGCCGGCGACGTCGCCACGCCGCGGGAGAACAACCTCTCCCACTACCGCAAGCTCGCGAACGGCGACCGGCACTACTGGCTGGGCCTCGAACTCGGCGACCGCTGGGGCGACGAGCAGGACGTCCTGGCCGTGATGGCCGAGCGCTGCGGTGTGAACGACGACCCCGAGCACCGGCAGGGCCAGGACACCATCGACCCGGAGCTGACCGTGGACGCCCTCGACCGGCTCGCGGGCCGCCTGCGCAAGGCGGCCGCCGACCGGCAGCGGGTGCTGTTCGCGACCGGCCACCCCGGCGGGCTGCTCGACGTGCACCGCGCCACCGCCGAGGCGCTGCGCGCGGCGGGCTGCGACATCGTGGTCATCCCGGACGGTCTGATGGCCGACGAGGGCATGGTCTTCCAGTTCGCGGACGTCGCCGTCCTGGAACGCGGCGCCACCCTCTGGCACACCCACTCCCCCGCGCCGATGGCCGCGATCCTCGACTCTCTGGCCGCCGAGGGCCTGGCCCTGCCCGACCTCGTGGTCGCCGACCACGGCTGGGCGGGCTGCGCCGGTCAGCGCGGCATCGACGCGGTCGGCTACGCGGACAGCAACGACCCCGCCCTCTTCCTCGGCGAGGCCGAGGGCACCCTCCAGGTCGTGGTCCCGCTGGACGACCACGTCCGCAGCCCGCGCTACTACGACCCGCTGACGGCGTATCTGCTGGGCACGGCCGGACTGCTCTGACCCACCACCGCGTACGGCGCCCGCGCGGTGGCGCCGCGGGCGAACCTCAGGCGGTGCACGTGGTGTTCGGCGCCGGAACCTTGCCGTTCAGCAAGTAGCCGTCCACGACCTTCTGCAGGCACGGGTTGCCGGTGTTGTAGCCGCCGTGACCCTCGCCCTTCAGCGTCACGTTGACGCCCACGCCCTTGCCGAGCGCCTCGGCCATCTTCCGGGCGCCCGCGTACGGGGTGGCCGGGTCACCGGTGTTGCCGATCACCACGATCGGCGCCGCACCCTTCGCGGAGACCTCGGGACCGTTCGTCTCACCCTTCACCGGCCAGCCGGTGCAGCCGTACATGCCCCAGGCAAGCGAGTCGCCGAACACCGGGGACGCCTCGCGGAACGCGGGCAGGCTCTGCTCGACGTCCTCGACCGAGTAGCGCTCCTTGTCGTCCACGCAGTTGACGGCACGGTTGGACGGGCCCTGGGTGCTGTAACGGCCTTTCCGGTCACGGCCGTTGTAGGAGTCGGCGAGGAGCAGCAGCAGATCTCCGGTGCCCTTGTTCATGGCCTCGTTGAGTCCGGCGGCGAGGTAGGGCCACTGTTCCTGGCTGTAGAGCGCGGAGATGATGCCGGTCTGCGCGAGGGTCTCGGTGAGCTCGCGGTCGTCCGACGTGGGCAGCGGTTTCTCGTCGAGTTTCTTCAGCAGGTCCGCGACCTTCTTACTGCCCGCGGCGCCGCCCTTGCCGGTCGGGCAGCCGTCCTGCTTCGCGCACGCCTTCATGAAGTTGTCGAGGGCCAGCTGAAAGCCCTTCGCCTGGCCGAGGGAGCCCTCCTTCACGTCCTCCGTGGGGTCGACCACCGCGTCGAGCACCATCCGCCCCACGTTCTCGGGGTACTCGTGCGCGTAGACACCGCCTAGCTCCGTGCCGTACGAGATGCCGAAGTAGTACAGCTTCTTGTCGCCGAGGACCTCGCGCATCAGGTCCATGTCGCGGGCCGCGCTGACCGTGTCCACGTGCGGGAGGATCGGGCCGGAGCGGCGTTCGCAGGCGGCGAGGGCCTTCTTGTCCTCGGCGACGTAGCGCTTGCGCTCGGCGGCATCGTCCGGGGTGGACTCGGCGGCGAGGGCTGCGTCGGTCTGCTTGTCGGAGAGGCACTTCACGCCCTCGCTCTCGCCGATGCCGCGCGGGTCGAAACTCACCAGGTCGTAGCGCTTGTTGAGGGTCTTGTAGCTGGGGCCGAGGCTGGGCAGCGTGGCCACGCCGGAGGCGCCGGGGCCGCCGAAGTTGTAGAGCAGCGAACCGATGCGCTCGGACTCGTCGGTGGCCCTGGACCGGATCAGTGCCAGGTCGACGGTCGCGCCGTCCGGCTTCGCGTAGTCGCGCGGCGCCTTCATCGTCGCGCACTGCCAGCGCGCGCCGGGCGGCGGGCCGCTGCCCTGCGCCGGGGTGGACGCCTCGCAGGTCTGCCAGTCGAGCTTCTGCCCGGTCAGCGAGCCGGGCAGATCACCGGAGCCCGCCGGGGAGGACGAGGAGTCGTCGGCCGCGGCCCTGGTTCCGTCGCCGCCTCCCCCGTCACTGCCGCCGTCGTCGTCACCGCAAGCGGCGGCCCCGGTGACGATCAGCGCGGCGGCGAGGGTGAGTGCGCCCACTCGTACGGCTCTGGACATGGGGCTCCGATCTCCGGCGTTCGGCCACCGCGCGGGCATGACGCGGCCGGCACTCGGCAACGGCTCGTACGACAGCACCCGCGGGCCGGTGGCCGGGCGGGGCCGATGCCCCCACCCTCGCAGCGGGCGCGCGGACCGGCCCGCCCGGAGCGGCCCCCGCTGGTCTGTACGGAGTAGGCGCCCCGCGCACGGCACGAGCCCCGCGCCCCCGGACACCACCGAGCCCCCGCACCCGGACGAGGAGGGGGTCCGGATGCGGGGGCCGCGGGGCGGCCGCGCGATGCGCGGGCCGGTGGGGACGGGTTCAGGAGCAGGTGGTGTCCATCGCCGGGACCTTGCCGTTCAGGAGGTAGCCGTCCACCAGCTCGGTCAGGCAGGGGTTGCCGGTGTTGTAGCCACCGTGGCCCTCGCCCTTGAGCGTCACGTTGATGCCGACGCCCTTGCCGAGGCCCTCCGCCATCTTCCGGGCGCCCGCGACCGGGGTGGCCGGGTCGCCGGTGTTGCCGATCACCACGATCGGCGCCGCGCCCTTCGCGGAGACCTTCGGACCGTCCGTCTCGCCGTCGACCGGCCAGCCGGTGCAGGTGGCCAGGGACGTCGCCAGGTCCTCGCCGAAGACCGGCGATGCCTCGCGGAACTCGGGCAGCGCCGCCTCGACGTCCTTGTCGGTGTAACGCTCCTTGTCGTCCACGCAGTTGACGGCACGGTTGGCGGGGCCCATGTTGCTGTAACGGCCCTTGTCGTCACGGCCGTTGTAGCTGTCGGCCAGCGCGAGGAGCACATTGCCCCGGCCCTGCGCGGCCTCGGAGAGACCGGCGCTCAGGTACGGCCACTGCTCCTTGCTGTACAGCGCCGAGATGATGCCGGTCGTCGCCTGGCCCTGGGTCAGTTCGCGGCCGCTGTCGGTCGGCAGCGGCTTGGCGTCCAGTTCCTTCAGGAGTGCCTTGATCGCGTTGCTGCCCTCGGCTCCGCCCTTGCCGGTCGGGCACTTCGCGCCCTGCTTCGCGCAGTCCTTCATGAAGTTGTCCAGCGCGAGCTGGAAGCCCTTCGCCTGGGCGAGGGCGCCTTCCTTGACGTCCTCGGTCGGGTCGACCACCGCGTCCAGGACCGCACGCCCCACGTTCTTCGGGAACAGGTGCGCGTACACGCCGCCCAGCTCGGTGCCGTACGAGATACCGAAGTAGTTGAGCTTCTTGTCACCGAGGACCTGCCGCATCAGGTCCATGTCCCGGGCCACGCTCACCGTGTCCACGTGCGGCAGCGTCTTGCCGGAGTTGCGCGCGCACGCCTCGATGTACTTCTTGTCGGCCGCCTGCGCCGCCTTCTCCTCCGCGGCGTTGTCCGGGCTGGAGTCGACCCGCTCGGCCATCGCGTCCGTCTCCTTGTCGGACAGACACTTCACGCCCTCGCTCTCGCCGACGCCGCGCGGGTCGAAACTCACCAGGTCGTAGCGCTGGTTCAGCGTCCCGTAGTCCTCGCCGAGCGCGGGCATCGTCTGGATGCCGGAGCCGCCGGGGCCACCGAAGTTGTAGACCAGCGAGCCGATGCGCTTCGGCTTGTCGGTGGCCTTGGCACGGATGAGGGCGAGGTCGATCGTGCCCGCGTCCGGCTTCGCGTAGTCGCGCGGCGCCTTCATCGTCGCGCACTCCCAGTTCTTGCCGGGCACCTCGCCGCCGCCCTGCGCCGGAGTGGGCGCCTCGCACGCCTGCCAGTCGAGCTTCTGACCGGTCAGCGACGCGGGTACGGCCTTGGCCGCGGCGGCGCCCTTGGAGTCCTTCGAGTCCTTGGAGTCGTCGTCCTCGCAGGCCGCCACCGCGACGATCAGGGCGGCCGTCACCGTAAGTGCGCCGCCTATGCGTACGGCTGAGTTCATGAGGGGGGTTCCGTCTTCTCTCGCACGGCCGGGGCAGAGCACTCCACGGCTGGCACAGCTTGCAGGGGTATCGGCCCGGGCAGCCCGCCAAAGAGCCGCCGCGGAACCGATGACTCCAGCCTGTCGGCGTATTCCGTCCGGGCCGTCACCCCCCGGTTCCGATCTTCGCTCGGCCTCCAGGAGGAGGGGCCGGTCGAAAGTTCGCCCGGGCCGCGGCACCTGGCACGAGCGAGCCCCGTACCCGGGAAGAGGAACCGGGTACGGGGGCTGCCGGGGGAGGGGGACGCCCGCGGAACGCGGGGGGTGCGGGGGTCAGGAGCAGGTGGTGTCCATGGCCGGGACCTTGCCGTTCAGGAGGTAGCCGTCCACGGCCTTCCGCAGGCACTTGTTGCCGGTGTTGTAGCCGCCGTGGCCCTCGCCCTTCAGCGTCACGTTGATACCCACGCCCTTGCCGAGCGCCGTGGCCATCTTCCGGGCGCCCTCGTACGGGGTCGCCGGGTCACCGGTGTTGCCGATCACCACGATCGGCGCCGCACCCTTCGCCGAGACCTCGGGACCGTCCGTCTCGCCCTTCACCGGCCAGCCGGAGCAGCTGGTGAGGAAGGAGGCGACGGTCTCGCCGAAGACGGGCGAAGCCTTGCGGAACTCGGGCAGCGCCGCCTCGACGTCCTTCTCGGTGTAACGGGCCTTGTCGTCCACGCAGTTGACGGCGCGGTTGGCCGGATCCGAGTTGCTGTAGCGGCCCTTGCCGTCACGACCGGTGTAGGAGTCGGCCAGGCCGAGCAGCATGTCGCCCGTGCCGTTCTCCATCGCTTCCGAAAGTCCCAGCATCAGGTAGACCCAGGACTCCTTGCTGTAGAGGGACGAGACGACACCCGTGACCGCCTGGCCCTCGGTGAGCTTGCGGCCGCTCTTCGTCGGCAGCGGCTTCTTGTCCAGCTTCTCGAAGAAGTCGGTGAGCTTCCGACTGCCCTCGGCTCCGCCCTTGCCGGTCGGGCACTCCTTGCCCGCCGTCGCGCATTCCTTCATGAAGTTGTTCAGCGCGAGCTGGAAGCCCTTCGCCTGAGCGAGACCGTTCTCCCGCTCGTCCTGGGTCGGGTCGACCACCGCGTCGAGGACCGAACGGCCGACCCTCTTCGGGAACAGGTGCGCGTACACACCGCCCAGCTCGGTGCCGTACGAGATACCGAAGTAGTTGAGCTTCTTGTCACCGAGGACCTGCCGCATCAGGTCCATGTCCCGGGCCGTGCTGACGGTGTCCACGTGCGGGAGCATCCTGCCGGAGTTGCGCGCGCACGCCTGAACGTACTTCTTGCTCGCCGCCTGCGCCGCCTTCTCCTCGGCCGGGGTGTCCGGGGTCGAGTCGACCCGCTCGGCCATCGCGTCCGTCTCCTTGTCGGACAGACACTTCACGCCCTCGCTCTCGCCGACGCCACGCGGGTCGAAACTCACCAGGTCGTAGCGCTGGTTCAGCGTCCCGTAGGCCTCGCCGAGCGCGGGCATCGTCTGGATGCCGGAGCCGCCGGGACCGCCGAAGTTGTAGACCAGCGAACCGATGCGCTTCTTCGGGTCGGTGGTCTTCTTGCGGATCAACTGCACGCCGATGCTGCCGTCCTGAGGTTTCGCGTAGTCGCGCGGCGCCTTCATGGTGGCGCACTCCCAGCCCTTGCCGGGCGCCTTGCCGCCGCCCTGCGCCGGGGTCGGCGCCGCGCAGGTGTGCCAGTCGAGCCTCTGCCCGGTCAGCGACGCGGGCACGGCCTTGGCCGCGGCGGTGCCCTTGGAGTCCTTGTCCTTGGAGTCCTTGTCCTCGCAGGCGGTCATCGCGACGACCATGGCCGCGGTGACCGTGAGCGCGCCACCTATCCGTAGAGCTGAGTTCATGACGGGGATTCCGGTTTCTCTCACACGGCCGGGGGCAGGGGCCCGACACGGCCGGAACGACTGACAGGAACATCGGCCCGGGCATCGAGCCGACCTGGTGCCGAGGGCACCCGCCGCGTCGCGAACCGATGACTCCACGCTCCCAGCCAGGGCCGCCGAAACCGTCAGCCCGTGGTTCCGGTCCCCGCTCGGCCTCCGGAGGGAGGGGACGGTCGAAAGTTCTGCCGGGCCGGTACGGTTGCCCCATGATCCGAGTACTGCTCGCCGAGGACGAGGACCTGATCCGTACCGGACTGAGGCTGGTCCTGGACAGCAGTGCCGACATCACGGTCGTCGCGGAGGCGCGCAACGGCTCCGAGGCCCTCGAAGGGGTACGCGAACACCGCCCGGATGTCGTGGTCATGGACATCCAGATGCCCGGCATGGACGGTCTCACCGCCACCCGGCACCTGACCGCACTGCCCGACGCCCCCGCGGTCCTCCTCCTCACCACCTTCGACCGCGACGCACACATACACGCCGCGGTGCAGGCCGGAGCCTCGGGCTTCCTGCTCAAGGACGCCCACCACACGGAACTCCTCGCGGCGGTACGGGCGGTGCACCAGGGCGACGCGATGCTCTCGCCCTCGGTGGCCCGCCGCGTCATGCAGCTCGCCAACACCGCCATCCCGGCCACCCGCGAGGCCGCCACCGCCCGGCTCGCCCAGCTCAGCGAGGCCGAGCGGGAGGTGCTCGCCCTGGTCGGCAGCGGCCTGTCCAACTCGGCGATCGCGGACCGCCTGGGCCTCAACGAACCGACGGTCAAGCGCCGCGTCAGCCGCCTGCTCGCCGCGCTGGACTGCGAGAACCGGGTACAGCTCGCCATCGCGGCGATCGACGCCGGGATCGCGCCCCGCGCCTGAGAACGGCCCGTGCCCGCGCCCGGAACGGCGCCGTTCCTCTCCCGGCCCACGCCCCTGGCCGCACCTATCCTGTGCGGGTGAGCACGCCAGAAGCCCCGGCAGGTGCCGGCAAGCGAGGTCCGTTGTGGTGGTCGACCTGGCGCTCCGCCGTATTCGACGTACTGCTGTGGCTGAGCCTCACGCTGGCGACGCTCCCGGACCTGTGGTCGTCGGTCACCAAGGATCTGGCGCTGCCGCTGCGCGTCCTCGTCGTCGCGATCGGCGTCGCCACCGCACTGCTCACGCTGGTACGCCGCACCCGCCCCGTGCTCTTCAGCCTCGGGGCGCTGGTCGCGGCCTTGATCGGCGGCGACCTGCTGATGCCGTTCGCCGCGTACGCACTGGGCCGCTACCGCAAGCCGGACCGGCTCGTCGTCGGACTCGTCGCGGTCCTGGCCCTGCTCATGTTCGGCGTGCTCATGGTCGGTCCGCTGCCGGACCTGGAGGCGCCGGACGCGGACGAGTTCTGGTGGACTCTCGCGGGCACGGTGACCCTCAGCGTCGCACCGGCCCTGCTCGGCGCCCATCTGCGCACCCGGCGCCGACTGGTCGACCAACTCCGCGAACGCGCCGAGCAGTTGGAACGCGAGCGCCATCTCCTCGCCGCGCAGGCGCTGGCCGACGAACGTGCCCGGATCGCCCGCGAGATGCACGACGTGGTCGCCCACCAGATCGGCCTCGTGGTCGTCTACAGCAACGTCATGGACACCGCCGCGGGCGACGACCCCGAGCAGCTTCGCGAGCTCGGCCGCCAGATGGGCGCCAGCGGACGCCAGGCGCTGCAGGAACTGCGCGAGGTCATCACCGTGCTGCGCGGCACGGTGCCCGACTCCGAGGCCCCCGAGCGGGTGCCGGACCTGTCGGCGCTGCGCGGTCTCGTCGAGGAGTCGGCCGACGCGGGGCTGCCCGTCGCCCTGCGCGCCACCGGCGCCGAACGGCCGCTGCCCGGCCAGGTCGCACGCTCCGTCTTCCGCATCACCCAGGAGTCGCTGACCAACGTCCGCAAGCACGCGGGCCTGGTCCCCACGGACGTGACGCTGCACTACTCCCCCACCACCGTGCACCTCACCGTCCGCAACGCCGCACCCCGCGCGGACACCCCCGCCCCCGTCGCCGTGCCGAGCAGCGGGCACGGCCTCATCGGCATGGAGGAACGGGTACAGGAGTGCCGGGGCCGGTTCCACGCCGGGCAGACCCCCGACGGCGGCTTCGAGGTCCGCGCCGAACTGCCGACGGACGGGAGCGGCGGCCAGGGCGGCACGGGCGGAGGGCCCAAGGGGGAGCCGGATACGGCGGTGCTGTGACCTGGGGCGGGCGACAGGGCGACCGCCTTGGAGGGCCTCAGCGGGGCACGCGTACGACGCCCTCCTGGATCACCGAGATGGCCAGCCTGCCGTCCTGGGTGTAGATCCGGGCCTGGCCCAGGCCCCGCCCGCCGGAGGAGGAGGTCGACTCCTGGTCGTAGAGCAGCCATTCGTCGGCGCGGAAGGGCCGGTGGAACCACATGGCGTGGTCCAGCGAGGCGCCGACCACGTCGCCGACCACCCAGCCGCCGCGCCCGTGGGCGAGCAGCACCGAGTCGAGGAGCGTCATGTCGGAGACGTACGTGGCGAGGCAGACGTGCAGCAGCGACTGGTCGACCGCGCCGTCGAGCTTGCCGTTGGTGCGGAACCAGACCTGCGAACGGGGCTCGCGGGGCGTACCGACGGTGCCCCACGGCGGCTCGTCCACATAGCGCAGGTCGACGGCCGCCCGGGTCTCCAGCATGTGCTCGACCATCGTGGGCTCGGCGAACAGATGCTTGTAGCGCGGCAGCGTCTGCGCGGCCGTCGGCAGCGACTCGGGGTCGGGCGCGGGCGGCATCGGAGCCTGGTGGTCCATCCCCTCCTCGTACGTCTGGAAGGAGGCGGACAGATGGAAGATCGGCTTGCCGTGCTGGATGGCGACCACCCGGCGGGTGGTGAAGGAACGGCCGTCCCGGATGCGGTCGACCGTGTACACGATCGGCGCGCCGGGGTCGCCCATCCGCAGGAAGTACGAGTGCAGGGAGTGGGCGTGCCGGTCGGCGGGGACCGTGCGCCCGGCGGCCACCAGTGCCTGCGCGGCGACCTGTCCGCCGAAGACCCGCGGCACGATCGCCGAACGGGACTGCCCACGGAACATGTTCTCCTCGACCCGCTCGAGATCGAGCAGGTCGAGGAGTGATGCCAGTGCCTTGTGCATAGAGGGAGTGTGTCCTAAAGACAGTGCGGAGCGGGTTACAGACCCATGTCCTTGGCGATGATCATCTTCATGACCTCGCTGGTGCCGCCGTAGATGCGGTTGACCCGGTTGTCCGCGTACAGGCGGGCGATGGGGTACTCGTTCATGTAGCCGTAGCCGCCGTGCAACTGGAGGCACTTGTCGATGACGCGGTGGGCGACCTCGGTGCAGAACAGCTTGGCGCTCGCGGCCTCGGCGGCGGTGAGCTCGCCGAGGTCGTGGGCCTCCAGGGCCCGGTCGCAGACGGCCTGGGCAGCGTCCACCTCGGCCTTGCAGGCGGCCAGTTCGAACTTGGTGTTCTGGAAGGAGGCCACGGTCTTGCCGAAGACGGTGCGCTCCTCGACGTAGCTCTGCGCGAAGCGGACGGCCGCGGCGGCCTGCGAGTACGCGCCAAGCGCGATGCCGAGCCGCTCCTGCGGGAGGTTCTGCCCGAGGTAGGAGAAGCCCTTGTGCTCCTCGCCGAGCAGGTCCTCGACCGGCACCTTGACGTCCGTGAAGGACAGTTCGGCGGTGTCGGAGGTCTTCAGGCCCAGCTTGTCGAGCTTGCGTCCGACCGCGTAGCCCTCGGCCTTGGTGTCGACGACGAGCAGCGAGATGCCGTGGCGGCGGTCCTCGGCGGTCGGGGCGGCGGTGCGGGCGCAGACGATGACCTTGTCGGCGTGCACACCACCGGTGATGAAGGTCTTGGCGCCGTTGAGGACGTAGTGGCTGCCGTCCTCGGAGAGCTTGGCGGTGGTCTTCATGCCCGCGAGGTCGGAACCGGTGCCCGGCTCGGTCATGGCGATGGCGTACATGCTCCGCCCGGAGACGAAGTCCGGCAGCCAGCGCTTCTTCTGCTCCTCGGTGGCGTACGCCAGGAGGTACGGCAGACACAGCGCCACGTGCACCCCGGAGCCACCGAAGGAGACGCCGGCCCGCGCGCACTCCTCGTAGATGACCGCCTGGTACTTGAACGATTCCTCACCCGCGCCGCCGAACTCCTCCGGCACCTCGATACCGAAGATGCCCAGCTCACCGAGCTTGTAGTAGAAGTCGCGCGGCGCCTGGCCCGCGGCGTACCACTCGTCGTAGACGGGGACGACCTCCGCCTCGATGAAGGCGCGAATGGTCTCCCGGAACGCTTCGTGGTCCTCGGTGAAAACGGTACGGCGCACGGACGGCCTCCCTCTCGGCTGCGGCTCCTCGGGCCCTCGGTACGACCGGCCCGGCTCTGCGATGCGGAATGACAGCGCTCTATATCTAAGCGCTTGCTCATTTCGAGGTTACCGGCGAGTCACCTAAACGTCCAGAGAGGCGCACGTCACGGCTGCGCACTTCCCCGCACGAAACCTCCCTGACCTGCGGTTAAACATTCAACACTGAGCCATTCGGGTGATACTCGACCAGAACTCCGGACGGGCGAGCTTCACGCTCCGTAGCGTCGCGGGCATGGTCAGTTCATCCCATGAGGCGATGCACCGAATCTTTCAGCGAGATCCGGGAATCTTCGCCCGCACCTTCGACCGCTTCGGCATGCCGTTCAGCGATCCGGTCAAGGTGACCCTGCTCCCCACCGACCTCACCGAGACCGAGCCGCTGGAACGGCGCGTGGACACCCTGATCCACTTCGAGGGTTCCCATGGCCAGAGCCGTCTGCTGCTGGTCGAGGCCCAGAGCCGCCGCGACCCGGAGAAGGCATCGAGCTGGGCCTACTACGCCGCTCACCTCCACGCGAAGTACAAGAGCCCGCCGCTCCTGCTCGTCATCTGCCAGGACGAGCGCACCGCCAGATGGGCCGAGGGCCCCTTCCACATCGGCCCGCCCGAGTGGCAGACCCTCCGTCTCAAGCCCCTGGTCGCCGGTCCCCACAACATGCCGGTCATCACCGATCAGTCGCAGGCGGCCGAGGACATCCCGCTCGCCGTTCTCGCCGCAATCACCCACGTACGGGACCCCCGGGTCGATGCCATACTCAAAGCGCTGGCTGTCGCCCTGAAGACCATCGACGAAGACACCGCGAGCACCTTCGTCAACTTCACCGCACAAGGCCTGGCCAAGAGCCCGGCCATCAACATCTGGAGGGACCTGGTGGCCGTCGAACTCTCTTACTTCCGTTCGCCGTTCCTGACCGAGGCACGGGACGAAGGCAAGGCGGAAGGCAAAGCGGAAGGCAAGGCGGAAGGCAAGGCGGAAGGCCGAGCAGCGGACATCATCGCCCTACTCGAACAGCGCGGCGTCACCCTCCCCGAACCCGCGCGCCTGCGCATCACCACCTGCCGTGACCTGGACACACTCGACGACTGGTTCGGGCGGGTCCTGACGGCCGCCACCGTCGAAGAACTCTTCGGCGAGCAGACAGAGGACTGACAGGGACCGACCCCACCCCGGCCCGGCCCCGGTCACGGCCGTGAACGGGGCCGACCGCCGGGCCGCGAACAGAGGCGGATCAGGCCCCCGTTCGAGATCACATTGACCCCGGGCCCCGCCTCCGCAGAGGCTTGGCCCATGCCGCACCCCCTGATAGCACCGCCCCCTCGCCGCAGTGATCGCGGAGAGGGGGCGCAGTGGAAGGGGTGCTGAGCGGGTTCGCGGTGATCGTCGTGGTGATCGCGGTCGGGTACGGCATCGGCCGTCAGGGGCATCTCGGGGAGAACGGGCCGGAGGTGCTGACCAAGCTCGCCTTTCATGTCGCCACTCCGGCCCTGCTGTTCACGACACTGTCGCGGGCCGATCTGTCGGTGATCCTTTCCGAGCGGCTGCTCATCACCGCGCTGTGCACGGCCACCACCGCGGGGGTGTTCATCGCGGTCGGGGCCGTACGCGGCTGGGGCGTGGGCCGGACCACCATCGGCGCGCTGTGCGCCAGTTACCTCAACGCGGGCAATCTGGGTATCCCGATCGCCGCCTACGTCCTGGGCGACGCCTCGCTGATCGCTCCGGTGCTGCTCTTCCAGCAGATCGTGGTCACGCCGATCGCCCTCACCGTGCTCGACGTGTCGGGCGCGGGCGGCAAGGACCCCCTCTGGAAACAGCTCACGACGCCGCTGCGCAACCCACTCGCCCTCAGTTCGCTGGCCGGGGTCACCGTGGCGGCGACGGGCTGGGAGGTGCCCGGGCCGGTGCTCGACCCGATCACGCTGATCGGCAATATGTCGATCCCGGCCGTGCTGCTCGCGCTCGGGATCTCGCTGTGCGGCAGCAGTCTGCCCGGCGGGCCGGGGCCGGAACGCACCCCCGTGCTCCTGTCCACGGCCCTCAAGTCGCTCGGACAGCCGCTGCTCGCCTGGTTCCTGGCCGCCGAGGTCTTCGCCCTGCACGGCGAGGCGCTGCTCCAGGTCGTGGTGGTCGCCGCGCTCCCCGCCGCGCAGAACATGTTCACCTACGCCTGCCGCTACGGCGTCGCCGAACGCCTCGCGCGCGAGTCGATCCTGCTGTCCACCATGGTCTCGGCACCCGTGATGGTGGTCATCGCCGCCGTGCTGGGCTGAGCCGCACCGGGGCGTCAACTCCCTTTGGCGCGACGGCAGTCGGGCACCCTCACCTGATGTCGTGCCGGAAGGTGGTCACCACACAGGTCACCCGGCCCTCGGCGTCGCGGCCCAGCCAGGTCGGGTACACCCCGTCGCCCGCGCCCGAGGGGAAGCCCGCGGCCTGGTGGCCGCTGTCCGGATCGGCGAGGACGGACGGCTCGGTGCCCCAGCTCAGGGCCGCCTCGGACATTCGCTCCCGGGCCGCGTCGTCCTCGGCCAGGGCCCTGTTGACCTCGGGGTCCACGAAGCAGGAGCGCCCGCTGTCCACGCCGTAGCCGTAGATCACCGAGCCCTCGCCCGGGCCGTGTTCCTCCTCCGGGTCGCCGGGCCGCGCGGGTTCCCAGGCGACGGTCGGCTCCTCGCGTACGACGATCCGTGCGGCGGCCACGTCGTCCCAGGAAATGTGCGGGTCGGCGACGTAGGTGGTGGTCACTCGCGACACCGAGACCTGATGGCAGCCCGCGCCCAGCTCCGCGGCCAGCGGCACCATCTCGGCGTCCCCGAGGAAGGCCGGATCACTGACCACGATCCGGCCGCTCGGCAGCCACAGCTCCCCCACGGACTCCACGGATACGGTCAATATGTGGTCGTACGGGTCACCGATGATCGTGGTGCCCGTGTCCCGGAAACTCCTGCCGTGCGTGAAATAGGCGGGCAGGTCGGGCAGAACGAGGGTCACGGAAAACTCCCCTGGCTGTCTTGGGTCCGGATGGAAATGCGGACGGCAGCAAGGGACGCGGCGGCCGAGTGCGCAGCTCCGTCACCCTCTCGGCCCCTCAACTACCTTTTAAACAAGGCTAGTTGAGGCGACCGACAATCACGGTGCCCGAACTTCGCACCCCCTCGGGGGCTGTTCAGGCCACCCGTTCGAGGACGATGCCGTGCGCCGGGGCGTCGCTCGGCCCGTCGGTGATCTCGTAGGCGTCCGCCAGGGCCTGGAGCGCGTAGTCGAAGCGTTCGGGGGTATCGGTGTGCAGGGTCAGCAGGGGCTGTCCGGCGGTGACCGGGGCGCCCGGCTTGGCGTGTAGTTCGATTCCGGCGCCCGCCTGGACCGGGTCCTCCTTGCGGGCGCGGCCCGCGCCGAGGCGCCAGGCGGCCACGCCGACGCCGTACGCGTCGAGCCGGGTGAGCACGCCGGTGGCCGGGGCCGTCACGACGTGCTGCTCGCGGGCCACCGGCAGGGGCGCGCCGGGGTCGCCGCCCTGGGCGCCGATCATGCGCCGCCAGACGTCCATGGCCGAGCCGTCGGCCAGCGCCCGCTCGGGGTCGGCGTCCTTCAGCCCGGCCGCGTCGAGCATCTCGCGGGCCAGCGCCAGGGTCAGTTCCACCACGTCGGCGGGCCCCCCGCCCGCGAGGACCTCCACGGATTCGCGGACCTCGAGGGCATTTCCGGCGGTCAGGCCGAGCGGGGTCGACATGTCGGTGAGCAGGGCGACGGTGCGTACGCCGTGGTCGGTACCGAGGCCGACCATGGTGGCGGCCAGTTCGCGGGCGTCGTCGAGGGTCTTCATGAAGGCGCCGGAGCCCACCTTCACGTCCAGGACCAGGGCGCCGGTGCCTTCGGCGATCTTCTTCGACATGATCGACGAGGCGATCAACGGGATCGACTCGACGGTGCCGGTGACATCGCGCAGCGCGTACAGCTTCTTGTCCGCCGGGGCGAGCCCGTCGCCCGCGGCACAGATGACGGCACCGGCATCGCCCAGCACCGCGTGCATCTCCTCGTTGGACAGCAGTGCGCGCCAGCCGGGGATGGACTCCAGCTTGTCCAGGGTGCCGCCGGTGTGGCCGAGACCGCGCCCCGAGAGCTGCGGAACCGCCGCGCCACAGGCGGCGACCAGCGGTGCCAGCGGCAGCGTGATCTTGTCGCCGACACCGCCCGTGGAGTGCTTGTCGGCGGTGGGGCGGGTCAGCCCGGACGCGGCCGAGAAGTCCATCCGCTCCCCGGAGGCGATCATCGCCGCGGTCCAGCGCGAGATCTCGCGCCGGTTCATGCCGTTGAGCAGGATCGCCATCGCCAGCGAGGACATCTGCTCGTCGGCCACGACGCCCCTGGTGTAGGCGTCGATCACCCAGTCGATCTGCGCGTCGCTGAGTTCGCCGCGGTCCCGCTTCGTACGGATGACGGAGATGGCGTCCATGGTCTGTCCTCGGGGAGTTGGGCTACGGGCAGGTCCTACGGGAACACGTACGCGACCCGAAAGCAGAACTCTACGCGCATAGAGGTGCGGTTGGCGGAAACGGTTCGTACGAGGACGGCCCTGTGCGTACGACCGGTGCCGGCCGTACGCGCAGGGCCGCTGAGTGTGCCGGGCCGCGAGGGGACCGGCACGCGAACTCCTCGGGTGCGCGGGTCAGTTGAGCTGTTCGGGGCCGAAGGCCTGGGGCAGCATGGCGTCCAGTGAGCGGATGCCCGCCGGGGTCTCCAGGAGCAGGGCGGGGCCGCCGAACTCGTGGAGCAGCTGACGGCAGCGCCCGCACGGCATGAGCAGCTCGCCCCGCCCGTCGACACAGGTGAAGTGCGTCAGACGGCCGCCCCCGGTGAGCCTAAGCTGCGCGACGAGCCCGCACTCCGCGCACAGCCCGAGACCGTAGGAGGCGTTCTCGACGTTGCAGCCCGTCACGATCCGCCCGTCGTCGACGCGCGCGGCGGCACCGACCGGGAAGCCGGAGTACGGCGCGTAGGCACGGGACATGGCCTCGCGCGCCGCCTGACGCAGCGCCTCCCAGTCGGCCTCGGCCTCGGCGGTCGGCGCGCTCACTTGCCCTGGCCCTTGTGGTAGCGCATGCCGTTCGCCTTGGGCATGCGCAGCCGTTGCGCGGACAACGAGAGCACGAGCAGCGTGACGAAGTACGGGGTCGCGCCGACGAAGTCGTTGGGCACCTCGTCCGTGGCCAGGTACCAGACCAGGACCGCGAGGGCGACGACCCCCGAAACGCCCGCCTGGAGCCAGGACTTGCGGTACGCCTTCCGCAGCGCGAGCAGCACGAGCAGGATGAACAGCAGAAGCAGCAGCGCGTGCACGACCGTGCCGCCGTTGCGCAGTTGCAGCGCGTCCGAGAAGCCGAACAGGCCCGCACCCATGGCGAGTCCGCCCGGCCGCCAGTTGCCGAAGATCATCGCGGCGAGGCCGATGTAGCCGCGGCCGCCGGTCTGGCCCTCCAGGTAGACGTGCGAGGTGACCAGGGCGAGGAAGGCACCGCCGAGCCCGGCGAGGCCGCCGGAGACGGCGAGAGCCGCGTACTTGTACGTGTAGACGTGCACGCCGAGCGACTCCGCGGCGATCGGGTTCTCACCGCAGGAGCGCAGCCGCAGGCCGAACGCGGTACGCCACAGGATCCACCAGCTCAGGACGACGAGCGCGACCGCGATGACCGTGACCACCGAGAGTTCGGTGACCAGGCCGCCGAGAATGCCCGCGACGTCGGAGACGAAGAACCAGTGCCGCTCCTGCAGCGAGTTGAGCCCGTCGGAGAGGCTGCCCACCTCGAGGCCGAACACGTCGAACCCGCCCACGCTGAAGTCGGGGAGCGCCTCCGAGGCGGGCGACTGCTTGGGGTTGCCGCCCTCGACGGCGGCGTCGCCCTCGGCGAAGAAGATCTTGGCGAGGTACTGGGTGGCGCCGAGCGCGAGCAGGTTGACGGCCACGCCGGAGACGATGTGGTCGACGCCGAAGGTGATGGTGGCGATGCCGTGGATCAGGCCGCCGAGCACACCGAAGCCGATTCCGCACAGCAGGCCGAACCAGGGGCTGGACTGCCAGCCGAGCCAGCCCGCACCGAAGGTGCCGAGGATCATCATGCCTTCGAGGCCGATGTTGATCACACCCGCGCGCTCGGACCACATGCCGGCCAGCGCGGCGAGCCCGATCGGTACCGCGAGAGCCAGTGCGGCCCCGATCTGTCCGGCGGAGGTGAGCTGGTCGGCGCCGGTGATCTCGCGCACGAGGGACAGCAGAAGCAGTCCGAACAGGGTGAGGATCAGCACCCGGACCCAGGTGTCGCGGGGGCCGACGCGCCGGCCGCCCGCCACCTTGGGCGCCGCGGGAGGCGGGGCGTCTTGCATCGTGGCGGTCATCTCACGCCACCTCCTGCTTCTTGGTGGGGGCGCCGGCCCGGGCAGCGAGTTGGGCGCCCACGCGCTGCTGCTGCCGCTTGATGCCGAATCGGCGTACGACCTCGTAGGCGATGACGACGCACAGGACGATGACGCCCTGGATCACGCCGAGGATCTCCTTGTCGTAGCCCTGGAATTCGAGATGGTTGGTGGTGCGCTCCAGGAAACCCCAGAGCAGTGCGCCGAGCGCGATGCCGATGGGGTGGTTGCGGCCGAGGAGCGCGATGGCGATACCGGTGAACCCGATACCGGAGGGGAAGTCGTTGCTGAACTCGTGGCTGTCGTTGAGCAGCGTCGGCATGCCGATCAGACCCGCGACCGCGCCCGAGAGGATCATGCTCGTCGCGATCATCTTCTTGACGCCGACGCCACTGGCCGAGGCGGCCGACTCGGACAGACCGACGGTGCGCAGGTCGAAGCCGAAGCGGGTGCGGCCGAGCACAAACCAGTACGCGACGCCGACCACCGCCGCGACCACGATGAAGCCCCAGAGCTCACCGGCCGGACCGGTGTCGAAGACGAAGAAGTGCGAGTCGGCGGGCAGCGGTTCGGTCGAGACCTTGGTACCGGCCTTGTCCAGCTCGCCGAGGCGGCCCGGCTGCAGCAGATAGGCGATGATCGCGGTCGCGATCGCGTTCAGCATGATGGTCGAGATGACCTCGCTGACCCCGCGGGTCACCTTCAGCACACCGGCGATGGCGGCCCACAGCGCGCCGACCGCCATGGCGCACAGGATGATCAGCGGTACGGAGATGAACCCCGGCAGCGTCAGCGCGCCGCCGAGCGCCGCGGCGATGAAGGCGGCGAGCCGGTACTGGCCGTCCACACCGATGTTGAACAGGTTCATCCGGAAGCCGATGGCCACCGCGACGCCCGCGAGGTAGTACGTGGTCGCCTTGTTGAGGATGTAGACCTGGCTGTCGCTCGCGGTGCCATAGGTCAGCATGTCGTCGAAGGCGGGGCCCGGGTCCTTGCCGGTCGCGAGGATCACCAGGGCGGTGACCACGAGCGCGGCGACGATCGCGAGCAGTGGCGCGGCGATCCCGAGGAACAGCCGCTCCTTGTCGATGCGGGAGGTGTACTTCTTCATCGGGCCTCGTCTTCGGGGTCCTCGGGGTTCGCGGGCTTGTCGAACTTCCCCGGCTTGTCGAACGTCCCGGTTTTCTCGGGCTTGTCGAACTTCCCGGGCTCCCCGGGCTGCGCGGTGTGCTCGGGTCCGTCGTCCGCGTGCTCGAGATGACCGGCCGCGGCACCCGTCATGGCGGAGCCGAGTTCCTCGGGGGTGATGCTCTGCGGGTCGGCGTCGGCGACGAGTCTGCCCCGGTACATCACCCGCAAGGTGTCCGAAAGACCGATGAGTTCGTCGAGGTCGGCGGAGATCAGCAGCACCGCCAGGCCCTCGCGGCGCGCCTCCCGGATCTGGTCCCAGATCTGCGCCTGCGCGCCGACGTCGACACCGCGGGTGGGATGCGCGGCGATCAGCAGCTTCGGCGCGTGGCTCATCTCGCGGCCGACGATCAGCTTCTGCTGGTTGCCGCCGGACAGCGAGGCCGCGGTGACCTCGATACCGGGGGTGCGGACGTCGTACTCCCGGATGATGCGCGCGGTGTCCTTGCGCGCCGCGCTCCGGTCGAGCAGTCCGCGCTTGCTGTTGGGGCGCTCGGTGACGTGCCCGAGGATGCGGTTCTCCCAGAGCGTGGCCTCCAGCAGCAGCCCGTGGCGGTGGCGGTCCTCCGGGATGTAACCGACGCCCTCCTCACGGCGCTTGCGGGTGGGCAGGTGCGTGATGTCGTCCGCGTCGAGCAGGATGCGTCCGCTGTCCGGGTCGCGCATGCCCATCACGGCCTCGACCAGTTCGGACTGGCCGTTGCCCTCCACACCGGCGATCCCGAGGACCTCGCCGTGGTGGATGGTGAAGGAGATGTCGTCGAGGATGACGCGCTCGACGCCGTCGAGGTCGGTCTGGGTGAGCCTCAGATCCGTGACGGTGAGCATCGGGCGGTCGGTGACCGTGGACTCCTCGGTCTCCGGGGAGGGGAGTTCGGAGCCGACCATCAGCTCGGCGAGCTGCTTGGCGGTGGTGGTGCGCGGATCGGCGGTGCCGACCGTGGTGCCGCGCCGGATCACGGTGATCTCGTCGGCGACCGACAGCACCTCGCCCAGCTTGTGCGAGATGAAGATGACGGTCAGGCCCTCGGACTTGAGCTCCCGCAGGTTGTCGAAGAGCGCGTCCACCTCCTGCGGCACCAGGACCGCGGTGGGCTCGTCCAGGATCAGCGTGCGCGCGCCCCGGTAGAGCACCTTGAGGATCTCCACCCGCTGCCGGTCCGCGACGCCGAGCTCCTCGACATACGTGTCGGGCCGGATGTTCAGTCCGTACGCCTGCGAGATCTCCTCGATCCTGCGGCGGGCCTTGGCCCCGATGCCGTGCAGCTTCTCCGCGCCGAGCACGGTGTTCTCCAGCACGGTCAGGTTGTCGGCCAGCATGAAGTGCTGGTGCACCATGCCGATTCCGCGCGCGATGGCGTCGGCCGGGGTGTGGAAGGTGACCCGCCGCCCGTCGACCGTGATGGTGCCCTCGTCCGGCTTCTGCATGCCGTAGAGGATCTTCATCAGGGTCGACTTGCCGGCGCCGTTCTCGCCGCAGAGGGCGTGCACGGTGCCGCGGTGGACCGTGATGTCGATGTCGCGGTTGGCGACGACACCGGGGAACCGCTTGGTGATGCCGTGCAGTTCGACGGCGGGAGTGTTCTCGTCGGGCACGGACACTTTGTCAGGCACGGACGCTTTGATGGTGCACTCTCCTCGGGAGAAGGAGCGGAGGAGTTACGGGAGACTGGCGTCGGCGACGCTAGCGCGGCAACTCCGCGCTACCCGCGTAGAGTTGACACTTTGTTATGGCCCGGCGCGTCGGTCGTCCACCGTCGCGCCGAGCCGGTGCGATGCACTACGCGGGGCGGGGCCGCGAAGACCCCGCCCACTCGCGCCTTACGGGGTCGTCTTGACCTTGATGTCGCCCGCGACGATCTTCTTCTCGACCTCGTCCAGCTTGCCCTTGATGTCGTCCAGGTAGCCGCCGGAGGTGGACAGCTGCACGCCCTTGTCCTTCAGGGCGTAGGAGCTGATACCGGTCTTCGGCTTGCCGTCCTTGACGGACTTCACCAGCTCGTAGACGCCGAGGTCGACGTTCTTGAGCATCGACGAGAGGATCGCGTGCTTGAACTTGGACAGCGCCGGGACCTCGTACGGGTCGGAGTCGGTGCCGATCGCCCAGGCGCCCTTGACTTCGGCGGCGGCCTCGATCGCGCCACTGTTGGAGTTGCCCGCCGCCGAGTAGACGACGTCCGCACCCTTGTCGAGCATGCCCTCCGCGGCCGACTTGCCCTTGTCCGGGCTGGTGAAGCCGGAGGTGTCGTTGCCGCGGCTCAGGTACTGGCGCTCGATCTCGATCTTCGGGTCGGTGTCCTTGATGCCCTGGACGTAGCCCGCCTCGAACTTCTTGATCAGCGGGTTGTCGTTGCCGCCGATGAAGCCGACGTGCTTCTTCTTGGTCTTCAGGGCCGCGGCCACACCGGCCAGGTAGGAGCCCTGCTCCTCGGTGAAGACGACGCTGTTGACGTTCTTCTGGTCCACGACCGAGTCGACGATGCCGAAGGTGGTGTCCGGGTACTTCGCGGCCACCTTGTTGACGGAGGGCGCGTACGCGAAGCCCACGCCGATGACCGGGTTGTAGCCCGCGTCGGCGAGGTCGGTCAGCTTCTGGACCCGGTCCGCCTCGGTGTCGCTGGTCTTGGCGGTGAGCTCCTTGAGCTCGCCGTCGAACTCGTCCTTCGCCTTGTCCGCACCACGCGCGGCGGAGTCGTTGAAGGAGTGGTCACCACGGCCGCCGACGTCGAAGGCGAGACCGATCTTGACGCCGCCGCCCGAGCCGGAGTCCTTCTCCTTCTCGGAGGACGTGCTGCCACAGGCAGTGGCGGAGAGTGCCAGTGCGGCGCTGGCGATACACGCAGCAGAGATCTTCACTACCCGGCGCAAGGGAGGCTCCTTAGACCTGACCTAAGCGCCGTACCTGGCGCTCTGAGGGTGCTCCGTTCGGACGAACGGCGCAAAGTTTCGCCGCATCGTAACGCGCGTAGATTTCAGATGAACGGCCCGTCCCCAGCCGTTATCGATTCGACGCGAACGGGCCTCGAACGCGTGTCCTCCGAGAGGCGGCGGGGCCCAGAGTACGCCCGCCGCCTGACAAAGGCACCGCCTGTGGAAAACCTTCGGATCCCCTTGACCGGGGCGGTCCGAATCCCCGCCCCGGCCCGGGTCCACGCGCACAGCTTCCGGCCGCGCGCGCGGCCTCAGCGCTGGGCGGCGTCGAGCAGCGCCGACGCCGTGAACAACTCCACACCGACCCGGATCGCCGACTCGTCGGCGTCGAAGTCGCCCTGGTGCAGATCGCGCGAGACCCGGTCGCCGGGCGTGCGCACACCGAGCCGGGCCATGGCCCCGGGCACGTGCTCCAGATACCAGGAGAAGTCCTCGCCACCGAGGCTCTGCGGGGTGTCCTCCACCGAGTCGGGGCCGCGCCGCGCCGTCATGGCACTGCGCAGCAGCTCGGTGGCGCCCTCCTCGTTCACCACGGGCGGCACCCCGCGGACGTAGGTGATCTGGCTCTTGGCGCGGTACAGGCCCGCGATCTCGTCGACGGCGGCATGCACCACGTCGGGTGCCTGGCGCCAGGTCTCCAGGTCCAGGCAGCGGACGGTGCCGGAGAGTTCGGCGTGCTGGGGGATGACGTTGCAGGCGTGCCCGGACTCGATACGCCCCCAGGTCACCGAAAGCCCCGAGCGCGCGTCGACCCGGCGGCCGACCAGGCCGGGCACCTCGGTGGCCACCCTGGCAGCGGCGGTCACCAGGTCCGTCGTGAGGTGCGGACGTGCGGTGTGACCGCCGGGACCGTCGAGCGTGATCTCCAGCCGGTCGCAGGCCGAGGTGATGGCCCCGTGCCGCAGACCGATGCGCCCCGCGTCCACCTTGGGGTCGCAGTGCACGGCCAGAATGCGCCCCACGCCCTCCAGTACACCGGACTCGATCGCGTCGGTGGCACCTCCGGGCAGCACCTCCTCGGCCGGCTGGAAGATCAGCCGTACCGGATGCGGCAGTTCGCCCCTGCGGTGCAGTTCGGCCAGGACGAGACCGGCGCCGAGGACCACCGTCGTGTGCACGTCGTGCCCGCAGGCGTGCGCGCGACCGGGCTCGGTCGACCGGTACGCGCAGCTGGCCTTGGTGTCCGGGATCGGCAGGGCGTCGATGTCGGCGCGCAGCGCGAGCATCGGGCGCGCCCCGCCCACTCCGGTGCGCCCCTCGGCGGCCTCGATCGGCATGCCCGCCGGGGACTGGGTGGCCGAGTCGCCGATGTCACAGATGAGCCCGGTGCCGGTGTTCAGAACCCGCGGCTTGAGTCCGGCGCTCTCCAGGCGGTGCTTGATCGCCGCGGTGGTGCGGATCTCCTGGTTGCCGAGCTCGGGGTGCATGTGCAGGTCCCGGCGGAAGGCGACCAGCTCCGCGTAGAGCTCCTCGCCGAGGAGTCCGTCGAGGGCGGGTACCTCGGCAAGGCCCACAAGCGTGGACATCTCGGGCCGCGTGGACAGCGGCTCCAGGCCGGGCAGATCGTCTTCGCGCTCGTACGGCTTCACATGGCTCACCCTTTGAAGGGTAAGGCGCACCGGGGTACCCCCGAGATCTGAGGAACGATTCTTCAGCCGTATTGGGGTAAGAAATTTCCCCGCCACGCGCATGATCGTCACATGTGACGGGTATGCCACTCGTTTTGTCGCCGGACGCTTCGCTTCGGAGCGCGTACGCCGGGAAGCACGGGAAGTACGGCCCTAGGAGGCCTTTCCCGGGGAGGGCGCGGGCGTCGCGTCCAGCCGCTGCACGTCCCGCGCGGTGCCCGTGACTCCGGACAGAAATCCCTGGGCGCGCGGCGAGGCGTGCGCGGTCAGCCACTCGGGGTCGATGTCGCAGACCGCCACCTTGACCTCCGTACCGGCCAGCGCCAGCGGGAGGGTGTGTACGACGGTGGACGGGAAACTCAGGATCGTACGGCCGATCGGACCACGGCGGGCGATCAGCTCCAGCGGCAGGTCGGGGCGGACGATCTCCAGGCCGGTCTCCACGGAGAGCCGGTGCAGCTTGTCGGTGGCCTCGCGGCGGTGGGCGAAGTAGCGCGTGGCGCCATGGGCGCGGGCCAGCTCACCGACCGCCGTCAGATAGCGCTCCAGGTCGACCACGCCGGTCTCCACCAGCGAGGTGCCCACCAGGTCCGCGCCCTTGGTGATCCGGGGCGGGCCGAACCGGGCCTTGGTCCAGGTGAATTCGTTGGAGCTCACCTCGACGCCCGGCGGCACGGATTCGATGGGCATCGAGGAGAAGACCTCGACGCGCCGCTTGTCGCTGGGCGTCAGACGGCGCCGCGCGGCGTTCGAGACCGGCCCGAAGGCCAGGTCACGCGGGCTCGGCCGACCGCCGCGCCGGTGCCAGCGCACCAGTCGCTCACCGGCCGCGAGCTGGCTGATGAACTCCATGGTCGCGGTGCCGTCGTCCACGACGACGATGTCGCGCGCGCGGGAGATGGTCAGCAACAGCTGCACATACCGCGAGAAGGGATCGCCGATGACGATCCGCTCGGCCTTCCTGAGCAGCGAGGCGAGTCCGCCGATGGTCTGGAACGGCGCGGCCGCCCCGCCGCGCGCCTCCTCCCAGCGCACCGTGCACCCCTCGGTGCTCGCCAGCTCCGTCATCCGGCGCAGCTGGCCACGGGTCATGGGATCGACGGGTGAAAGGACGACGACGGTGAAGTCGCCGTACACCGATGGGTTCCCGGCCGGGCCGGTGACCGTCCCCTCCCCGTCCCCGTCCGCCGTCGCGCCGTGACGCGCGTCGACAGCGGCGGACGCGACGGTGTGCGCCCACTCCAGGACGTTCAGGAGCTGAACGGGGCTCTCGACGAAGGCGAGGGTGGGGCCGGCCGGCGGCCCGACGCGGGAACTCATCGGTGTGGGTTCGCTACCTGTCCCGTCAGGCCTGCGCGCCGGACTCGGCCTCGGCGATGACGCCGGGGACGCGACGGAGCTTCTTCATCGGGCCGAGCTCGGACTCGTAGACCTTCTTGACACCGTCACCGAGAGCGGTCGAGATCACGCGGATGTCGCGGACCAGACGCTCCAGACCCTGCGGCTCCACGGAGGCGGCCTGGTCGGAGCCCCACATGGTGCGGTCGAGGGTGATGTGACGCTCCACGAAGGTGGCGCCCAGGGCGACCGCGGCCAGCGTGGTCTGCAGACCGGGCTCGTGGCCGGAGTAGCCGATCGGCACGTTCGGGTACTCGTCCTGCAGGGTGTTGATCACGCGCAGGTTGAGCTCCTCGGCCTTGGCCGGGTAGGTCGACGTGGCGTGGCAGAGCAGGATGTTGTCGCTGCCGAGCACCTCCACCGCGTGGCGGATCTGCTTCGGGGTGGACATACCCGTGGACAGGATGATCGTGCGGCCGGTGGCACGCAGGGCGCGCAGCAGCTCGTCGTCCGTCAGGGAGGCGGAGGCCACCTTGTGGGCCGGCAGGTCGAACTTCTCCAGGAAGGCGACGGCCTCGGTGTCCCACGGGGAGGCGAACCAGTCGATACCGCGCTTCTTGCAGTGCTCGTCGATCGCGGTGTACTCCTCCTCACCGAACTCGACGCGGTGCCGGTAGTCGATGTACGTCATCCGGCCCCAGGGGGTGTCGCGCTCGATGTCCCACTGGTCACGCGGGGTGCAGATCTCGGGCGTCCGCTTCTGGAACTTGACGGCGTCACAACCGGCGTCGGCGGCGACGTCGATCAGCTTGATCGCGTTGTCGAGCTCACCGTTGTGGTTGATGCCGATCTCGCCACAGACGTAAACGGGCTGGCCCGGTCCGGCGGTACGGGAACCGAAGCTGCGCAGGCGGGGGTTGGAGCTCATGACAATTTTCCTTACTTGTCGAGGGAGGGGCCGAGAATCCAGGCGGCGATCTCTCGGATCGCGCCGTCACCACCGGGAAGGGTGGTGACCGCGCGTGCGGCGCCACGCACGACGTCGTGAGCACTCGCGACCGCTACCGGCCAGCCGACCAGGCTGAAACACGGCAGGTCGTTGACGTCGTTGCCGACGTAGAGCACGCGCTCCGGCGCGATGCCCTGCTCCTCGCACCACTGCTTGAGTGCGAGGTCTTTCCGGTCGATGCCGTGCAGTACCGGAATCTGCAGCTTCCGGGCACGTGCGGCGACTACCGGGTTCTGCTCCGTGGACAGGATGAGCATCTTCAGGTCCGCCCTGCGCAGGGCGGCGATGCCAAGTCCGTCACCGCGGTGCACGGAGACGAATTCCCGTCCGTCGGAGTCGATCAGCACCCTGTCGTCGGTCTGGGTGCCGTCGAAGTCGAGGATGACCGCGTCCACGTCCGCGCGCGTCGGCAGGGCGCCGGGCCGCTCCGCGTCGAACAGCGGGGCGAGCGCGCGGGCACGGGCGAGGTCGTGCGGGTCGTCGATCTCGAGGACCCGCGCGGGGTCGGTGCGCACCAGTTCGGTGTGCCCGAAGAAGCGGTGGTTGTGCTTGCGGAATCCGGCCGCGTCCATGGCGTACGCGGCGCCGGTCTCCAGCAGGTCCTGCGGCCGGTCCTGACGACGGGGCCGGAAGGACTTGTCGTGGTTGACACCATAACCCCCGCCGATGGCAGTGGTGTTGGCGACGGTGGCCCCGCCGCCGACCGCCTCGCTGCGCTCGCTCTCGATGGCGGGCTCGGGCTCGTCACCGGCGTCCCGCCAGACGAAGCCGTGGAAGGGGGCGACGGTCAGCGCGGTGTCCGCGCCGTTGCTGGTGATCGCGCCCACGACCCCGTCGATGTCCTCGCGCAGGATGAACGGGCTGGTGCACTGCACGAGCAGCACCACATCGACCGCCGCGCCGTGCAGGGCCTCGTGCGCGTCCATGGCGTGCAGCACCGCGGCCTCGCTGGTGGCGGTGTCACCGGCGATGGCGGCCGGACGCAGCACGACCTCGGCGCCCGCCTCGCGGGCGGCCGCGGCGATGGCCTGGTCGTCCGTGGAGACGACGACATCCGTGACCAGCCGGGCCGCACGGCACTCTCGTACGGTCCTGGCGACCAGGGGTGAGCCGCCGACCGGGGCGAGGTTCTTCGCGGGTACGCCCTTGGAGCCGCCGCGTGCGGGGATCACCGCGAGCACGCGGCGTACTGGCGCCGGCGAACCCGCTTCCGGGTGGGTCATGGATGCTCCTTCACAGGGCAGTTGGTGCGATCGGCGCGGCCGGGGTTCGCCGGCGCGGCCGAGTGGTCCGGTGCGCTCACAGCTCACCCATACGACGGATGACGGGAGCCACACGTTGTACGCCGTGGCGATAGGCCCCTCGTGCGGCACGGCGCACGATCTGCCGCACAGGTCCGGGCTCCTTGTCGGCACCGGGCGCGCCGGGCAGCGGGGAGCCGTCCCGGTCGAGGTGGTGCCTGGCGAGGATTCCCGGCAGATAACCAGGCGCTGTGGTGAGGGTGTAATACGGGCTGATCGGCGCCAGCGACTCGGCCGTGAGCAGCTTGCGGACGCGTGCCCGCGCCTCGTCGAAGGCCCGCTCGTAGCCGCCCTCGGCGGCCACTCCCTGCCGGGCCACCCAGGTGGTGTCGGGCTCGGGCCGGTGCCCCTCGTCCAGCTCGTCCCACGACGCCAGGCATCCGGAGCCGATGAAGTGGTGGTTGCCGAGCGCCTCGCGCACACCCAGGTCGCTCAGCACCACGGTCGGGATCCGGCGGTGCAGCGACTCGAGCGCCGCGGTGGAGCTCACGGTGACCAGGAGGTCGGTGCGGTCGAGAACTTCACCCATATTTCCGTACACCAGGCGGAAGTTGGACGGAAGTCCCCCTTCGATCCGCTGTGCGAGTTTCTGGTACGGGAGTTCCTCGATGTGCGTCGTGTGCTCACCGGGCCTGCTGCGCAGCTTGAGCAGCACCTCGCGCTCAGGGTGCAACTTCGCGTGCTGCACGAGCCGTTCGAGCAGATAGGTGCGGTCCTTGCGGTTCTCGGGCACGGACGGCTGCGCCGCGAAGACCACGGTGTACGGGTCGTTCGGGACGTAGTCGGCCCCGCCGAGGAAGGGCAGCGCGGTCTCCGTGACACCGGAGGCGTCGGCACCCACTCCCTCGTACACCGCACGGAAACGCTCGGCGTCCTGACGGGAGTTGGCCAGGACGAGGTCCGCGCCGTGGCGCAGCAGCAGACCGTCGGCCAGCTTCTCGTAGACCACACCCACATAACCGGTCACGACCACCGGACGTTCCGGCCGGTCCTGCCACACCCGGGCGAGCCCGTGCAGCATCGCCTGGACGGCACCTCCGACGAGGGCGAGCACGATCACGTCGTACTCCTCGACCTCGCGCTCCATCTCCCTGAGGAACTCGACCGCTGTTACCTCGCGGAGTGAATCTGCGGTGACACCAACTTCCTGGAGTTGACGCGGAGTCGGGGTGGCCCGCCCGCGCAGAAGAAAGCCGCTGAGCCTACTGTCCGATACGATCCGGTTCGCGGTGAGAGCTCCCCATTTCCACCGGGTATCGGAGTCCGCGAGCACGGCGACCCGCAGAGAGGACTGGGAGGTGGAGGTACTTCCTGGCACGCCTCAGACATTAGGAAGCAATATGAAGTCGTGCCCGAATCTCGGCCCAACAAACGGTTAACAGTCCACCAACGGGCCGAAAATCAGCCCTCATCAGGCTCAAAATATCCCCAGGTTCACCAACCTGGCACGTGTCGTTCACCAGACATCTCACCAAGGTACGAGACAGGCGCGGCGCGGGGGCTTAACGTCCTGTACGTGGTTAAGCTCTCCGTCATCGTGCCGTTCTACAACGTGCAGCAATACGCGCCCGACACTCTGAAGTCCTTGCGTGCCAATGCGCGCGACGACTTCGAGTTCATTCTCGTCGACGACTGTTCGCGGGACGAGACCCCGGACATCCTCGCGCAAGCCGAGCGCGAACTTCCGGGTGCCAGGCTCCTCAGACACGAACAGAACGGAGGCCTCGCCACCGCCCGCAACACAGGCATCGACGCGGCGAACGGTAAGTACCTCACCTTCCTCGACGGCGACGACTGGCTCGCACCCGGTTACTACGACCAACTCGTGCGCAGCATCGAGAAGTTGGACGTCGACTTCCTCCGTACGGACCATGTGCAGTGCACCGCCCGGGCCCGCAGCATCCACCGTGTGCCGGTCGGCAAGCGCAACCAGGCACTCAACCCGCGTGACGTGATCCTGCCCGCCGACCGCTCCACCTCCGTGGACTACGCCTACGCCTGGGCAGGCATCTACCACCGCCGTCTGATCGACACCGGTGTGCTGCATTTCACGCACGGTCTGCGAACCGCTGAGGACCGGCCATGGATCTGGAAATTGCACCGGGAAGCGGAGAGCTTCGCCGCAGTGGGACTGCTCGGCGTGTACTACCGTCGCGGGGTGGCGTCTTCACTGACCCAGATCGGTGATGTCCGCCAACTCGACTTCATCCGTGCGTTCGACCAGGTGATCGAGGAGACCGCAAAGGATCGTGACGCGGCCCGGCTGCTGCCGAAAGCCGTGCGCACCTATTGCGCCATCATCTCGCACCACCTGGGCTCCATCGAAAGGTTCGAACCCCCCGTGGCGCGCAAATTGAAAGCCATGAGTTCCGCGGCGCTTCGGCGCATGCCGCAGGACATCCTGGACGAGGCGCTCGACTCCATGGATGCCCAGCGCGCGACGCGGCTGCGCCGCCTGCGCCGCCGCTCGGCCCCTGCGGGGGTCGCGGCGTGACGACGCAGATCTTCTTCGCCTCGACCCTCTACGGCACGGCCACCCTCGCCGCGGCCCTCGACGCGGACTGCTTCGCCCCGGCCGACCGGCGCATCCTGCTCGTCTCGAACAACGCCGCGAACCCCGAGGTCTCCGCGTCCGTCGACGAGATGCCCGGCTTCGCCCCGCTGCGCGGCCGCTTCGACGACGTCATCTCCTGGAACGAGACCATCACCCCGTTCCACCCCGGCGGTTGGTCCCCGCGCGGCGACGACGTGCCCCTGTGGGAGCGTCATCTGCGGCTCGCCTGGAACCTCGGCGACGACGACATCGAACTGGCCGTCGAGTCCATCCAGGTCCACCCGGCCCTCGGCCTCTCCCAGATCTTCTTCGGCGCCCCGCTGGACGTCTACGCCGACGGCCTGATGAGCTACGGCCCGACCCGCAACAAGATCGACCCGCTGGTCGGTTCGCGGGTACGCAGGCTGCTGCACCTGGACCTGGTCCCGGGCCTGAAGCCCATGTTGCTCACCGAGTTCGACGTCGAACCCGAGATCATCCCGACGGACGTCTTCCTCAAGGTCCTCGGTGAACTCGGCGACGACCGCGCCTCGTTGGCCGACGTACCGGACACCACCGGCCCCGCCCTGCTCCTCGGCCAGTACCTCTCGGCGCTCGACATCCTCACCGCCGAGGAAGAGGAAGACCTCCACGTACGGCTTCTCCGCGGTGCCGCCGAACTCGGCCACACCCGCATCGTGTTCAAGCCGCACCCCTCGGCGCCGGTGCGCTGGTCGCGCAGCCTGGAGCGCGAGGCGGAGGAACTCGGCGTCGAGCTGACCATCTTCAACTCCCCGGTCCTCGCCGAGGTGTTGTACCAGCGGATCCGCCCGGCCCTGGTCGCCGGCTGCTTCTCCACGGCCCTGCTCACGGCCTCGACGTTCTACCAACTGCCCGTGGCCCGGCTGGACACGGGCAAGCTGCTCGACCGCCTCTCGCCGTACCAGAACAGCAACCGGGTACCGGCCACCATCGTCGACGCGCTGCTGCCCGAGCTCACCGACAAGGTGGCCGTCAAGGCCCAGGCACCGGGCATGCCCGTGGCCGACCTGAGCCAGCTGATCCTCGCCGTCGGCTTCGCGATGCAGTCGAAGATCTACCCGAGCCTGCGTCCCGCCGCCGAGACCTACCTCGCGCGCCACCTGAACGCCCACACCTGGCGCTACTTCAAGCGCCGTCGCCTCACCTCCCTCGCGCTGCCGGGCGCCATGCCGCAGCAGCTCGCCTTCATTCCGCGCAACGCCACCGTGCGTCGCGTCGCCCGCCGGGCACGCTCCTTCAAGCGGGCTGCTCTCGGATGACGGCCGCCGGAACCGAGACAAAACAGCTCCCCGAGGCCCGGGCCGAGCAGCCCACGCCGAAACCCGCCAAGCACGCGCCCCGGCTCCGTGCTCTGGACGGCCTCCGCCTGGTCGCCGCCCTGATGGTGGCCTTCTACCACTACGGCGGTCGCGACGGGGAGATCTCCCAGTCCTGGGGCACCTCCAGCAAGGTGCAGTTCCCCACGGCGCACGAGTTCTTCGCCTACGGCTGCCTGGGCGTACAGATCTTCTTCGTGATCAGCGGCTTCGTGATCTGTATGAGCGGCTGGGGCCGACCGCTGAGGTCGTTCTTCGCCTCACGCGCCTCGCGACTGCTGCCCGCGTACTGGGCGGCCATCATTCTGGTGACCGCGGTCTTCGCCCTGCCCACCATCGCGTTCAAGGCCGCCTCGCCGAGCGACACACTCGTGAACCTCACGATGATGCAGCAACCGCTGGGCGTGGACCGCGTCCTCGGCGTCTGCTGGACGCTCTGGGCCGAGGTCCGCTTCTACGCGCTGTTCGCCCTGTGCGTCGTCCTCCCGGGGGCGACCCGGCAGCGGGTGATTCTCTTCTGCGCGGGCTGGACGCTGGCCGCGGCCATAGCCGAGGCGGCCAACGAGCCGCTCCTGGACATCGTGCTCATGCCCGAGTACGCACCGTTCTTCATCGGCGGCATAGGGCTGTACCTGCTGCACCGCGACCGCCGCGACGCCATCGGCTGGGGCATCGTCGGTGTCAGCTGGCTGATAGGACAGCACTACGCGGTGTCCAAGCTCTGGCACCCGCCGAACCCCGAGTTCTTCTCGAACCGCTCCTCGGTCGGCATCATCCTGGTCGTCACCCTCGGCTTCATGGCCGTCGGAGCCATTGCGCTCGGCGCCATGAACTGGGCGAACTGGCGCTGGCTGACGGTCGCCGGTGCACTCACCTATCCCTTCTACCTGGTGCACGAGCACCTCGGCTGGGTCGTTGTGGAGGTCCTGCATCAGCGTCTGGACCTGCCCTCGTCCGCGACGTTGGCGCTCACGATCACGTCGATGCTGGTGCTGGCCTGGCTGCTGAACAGGTTCGTCGAGGACTGGATGACACCGAAGCTGCGCTCGGCCCTGGCCCCTCGGCGCTGAGCCCTCGTCTCGTTCTTCTTCGTCTTTCTTTGCTGCGTCTTCGGGCGGCATCCCTCGGGGTGCCGCCCGAAGTCGTCGCCGGGTCCGAGGTGATGTGCCCGACACCTCCGCCCGGGTCCACTCTGCCCCACCGAGGCCGCCCGTGGGGAAAATTCACCCGAGTTCACTCGATCGTGGGACAAGCGGCAACTCCGGCCCGAACGCCTTCAGTTGGGGACCGGACGACTCAGTGGATCCCGTACCGCGTCTCGATGCCCAGGATGACGATGTCCAGGCCCTCGTCGAACCGCTCGTCGTAGGACGCGAACAGCTCCTCGCCCGCCGCGGCCGCGAGCGGGTACTCCCTGAGATTCTCGGAGCGTTGCGCGAGGTCCACCCCCTGACCCGGCTTCCCCGGCACCGGCCGCACTCCCTGTTCCTCGGTGACGAATCCGAGCGTGAACAGGTACGCCGTGGTACTGGCGCGCACCGCCTGCCGCAGGCTGAATCCGGCCCGGAGCAGATAGTCGAGCTCGGTCTCCATCCCCTCGCCGTGCCCGCTCCCGGTGAACTGTGAGCCGCTGAAGACCTTCGCCCCGTCCCGGTACCGGAGCAGGGAGTCGCGCAGGCCGTGGTTCGCCTCGCGCAGATGGTCCTGCCAGCCGGCCGCGGGCGCGTAGACGATGTCGACGGTCATCCGCCGGTACATCTCCGTGGCCATCTCGTCCAGCAGGGCCTGCTTGTTCTTGAAATGCCAATAGAGCGCGGGCGCCTGGATGTTCAGCTCCTTGGCGATCGCTCGCAGGGTCAGCCCCTCGAGACCGACATCGTTCAGCAGATCCAGCGCGGTCGACGCGACGCGGGACTTGTCGAGCTTGGCCTTCTCCGCCCGCGCGCCCACCCGCCCCTTCCCCTTCTTCACCTTCGCCTCTTCGGCATCCGTCGAAGTTTCGGTCCGCTCTCGCTCTTCCACGCTTGACACCTTAACACCGTTAAGGCAATCTGACGGCAGGCGACCTTAACGTCGTTAAGGCACGCTGCGTAATCCTCAGCGACTCAACGCACTAAGAACTCGGAGGTAGGGATGACTTCCACGACGGGAGCCAGGAGCAGGACGAGTCCGGCGGACGGACCGCCGGAACGAGAGGGACCGGAGCAGCGAGTAAGAGGGGAGGGCAGGAGTGAGGAGGGCAGGGACGAGATCTCGGCCGACGTGCTGATCGTCGGCGCCGGGCCCACCGGGTTGGCGCTCGCGCTCGATCTGACCAGGCGCGGCGTGCGCTGCCTGGTCGCCGAACGCGAGGAGCGACTGTTCCCCGGCTCACGGGGCAAGGGAATCCAGCCCCGGACACAGGAAATCCTGTACGACTTCGGGGTGTTGCCCGCGATCCACGCCTCGGGCTCGCTCTATCCGCCGATGCGGCTCTGGGAGGCCGGCCGACCCGTAAAGACCTGGCAGATGGTCGAGTTGAGCCAGGATTCCGAACAGGTGCCCCATGCCAACGCCTGGCTGATACCGCAGGCACGCACCCAGGAAGTGCTGTTCAGGCGCCTGAAGGAGTTGGGCGGCCGGGTTCACTTCGGACGCGCGGTGACCATACTTGCTCAGGACGACTCAGGGGTGACGGCTCGGCTCGGCGACGGGCGGACGGTGCGCGCTTCGTATGCGGTGGCCGCGGACGGTGGACGGTCCTCGGTGCGGCAGGGGCTGGGCATCGGCATGACCGGAGAGACCGTGGATCCGAGGCCGTTGCTGGTGGCGGATGTCGAACTGGCGCCGGAAGCACCACTGGACCGTGACCACTGGCACGTGTGGCAGGGCGAGGACGGTGGCGGCATGTCCATGTGCCCCCTGCCCGGCCCGGGCAATGTCTTCCAGATCCTCGTGCAGTATCCCGAGGTGGACAGCATCCCGGACGCCTCGGCCGAGGGCGTTCTCAAGCTGGTGGATCACCGCACCCACCTCTCGGCGTCAGCTGTCGACGAGGTGCTGTGGGCCTCGGAATTCCGGGCCAAGGCCGCCTTGGCCGAACGCTTCCGCCAGGGGCGGATCTTCCTCGCCGGGGACGCGGCGCATGTCCACTCACCGGCAGGCGGCCAAGGCCTCAACACCAGCATTCAGGACGTCTACAACCTGGGTTGGAAGCTGGCCGCGGTACTCCGGGACGGCGCACCGGAGAACCTCCTCGACACCTATGAGGAGGAGCGCCTCCCGATCGCCGCGGAGATGCTCGGCCTGTCGACACGCATCCACCGCACCACGGTCGCCAAGGGCGGCGCGACCACCGTCCAACGCGGACCGGAAGTGCAGCAACTGGGCCTCGGCTACGGAGACTCGTCGCTCTCGGTCGAGACACGCGAGCACACCGGCCCGGGTGGAGTGCGGGTGGGAGACAGAGCCCCTGACGGGCGCCCGGGCGGCAACCGGCTGTTCGACCTCTTCCGTGGCACGCACTGGTCGCTGCTGGCCATCGGGACCGATGTGCCCCTGCCCGAACTCGACCACCGGATCGTGCGCACCCATCGGCTGCCCCCGTACGAGGCCTACGGAACCGGTGTCTTCCTGGTGCGACCCGACGGCTATGTGGGGTGGGCGGGCGAGAGCGCGGAGGGGGTGAAGGACTACCTGGAAGCGGTCCTGACCGGGTGAGAGCTCCGGGCTTCGCGGCGGGTCGTCGACGTCAGGCGCTCGACAGCGACAGCTTGAGCGCGAAGCCCAGGAACAGTGCGCCTGCCGCCGAAGTGGCCGTGGCTGCCAGGCGCTTACGGCGGCGGAAGGCGGACGAGAGCCGAGTTCCACTGAAGATCAGCGCACTGAGGTAGAGGAAGCTCGCTATCTGCGCGAAGGTGCCAAGGACGAGGAAGGAGAGCGCCGGGTAGGCGTATCCGGGATCGACGAACTGAACGAAGAACGCGACGAAGAACAGGATCGCCTTCGGGTTGAGCAGACTGACCACGAAGGCCCGGCGGAAGGGCCGTTCGCCCGAGGCGGGTGCCGCCTCCTCGGCGTGGTCGGCCGTCACCGGGCGGCTGCGGGACCGCCACATCTGCCAGGCGGCTCGCAGCATGCCGATCGCAAGCCAGCTGAGATAACCGGCACCCGCGTATTTCACGATGCCGAAGAGCACGGAGTTGGCCTGGAGCAGGGAAGCGACTCCGGCCGCCGACAGCGTCATGAGCACGGTGTCCCCGCACCACACCCCGGCGGATGCGGTGTAACCGGCGCGGACTCCACGGCGGGCGGCGACGGACAGCACGTAGAGGGAGTTCGGCCCCGGAAGGAGGACGATGAGGACAAGACCGGCGAGGTAGGTCGGCAGATCGGTGACACCCAGCATGAACCGGAGTCTCGCACGTTCGTACGAAGATCCGCACGACTGTCCGCGTAGCGGACAGAGGGGCGGAATGAGCGGACAGGACTCGGGAGATCAACTCACCGGTCAGCTCGCCCTGCTCCGGCCGCACAGCCCGGGTGACCGCTCGCAGGAAGGGCGCTTCGACCGTGGGGCCGGTGGCTCGGCTACGCAGATGGGTGCGGTCGTGGGGCCAGCGGCTGGGCTTCGCAGAAGGGCGCGGCCGTGGGGCCGGCGGCTCAGCTCTTCGGCGGGCGGAGGCCGGGTCGGTCAGAAGGCGTGGCTCGGCACGTATGTCCCCCACACTTCGCGCAGTGCGTTGCAGACCTCGCCGACGGTGGCGTGGGCTCTGAGGGCTTCCTTCATCGGATAGAGGACGTTGTCGGTGCCTTCGGCTGCTCGCCTCAGCTCGGCGAGGGTCGCCTCCACCACGGCCTGGTCACGTGTGGCACGGAGTTCGGCCAGCCGCTGTGCCTGCTGGGCCTCGATGGCGGGGTCGACCCGGAGGGGTGCGTAGGGCTCCTCGACGTCGAGGGAGTAGCGGTTGAGGCCCACGACGACGCGTTCGCCGGAGTCGGTCTGCTGCGCGATGCGGTAGGCGCTGTCTTCGATCTCGTCCTTCTGGAAGCCGCGTTCGATGGCGCCGACAGCGCCGCCGAGTTCCTCGATCCTGGTCATGAGTTCGACGGCGGCGGCCTCTACGTCGTCGGTCATCCTCTCGACGGCGTAGGAGCCCGCGAAGGGGTCGACCGTGGCGGTGACGTCGGTCTCGTGGGCGAGTACCTGCTGGGTGCGCAGGGCCAGGCGCGCGGACTTGTCCGTGGGCAGGGCGATCGCCTCGTCGAAGGCGTTGGTGTGCAGCGACTGGGTGCCACCGAGGACGGCCGCCAGGCCTTGGACGGCGACTCGTACGAGGTTCACTTCGGGCTGCTGTGCCGTGAGCTGGACGCCCGCGGTCTGGGTGTGGAAGCGCAGCATCAGTGACTTGGGGTTCTCGGCACCGAACTCCTCGCGCATCACCCGGGCCCAGATTCGCCGGGCGGCACGGAACTTGGCGACCTCTTCGAGAAGGGTCGTACGGGCGACGAAGAAGAAGGAGAGGCGTGGGGCGAAGTCGTCGACGTCCATGCCCGCGGCGATGGCGGTCCGTACGTACGCGATGCCGTTGGCGAGGGTGAACGCGATCTCCTGCATGGGAGAGGCCCCGGCTTCGGCCATGTGGTAGCCGGAGATCGAGATGGTGTTCCACTTCGGGATCTCGGCCTGGCAGTACCGAAAGGTGTCGGCGACGAGACGGAGGGATGGTTTGGGAGGAAAGATATAAGTTCCGCGGGCGATGTACTCCTTGAGGACGTCGTTCTGGATGGTGCCGGTCAGCTTGTCCGCGGGTACTGACTGTTCCTCGCCGACGAGTTGGTAGAGGAGCAGCAGGAGGGCGCCGGGGGCGTTGATGGTCATCGAGGTGGAGACCTTGTCCAGGGGAATCCCGTCGAACAGGACCCGCATGTCCTCGAGGGAGTCGATCGCCACTCCCACCTTGCCGACTTCGCCGTGGGCGAGGGGGGCGTCGGAGTCGTGGCCCATCTGTGTGGGCAGGTCGAAGGCGACGGACAGGCCCATCGTGCCGTGGGCGATGAGCTGCTTGTAGCGGGCGTTGGACTCGACGGCCGTACCGAAGCCTGCGTACTGGCGCATCGTCCATGGACGGCCCGTGTACATGGACGGATACACCCCGCGCGTGAACGGGTAGGCGCCGGGCTCTCCCAACTTCGGGGCGGGGTCCCAGTCCTCGAGGTCCGGGGGGCCGTAGACCGGCTGGATGGGCAGTCCCGACTCGGACTCGCGCGCCATGCTGTGCCTTTCTGAAAACTGCTGCTGCGGGCCCCCGGCCGTATCGCGGACTCCGCCGCCTCGACCGCGGTACGGCAGCGCCGAGAAGAGCCTTGGCGACCTCGCTCACCCGGCGCACGGCCGACGTTACTCGCGCGGCACCGTGCGAACGGCCAGGTCCGCACCGGGACACGGCTCGTGCCACAACGGCCCACGCCAGGAGCGCTCGGAAAATCTTTCGCGGCTTCCCAGGACGGACGGAAGGGCAACTCCCGTCTCGGCAGGGCTCGCAGAGGCACAGGCACATCACAAACCCGCCAGACTCACACCAGCGGGCTGTGAAGAGTTCGCAACCATTGGCGCCCGGGAAGCATCTTCACTGGCACACATACGCAACGGGCGCCGGTACCTTCCGCCCGCTCGAGCAGCGGCCGGGGGATCCCCGCCGCGACAGGTCGGACCCGGCCGCAAGCCAGAACAAGGGCAAGAGCCCAGGACAGTGGGGGGCATTCATGCGTGCAACCGTCATTCGCCGGTCACTCGCGGCCACGGCGACGCTCGCCGTCGCCACGGTGACCGGGTGCACGGCACAGGCAGTCGACTCCAAGGGCGAAAGCACGCCCATACGCACCTCGCCGAGCGAGGCTCCGGCGCAACCGCAGAAGGCACCGGCACACAAGCCTGCCGCGCAGAAGCCCGCGGTGCACAAACCCGCGGCACCGGCAGTCCAGGCAGACAGCAAGCCCGCCGGGCAGGCGCCCGGCACCGCACAGCAGGCCGCCGCGCGCCCCGCGGCGCCCAAGCCGGTGATGGCCCCCGGCTCCGAAGGCCCCAAGGTGCGTGAACTGCAGGCCCGGCTGCGCCAGTTGAAGCACTTCGACCGCTCCCCCACCGGCTACTACGGTTCGATCACCGCGAACTCCGTGTCCGCGTTCCAGGGCGCGCACGGTCTCACCCGTACCGGCAAGGCGGATCTCAAAACCTGGCTGAAGGTGCAGGACCTCACCGACGTACCCACCCGGGACGAGCTCTACCCGCCGACCACCAGGCAGCCCGCGAAGCCGGACTCGCGCTGCCTGAAGGGGCGGGTGCTCTGCATCAGCAAGACGAGCCGGACGCTGCAGTGGATGGTCAACGGCAAGGTGCTCGCGGCCATGGACGTGCGCTTCGGCTCGCAGTACACGCCGACCCGTGAGGGCGAGTTCAGCGTGTTCTGGAAGAACAAGGACCACGTGTCGACCCTCTACGACACCCCGATGCCCTACGCGATGTTCTTCAGCGGGGGCCAGGCGGTGCACTACTCCTCCGATTTCGCGGCTCGGGGATACAACGGCGCTTCCCACGGCTGCGTGAACGTGCGCGACAAGAAGAAGATCGCCGCCCTCTTCGACCAGGTGAAGACCGGCGACAAGGTGGTCGTCTACAAGTAGCGACCGCCGTGCGGAGCCAGGCGGGCGCATGCGGGGTACGGGGCCGCATGCCGCCCGCCTTCCGCATGTTCTTCGCCGGAAGCGGGCGAGGTGTCACCCGGAAGTACCGGAAAGTCGTTCTGGTGTCGGGCGGCGTCAGCCTCTGCCGGGAAGTGTCACAGCAGGGGAGCGAGGTCGGAACGGGTGTGGCCGGGGGTAGGCGCCCGCATCGACCGAGAAGTTTGGCGGCGCGGGTGGGACCGGGGGAACGTGTCCCACCCGCGCCGGTTGGCACTGAGCCGCGGGTACGGGGGGAACCCCGGCTCGTGCGCGGCCGATGACCAGTCGGCTCACTTCCTACTGCGCCCCCGCGTCGAAAAACGTCACACCTTCAATCGAATATGCGCCCGGCAATGCACACCCAGGGTGAGAGTGGCGAGAGAACACGCAGGTCAGGCCTAATTTCGTCACACACTGTGCGATTTCATGCACGGGATGAACGATCATCCCCGGAGCTCATCGCACCGGACCCGACTGGTTTCGGCCACGAGAAGGGGAGCGGCTTGCCGGCCGAGGTCGCCCCGTCGCGTCGCTGCGTGGCTACGTGGATGCGTGGCTGCATGGCTGCGCCGCAGGCAAGAAAGCAGGTGCACTAAGGGCGGTTCGTCGCGTCAAACCAGCGCCACCGGAAGAGCTCCGGCGTTGGTTCCGGATTCCTGCGCGCGCCGCCAGGGACGACGAATCGTGCGCTCGCCCTATGCGTCGTGGAAGCGAGCCCGCCGGAGCCTGTCGCCCCCAACAGAACCTGGCCGAGTATTCATCGGCGATCAGAGATCCTCAGTCGGCAGCCCGGCGCCCAGCCACCCCGACAAGCGACGGCAACTGGCCGTCCTCACGCCACCCGCACTCACACCACCCGGCGGCAACGCCGCGCGGTACTCAGGCGCCCGTGGGCCGAGGTGACCTGGTCGGATCCGGCGCCGGAGTGGGCGTGGTTGTTGGCAGCGTTGTCGCGGAGGGAGTTGCCGGGAGCGTGGAGACCTTGCTGGGTTTCGGCGCGGGAGTCTCACCGGTTCCCTCGCCCGGATCACCGTCCTCGGGCCGGCCGCCTCCGCCGCCGTTGCCACCCTCGCCCGACCCTTCGTCCTCGTCCCCGTCGTCGCCGCCCTTGCCGTCGCCGTCCCCCTTGCCCGAGTCCCCGGGCTTGCCGTCGGCCTCGTCGAGGATGCCGGTGCAGTAGCGGTCCAGGCGTTCGGCGCCCTTGGCAGCCTCTTCGAGGGCGCGGCGCTTCTCGGCCGCGAGGGTGCCGTCCTTGTACTGACGGCAGGCGTCGATAGCCCGGCGCCACAGCTCCTCGCTGTTGTTCTCGGGCCGTTCGATCTTGTCGCGGTCCCGGTCGGGCAATCCCGGAATGGTGGGCACGGGCGAGCCACCGCCGCCCGCCTCGGCATCGCCGGAGGAAGGCTTGTCGCCGGGCTCCCGCGAGGAGCCCTCGCTCCTGGGAGTCCTGTCGTTCTCGGCGTCGGGGCTGTCGGGGAACCCGGAGGAGAGGGGTGCCTCTTCGTCGGGATCGGGCGAGACGGACGAAGCCGGTGCGGGGCGCGGGTCCTTGAACGGCGAGGGAAGCACACCCGCACTGCCGGCCACCGCGACGCCGCCGATCATGCAGGCGGCGACGGCGGCTGCCATGCCCCAGCGGACCGGACGCCCCCAGCGGACGGAGCCCGTGTCACCACCCACCCGGCGCGAGACGACATGATGCGCGCCGCCGGCCGATGCGCCCCTTCGTGCACCAGTGCGCGGGGCGTGGGGTGAGGCTTCGCGCGCCGTCGCGCTCTCGCGGTAGGAAACCGCCGCGGTCGCGACGAGCGGTGCCTTGCGGGCGCTGCGGAAGGCGGCGAGCGCCGCTTCCTCGCCCGGGAGTTCGCCGGCCTCGTCCTGCGGGACCTCACGCAGCGCGGCCAGGCTGCGACGGAGACGTTCCGCCTGGGCACGGGCATGATCGTCGACGCCACCGAGCGCCTCACCGCCGAGCAGACGCTCCGCGGCCTCGGGACTCAGCCACCTGTTGTGCTCGTCGGCCATCACATGTCCTTCTGCGTCCGCGTACGCGAATGCGTCACACCGGCGGACGTCACCGCACTCGTGTGCGGCTCTCTGGGTGGCGGTACGGCATCGAGTATTCCGTTTTTCTGCGGATCGGTACCGAGCAGTTCGGCGAGCCGTTTCAGGCCTCGGTGCGCGGCCGTGCGCACCGCCCCGGGTCGTTTGCCGAGAGTGTCGGCCGCGCTCTTCGCGTCGAGGCCGACCACCACCCGCAGCACCACGGCCTCCGCCTGGTCCTGGGGCAGCTGGGCTATGAGAGACATGGTGGAACTGGTGCTGAGCGACTCCATCGCCTCGCCGGCGGTGTCGGACTCGGCGGGCTTGCCGGTGAGTTCGGTCTCGTCGCCGCCGATGGCGGGCCTGCGGCCCCGCATCCGTATGTGATCGAGAGCGCGGTTGCGGGCGATGCGTGCCGCCCAGCCGCGGAATCTGTCGGCGTCACCCTCGAACCGGTCGAGATCGCGGGCGATCTGCAGCCACGCCTCGGAGGTCACGTCCTCCGCGTCGGGCTCGCCGACCAGCGTCCGGACATAGCCGAGCAACCGCGGGTGCACAGCGCGGTACACAGTACGGAACGCGGTCTCGTCTCCGTCCTGTGCCGCTCGTACCGCGGCGGTCAGTTCCGCGTCGTCCCCCAGCACTCCCTCATCCTGCCCCAGTCGATATTCATTCGCTGCGGATCGGCGTACATTCCGGTCTTCCCATCCCGCAGCGCCGGCCGGTGCGGATCAGCACGCTACGGCGTGGAGCGGCCCACGTCCACGCTCGATACAGCGAGCAACTAACACGTGACCGCGGCAGGTGTGACAGAAAATCGAGCTCTGGCGCAGAGGTAAGTACGGGCCGCCGCGCGGCCCGTGCCGTGCGGCGACCGGGGCCTCTCCTGTGGGGGGTGGCGGCCCCGGTCGTCCGCTGGCAGGGCCCGCGGCGACCTCATGAAGGGCCAGAGCCCCTCAAATCACCGCCGCAGCCCCGGAATTTCCCGGCTTTCCGGCCTCTTTCTCTCGCGGGCGACACCGCTCCCCCTCCCGGTCGAGCGAGGCCCTCGTAGCGCCCCGACCCGATTCCCGAGCACCTCCGGGATCACCGATCCACACCCTCGCGCACACACGACCGCACGAGCCTCGTCGGCCGTCACCACCAACCGACATACTCGATGTGACTTCCGTTACATCACTCCTCGCTCACTTGAGGATCGCTCAACTTCTATGGGATCGCCGCGCCCTGGTGTGCCCTTCCGACGGGCGCTTCCCCTCCCCTGGCAAGACGGAAATCGAGCATCCAGAAGACCTTGTCCCAGCGCTGCTCGCCGATGGCCACGAAGTCGGGCAGGTGGCCGTACTCGCGGAAGCCGAGCGAGCGGTACAGGTTCAGTGCGCGGTGGTTGTCACCCCGGGCGTCCAGGGTGAGCACCTCGATTCCGGCCCGTTCCGCGTCCCGGACCAGGGCCGTGGTCAGAGCACGGCCCAGGCCGCGACCGTGCGCGGACGCGGCCACCGCGATCTTCTCGATGTCGGCGTGCGGCAGGTTGGTCGCGCGGGCATAGCGCAGCCAGTACCCGAGAGCGACGAGCCGCCCCTCCAGGTACACCGCACGCAAGGCGGCATCGCCCCGGCTCGCCGCGGCGAGCACCTTGCCGAGCAGCTCCGCGATCTCCTCCGGCGAGGGCGGCTCCACCCAGCCGAGCGGAGCCCCGTCCGCGACGAGTTCGGCGAGAATCCGGTGCGCGGCCGGAACGAACTCGGCCTCCAGCGCGGGGTCGGACGTCACCGCCGCGGCGTCCAGCACCAGAAAACCGTCCGCGGCAGTGGCGCCTTCCGGACACCTCGGCTCCCCGTCCGAAGCGGCCCCGGCGGCATCCGGCCGCCCCCGTCCGCGCGGCCGCGACTCCTCTTCGCGCCCGTTCGGTTCGGGCACGGATGAATAGGTGTCGCTCATGGCAGTACGCTCCAACGCCGCGGCCGGATCACAGGGAACGGCCAGGTCCTGTCCTCACCCCACGCACGCTACCGGCCGGGACTGACAGTCGAGTTGGCCACGGACTGGCCTCCGCGACGAACGCGCGCCCAACCCTCGCCGCCCTGCCCCTCAGAGTTCCGCGCAGCCTCCCACTCAGGGAAGGCAGACCATACGACTTCTCACCGGTCCGAGTGACAAGGCGGGCGCCCCGAGCGGATTGTGGACCAAGATCGCGCAGTGTTCCCGTGATCTATCGAAGGGCTGTCGCAGGTGCTCCCCACGATCCCCGTGATCCCCACTGCGCGAGTCGCCGTCGTGAGCGTGGTCGCCCTCGCGGGCTCCCTCGCGCTGTCCGCGGTGACTCCGTCCGGACCGACCGTATGGGCGCCCGGCAAGGGATGCCCGCGGCTCGGGTCCGGCGCACCGGACGGGGCGACCTGTACCGGGGACAACCGCCCACCGCGTTCGGACACCCGCCGCGAAGCCGCCCCGTCACACGGCCTCTCCGGCCTCCGGCTCCCAGGAGACCCACACCAGACGGTCGCTGACACCGCGCGGTGACGTTCCGAGGACGCGTGCCCGGTGCTCGCGCAACGCCGGGTCGGTCATCGTCACGACGAACACCGGGTAGTCCTGCGTGTCATTGCTGTGGACGGGGTCCGAAGCCATCAGGTCGGCGAAGTCGTGGCCGGGGCAGACCGCCGCACGCGGCAGTTCGAGCCGCAGGCCGAGCCGCTGTTTCTCGGTGAACGTGAACCGGCCGGAACGCGGCACCCGCACCAGCTTGTCCTCGGGCCCCTCGACCACATCGGCCGACAGACCACGCACCGCCGCGAGCAGACGGAAGTCGTGTGCGCTGTAGACCTCGACCGTGAAACCGCCCCCGGCGACGGGTGCCCTCAGTGCCAGCGGCGAGGAGCCGGGCGCGAGCGAGAGGCCGAGGGTGAAGCGCGCGCGGCCCTTGCCTCGCGGCCCGGGATCCCGGTAGCCGTGCCCGCCGGGCACCAGGGCGGGCAGTTCCTCGCGTTCCCCGGTACCGCGCGGCGAGGGGCGGGGCGTGCCACGCTCGCCGCAGCGGGAGAGCACGGCCGTTCCTCCGCCGGGCAACGGCCGGTCGGCGGCCGCCGGTCCGCGGGTCGCGTCATCGTCGTCGGGCAAGGCGGCCCGCAGGCGCCCCTCCACGTCGGGCCACGGCACCAACAGGGCGGCCAGAACGGCCAGTAGCAGCAGTATCAACAGCCAGGACCGGCCGGAGAGCGAGAAGTCGCGCCGCACGCGAAGTGCTCCTGTTCAGGGACGCGGCACGGCCCTTGTGGCGTGCGCGCTGTGCTGGGGCCGTGCCGGCACCGCCGCCGACACGGGCACACGGCGGACCTCGCGCAGCTCTCCATGTCGTGCCGAAGGGCTCAGCGCCGTACGCGCGCCCGCCGCGACACCACGGCACGCAGCACCCTGCGCCCCTCGGCGGACAGGTCGAGGGCCTGTCGCAGCCCGCCCGCGCCCCTGCCGGACAGCACTTCCAAAATGGTTGTCTGGCGGCGGAGTTCGGCGGCCACCAAGGGGGACATGTCGTCGGTGCGGCCCTCGCGGCGCGCCGATACGGTGCGCCCGCCGTCAGCCACCGCGTCGAGCAGGCGGTGGACCTGCAGGGCTGCGACCGAACACGCGTCGGCCCATTCCCGCAGCGGCCCCGACGCACGTTCCTCGGGCACCGCGCCGAGCATGCGGTGGGCGAGCACTGCCGCCTCGTCGCCCTCCTCGGGCGCGCCACCGAGCACGTCCCGCGCCCGACCGAGCGGTTCTCGCCAGTCCTCGTCCGCGGCGAGCGCGGCCCACAGCGGCCGCAGGACCTCGTCGTCCTCGCCGAGCAGCGGTACGCAACGGTCGAGGCAGGCGAGACCGCTCGCCGCCAGCGAGCGTTCGTCCGCCTGGGCGAGAAGTTCCACCAGACTCATCGCGTACGCCTTTCCTGTGGTCCGTAACCGTGACGTACTGCGTGCAATCCCCGCCGAACGTCACTGGCCCTGGCCGAATCCTTGCGTCCGATCATCGCTCCGCCACACCCAGCAGGTCGAGAAGTCGGAAGAACAAGGTCTCCGCGGAAGGGTCCGCGCCGATGGTGAACGCCTCGTGCAGCAGCGGTTCACAGGCACTGAATCCGGCCTCGGCGGCCCATGTCACGGCGCGCGCGGTGGCGTTGTCGGGTGGCAGAAAATAGTCCTCCAGGTCACGCTCGCCCACACCCAGCAAGGTGGCCATCGCGACGGGCGCCAGGCAGGCGGTCCACGTACCGCTGTCCGCCGCCGCCCCCTCGACCACCGCGCACTCGCTGTCCATCACGTATCCGAACAGCGCGGGCGCGCCCGACTCCTGCGCCAACTGCCGCATGCTGCCGATGCCGGGCGCCGCTTCCCCCGCCGCCTCGCACTCCCACACCTGCCACCCGGCGGCCCGCTCCTCCAGCAGGACCAGTTCCTCGCGGACGGACTTCAGCGCCTCGTACTCGGTGAGTGGGCGTCCGCCGCGCGCGACGACGTAGTAACCCCAGTACCCCATGTCGCCCCCCGGTCCGCGAAGTCCTGGTCAGAAGCTCGAATACACCACAGTCCGACGGCTTTGCGCCAGGCTCGGGAAGTCGCCGCCCACCCGTCGCGGACGCGGCCTGCCGCCGTGCACCGCACCGGATTTCACCCGTCCGGACGGGATCGGAAATACCTTCTCGTACGTCATATCGGTATGAAGCGAAGAATGCGTGCTCCGTACGCGCTCGCTGCCCTGCTCGCCCTCCCCGCGCTCGGCGCCTGCGGCAGCGAGAAGGCGGACGGCGGCGCCGGAAGCCGGACCGTGGGCGGCGACGTGGCCGTGACCAAGACCCGCTGGACACCGAGGACCGTGACCGTCGACGACCGCGCGTACACCGTGCCGCCGAAGACCGACGCGTACGTCCGCTTCAAGCCCGGCAAGACGCCGGGAGCGGGCGGCAATTCGGGCGGCAGCACGGGCTGCAACCAACTCGGGGCCGATGTCGCGCTCGCCGGTGACAGGCTCACCGTCTCCGACATCGCGATGACCAAGATGGGCTGCCTCGGCGCTCTCGGCCGGTTCGAGGAGAGGTTCGTCGAGGTCTTCCACGGCGAACTGCGGGCGGAACTCTCCGCCGACGGCCGCGACCTCACCCTCAGCAAGGACAACGGCGACAGCATCACCTTCCGCGCCGCGGGAAAGTGAGCCCTCCGTCGTCCGGGCGGGCCGCGGCCCGCCCGGACTCCGCGTGCGTGTTTCAGTCCACCCGGTCGGCGAGCCGGACGAACTGTCCCCAGGTGAGCGGCGGTGGACCCGCGTCCCAGAGCTTCTGCGAGACGGCTGCCAGCGGCAGCCGGATCCCCGCCGCCACCTGGTCCTGGGTCTGCGACCCCGCGAGGTCGCACCAGACGGCGAAACTGCCGCCGAGGATCTGCTTGTCGTACTTCGCGGGAACCGGGCTGGTACCCCGGATCACCCGCGGCGTCCACTCCTTGTAGATGCGCTCACCCGTCGGATACACGAACTGATTCGGCTGCCCGAGGACGTAGTACAGGTACTCGTCGTTGTAGTTGACGAGCCTGCGGCCCTCGGCGAGGAAGGAGACCGGTTCGCGCTTTCCGGCCTCCTTGCCGGTCCAGTAGGCGACATGCAGATCCTTCGCGGGCGCCACCTGGCCGCCGGTGAAGAACCCGTCGTTCCACGCGCGCAGTTGACGGTTGCCGCCGCGCACCGTCTTGGCGCGATCGTTGAGCCAGCCGGTCGCCAGGTCCTGGACGCGTCCGTTCGGCCCGTACTTCTCGCGCGCGGCGGCGGCCAGTTGGGGGTAAGAGGCCTCCGGGTTCGCGGACATCAGGGCGAGGTACTCGTCGGCGCCCAGGTGCCAGTAGCGCCCCTTGAAGAGGCCCTTGTACTCGTCGAGGAGTTCGTCGACCAGCTTGCCCGCCGCCGGGTCCGCGATGTCGATCGTGCCCTGTACGGGGCTGCCCGAGGCGCTGGTGAGCTGGAGCTGCGGATGCGCCTTGAGCACGGCGCCCAGGTGGCCGGGCGAGTCGATCTCCGGCACCACCGTGATGTGCCGGCTCGCCGCCACCTTCAGGATGTCGCGCACCTGCGCCTTGGTCAGATGCGGATCGGAGACGACTTCAGGGTGCGAGTCGGAGGCGATCCGGAAGGCCTGGTCGTCGGAGAAGTGCAGACCGAACTGATTGAGCTTCAGGTCGCCCATCTCGCGCAGCCGCTGTTCGATCCAGTCCGCGGAGAAGTGCTTGCGGGCGATGTCCAGCATGAAACCGCGCTGGGGCTTGGCGGGCACGTCGTGCACCTCGCCCTCGGGAGCGCTGCCCCCGCCGCGCACCTCCTGCTTGAGGGTCCGGGTGCCGTAGAAGACTCCCGCGTCGGCGGACCCGGCGATGCGTACCTTCCCGCCCCCGACGGTCATGGTGTAGGCCTCGGAGCCACCCTTGACGCCGTCGTCGAGGACGAGTTCCACGTCGCCGGAGCGGGCGTCCTCGTCCCCGGCGTAGTCCAGGCCGAGTTCGGAGGCGATCAGCCGCCCCTCGTCCGCGAGCGCCCCGTCGCCCACGACGACGCGCCCCTGCTTGCCGGGCTTCCAGCCGGGCCCGCGCGCGGCCTTGAACTCACTGACCGCGGGAATGACTCGGGGCCGCTTCGACAACGGGTAGGAGCGCTCCGGCGAAGGAGTCCGCGCCTCGGCCGTGGCCGGTCCCGAGGTCCGGCCGCCGGTGCTCCCCTCGTCCTTCTTCCCACCGTCGTCCGAGCACCCCGCGACGGCGAGAACCATCAGAGCGGCGACCACCAGGAGCAGCGGTCCGCGTCGGGCGGCGCCTCGGCGCGGCCCGACGCCGGGGCCCGCGGAGCGGCTCATACGGGGCCCACCCGGGACGGGGCCGCCGAGCGGCCGACGGAGGGGGATTGCGCATACTGCCCGGGCGCGCGGAAAACCCCTCGAACAGTGCCCTGCTCTCGCGTCACGTGACACCTCCTAGGCCGCGAAGCTAAGGCCTGTGGATACCGACAACGTCCACCACACACGCCGAAACTCTCCCGTCCGGGTGAAATTCGTGCATCCGTCGGACAGCTGTGACACAGCGCCGATAGCGTTGCGGGCAACTTCTCGCAGACGCCGGGACGGAATCGGCCCCGCCCGTCCCGTCAAGACCGGGTTCGGAGCTTTCACCCCGTTCCCGCTCTCGCGCCCCTTCGCCCTTCGCCCCGCTGCCTCCTTCGCTTGTCCCGATCCGCTTCCTTCGTCCGCCCTGGAGCCCGCGCTGCACACGCCACGTCTTCCCAGCCTCCGCGGCTACGCAGCCATACCCACGCAGACCGATGGCAACCGGCGCCCGCGTGGCCTCGATCGCTTCAACTCCCTGACGGTCGCGGCCGCGGAGAGTTCTCTCCTCACCTGCCTGTCGAGCCTGCACTGGGCGCGCCGGGTCGCCTCCCATCGCCCCTACCCGGATCTCGACGCCCTGCACGCCGCGGCCGACGAAGCGACGTACGACCTCAACCCCCGTGACATCGCGGCCGCACTGGCCCGCGAACCGCGCACCGCCCCGCCGCCTCGCGCAAGTCATCTGACCGCGCACACCGCGCTGACCGCCGCGCACGACGTGTACGAGCAGCGCTTCGGGCACGCGTTCGTCATCTGTCCGGACGACTTTCCCGCCGAAGAGGTACTGGATCAGGTCCTGCACAGCATCCGGTCACGGCTGAGCAACGATCCCGAGGAGGAACGGGTGCTGGCCGCGGAGGAGCTGCGCAGGCTCGCCCGTGGCCGGATCACGCGCCTGATGCACGCACTGGGAGAGGCCATGGACGCACAGGAATCGCCGGAAACCGGACGGCCCGATAGCCCGTACGTGCCTGTTTAGCTGCCACTTTGATCACACGAGCAGGCCCGGGGTGAGGTTTCGGACGGGGCGTCGCTACGATGGCCGGGGCCGGTGGACCGTACCCGGCCGGGCCCGTCCGACCCCCGAAGCCGGCGCGGCCCCAATCCCCGCTCCCGGAGGGTTCTTCCGTGCCGGCTGGAACGCTGTACCGCGGCCGGGAAGGAATGTGGTCCTGGGTGGCTCATCGAGTCACCGGCGTCCTCATCTTCTTCTTCCTGTTCGTTCACGTACTGGACACCGCGCTCGTGCGTGTCTCCCCTGAGGCGTACGACGAGGTCATCGCCACCTACAAGACGCCGATCGTCGGGCTCATGGAATACGGGCTCGTGGCCGCCGTTCTCTTCCACGCTCTGAACGGTCTGCGCATCATCGCCGTCGACTTCTGGTCGAAGGGCCCGCGCTACCAGAAGCAGATGCTGTGGACGGCCGTCGGTATCTGGGTCGTGCTGATGGCCGGTTCGGTGTACCCCGTTCTCGGCCACGTCTTCGCCGAACTGTTCGGGAGCTGAGGTCCATGTCCGACACCACGATCCAGAAGTCCGGCGTGGGCTCGGTCGAGGGCGCCTCGCTCTACGACTCCGAGCACCCGGCTCCGCTCATCGAGGCGCCGCGCAAGCGCACCGCGAAGACGCCGCGTTCGACCCGCGGCAACTTCGAGATGTACGGCTGGCTGTTCATGCGCCTGTCCGGCATCGTCCTGGTCGTCCTCGTCCTCGGGCACCTGCTGATCCAGCTCTACCTCGACGGTGGCGTCTCCAGGATCGGTTTCGCCTTCGTGGCCGGCCGCTGGGCCTCGCCGTGGTGGCAGGCCTGGGACCTCGCCATGCTGTGGCTCGCGACGCTGCACGGCTCCAACGGCCTGCGCACCATCATCAACGACTACGCCGAGCGCACGGGCACCCGCCTGTGGCTCAAGGGCCTTCTTTACACCGCCACGGTGTGGACGATCCTGCTGGGCACGCTGGTGATCTTCACCTTCGACCCGAACATCCGCTAGGCGCCGGGGACAGAGGTAGCGAATCATGAAGATCCACAAGTACGACACCGTCATCGTCGGCGCCGGCGGCGCGGGCATGCGTGCCGCCATCGAGGCGACGAAGCGCAGCCGCACCGCTGTCCTGACGAAGCTGTACCCGACCCGCTCCCACACGGGCGCCGCGCAGGGCGGCATGGCCGCCGCGCTCGCCAACGTGGAGGAGGACAACTGGGAGTGGCACACCTTCGACACGGTCAAGGGCGGTGACTACCTGGTCGACCAGGACGCCGCGGAGATCCTGGCGAAGGAGGCCATCGACGCCGTCCTCGACCTGGAGAAGATGGGCCTGCCGTTCAACCGGACCCCGGACGGCACCATCGACCAGCGCCGCTTCGGCGGCCACTCGCGCAACCACGGCGAGGCCCCGGTGCGCCGGTCCTGCTACGCCGCGGACCGCACCGGCCACATGATCCTCCAGACGCTGTACCAGAACTGCGTCAAGGAAGGCGTGGAGTTCTTCAACGAGTTCTACGTCCTGGACCAGCTCATCACCGAGGTCGACGGCGTCAAGAAGTCGGCCGGTGTGGTCGCCTACGAGCTGGCCACCGGCGAGATCCACATCTTCCAGGCCAAGGCGGTCATCTACGCCTCCGGCGGCACCGGCAAGTTCTTCAAGGTGTCCTCCAACGCGCACACCCTCACCGGCGACGGCCAGGCGGCCTGCTACCGGCGCGGACTGCCGCTGGAGGACATGGAGTTCTTCCAGTTCCACCCGACCGGCATCTGGCGCATGGGCATCCTGCTCACCGAGGGCGCCCGCGGCGAGGGCGGCATCCTGCGCAACAAGGACGGTGAGCGCTTCATGGAGAAGTACGCGCCCGTCATGAAGGACCTCGCCTCCCGCGACGTCGTCTCGCGCTCCATCTACACCGAGATCCGTGAGGGCCGCGGCTGCGGTCCCGAGGGCGACCACGTCTACCTCGACCTCACGCACCTCCCGCCGGAGCAACTCGACGCCAAGCTCCCGGACATCACCGAGTTCGCCCGGACCTACCTCGGTATCGAGCCCTACACGGACCCGATTCCGATCCAGCCCACCGCGCACTACGCGATGGGCGGCATCCCGACGAACGTCGAGGGTGAGGTCCTCTCGGACAACGTCACCGTGGTGCCCGGCCTGTACGCCGCCGGTGAGGTGGCCTGCGTGTCGGTGCACGGCGCCAACCGCCTGGGCACCAACTCGCTGCTCGACATCAACGTCTTCGGCCGCCGGGCGGGCATCGCCGCCGCCGAGTACGCCGCGAAGCACGACTTCGTCGAGCTGCCGGAGGACCCCGCCTCGCTGGTGCAGAGCCAGGTCGAGCGGCTGCTCACCGCCACGGGCACCGAGCGGGTCGCGGAGATCCGCAAGGAGCTGCAGGAGACCATGGACGCCAACGTCATGGTGTTCCGCACCGAGCAGACCATCAAGACGGCCGTCGAGAAGGTCGGCGAGCTGCGTGAGCGCTACAAGAACGTGTCCGTCCAGGACAAGGGCAAGCGCTTCAACACCGACCTCTTGGAGGCCATCGAGCTGGGCAACCTGCTCGACCTGGCCGAGGTGATGGCGATTTCCGCTCTGGCGCGCAAGGAGTCCCGCGGCGGTCACTACCGCGAGGACTTCCCCAACCGCGACGACATCAACTTCATGCGCCACACCATGGCGTACCGCGAGGTCGGCGACGACGGCACCGAGACCGTCCGTCTCGACTACAAGCCGGTCGTCCAGACCCGCTACCAGCCGATGGAGCGTAAGTACTGATGGCTACCCCGACCATGGACAAGGCGGAGGTGGAGGCCAAGTCGGCCGCCTCCCCGTACATCACGGTCACCTTCCGGATCCGCCGTTACAATCCGGAGGTCGCGGCCGAGGCGACCTGGGAAGACTTCCGTGTGGAGATCGACCCCAAGGAGCGCGTGCTCGACGGTCTGCACAAGATCAAGTGGGAACTGGACGGCACGCTGACCTTCCGCCGTTCCTGCGCGCACGGCATCTGCGGCAGTGACGCGATGCGGATCAACGGCAAGAACCGTCTCGCCTGCAAGACGCTGATCAAGGACCTCAACCCCGAGAAGCCCATCACGGTCGAGCCCATCAAGGGCCTGACGGTCCTCAAGGACCTCATCGTGGACATGGAGCCCTTCTTCCAGGCCTACCGCGACGTGATGCCCTTCCTGGTCACCACCGGGAACGAGCCCACCCGCGAGCGGCTGCAGTCCGCCAAGGACCGCGAGCGCTTCGACGACACCACCAAGTGCATCCTGTGCGCCGCGTGCACGTCCTCGTGCCCGGTGTTCTGGAACGACGGCCAGTACTTCGGCCCGGCGGCGATCGTCAACGCGCACCGCTTCATCTTCGACTCGCGTGACGAGGCGGGCGAGCAGCGCCTGGAGATCCTCAACGACAACAGTGGCGTGTGGCGTTGCCGCACCACGTTCAACTGCACGGACGCCTGCCCGCGCGGTATCGAGGTCACCAAGGCCATCCAGGAAGTCAAGCGCGCGCTGATCACGCGCCGCATCTGACCCGGTCGCCGGTCACCGCACCGGTCGACGGCTTTCCCCTTCGGGGGAGTTGAGCAGTACGGACGCCCCGCTCCCGGCTTGGGAGCGGGGCGTCGTGCTGTGTCGGGCATCGTCGTGTGCCTTGTCCGCCGCGCGGTCGGGTTCTGCGAGGTCAGGTTCTACTCGGCCGGTTCTGCGCGGTCGGGTCAGGCCTCGTCCGCCTCGTGCTGCCGCGCTTGGGCCGACTGGCCCGTCCGGCTCGCCTGTTCCGTCTGTTCCGCCGGTTCCGTTCCGCCGAGTACCTCGGGCGGCAGCCGGTCGATCCAGCGGACGGTGGCCCGGGCCACCGAGATGCCGTAGTCGAGGGTGGCGAGCAGATACGGATCCGCGTGGTGCTCGCGTAGTTCGTCGCGCAGCCGGAGGTAGTCGGTGAGCGATCCGGCCTGCATACGGCGTTGCTCAGCGAGCGTGCGCGCCAACTGCTCGGCGGGGATGTGCCGTCCGAGGGTGACGAACAACAGGAGCGGCAGCCGGATCGTGGCCTGCCCCGGGCCCTGCTCCGCCCAGGCGGCGAAGGCCGCGCGGCCCGCCTCGGTGAGCCCGTACGGCCTCCGGTCACGCCGTCCCGACGGCCCGGCCTCGACCAGCCCGCGCTCCGCCATGGCGGACAGTTCCCGGTACACCTGGCTCCGCGTGAGCGACCAGAACGGCCCGATCACCTGCTCCGCGGCGGCACACAGGTCCCAGCCCGTCTTCGGCCCGTCGTGCAGAAAGCCGAGCAGGGAGGCGGCGGTTGCGTTGACCTCGGCCGCCCCGGGGTCACGCGGACGGGAGGCCGGGGCGGCGGCCGCGGGGTCGACGGGGCCTGAGCCGGGGTCGGGGCCGGGGTCGGCCGGGCCGGGTGCGGACCGGCGTGGGTCGGTGGACACGTCTCTTCAGTCCTGACGGTCGTGGGTCAATAATTGCTCGGTCAACGGGAGTTCAGTCAACACGACGCGATCAATGTCGGGCGCGCCCATGTCCGTGCGGTCAACTGCGCTCCGGCCACCAGTGTCTCGGCCGAAGCAGGGCCCACCGCCGTCGGACCTCAGGCCGAGACGAAGAGCTTCGGGAACTGCATCGCCTTCCACGGCATACGACCGTACGAGACGACCCCGCCCGTCGCCATCGCCCGCCACAACGGGATGCGGCGCATGCCGAGCAGGAGGGCCGTCCCGGGGCGCATCGACATGACGCAGTCCCGGCGCTGCTCCTCCCACCGACTGCTCCACGCCCTGCCCTCCGCGACGCTGACGACGAACCGCTGCGAGCCGCGCAGGGCGACGCCGAAGTGCCCCTTGAACCCCTCGGCGGCATCGAGGTCCAGGAGTTCGGGCAGCATCTCCGACATCACGAGCGGCGCCGCGAGAGCGGCGGCGTCGTGCGGCACGGTCTCCGCCGCTCCGACGGCCCGGGCCAGATCGATCCCGTGCAGCAGGGTCTCGTTCAGCGCCAAGGCTGCGGCCGTCGCCACCGTGCGGGTGGCGCCCTCCCCGTACCACGGTGTCGACACCCTGCGGTGCGGATCCGTCTCCGCGGCCAACGCCGTGCACAGGGCGGTGGCTTCCTGCTCCAGCGCGTCGGCGGCCTCGTCCGCGTTCTCGAAGACCACCAACTCGGCCATCACGTCATTGATCTGGCCGATCACCTTGTCGAGGCGCCCGGTCAGCCGGAGCAGCGCCGACTGCTTCGCCTCCTCCAGCGCGGCCTCGAAGTCCTCGCCACGCACGGCTATGGCGAAGGCCCGGTAGACCATGACGAGATGCGTGAGCAGCTTCCCGGTGTCCCACTCCAGCCCGGGGACCGGCGCGGAGAGCGTGCGCGCCGTGCGCGCCAGCCCCCGCACGCGGTGAGCCTCCCGCTCCAACGCGGCACGAAGCGCCGCCAAGTCCACTTCAACGACGACGTTACGCCGTGGGTCACTGGTCCCGGTGTCAGTCATGGACAGCAGAGTGAGGGCTGGTTCCGGCAGCGTCAAGACATTCCACATAGGAATGTCTCCGCAGTCCTATGTGGATGATCGCGACCGCGCGGTGACGGAGGCCTCGACCGAGGTCGGCGGAGCGGGGGCACCCGGAGACCCGAGCTGCGGCGGGTAGCACTTGTGGCGCGCACCCTCGCGGCGGCGGTCACTCGCTCCTACCCACCCGCAGGTGCGAGTTGGGGACTCCCGACAACCCTCTCCAACTCTCAACCCTTCTGAGTTCAGGCACGAAGCCACAGAAACCCGATGCGCGCAGCATGCTTCGCGCACCCACCCGTCCACGTTCGACCCCGCCGACGTCACCCCCTGCCCCTCTCTCCGGAGGAAGTCGGCGCAGCCACTCCACGCCGGAGCGAAGTGCACCGCGTCACACAGGCAGTTGAGAAGCCCCACCCCACTTGAACGTGTTCAAAAACAGTTCTATGGTCTTCACGTACAGCGTTTTGAACGCGTTCAAGAAGGGGTGGAACATGGACCTCACAGTGGTCGCCTACATCATCTACCTGCTGGTCAGCATCAGTCTGACCGTCTGGGTGGCCCGCACACTCAGCCGTAACGGACGGATCTTTCTCTCCGACGTACTGCACGGCAACGACAAGCTCGCCGACGCCGTCAACCACCTTCTGGTGGTGGGCTTCTACCTCGTGAACCTCGGCTTCGTGGCGCTCTACCTGAACGCCGACGAGGAGATCACGAACACCCGCGGGATCTTCGAGGCACTGTCGACCAAGCTCGGCGTCGTCCTCCTGGTTCTCGGCGTGCTGCACCTCGCCAATGTGTGGGTTCTCAACAAGATCCGCCGCCGGGGAGTCCTGGAGCGCGAGCAGCTTCCCCCGGTCCCGCCGCAGGGCTGGCTGGCGCCGGAGGGACGGGCATGATCCCGCCCTCCGCACACCGTGACCGGGATGCCGCGCGCGTCCCGGTGCTCGGGCTCACGGTCCTCTACGACCCCAACTGCTCGCTCTGCGCGCATGTCGGCAAGTGGCTGCGAAGGCAACGCCAGCTGGTACCGCTGCGCCTGGTCCCGGCCGCCTCCGAGGAAGCACGACGGCTGTTCCCCGCCCTGGACCACATGGCCACGCTGAAGGAGATCACCGTCGTCGGCGACCAGGGCCAGGTGTACACGGACTCCGCCGCCTGGGTCGTCGTGCTCTGGGCACTGTCGGAATACCGCGAGACCTCCCACTACCTCAGCAGCCCCACCGGCGCGAGATTCGCCCGCGGCGCGGTGCTCGCCGCGGCCAAGTGGCGTGAGTCCCGCGGCGTTTACGGGGCACCGGCCCGGACGAGTCCGCCGGGGCCCGGATGGGGTGGAGGCGTCTACCGGCGTGAGGACGGCTGGTCGTACGCTCCCGGCAGCGGCTGGTCCTTCACCGGTACGGGCTGTGCCGACGACAGCTGCGGGACTGGTTAGGCTCGCTCTGTGCCAGCTGCGAACGAATCCCCGACGCCGGATCCCGGGACGAAACCCGACGGAGCGGCCGGAGCCGGAGCTCCGCCGGGCGGGGACTCACCCGCCCGGACCGCCGATGAAGTCGGCCGGACCGCGAAGACCGAGAAGAGCGAGCAGACTCGCACCCTGATCCTGGAAACCGCGATGCGCCTCTTCCAGGAGCGCGGCTACGACAAGACCACCATGCGGGCGATCGCCAAGGAAGCCGGAGTCTCGGTCGGCAACGCCTACTACTACTTCGCCGGTAAAGAGCACCTCATTCAGGGCTTCTACGACCGGATCGCCGACGAGCACCAACGGCGTGTCGTCCCTGTCCTGGAGAAGGAGACCGACCTCGAGTCACGGTTGGCGGGGGTCCTGCACATCTGGCTGGACATCGCCGAGCCCTACCACGAGTTCGCGGCGCAGTTCTTCAAGAACGCCGCCGACCCGGAGAGCCCACTCAGCCCCTTCTCCCCGGAATCCGAGCATGCCCGCGAGGCCGCCATCGAGGTGCACCGGCAGGTACTGGCCGGGGCCAAGGGCAAGGTTCCGGCCGAACTCCGCGAGATTCTCCCCGAGTTGATGTGGCTCTCCCAGATGGGCCTCGTCCTCTACTGGGTCTTCGACCGTTCCGAGGGGCATCGTCGCAGCCGCCGCCTCGCGGACCGCGGCGCCCGCCTGACCACTCGCGGTGTGGCCCTGGCCCGCTTCCGTGTACTCCGGCCGCTCGTCCGTGAAGTCCACGAGCTGTTCACGGACTTCCTTCCCGGCATGACCGGGGAGGGCGGCGGCGTGGACCGCGGGGTGACGAGCCCGCCTTCCGCCGAGCCGTCGGGCCCCTGAGAGCCGCCCGGCGCATATCAGTCAGCCGATCTCGCGTCGCATCACGGGCCTCTTCGGCGTCCGACGTGCCACCTCCTGGAACCCCTCGTCGGCGAGCAGACTGACCACGCCGTGGAAGGCCTCGTCCGCGGTGACCGTGCCCAGGGTGTCGTCGACCGGGTAGGCCTCCACTGTCTTCGCCCCGCGCGCGGCCGCGAAGTCCACAGCACCGCGTACCAGCTCCCGTGCCACGCCCCGACCACGGTGCTCCCGCGCCACGTACAGACACACCAGCGCCCACACCGGCCGGTCGTCCACCGGCTTGCTCACCGGCGAACGGTCGAGACGGCAGAACTCCTCCCGGGGAGCGACGGACACCCAGCCCGCCGGGCTGCCCTCCCGGTAGGCGACGAGCCCGGGCTCCCGCCCCGCCGCGACGAGCTCCCTGAGAGCCTGGCGATTGCCCTCGCCCCACTGGGTCTTGCGCTCCTGCGGTGTCAGCCGGAAGAACATGCACCAACAGCCCTTCACCGCGCCCCTTCTGCCGAGGAGTTCCTCGACATCGGACCACTGGGAGGTCGTCACCGGCACCACCGACGCTTCATCTCGCATGCGGTGATACTGCCGTACGGGGCGGGGCGTTCCGCCGAGGCACGAGGAGCGGCCCGGTGTGGGGCCTCCGGCGGATACGGGAACCGGATCACGCTCCATGCCGAACGCGCGCCGTGCCGGACGCGATGCGCCAAGAGCCGACCGTCGCCCTTCAGTTGCTCAGCTCATGGCCCCGGCCTCCTCTCGCACCAGGTTGATGTCACACATCAGCGGCACGTCGCCGACCGTGATGTGCCGCGCGTCCGATCCCTGTCCATGTGCGGTCACGGCGAGCAGATAGGTGCCGGACGCTGGAGCGGTGATCAGGTACGAACCGTCCGACAGGGCGAGACTGCGGTCGAGTTGACGCCCTCCCGTCGACATCAGAGTGAGCACGCTGCCGACGGCCGGTCGTCCGTCCCCCGTCCGCACGGCCCCGTGCACCACGCGGGGACCCGGCCTGAGGTCCTGCGTGGCGTCTGTGTTCCGCCCTCGCCTCGGCTCGCCACCCGGGCCGCTCCCGGCGTTCTTCAACACCGAGTCATCGGCCAACAGCAGCTCGTCGTCCGCCGGCTTCGCGCTTCCGTTCGGTGCCTCATCTGCTCCAGCCCGCTCCGGCAGGCCTTCTCCTTGCCGGAGCAGGAGGCTCGCTTCCTGAACGGTCAGATCCTCGAAACGCGGGCCAGGAGGAGCGGATCCCCGATCGGCGTAGGGCCGTTGGCTGCCTGCTTCCGTCACATCGGCCGGCTCCACCGCCAGGTGCGGCATGCGCTTGTCGAGCCGGCCCGGCAGCCACCAGTTGGCCCTGCCGAGCAGATGCATCATGGCCGGGACCAAGGCCATACGCAGGACGAAGGCATCCAAGGCGACGGCGGCCGCCAGACTGCCCCCGGCCATCGCGCCTTCCACGTCGCCGCTGAGCACGAACGCGGAGAACACACAGATCATGATGAGTGCCGCGCAGGTGATGACGCGGCTGCTCTCGGCGAGGCCCACACGGACCGCACGGGCGTTGTCCCTTGTGTGCACCCACTCCTCGTGCATCCGGCTCACCAGGAACACCTGGTAGTCCATCGAGAGCCCGAAGAGCAGCGACAGCATGATCACCGGCAGGAAGGCGGCGATCGGCCCCTCCTTGCCGACACCGAGTGCCTCGGCGCCCCAGCCCCACTGGAACACCGCCACCAGGACACCGAACGAAGCGGCCGCCGCGACGAGGTTCATCAAGGCTGCCGTCAACGGGACGAGCAGGGACCGAAAGGCGATCATCAGCAGGACGAAGCCCAGCCCGATGATGGCTGCCACAAAGTACGGCAGGCGCTCGCCCGTGACCGTCGAGAAGTCCTTGAACACTGCTGTTACGCCACCGACATGGGCCCGGGCACCAGAGGTCGGAATGACGTCCTCGCGCAGTGCGTCGATGAGCCGGTCGGTCTCCGCATCCTGGGGTGAGGTGGTCGGTACGACCTGAATCACCGTGACACCGCGCTCGGCAGGGGCTGCGGCCACTTGTGCCACCCCCTTCGTCTCGCCCAACCGGCGGACCAGGTCGGCGGTTTCGGCCCCTTCGACGACGACTTGCAGTGGTCCGTTGAACCCGGGTCCGAACCCTTCGGCAAGCAGGTCGTACGCCTGTCGTGTGGTGGTGTCCTCTCCGTGGTTGCCCTGGTCCGTGGCTCCGAGGCGCAGCGAGAGCACCGGCACCGCGAGTACGGCCATCACCGTGACGGCGAGCAGGGCGAGCGACCGGGGCCGCCGTTGGACACACGACGCCCAACGGGCCGCGAGTCCACGCGTTTCGGCGGGCGCCGGACCTTCGGCGGCGAGACGGCGGCGCTGGCGCCTGCTCAGCACACGCGGGCCGAGCAGGCCCAGCATCGCGGGCAGCAGGGTGATCGCCGCGAGGACGCTCATCACCACGGTCAGGGAAGTGGCCAGCACGACACCGTCGAGGAATCGCATGTTCATCACGAGCATGCCCGCGAGCGCGATGCATACCGTGCCACCCGCGAACAGCACCGCACGGCCGGACGTGTTGAGCGCCGTTACCGCCGAATCCTCCGGAGCACGGCCCCGCAGGAGACTGCGTCGGTGCCGCGTGACGATGAACAGGGCGTAGTCGATGCCCACCCCCAGCCCGATCAACGAGCCCAGCAACGGGGCCACTTCGGGTACATCGGTGACGTGGCTCAGCAAGGTGGTCGCCGACAGGCCGGTGCCCACTCCGAAGATGGCGACGACGATCGGCAGGGACATCGAGAACAGGGAGCCAAAGGCGAGGAACAGCACGATCGCCGCCGCTACGATGCCCACGATCTCGGAGACTCCGGTGGGAGGTTCCTGGGTCCTGGTGATCGCCTGACCACCCAGCTCGACCTTCAGCCCGTCGGTCTGGGCGGCTCGTGCCGTGTCGACCACGTCCTCCACGAGCTTCTTGGGCACGGCGTTCGCCTGCTCGGTGAAGGTGAGCTGTGCAAAGGCGATGTGTCCCTCGCCGCTGATCTGCGCAGCCGCGGCCGGCCCCTTCTCGTACGGGCTGCTCAGCTCGCCGACTCCGGGCATCCGAGCGATCTCGGCGAGCGCGGGCTCGATTCCGGCGCGCACCACGGGGTCGCGTACCGAACCCCCTTCGGCGCGCCAGACAATCGTGTCCGTGTCGCCGCCTCGCTCGGGAAAGGCCTTGGTCAGCAGCTCACTTGCGCGAGTGGAGTCGGTGCCGGGCAGGGAAAAGACGTTCGAGTAGTCGGCACCGCTCACCCCGCTTCCCGTTCCCAGTCCCAAGAGCGCCCCCACCCATAGCAAGAGCACCACAAGCCGGTGTCTGAAACACCACCGTGCCAACGCGGTCACGTTCCCTTCCCCCTTCGAGATTTGTGCATTGCATGTGCCTGACTCCCTCGGTCATCGGACCGAGAGATAGCGAGAGTTGAACCGCCTGCTCGTGCCCTACAACGAGTCACGGCTTCCGTGGTGCTCGACACGGTGCCCGGAGTCACGCAGGCCTGCCCCGGCCCGGCCCCGCAGGCTCACCGCCCATACCGAGGTGCTCGCGTCGGACTCAGCGTGGCGACACCTTGCAGGTGACTTCGGGCGGAGGATGCGTAGTGGACCTCCCCCGGAGAAAGGTGACCACCATGGCCGATGTCGATGTCGTCCGCGCCTGCTTGGACAGCTACCTCGCTCAGGACCGCGCCGCCGCCGAAGCGCTGATCGCCGAGGACTTCGTCTTCACGAGCCCGCACGACGACCACATCGATCGGGCCGCCTTCTTCGCCCACTGCTTTCCCACCGCGGACCGGCTCCGTTCGCAGCGGACCGTCGAGCTGGTGCCGGCGCCGGGCGGCAAGGTCTTCGTCATGTACGAGTACGAGCTGAAGGCGGGCGGGCGGTACCGCAACGTCGAGCTGAGCACCGTGCGGGAGGGTCGGCTCGTCGAGACCCAGGTGTTCTTCGGCGGACGATTCGACCAAGAGCAAGCCGACGTGGGCTGATCGCCTCCCTTCCTGTCGGCAGGTCTGCTCTCGGGGCAATACTCCGCCCGCTCGCGGCCTTCGTCCATGGGACTGGTGATCCCTGGGATTGCGAGTCCCAGGGAGCGCCGATCCACGGATCACGAGGTCCCTTGTGAGGTCTCTCGACGGCCCGCACGGTTGTCGCATGACGCAGAACACGCGATCCCACGACCGCTCCCCCGCCCACACCACACGTCGGCGCGAGGGCTCACAGAACTACGGCCGGCAGTCCCGGCCTCCGTGCTCCGGGCAGCGCGAAGCCATCCGGAAATTCAACCCGCCGGACGCAGAAGACAGTTGTCCTCGTGCGCAGGGTCAGGCCTGCCGGGAGTGCAGCTCCACGACCGTGATGTCCGAGGGAGCTCCCACCCGGGTCGGTGGCCCCCAGGCCCCCGCCCCGCGCGACACATACAGCTGTGTGTCGCCATACCGCTCCAGGCCTGCCAGCGTCGGGTTGGCGAGTCCGGCAATGATGTTGCCCGGAAAGAGCTGGCCGCCGTGGGTGTGGCCGGAGAGCTGGAGGTCGACACCGTGGCGTACCGCGTCGTGGATCACGACGGGCTGGTGCGCGAGCAGGACCGCCGCCCGGGAACGGTCCCGGTCGCCGAGTGCCTTCACGAAATCCGGGCCCTGGCCCTCGCTCTCGCCCTGGACGTCGTTGACTCCCGCCAGGTCGAACGCGTCGATCTCTACGCGCGCGTTCTCCAGGGGATGCAGTCCCAGTTCACGTACATGCTCGACCCACTGCTCGGCTCCCGAGAAGTACTCGTGGTTGCCGGTGACGAAGTACGCACCGTGGCGCGCCCTCAGATCGCGCAGCGGAGCGGCGGCAGGGCGGAGGTCCTCCACATTGCCGTCGACCAGATCTCCCACCACGGCGATCAGATCGGGCTGGGTGGAGTTGATCGTGTCGACCACGCGCCGCGAGAAGCCGCGACCGAGGATCGGACCGAGGTGGACGTCGCTGACCACGGCGATACGGAACCGATGGGCAGACCGCGGCAGTTTGGCCAGGGGAATCGTCACGCGCTTCACCTTGGGGCCACGGAGCACTCCATATGTACCGATGCCCACCGTGGTCGCCGCCGCGGCAACCGCCGCGCCACCCACCACACGAGAGACGAAGAGCCTCCGGGAGGGGCTCGCAACGGACCGGCTGGAGCTGCTGCCCGAGGGGCCGGGCGAAGGAGCCGGATCAGTGACGGCGTCACTTGCTTCGGGATCCGCCGCAGCGGAGGCGCCCTCGCCGGGTAGCACCTCGTCGGAGACCGTCACCGGTGCCTGGCTGTCGCCCCCGGCTTCCTCGGTCCCCGCTTCGGAGTGCGGTGTACCGCGGTCCTTCGCCCAGGTCTCCCACACCGGATGTTGCCCGCCCTGGCCAGGGCGTTCCGCCGAACCCCGCTTTCCGTTGGCACGGCCACCGCCCGGCAGTCGCAGCAGGACGGGGCGCACCACCTCACCCAGTAGCAGAGCGAGCAGGAGGTACAGCGACAGAGCCATCCAGAGGAAACCCGGCCAAGCGAGGGTGCGCTGAAGCCAGAAGGGCGCACCGGCCCGCTCGGTGATCAGCGCGGCGAACATGCAGAGCGGACCGGCGATCAGCAGCACGGTTCCCGCGGTACGGACGGGACCGGAAGCTCGGGTGGTGTCACGGACGAGGCGACGCCAGACATACCAGTGCAGAAGAGCGAAGGCCGCGAGGACGGCGAGAGCGATCAGTACGAAGACGACCACCACGTTGCGTCGGCCTTCCGTCGGTCAGGGAGAGAAAGGAGTGCTCAGGTCGTGCGACGAAGTGCGCGTACTCCGCGCAACCCGATGGCCCCTACGGCCGTCCCCAGAACAAAGGACACGATGGCGAGTGTCAGGTGCACCCAGAAGTACGCGGTGGGCTCGCCGTCGTCGAAAGCGAGCCCGCTGCCGTCCTTGACAAGGTTCTTGACGAAAGTGATCCAGATGACCCAGCTCCACACCCCGAAGGCGAGCAGGAACCAGGAGACGGGTCGGCTGAGCTTCATAGGTTCAGTATCGCCTTCGCCGTCCGGCACCCCTTCTCGGGGTGGGGACGATGCGGGCGGCAGCGGCGGGGACACCGGCTGTGACGAACGTGGGGCGCGGTCCGGGATGTCGTCTCTGGCCGAGAGTGCCGGTGTGCGGACCCGGGTCACTGGCTCGGTGGGCGGCCGGAAGTCGACAGAAGAGGGGACCACGTCGGGCATGTCGCGGCTCGGGCCATGTACTTTCTCGACCGTGCTTGCCTCGAAAAAGACCGCTCTGCTGGTCACTTCAGCCTCCCTTCTGTGCCTGTCTCTCGGTACGCCCGCGCACGCGGACAACAAGCCGAAGCCGAAGGATCCCGCCCCCCGGCCCACGGCGCCGATGTCGAAACTGGGCGGGGAGCGTCTCGGCAAGGTGGGCACGCAGGTGCAACTCGCCAACGGTGCGCCCGTGCTGCCGAAGGGGCTCACCGGCAAGTCGTGGATCGTGGCCGACGCGGAGTCGGGCGAGGTACTGGCGTCGCACAATGCGCACTGGAAGCTCCCCCCGGCGAGCACCCTCAAGATGTTGTTCGCGGACACCGTCCTGCCGAAGTTCCCGAAGACCACCTCGCACAAGGTGGTGGCGTCCGACCTGGCAGGCCTCGGCGCCGGCTCAAGTCTCGTCGGGGTGAAGGAGAACCAGACGTACTCCGTCCACGACCTGTGGCTCGGTGTCTTCCTGCGCTCCGGAAACGACGCGGTGCGGGTGCTTGCGTCCATGAACGGGGGCCTGGACCAGACGGTGCGCGACATGCAGCGGCATGCCGAGGAGCTCCAGGCCCTGGACACCCATGTGGTGAGCCCCGACGGTTATGACGAACCGCGGCAGGTCTCGTCGGCGTACGACCTGACCTTGTTCGCACGCTCGGGTATGCAGAAGAAGGATTTCCGGGAGTACTGCGCGACCGTGCGGGCCAAGTTCCCGGGCGAGGCGAAGAAAGGCAAGAAGCGCCCGACCTTCGAAATACAGAACACCAACCGTCTGCTCACGGGTGACTACGACATCAACCCCTACCGCGGGATCGCCGGGGTGAAGAACGGCAATACGACGAAGGCGGGGGCGACGTTCACCGGGGTCGCCGAACGCGACGGGCGGGTGCTCCTCGTCACCGTGATGAATCCCTCCGCCAAGGAGCACGACGCGGTCTACAAGGAGACGGCGAAGCTGCTCGACTGGGGATTCGCGGCGGCGGGCAAGGCGGAACCGGTGGGGCAGCTCGTGCCGCCCAAGAGCGCACAGACCGGTGGCGAGCAGGGCGCTGCGGGCGGCGGCGAGACGAGTGGCGGCGGCGATCAGGACAAGCCCGGTTCCACCTCGGGCGGTGAGAACGCCGAGGCATCGGCGGCGGACTCCTCCAGCGGGGTGGGCACGGCTCTGGCAATCGTCGGCGGTGTGCTGGTGGTGCTCGCGGGCGCGGTCCTCCTCGTGCAGCGCCGCTGGCCTCTCCCGGAGCTGGTGCGTCGCCGCCCGCGACGGTGAGCCGCCCACGAGGGTGACCTGAGCGGCATCGGCGCTCTCGGACATCGGCGGCTGTCAGGGATCTGGGAAGGGCAGGCGAAGGGACACTCGACGCAGGGCAGAGGGCCTGGAACGGGGATGAGGACGGGGACGGGGCCGGGGCCCTGCAACAGCCTCAAACACGAGTCGCGCCGCCGCCGTCTTTCGGCCCGGCTTGCGCGTCGCCCGGCGTCGAAGCCGAGTCCGTATTCATGCCGCCCCGGGCCGAAACAGAGCCCGTGTCCGCGCCGCCAGGGGGCGGTGCGGAGCCTGTGTCCACGTCGTCGCCCGCGTCACCGGGCACGCGGTCGTCATCGGCAGCGTCCTGGGCGTCGTTCTCTGTGTCGCCCGTGGACGCCGTCGCAGTCCAAGCGGCGCAGTAGAGAAGGAGTTTGGCGGTGAAGTTGATCCACAGCAGTAGGGCGACGGGGACGCCGAAGGCGCCGTACATGCTCTTGCCTGCGACACCGCTGATGTAGCCGCCGAGGAGGAGTTTGAGGAGTTCGAAGCCGAGGGCGCCGATGAGCGCGGCCGTGAGGAGGGGACGGCGTTCGGGATGGGCGCCGGGGAGGAGGGTGAGGACGTAGAGAAGGAGGAGATAGTCGGCGAGTACGGCGACGGCGAAACCGGCGATCCGCAGGAGGATGCCGCCCCAGCCGCCCGCCTCTACGCCGAGTTGGCGGGCCGTCCAGCCGATGGTGGTGGAGGCGAGCGCGGACACTATCAGCGAAACCAGACCTGCACCGCCGAGTCCGGCGAGGATGCCGGTGTCCTTGATCTTGCGCGTCACCAGGTTGCCGTCTGCTGCGTCGTCGGGCAGCCGCCAGACGGTGCGTAGGCACTCGCGCATCGAACCGACCCAGCCGACGCCGGTGAAGAGGAGCAGGGCACCGGCGATGACACCGACGGTGCCGGCGTTGTCGACCAGGGAGCTGATGTCGAGCTGGTCGGAGATGCCGGGGACCTGGTCGGCGAGCTTGTCCTCGAGATTCTCGCGGCGCCCCTCGGTCAACGTCGCGGCGGCGATGGCGGCGGCCACGGTGAGCAGCGGGAAGAGGGCGAGGAAGCTGATGAACGTCATGGCGGCGGCCAGTTGGGACCACTTGACCTCGTCGAGGCGTTCGTAGGCACGCCACGGGTGGGAGCGCATGAGGCGTGCGAAATGAGGCCCCACCACAGGAAGTCGTTTCAGCCAGTCCATGATCTGCCCCTGCCCGTGTCACGTGCGATCTACCGCCTCGGGACCGGAGAAACGTGGCGTGGAAGTGCCGGTGCGGCTCAACATCGAGCTGTCGCCGGGCAATCGCTGTGAAGTCGCCGGGTCCTGAGAAGTTCATCCATTCTCAGCCATTCCGGCGAGTATCGGATGCAACTTTGACAATAGTGCGCAATAGCGGCGATACCGTCGCCTTCATGTCAGCCGATGCGTACACCGTCGCCGATGACGTCTGCCCCGTCGCCATGACCGGTTGGGGGCGCACCTCGCCGAGTTCCACGCGGGTGGTGCGGCCGCGTTCGTACGAGGATGCGGCACGGGCGGTGCGGGGGTGGGGACTGCCGGGGGCCCGGGGCGGGATCCCCCGGGGGCTCGGGCGGGCCCACGGAGATGCCGCGCAGAGTGCGGGTGGTGCGGTACTGGACATGACCGGGCTTGACCGGGTGCATGTCATCGATGTGGCCACCGGCACCCTGCTGACCGATGCCGGGGTGAGTATGGCGCGGCTGGCCGAAGTCCTGTTGCCGCACGGGTGGTTCCTGCCGGTGAGTCCCGGGACGGGGCAGGTGACGGTGGGCGGGGCGATCGGGGCGGATGTGCACGGCCTGGGTCATCCGTCCGCGGGCTCCTTCTCCCGGCATGTGCTGTCGTTCGAACTCCTCACGGCCGACGGGCAGGTCCGTACCGTGCCGTGCGGCACGCCCCTGTTCGAGGCGACAGCAGGGGGCATGGGGCTGACCGGTGCGGTGCTCACCGCGACTTTGCGGCTGCTGCCGGTGGAGACCGCGCTGATGAGCGTGGAGACCGAACGGGCCACGGACTTCGACGACTTGCTCCAGCGGATGAGCTTGGCAGAACGCCCCCGGCGCTACGAGTCCGCGTGGATCGACCTGCTGTCACGTGGGCGCGCGACGGGCAGGGCGGTGCTGACGCGGGCCGACCACACCCCCGCCAAGGCATTGCCCACTCGGGCTCTGCCCCTGCGGGCGGGGGCGGCACTGCGCCGGGGGCAACTTCCCATGGTGTCGGCGCCGTTGACGCGGAGTCCGCTCGGGAGGAGGGCGGTGCGGTCGTGGAACAGTGCCCGGTTCCACAGCGCGGCGCGTGGTCGGGGGTGCCAACTGCGCGACTTGGTGCCGTTCTTCCACCCGTACGACAGTCTGCCGAGGTGGACCCGGGGGCGTGGGGCACTCGTGCGCTACGAGTTCGCGGTGCCGTACGAGGCGCACGAAACGCTGCGTCATGTGGTGCGGAGGCTGGGCCGACGTGGTTGTCCTTCTCCGCTGGCCCAGTTGAAGCGGTTCGGGGAGGGCGACCCCGGCTGGCTGTCGTTCGCCGCTCCGGGCTGGTGCCTGTCCCTGGACCTGCCGGCGGAGTTGCCGGGGCTCGGCTCGTTCCTCGACGGCCTGGACGAGGAGATCGCCGCTGCCGGTGGCCGGGTGCGGCTCGCCGAGGACGCGCGGCTGCGCCCCGACCTGCTCACCGCGATGTACCCGCGCCTGCCCGAATTCCGTGCGCTGCGCGGCGAACTCGACCCGCACGGCAGCTTCGCCTCCGACCTCTCCCGCCGCCTCGGGCTCTGACCCACCGGCGCACCGGCACGCCACCGGCACCCCACAGCCGCCCCACCGCCAACGTCACCTCCGCCCCTCCCCCACCAACGCCACCGTCGTCACCACCGCCCCATCACTCCCTCTCACTCCCCCGTCCCACTACCAACACCCGCGAACCCACCAGGAGTTGCCCCCATGAAGGACGCCTTCGGTACCCCGCAGTCCCTGCTCGTCCTCGGCGGCACCTCGGAGATCGCGCTGGCCACGGCGCGGCGGCTGGTGGCACGTCGCACGCGGACGGTGTGGCTGGCGGGGCGGCCGTCACCCGAGTTGCAGTCCGCGGCGGACTGGCTGAGGGCGCTGGGGGCGACCGTGCACACGGTGGCGTTCGACGCGCTGGACACCGAGTCCCACGCGGAGTGCCTGGGCAAGGTCTTCGCCGAGGGGGACGTCGACATGGTCCTGCTCGCGTTCGGGGTGCTCGGCGACCAGGCACACGACGAGAGTGACCCGGTCGCCGCGGTGCGGGTCGCGCAGACCAACTACACGGGCGCGGTGTCCTCGGGCCTTGTGTGTGCGAAGGCGCTGCAGGAGCAGGGGCACGGCTCGCTCGTGGTGCTCTCGTCCGTGGCGGGCGAGCGGATCCGCCGTACCGACTTCATCTACGGCTCCAGCAAGGCCGGACTGGACGCGTTCGCCCAGGGCCTCGGCGACGCCCTGCACGGCACCGGTGTGCACGTCATGGTCGTACGGCCCGGATTTGTGCGCTCCCGGATGACCGAGGGCCGGGAGGAGACGCCGCTCGCCTCCAGCCCCGAGGAGGTGGCCGTGGCCATCGAGTCCGGGCTGCGCCGCCGGGCGGAAACGGTGTGGGTGCCCGGCACCCTGCGCGTGGTGATGTCAGCCCTGCGGCACGTACCGCGGCCCCTCTTCCGACGACTGCCCCTCTGAGAACCGAACGCAGATGAAGACCGAACCATGAACGCCGAACCCTGACCACCGAACACCGAACACCGAACACGCCCGCCCGCGCCCGGCAAGACCCGACTCCCACGCCCACACCTGCACCAGGACCGGCACCGGCACCGGCACCGGCACCTCAGACCACACCCACCCGCCGGACCAAACCCACCCCGCCGGGCCCGCCCGCCCCGCGACCTCACCGCCGCAGCGAAACCACCACAGCCTTGCTCATCGGATTGCCGCTCTGGTTGACCTGGACGTGACCGACGCCCAGGACCTTGTCGCCGCCCGGTACCGGCACCACCCGCTCCAGCCACAGGGATTGCTGGGACTGCGGGGTGACGCCTCCGGTGTTGGGCAGCCGGGGCCGTTTGATGTGGGTGCAGGCGCCCTCGGTGGTCAGGTAACGGTTGCCGTCGAGGAACAGGCCCCGTGAGGCGTCGCGGGCGATGGGGGCGCGGCCCTCGCAGTCGGCGGGCCAGGGGTCCTGTTTGAGCCAGGTCGAGCCGTCCCAGCGGAGCCGTACCGTCTCGTCGGCGGGCTCGTCCTCCACCTCGCCGTGGTTGAAGGAGTGCGAGCCAAGAGCCAGGACGCGGTCCGGCGCGAGAGCGAGGACGCTGGTCAGCGAGGCGCCGGGCTCGGGCGGTACCGGGTCGGCGAAGCGGTACACGGGGGTGCGCGACGTGGTCCAGGACTTGCCGTCGTAGTGCATGGCGGCGGGCTGGCTCATTTCCTGGCCGTCGCCCCCGATGCCAGGTCCGTCGGTGCGGTGGCCGACGGCCCACAGGTCGTCGCTGGAGGTGCCGTCGAGCGCGGCCGCGGGGTGGGGCAGCTCGGAGGAGGACCAGCGCTCGCCGTCCCAGTGCCAGACCCGGCGTTCGCCGGTCAGCAGCCAGACGTCGTCGGGCTCGAAGACGGCGGTGTCGGTCACCGGGCCGCTCGGTCCGGTCGGCAGGCTCGTCCAGCGCTCGCCGTCCCAGTGCGCGAAGGCGGTGGAGTTCCGTTCGCGGGACTCGCCCCACAGCCACAGGCCGCCGCTGCCGAGGGAAGCCAGCCGGGCGTCCCACACATGGTCGCCGAGCAGGCCGGGCATCGGGGACCGGGTCCAGTCCGTACCGTCGTAGTGCAGCAGGTAGTGGTCGGCGCGGCCCGGATCGGCGCCGCCACCGGACTGTTTGCCCGCGGCCCAGATGTCGTCGTCGGCCAGCACCGCGAGGTCGGTGAGGCCGCCCGGCTCGTCGACGATCTCCTCGTAGGCCCAGTTCAGCCGCGGCCCCCGGTGCTCGCCGGACGGGCCGGTGGCGGAACGTACGGGCTCCTTGCCACCGTCGTCATCCTGCGCACCGCATCCCGCGGCAGCGCAGGTGAGCAGGGCAAGGGAGGACAGCAGGGCCGCCTTGCGCATGAGCAGGAACTCCCTCGGTCATGGGCGAAAGCGGAAGCGTACAACCGTGGGACGAGCCCCGTGGAGTACCCCGACAGCAGTTGTCACGGTCCCCGCGAGGCACGCGTCGGCTCGTCACGGAAAGGTCGGAATTCGGCCACGGAGGCACCGCTTGATCACCGTCACGGAGAGGGCCACGCCACAGTTGCGCAGCCCCCGCGCACTCGGTCAATCCCTCGGTCAGACCCTCAAGGCGACCGAACGAACCCTCAGTGCGACCGAAGCTTCCCCTGCCCCATCTCCTGCTCGGCCGGTGCGCCCGCCTGGGGCGGGACCGTGGGCGGGCCGAAGGGGAATTCCCGGAGCTTGCGCCACACCGCGTCCGGGCCCTGTTCGTACAGGGCGAAGCCGGTGCAGGACCACTCGGCGTGGTAGTCGGCGAGTTCCTCGTAGGCCCGGTCCATGGCCGCCTCGTCGATGCCGTGGGCGATCGTGACGTGCGGGTGGTACGGGAACTGGAGTTCACGGGCGACCGGACCGGAGGGGTCGCGCAGCCGCTTCTGGAGCCAGCAGCAGGCGGAGCCGCCCTCGACGACCTGGACGTAGACGACCGGGGAGAGCGGGCGGAAGGTGCCGGTGCCCGAGAGCCGCATCGGGAAGGGACGCCCGTGGGCGGCGACCGAGGCGAGATGGGCGCTGATGGCCTTGAGGGAGGAGTCGTCCACCTCGGTCGGCGGGAGCAGGGTGACGTGGGTGGGAATGCCGTGTGCCGCGGGGTCCCCGAAGCCCGCGCGCCGCTCCTGGAGCAGGCTGCCGTGAGGCTCCGGGACCGCGATCGACACACCGATCGTTACGGTCCCCACGTCTTCTCCCGTCGTCTGGTTGGGATGGGGTTGCTGTGCCCGGCCGTCCGGCGTGCCGCCCGAGGCCTCCCGGCCCTGCGCGGCGGTCCGCGCCGTTCCGGACTCTTGTGTTGTCGCGCCGACGGTGGCACCGGTGACGCTCGGTGCCACTGCCCTTTCGTTCCGTGCGCCGGGCCTGGGCGGCCCGGGCCGGTGCCGTCCTCGGGCCCGCTGCTCGCCGGGACGGTCGCTCCGTACTCTCGCTGGCGTGCCGCGCCGCAGACGTTCCGGCCGCCTTCCGGCGGCCGTTTCATCTGACGGGCGGCGAGCGCACCGCTGTCGGTTGTGCTGCCATTCGTGCCACCTGGGGTGGCCCTACGACTGTACGACGCTTTTGGGTCAGTGCTTGGCGGGAAGCAGGCCGACCTTTTCGTATGCCTGGGCGAGCGTCTCGGCGGCGACGGCCCGTGCCTTCTCGGCGCCCTTGGCCAGCAAGGAGTCGAGGGTCTCCGGGTCGTCCATGTACTGCTGAGTGCGCTCGCGGAACGGTGTGACGAATTCGACCATCACCTCGGCCAGGTCCGTCTTCAGCGCACCGTAGCCCTTGCCCTCGTACTTCTCCTCGAGTTCCGGAATCCCGGCACCCGTGAGGGTGGAGTAGATGGAGAGCAGGTTGCTGACACCGGGCTTGTTCTCGGCGTCGAAGCGGATCACGGTGTCGGTGTCCGTCACCGCGCTCTTGACCTTCTTGGCGGTGGCCTTGGGCTCGTCCAGGAGGTTGATCAGGCCCTTCGGCGTGGAGGCCGACTTGCTCATCTTGATCGACGGGTCCTGGAGATCGAAGATCTTGGCCGTCTCCTTGAGGATGTACGGGTCCGGGACCGTGAAGGTCTCGCCGAAGCGGCCGTTGAAGCGCTCGGCGAGGTCACGGGTCAGCTCGATGTGCTGGCGCTGGTCCTCGCCGACCGGGACCTGGTTGGCCTGGTAGAGCAGGATGTCGGCGACCTGGAGGATCGGGTAGGTGAACAGGCCGACCGTGGCGCGGTCGGCGCCCTGCTTGGCGGACTTGTCCTTGAACTGCGTCATCCGGGAGGCCTCTCCGAACCCGGTCAGACAGTTCATCACCCAGCCGAGCTGGGCGTGCTCGGGCACATGGCTCTGCACGAACAGGGTGCAGTGCTCGGGGTCGACGCCGGCGGCGAGCAGCTGGGCCGCGGCGAACCGGGTGTTGTTCCGCAGCTCGGCCGGGTCCTGCGGGACGGTGATCGCGTGCAGGTCGACGACCATGTAGAACGCGTCGTGGGTCTCCTGGAGAGCGACCCACTGGCGCACGGCGCCGAGGTAGTTGCCGAGGTGGAACGAGCCCGAGGTGGGCTGGATTCCGGAGAGCACGCGGGGCTTGTTCGAGGCCATGGCCCCATTCTCTCAGGTGTCCGCGACAGCTTGGGAACGGATCAACGACACTTCGGAACGGGTCGTTCCTCCTGCGCCTCCTGTGCTCCCGGCCACATGCTCCGCGCGCCCCGGCCGCCCGTCGTACACCCCGGGCGCCTGTGCGTGCGTCCGGGCGCTGCCCCACGCCCCCTCACGCGCCCACTCGCGCCGCTCGGCGCGCGCGGACCCGCGCAGCCCCGGGCGGAGCGCCGTGCACCCCGCCCGGGCGCCGGTCAGCGCGCCGCGAGCCCCGGCGCGGGGAACTCGGCCATCAGCGCGCCGACCTCGCTCCGCACCCGCACGAGCGTCTCCTCATAGCCCTCGCGCGCCGCCCGTACGGCCCGGTCGAACCACTCGGCGACCAGGGCCATGTGCCCGGCGTCCAGGCCGCGCGAGGTGAGGGACGGGGTGCCGATACGGATGCCGGACGGGTCGAAGGGAGTGCGGGTGTCGTAGGGAACCGTGCTGTGGTTCACGACGATTCCGGCGCGGTCCAGGGCCTTGGCGGCGGTCTTGCCGGGCACGTCCTTGTTGCTCAGGTCGATGAGGACCAGGTGGTTGTCGGTACCCCCGGAGACCAGGTCGAAGCCGCGGGCCGGCAACTCCTCGGCCAGGGCACGGGCGTTGGCGACGACGGCGTCCGCGTAGTCACGGAAGGACGGCTGCGCCGCTTCGTGCAGGGCGACCGCGATACCGGGAGTGGTCTGGTTGCGCGGGCCGCCCTGGGACCCCGGGAAGGCGGCCGGTGCGCGCGGCGCCCCCGCCCTCCGGTGGGTGGGCTCGCCGGGGTACGGGTTCCTTCCTCCGCACTACACACAGGGATAGAAAGGGCAAAACATCCCATTCCCCACACGCACCCTCACCCGACAGACCTGACGCCGCGCCGCCATGCGGCCAAACGGAGGCCCCCGATGAACAGTTCCGCATCCGCCGAGCCCTCCTACTCGGCGGCGTTCATCGCCCGGAGCGAGGAGTACGGAGCCCACAACTACGCCCCGCTGCCGGTGGTGATCGCGAGCGCCGAGGGCGCCTGGATGACGGATGTCGAGGGCCGCCGTTTCCTCGATCTGCTGTCCGCCTATTCGGCGCTGAACTTCGGCCACCGCCATCCCCGTCTGGTGGACGCCGCGCACCGCCAGCTCGACCGGCTCACCCTCACCTCGCGCGCCTTCCACCACGATCTGTTCGGTGAACTGTGCGCCCGGCTGGCCGAGTTGTGCGGCATGGAGAGGGTGCTGCCGATGAACACCGGCGTGGAGGCGGTGGAGACCGCGATCAAGGTGGCACGGGCCTGGGGCTACCGGGTCAAGGGGCTGCCGGAGGGCATGGCGAAGATCGTCGTCGCGGGGGGCAACTTCCACGGCCGCACCACGACGGCCATCAGCTTCTCCACGGACCGCGAGGCCCGCGAGGACTTCGGCCCGTACACGCCGGGCTTCGAGATCGTCCCGTACGGGGATCTGACCGCGCTCCAGGCGGCGCTCAGCAAGCACACGGTGGCCGTCCTGCTCGAACCGGTGCAGGGCGAGGCGGGCGTACGGCTGCCGCCGGAGGGCTACTTCCGGGGTGTACGGGAGGCCACCCGCGAGGCGGACGTCCTGCTGATCGCCGACGAGATCCAGTCCGGCCTCGGGCGCACCGGCCGGACCTTCGCGTGCGAGCACGAGGGCGTCGTCCCCGACATGTACCTGCTCGGCAAGGCGCTCGGCGGCGGCATCGTGCCCGTCTCGGCGGTCGTCTCCTCGTCGCGGATCCTCGGCGTGCTGCGGCCCGGCGAACACGGTTCCACCTTCGGCGGCAACCCGCTGGCCTGCGCCGTCGCCCTGGAGGTCGTCGCGATGCTGCGCACCGGGGAGTTCCAGGAGCGGGCCGCGGCGCTGGGCAACCGGCTCGAGCGGCTGCTCGAACCGCTGGCCGCGTCCGGCGCGGTGGACGGCCTGCGGGTGCGCGGGCTCTGGGCCGGATTGGACGTACACCCCTCGCGCGGCAGCGGGCGGTCCGTCGCGGAACGGCTGATGGCCCGCGGGGTGCTGGCCAAGGAGACCCACGGCCGGACGCTGCGCATCGCACCGCCGCTCGTGATCGACGAGGACGACCTGGACTGGGGCATCGGTCAGCTGGCCGAAGTGCTGGAGGTCTGACGGCAGTTGGGGGCTGCGGGCGCTATCCGAGCGCCCTGCACAGCGCCTCCAGCGCCCCGGGCCAGGCATGTTCGGGAGGCGTGCCGTAGCCCACGACGAGGGCCTCGGGGGTGCCCGCGGGGTCCGCGGCCGGGTGCCGGAGTTCGCGCAGGCGGGTCACGGCCAGGCCCTGCCAGGCGGCGGCGCGGATCACGGACTGCTCGGTGCCGGGCGGGAGTTCGAGTACGGCGTGCAGTCCGGCGGCTATGCCGTGGGCGCGGACGGCGGGCGCGTGGGCGGCGAGGGCGGTCACCAGCTGGTCGCGGCGGCGGCGGTAGCGCTGCCGCATGGCGCGTACGTGCCGGTCGTAGTCGCCGCTGCGCAGGAAGCGGGCGAGGGTGAGCTGGTCGGGGGTGCCGCAGGTCCAGTCGTCCACGCCCTTGGCCGCGGTGACCTCGTCGGCGAGCGGGCGGGGCAGGATCATCCAGCCGAGCCGCAGTCCGGGGGCCAGGGACTTGCTGGCGGTGCCGAGGTAGACCACGCGTTCCGGATCGAGGCCCTGGAGGGCGCCGACGGGCTGCCGGTCGTAGCGGAACTCGCCGTCGTAGTCGTCCTCCAGGATGAGTCCGCCGCTCGCCCGTGCCCAGGCGACGGCCTCGGCCCGCCGGTCGGGGTGCAGCGGCAGGCCCATCGGGAACTGGTGGGCCGAGGTCACCAGGACCGCCCCGGCGCTCCCGGAGGCCAACGGGCGGGTGTCGGTGCCCAGTTCGTCGAAGGGCAGTGGCCGGGTGCGCAGTCCGCCGCGTTCCAGGAGGTCGCGGTGCAGGCCCACGGCGTACCGCTCCACCGCCACTTCGCGTACGCCCCGCCCGCGCAGCACCTGGTCGAGCAGGACCAGGGCGTGGGCGAAGCCGGAGCAGATGACCACGCGGTCCGGGTCGGCCTGCACGCCGCGGACGCGCGCGAGGTAGTCGGCGAGCGCTTCGCGCAGTTCGGGCCTGCCGCGCGGGTCGGAGTAGCCGAAGGCCTCGTTCGGGGCGTGGGTCAGGGCGTGCCGGGCCGCCTTCAGCCACGCGGCGCGCGGGAACGAGGAGAGGTCGGGGAAGCCGGGCCGCAGGTCGTAGGCGGGACGGCCGCGCGGGATCCGGGACCTGGGCGGCGCCTCGGGGCGGGGCACGTCCCGCTCCGCGACCCGGGTGCCGGACCCCTGCCGGGCCGTCAGCCAGCCCTCCGCGACCAGGTCGGCGTAGGCCTCGGCGACCGTGTTGCGGGCGACGCCGAGGTCGACGGCGAGCGTGCGGGAGGAGGGCAGCCGGGTGCCGGGGGCGAGCCGCCCGCCGCGCACCGCGTCCCTGAGGGCGGCGGTCAGCCCCGCGCGCAGCCCCGGACCGGAGGGTTCCAGATGCAGATCGATGCCAAGATTGGCCCAGGATTCCGCCATGGAAATGGACCATACTCCTGGGTCAGTGACGTCCTAGATTCGAGGCATGACGCACGACACCACTGCTACCGGCACCGTCACGACAAGCACGTCCGGCGACGACCGGGGACCGAAGGCCACCGACACCCGCTTCTCCGCCGAGCACCCGGCCCGCATCGCCTGGACCGGGCTCCGCCCGGACGTCTACAAGGCCATGGTCGCCCTGGACCGCGCCGCGACCAAGGGACTCGAACCCGACCTGCTGGAGCTCGTGAAGATCCGGGCCTCGCAGCTCAACCACTGCGCGTTCTGCCTGGACATGCACACCAAGGACGCCCTCGCGGCCGGTGAGAGCGTGCAGCGGATCGTGATGCTCAGCGCCTGGGAGGAGTCGCGGCACTTCTACACCGAGCGCGAGATCGCGGCCCTGGAGCTGACCGAGGCGGTCACCGTCCTCACCGACGGTTTCGTGCCCGACGAGGTCTGGGAGCAGGCGGCCAAGCACTTCGAGGAGGCCGAGCTGACCGGTCTGATCTCGGCGATCGTCGTGATCAACGCCTGGAACCGGTTCGGTGTCACCGCCCGTATGGTGCCGGGCAACTACCGTCCCGGCGACCACAAGTGAGCCGGGAGCAGGCGGTCATGACCGCCAAGTACGGGCTGTTCCACGCCCTGCACAAGGAGCGGGCACCCGGCGATCCGCTGATCCTGCCCGGCCCCTGGGACCCGCCAAGCGCCCGCGCCTTCGTCAAGGCCGGGTATCCGGCCCTGGCGACACCGAGCGCGGGCGTCGCCGCGGCCCTCGGCCACGAGGACGGACACACTCCGGCGGACGAGATGTTCGCGGCCGTCGCCCGGATCGCGGCGGCCGTGGACGTGCCGGTGTCGGCGGACATCGAGGCGGGCTACGGACTGCCGCCCGCCGAGCTGGCCGAGCGGCTGCTCGACGCGGGCGTGGTGGGCTGCAACCTGGAGGACTCGGTCCCCGACCCGGCGGGCGGCGCCGACAAGGTGCTGCGCGATCCGGCCGAACAGGCCACCTGGCTGGGCGAGTTCGCCGAGGCGGCCGCGGGCCGGGTGTTCCTCAACGCGCGCGTGGACACCTTCCTGCGCGGCGTCACGGACCCCGAGGAGTCCATCGACCGCGGCCGCCGCTACTCCGCCGCGGGTGCCGACTGTCTCTACTTCATCCTGGCGACGCCCGCCCAGATCCCGGCGCTGCGCAAGGCGGTACCCGGGCCGATCAACGCCTCGGCCATGCCGGGCCGGGACAACCTGCGGGAGCTGGGCGAACTCGGCGCCACACGGATCACGTTCGGCCCCGGTCTGCTACTCAGGACGATGAAGGCGGCTCAGGAGATCGCGGCCGGACTGAAGTAGCCGGGCCCGAGGGGGGAGAAAGCGCATGTGAGCGGGCGCAGTCGTGCGGCATCACAACTCTCCGCACGCGGCGGGGCATTGGCCTCGTATCGTGGCAACTGTTGTTTACCGCAACAGTATTCACGATCCCGACACATGCGCTTTCCGGCCGGGCAAGCTCGGCGGGTTCTGCTCGGCGGTGGTTCACCCCCCACCGAAGAAGAGGAAACCCGCCGTGCACAAGCAGTTCAGCAAGTACGTCCGTCGTGGCATCGGCGTCACCGCCCTGGCCGGTGCCGCGACGCTGTTCGCGGCGAACAGCGCCTTCGCCCTCCCCAGCGAGGACGAGTGGAAGCAGGACGTGGCCGAGGCCGTGGCCCCCGCCCACAGCTACCTCGAGGAGCGGCTGCCCGCCGACGGCGCCGCCATCGTCCTGGACATCGACAACACCTCGCTGGCCACGGACTACGACGAGGGCGCGCCCATCGAGGCGACCCTGGAGCTCGCGCGGTTCGCCAAGGACAAGGGCGCCAGCATCCGGTTCGTCACCAACCGCAAGGAGTCGGGCCGCGAGTCGACGCTGCGCGACCTGAGGAACGCGGGCTTCCCGGTGGACGGCCTGTGCATGCGCCAGAGCGGCGACGACTCGTCCAAGGACGAGATGAAGACCAACTGCCGCATCGGGATCGAGGACGAGGGCCTGACGATCGTCGCCAACATCGGCAACCGTGACACCGACCTGATCGGTGGCCACGCCGAGCGCACCTTCAAGCTCCCGGACTACGACGGCGAGTTGCAGTAGTCCGCGGCCGAACCGAGGGCGGCCGCACCGGGATTCTGCCGGTGCGGCCGCCCCGCGCGTTCCTCAGTACCCCACCGCGAACTCCTCCGCCGGATCCTCGGCGGGCTCGTCCCGGGCGGACAGTCCTGCGACCCACAGCGGCATCAGCCAGTGCGCCACAAGCACGGTGAAGAGCACCGGGAAGGCGAGCGTGCGCAGTTCCGCCGTGCCGGACCAGGCGAGTGCGCCCGCACCAGCGGTGGCCGCGGCCAGGAGCCAGGTGGTCAACCGGTGGGCGCGCGAGACGACTTGGTCCTTCTCCGCGCGCTGCCGCTCGTCGAGGACGTGGCGGCGCAGTTCGAGCAGGCCCTTGGTGGCGGTGTTGATGACTCCGGTCGCCACGCACCACGGCAGCAGGGCGGCGAGCAGGACGAGCAGCGCCCAGTCCCGGTCGCCCACCACCGCGTACAGCCAGCACGCCACCGAGGCGGCGCTCAGCGCGATGTGACCGAGCACGAACAGCCGTCGCCGCGCGGCCGTGGCGTACCAGGAGGCGGCCTCCCTCCGGTTCATCAGTGCGTACATGCGCCGGTCGTAGCGCGTCGCTTCACCGGTCCGTCCGCTCATCACGGCTCCTCCCGTAGACCTCGTCGGTGAGCGGCCGGAAGGGTTCGAGGGCGAACAGCGCCTCGACCGGCAGCTCGAAGAACTTCGCGAGGCGCAGCGCCAGATCGAGGCTCGGGTTGTACTGCCCGCGCTCGATGTAGCCGATGGTCTGGTAGTGGGCGCCCACTGCCTCGGCAAGGCTCTGGCGCGACACCTTCCGTTCGGCGCGCACCACCGCCAACCTGTTGTGCACTTGCTCGCTCATGTATAAGAAGTACTACAGTCCAGAGCAGGATCACAACATCGATGCCCATGTCGATGACCGTAACGAACTCACAGGGGAACAGCGCATGTTCGGCAAGACCGAGACGATATTCCTGGTACTGCGCGGCGCGGACGAGGCCGCGCGGTCCCTCCGCGAGGCGCTGGCCAACGCCCACCCCGAGGACCGGCCCGGCCTGGAACTCGCCCTCCGCCTCGTCGAAGAGGCGGACGCCCGCAGCGAGACGGAACTGCGCGGCCACTGGGTACGTCGCACGCTCAGCGAAGTGGGGTATGCGGGACCGGTCGACTCCGTAGCCGCCATCAAGGCGCTACGGGGAGCCGAGCCCGGCCTCAGCCTGCGATCGGCCGTACAACTCGCCAAGGAAGCAGCCGCGTTGGAGGCTTGAGCCGCGCGCGCCTCAGGCCCTGCGGTCCGCGGCCACCCGGAAGCCGATGTTGCCCGTGGAGCTGTCGGGCGTGTTGGAGCTGCGGGCCGCGACGCGGTAGCGGTTGCAGTAGGAGTCGTGGCACAGATAGGAACCGCCGCGCATCACGCGTGAGTTGTCGGGGGTGAACCAGTCGGCGCACCACTCCCAGACGTTGCCCACCGCGTTGTAGAGACCGAAGCCGTTGGGGCGGAAGGACTTCACCGGGGCGGTGCCCGCGTAGCCGTCCTCCTCGGTGTTGTGGTGCGGGAACTCGCCCTGCCAGATGTTGCACATGTGCCGTCCGCGCGGGGTGAGTTCGTCGCCCCAGGGGTAGCGCCGCTGTTCCAGGCCGCCCCGGGCCGCGTACTCCCATTCGGTCTCGGTGGGCAGCCGGGTGCCCGACCAGGCGCAGTAGGCCAGCGCGTCGTTGTGGGACACGTGCACCACCGGGTGGTTCTGGCGGGCCGCGACGGCCGAGCCCGGCCCCTCGGGGCTGCGCCAGCTCGCCTCCCCCACCGCCCGCCACCAGGGCACCTGGTCCACCGGCGCGGCCACGGCGGCGACCTCGGGGGCGAGGAAGCCGCCGAAGACGAAGGAGAAACCGAAGCGTTCGGCCTCGGTCACGTACCCGGTGGCCTTCACGAAGGTGGCGTACTGGGCGTTGGTCACCGTGGTGGGCGCGATCCGGAAGGCGGCCACCTCGGCCTCGCGGACGGGTCCCTCACGGTCGGCCGGGAAACCGTCCGGGTCCTCGGTGCCCATGAGGAAGCGCCCGCCGGGCAGGTCGAGCAACTGCCTGGCGACCCGGGCCGCCGAGGCCGCGCCGCGCGCGGACGACGGCGAGTGGGAGGACGGCTGCTTCGGCCCGGGCGCCGCGAGAGTGAGCAGCTCCGGCCCGTGGCCATGCCCCTGTCCGGGGGTGCAGCACTCGGCGGACATCGTGAACTCCCTTGCTGATACGAGGCGTTGGAGCATCGCCCTCGGGCGCACGCGAAGGCGAGGGGCGGGCGGGTGCCAGGCCCGATCTGCCGGGCACCCGCCGCCGGACTCAACCAGGGACCGATGGTGCGCTAGCTCACCCGGTCCGCCGCCAACTGCTGGGCCAGCGCCGGGATGCCGAGCCGCTGCTCGTCCGCCGGGGTGGCCTGGTACAGCGAGTTGGTCAGCTGATGCGGGTCACCGGCCAGGTCGTAGTACTCACGGAACTTCACCTGCCCCGTACCCGTGACCTTTCCGTTCGCGTCGGTGGTGAGGTCGTAGTACTCCGTGTACTGCTTGTCCTTGGCCACGTACGAGGACCAGGTCTGCGGGCCACCGGCACCGGTGCCCTGCTTCCACCACTCCACGAGCAGGTGGTCACGGCTGTACGAGGACAGCAGCGACCGTCCGTCCCGCTCCCCCGCGCCCGTGATGCCCGCCGCGTCGAGGAGCGTCGGCGCGATGTCGATGTTGGCGACGATGCGGTTGTCGTTGACGCCCGCGCCCAGTCCGCCGGCGGGCCAGGACAGATAGAACGGCACCTCGTGCGCGGGCCGGTAGGGCACCGACTTCGCGGTCCAGCCGTGGTCGGCCCAGCCGAAGCCGTTGTCGGCGATGTAGATGACCAGGGTGTTGTCGAGCTGCCCGAGCTCGCGCAGCTTGTCGCGGAAGGCGCCCACCGCGTCGTCCACCGAGCGCAGGGTCCTGAGCTGCTCGGCCCTGATCTGCTTACCGTCGGCCAAGGTGCCGGTCGCGTTCTTGATGTACGCGGGCTTGTCGCTGCGGTCGGGCTCGGGCACCGAGGGGCGCCCGTTCCAGTCCGGCACCGCCGTGCCCGCGTACTTCTCCTCGGGCGTGCGCGGCCCGTGCGAGGCGTACGGGGTCACGTACGCGAACCAGGGCCTGTTGTCCTGCGCCGACTTCTCGATGAAGTTCAGCGTGCGGTTCTTGATGATGGTGGTCGTGTAGCCGTTGATCGTCTGGACGGTGCCGTTGACGTTCCACTGCCGGTCGACGAAGCCCGGCTGGAGCAGGGCGAAGTCCTCGAAGTGCGGCGGATTGTCCGCCAGCGTCCAGGAGTTGAGGTACTTGCCGAACAGGCCGGTACGGTACCCGGCCTGCTTGAGGTACCGCTGCACCGTGGTCGACTGGTCGAGCTGCAGCGAGGCGCCGTTGTTGCGGACACCGTGGTTGTGCGCGAACTTCCCGGTGAAGACCGAGGAGCGGGACGGGGAGCACAGCGGGGTGGTGACATGGCCGTTGGTGAACTTCACGCCCTGGTCGGCCAGCCAGGCGGTGGTCTTCGGCAGCGCCCACTCGGTGTGCTTGGGCTGGTCGTCGGTGACGATCAGCAGGATGTTCGGCCGGGCGGCGGCGACACCCTGGCCACCGGTCGCGGCGCCGTGCGCCTCGGCGGCCACCGCCGGGATGGCGGCGGTAGCGGCGACGGCCGCCGAACCCGCCAGAAAACCGCGCCTGTTGAGGTGCGGACGCTGTCCATGCTCAGTCATCGGGGTATTTCCTCCTGCTGTCCGGTTTCATGCCGGACTCGGCTACGCGAGGGGATTCACCGGTGCGTACGGACCGTGCCACGGGTGCGCCTGGGCACCCTGGGGCGCAGGGGGACGGCCAGGGCGGGGCACACCCGATCACCGCACGGCTGTGGACACCGGTCGTGCGCGAGGGAAGAACGGAAGAAGAGAAGAGAAGAGAAGCGGAGCGGGAATCCTAGGGAGACCCGGGGGCGCTCAGAGGGCGCTTGCACCCGGACACAGTGCGCTGGCCACCCGTCCGTGATCGACGTGGCGGCGCGCGGCGAGTGATCTGCCTGCTGCCATGCGCAAGAGATTAGGGGAGCGGGCGGCGGTGATCCATGACGGCAGCATGAAGAGTGCCTGAGAACCCTTGGCGGCCTGCCCGCTCCCCGTGGGGAGTTGGGTGGTTCAGTCCCGGGTGGCGTACGTGGCGTAGGCGAGGAAGGCGGTCCAGGCGGCGGCCGGGACGGTGAACTGCGGGCTGGTTTCGCCGAGTTTGGAGTCGCGGAGGTGGACTGAGTGGGGGCAAGGGGCTATCTCTATGCAGTCGCCACCTTGGGAGTCGCTGTAGCTGGACTTGCGCCAGTCCAGGGCGACTTCGAGGCATGCGCCGCCCTCATTGTCGCTATAGCTGGACTTGAACCAGTTCAGCCGGTCAGTCATAGCTCCGCTGCCACCTTCCTGATGAATGCAGCCGACTCCTCAACACTGAGGGCTTGCATGCGGATCATGCCATGGGCCTGCGCCAGATTGCTCACCTTGTCTGGATCGGCATGCAGGGCGCTGGTCTCAGGGCTTTCTACATAGGCAAAGCGCTCATGCTCCGCCGTCTCCAGCAGCACGAACGGCCCGTTGAGAGCCAAGCTGTCGCACCGGCCGAAGGGCAGAATCTGGACGGTGACGTTGCGCAGCTCACTCACCTCGATCAGGTGCTCAAGCTGCCGCTTCATCACCTTGCGCCCTCCAATATTGCTGCGCAGCGCCACTTCGTGAATAACGAAGCCAAACATCGTTGTTGGCCGCTTCCGCAACGCCTCCTGCCGAGAAAGTCGGTGACGCACTCGCTCCGCTACCGTGTCGTCGTCCAGTGGCGGGCACCTGGTACTGATCTGCGAGTAGGCATACTCTTCGATCTGAAGAAGGCCTGGAATCAGGCCAAACGCGTAGTCGTGTACGACGATCGCCTTCTTCTCGATCTCCATGTACTCCTGAGACCGCGCCGGAAACGGCTCCGGCTTCAAGTACTCGTGCCCAGCGACCAGCTTCCCGCGCGCGCCGCACATCTGGTCCGCCACCTGAAGCAACGTCATGGTCGCCTTCCGGCGCCCCATCTCCATCGACTTCACGTACTCGACGTTGTACGCCGCCTCATCGGCCAGCGCCTGTCGGCTGACCCCCGCCTCCTCCCTCCACAACTTGATCTGGCTCCCGCAGTACCGCCAAGCGGCAGGCTGCTCTTTGACCGGCTTCTCTGCCACACGCACCCCTTCGCGCCGTATCGCTCGGGTACCACAACTCTGCGTACCCAACTCGCTACTTCCTGAGGTTACTTCGTAACAGCCAGTGTTGGCCCGGCAAATGACAAAGGCCGAGACCAAGGACAACCCGCACATGGCACTCCCCACCTCGAACCCCACGCACCTCCCCGACCCCCAACCACAGGACATCGAGTGGCAGTTGACACGTCACCCCAGCAGCGTCGGACGGGCGCGAAGGCTGTTGCGGGCGCAGGCGGCGGCGTGGCAAGTGCCCGACGAGGCGGCGCAGACCGCCGTACTGCTCCTCAGTGAGCTGGTGACCAACGCGTACCGGCATGCCCGTGTGCCCGCCGGGCGGCAGATCCACGCGCGCTGCGAACTCACTCCGGGCGCACTGCGGATCGAGGTCTCGGACGCGAACAACACCCTGCCCTCGGCGCCCGCCGCCGACGCCGATCCGTACGCGGAGTCCGGGCGCGGCCTCGCCCTGGTCGAGATGCTGGCCGCCAACTGGGGTGTGGAGCGCCGTACTTACAACATCGGCAAGACGGTCTGGTGCGAGATCGCGCTCTCCTGACCCGCTCGCGCTCTCCTGACCCGCTCGCGCCCCGCAGGCTCGCCTCAGCACTCGGTCCCGAAGCACAGCCCGTCCAGGGCGACTTGGTGCACCTCCTGCTGTGCGGGCCAGTCGTCCTCGGGGCCGGTGCTGAGGACGACGTACAGGTCCTCGCCCTCGCCGTGCACGACGCGGTCGACCGTGCGCATCCGGGTGTCCCATTCCTTGCTGTCGGTCGAGTAGTCCAGCTCGGCCGCCGGGCCGCGCGGGTCGGAGACGTCGGCGAGGCTGTTGCGCTCGTATCCGGCGCCGTCGAGGAAGGTCTCGGCGAGTTCCAGGGTGCCGCGCGGAGTCGGGTTCTCCTCGGTCACCTTGAACACCTGGACACGGCGCGGGCCGCCGCCGGGCTCCTCGTAGTAGTAGAGCGTGACGCCTTGCTCGCCCTTCTCGGTGCGGCGCTGCCAGTCCTCCGGCACGAACAGGGTGAACTCCGGTTCGGTGATGGAGTCGTAGCCGGAGGGCGGCAGGGTCGGCGAGGGGCTGGGGGTGGCGGACGCGGAGGTCGTGGGTGAGGGGCCGTCCGACCCCTTGGCGTCGGGCGTCCGAACCTCCCGGGTCGGCTCCGTCCGGGTCTCGGACTCCGAGTCGCCGTCGCCCGAGGCGAGGAACCATCCCGTGAACCCGCCGCCCGCCAGGGCCACGGCGAGCACCAGAGCGATGGCGGTGGACCTGCGCCGGTGCATGGGCGTCGGCGCGGGCGGCGGCGCCTCGGGGAGGGCCACCGGTCCGAGGGGGACGGGGGCGTACGTCTCGGGCGTGGTGTGCCCGTGTTCCGGTACCGGTTGGGCACCGGCCGCGGGCGCGCCGGTCGCTCGCCCCTCCGTCTGCCACCAGGCTTCCTGGGTCTCCGGGGCCTGAGGGACCTGAGGGACCTGAGGGGCGAACTCGGGCCGGGGCGGGGGCGGCGGCGTGAACGCGGCGCGCGGGGCGCCGTCGTCCCAGCTCTGGGTCTCGGGGTTCCAGCGGGCCTCGCCCGATTCCTGGTCGCGTCGTCCTGCCATCGGCTCAGCCCCCCGAGAAGGCGCCGAGCGCCTGGGTCACGGTGGCCGCCGAGGCCAGGAAGCCGGTCACCGCGCCCGCGCCCGCGAGCGCACGGCCCAGCCGCTCGCGGCGGGTGGGCCCCGCCTGCCCCGATTCCTCGATCTCGGTCTCGGCACCGGCGAGTTCGGCGTCCAGAGTGTCGCGCAGGCCGGAGGGTACGAGTCGGGCCAGGTCCTCGCGCAACTCCTTCACTGCACGCAGGAGTTCCTCCTGGGCCGGATCGCGCGGGGCCGCCGTACCACCGGTCTGGTTGCGTACGTCGTTGTGGTCGCCGATCGCGAACGCACCCCGCACATTGCTGATGTGGATGCCACCGCCGCCAACCGCCCTGCCGCCGCGCTCGGTTCGGCCCTCGTCCCGGCTCACCGGCGGTGTCTGTCCCGGGCCGGCCGGGCGCCGTCCGTCGTCCGCTCCCGTGGTGGGGTTCTGCTCGTCGGCCGTGCTCATCCGTGCCTCCCGGGGCCGGTCCGTGCGGTCATGGCGTCCCGTCCTGCCGCGGCTGCTCCGGTGGCGACTCCGCGGACGCCGCGGGCTGTTCCTGGTTGCTGACCGTGTTGTGGTCGCCGATCGCGAACGCCCCCTGGGCGTGCTCGATGTGCACGCCGCCGTCGCTGATGTTGACGATCTTCTGCGCGAACTCGTCCGTGCGGTATCCGGCGTCGCGCAGCACCTGCCGTACGCCGTGCGCCACCCGGTCCTGGATGGCCTTGAGGTAGCGCTGTACGTCCATCTCCTGGAACAGGGACAGCTCGGTGCCGCTGCCCAGTTCGCGCACCGAGACGGCGGGCCCGTCCGGCAGTACGTGCTCCTGGCCCGCCCGGACGGTGCGGGAGCCCGTCGCGCCACCGCGGTTCAGGGTCCGCAGCGCGAAGGCCAGCGACTGCGGTACGCGCGCCAGCGCCCAGGTGAGCTTGGCCACCGGCCCGAGGTTGCGGTAGTCGTGGGCGATCCGGTCGGCCTCCTCGAACTCCCGGCGTACGGGCGCGAGGACGTGCGGGGCGATCTCCAGCATCAGCATGCCGCCCTGGGTGTGCACACGGACGAAGACCGTGGTGACGACCTCCTCCTCCCAGCCGCCGACCCGTACCCGCAGGAAGTGCCGCCGGGTCTCGCCGCCCTCCTCCACGGCCTCGGCCCGGTGCCGCGCGAAGTCCGCCGCGCCGTAGGGGGCGAGCTCGCGGCGCGGCAGACCGGTCACCGGCAGGAAGACGCACTCGTCGATCTCCAGGCCGCGCAGCCGGTCGCGCACCACGGCGGCGGCGGCCGGAGCGGGCAGCCGCAGCCGGGCGAGCAGTTCGCGCACGTTGTCCAGAATCTTGCGGTTGCTCAGCGGCTCGGGCGGCTCCTCGCGCTCCGGGTCCGGGCGGAGTTCGACGGCGAGCGTCCAGGAGTCCACCGGAACTCCCGCACCGCAGAACGGATGCCCGGAGTGGTACATGACCAGCCGCGCCGACTGCTCGGTCCTGATGCGCACCCGCAGCCGCTGGTACCGCGCGTTCTGCGCGCTCTCGGCCGGGTCGCCCGTGATGTCGGCGAAGCGCCGGGGATGCAGTATGTGGGTCAGGGTGCGGGCGAAGTGGGCGCGGTGCCCGGCGACGCAGACGGCCACCAGGAGCAGCATCACCAGGGAGGCCCAGGCCTCGAAGGCGTCGATCCCGCTGGAGGCCTCGCGGACCCAGTCGGCACCACCGGGCAACAGCGCGGCCACCACCATGACTTGTGCCATCGCGACCTCGCCGTCGGCCTTGCCGACACCGATCAGGACCGCGACCACCACCACGAAGACCACGGACAACTGGCCCCAGAGCTGAAGCAGGGACGCACCCGCGCCACGGGCCGGGGCCGCGCCGGACGCCCGCTCCCGCGCGCCGTCCTTGCCGGTGCCGTTCGCGCGCCCGCCCCACAGCGGGCGCGGGTTGCGGTCCGCCGCGCCGCCCGGCCCTTCGCGCAGCCGCGCGGCGAGCGCAAGCAACAGACAGGGCAGCAGTACGGCGAGCAGCAGATACTGCGTCAGGACGGCGCCGACCACCCAGAGTCCGAGGATTCCTGCCGCCCAGCCCAGTTCGAGCCGCCGGGAGCGCAGCGCGTGGGCCAGCACCCTGGCCGCGTCGTAACCGTGCGCGGGCGCGGCCAGCCGTTCCTCGTGCACGTACAACTCGTCGATGACGGCGTCACGGAACTCGCTGTCGAGATAACAGCCCCCGCACAGCAGCCTGGTGGCCTCGCTCGCACCGGGCGGAACGACTCCCTGCGGCGGCACCTCCGCCGCGCCGTTCCCGGCCGGTTCCGGCTGCCGGGGCAGTCGCATCTGGTCCGTCACGAATCCCCCGTAACCCCCACTTCCTTGTACGGCAAGGAAGTTGAGCGCTGTCGGCGTGGTGAAGGTCACAGCATACGGCTGCACCTCGCAGCGGGGGCCGGACAGCGCGGCGCCCCCGGCACCGAGTGGTGGTGTGCCGGGGGCGCATGGAGGCGCAGGGGGCGTACGCCGATCACTCCCCGTCAGGCCGGGGGTGGCGGCGTCACGAGGGGGCTCAGATCAGTCCGAGACCGCGCACCGCGTCGCGCTCCTCCGACAGCTCCTTGACGGAGGCGTCGATACGGGCGCGCGAGAACTCGTTGATCTCCAGGCCCTGGACGATCTCGTACTTGCCGTCCTTCGTGGTGACCGGGAAGGAGGAGATGAGGCCCTCGGGCACGCCGTAGGAACCGTCCGAGGGGATACCCATCGAGGTCCAGTCGCCCGCGGCGGTGCCGTTGACCCAGGTGTGCACGTGGTCGATCGCGGCCGAGGCGGCGGAGGCGGCCGACGAGGCGCCACGGGCCTCGATGATGGCCGCGCCGCGCTTGGCGACGGTCGGGATGAAGGTGTCGGCCAGCCACGCCTCGTCGTTCACGACCTCGGCGGCGTTCTTGCCCGCGACCTCGGCGTGGAAGATGTCCGGGTACTGGGTGGCCGAGTGGTTGCCCCAGATGGTCATGCGCTTGATGTCCGCGACGCCGACGCCGGTCTTCGCGGCGAGCTGGCTCAGGGCGCGGTTGTGGTCCAGGCGCGTCATGGCGGTGAAGCGCTCGGCCGGTACGTCCGGGGCGGCGGCCTGGGCGATCAGGGCGTTGGTGTTGGCCGGGTTGCCGACGACGAGGACCTTGATGTCGTCCGCGGCGTGGGCGTTGATGGCCTGGCCCTGGGGCTTGAAGATGCCGCCGTTGGCCTCCAGGAGGTCACCGCGCTCCATGCCCTTGCCACGGGGGCGGGCGCCGACGAGCAGGGCGACGTTGGCACCGTCGAAGGCGACGTTCGGGTCGTCGCTGATGTCGATGCCCTGAAGCAGCGGGAAGGCGCCGTCGTTGAGCTCCATCGCGGTGCCCTCGGCGGCCTTGAGCGCCGGAGTGATCTCGAGCAGGCGCAGCTTGACCGGCACGTCCGCGCCGAGCAACTGGCCGGAGGCGATGCGGAAGAGCAGTGCGTAACCGATCTGTCCGGCCGCGCCGGTGACGGTGACGTTCACGGGAGTGCGGGTCATGGAGTTCTCCGATGCCAACTATGCGGTGGGGGTCCCTGCCCCGGGTGCGGGGATCCCTGCCATCGGCCTCGATGATCGATCTCTTGGCGTCAAGAGAGATCCAGCGGTCAGGCTACCGCGCCCCGGGCTTCCCGCACTGCCGGGTCCGTGTGGCCCGGGCCACACGCGTCGCGGACCGGCCACACAAAAGCGGACCGGCGACCGTTCCTGCCCGTAGGGGCGGCAGGAACGGTCGCCGGGTGGGGTGGTTGACCACTCCCGTGGGGGGACTGTGCACCTGCCCCACAATGCGCGGAGCATGCGTACGAGTTCGAAATCTCTGAACCGATCGGTTCGTTGACGGCTCGGCGCGAGGCCCGCCGCCGTCCGCGTACCTGGTCAGCGGCAGGGCGCGCGCCCGGATTCGCACTCCGCTCTCACCCGGCCGGAGGACCGGATTCCCCTACCGGACGCGCGAAAGCCCTGCTTCCCGGAACTCCTGACTACTCCCCGGTGCACCCTTCGGTGCCGGTCGCGAGGATGCCGCAGGCGGTGACATCGGCCGGTTCCTTGGCCGCGACCATCGCGGTGTACGCGTCGGTGGTGGTCCCGACGGTGGAGTTCTGCTTGGCGCCGTCGGCGTTGGTGATGCGCACGCCGTCACCGGCCGCCGCGGACTTGATGCGCGCCCACGCCGCCTGGCAGGTCTTGCTCCAGCGGATCTCGACGACCGCCGTGCCCACCACGACCTGGTCGCTGGTCTCGACGTACTCGCCCGCGCAGCCCATCTCCTCCGGGTCCCGGCCGGTGCAGTCCGCGCCCGCGCACTCCACGCCTTCCGGCAGCTTCACCTTGGTGGGCTGGACCGTCGGGCTCGGCGCCGGGTCGTTGCCCGCCTCGGCGTTGCCGCCCGCGAGCCGCATCGTCAGAACCGCCGCGATGGCCACGACCAGCACCGCCGCGAGCGTCATCAGCACCGGCCGACGGCGCCGTCGCGGCCGCGGGGCCTCGACGGGGCGGTCCGCGCCGGGTCCGGGCGGGCCGCCGGGTCCGCCGGCGGCGGGGCCGGACGCCCGGCTCGCGGCCGGATACGGATCGGCGGGCCTGCCGCGCAGCGCCTGGGGGCCGAGCGCCATGGTCCCGTCCAGGGGCGGGAACTCGTCCCGTGCGGGCGGCTGTTCGTCCGCGGCACCGGCCGGATCCGCCGCTCCCCGCGACTTCTTCGCCCGGCGCTGCTCCGGGACGGTGGGCGCGGGACGGTCCGACGTGGCGGCGGCACCTCCCGGCTTGCGACGCCCTTCGGAGGCACCGGACTGCTTGCGTCCGGACTTGCCGCCCTCCTCCGCGACTTCTCCCCCGAGCGCGGCCCGCGCCTGGGATATGCGGATCGCCTGCATCGTCATGTCGTGGCGCATCTCCGAACGGCTCCAGGCACGTTCGGCCAGCTCCCACAGGGTGGTCAGATGGACTGGATTGGTGCGCGTGACCTCGGCGAGCGCGATGACCGCGCCCTTGGGCGCGAGCAGTCGGCCGTTGAGATAGCGCTCCCACGAGGTCTTGCTGTAGCCGGTACGGTCCGAGAGCGAGGCGAGGCTGAGCCCGCTGCGGTCGACGAGGCGGCGCAACTGGCCCGCGAACTCCCGGATCTCCGGATCGAGCTCCTCCGAGAGCTCCCTCCACCGAGGCATTGCTTTCCCCACTTCCCCCTGTGCGTCACTGCGGTCGCGTACTTCCGACGGCCCGGCGTCCCGGATGCAGCCCCGTTGCGGCCCCGTTCGCGCTCATCCCGTGGGATGCGTTCGGCACCGGAGCCGGTTCCCCCGAACCCCGGTGCGAGATGCCTTCGTTGTACGGCGGGCACGTTCGCACGCGCCCGCTTGTGCGGTCCAGTCTCACACTCCCGCGGCCGTACCACCACAAACCCCCAGGAGAGCGGGGTCGTCGGGCCGGTCGCGACAGTGCGAAGGCAGGTCGCGAGCAGCTGGTCACCACGGCCGCGCGGATCGTTGCGAGGCGGCCACACCGTAGCGGAACGGTCACTTCCGTGCCACAGGGCGGGGCACTTTCTTGAACAGCCTTGATCGGTCCGTGACCCTGGATTCGCGGCCAGGTCACATACCGTTCTCCGAACACCCCTCCCCGGGTTCCGGACAACGGACGCCACCGCGGGCGGCGCCCGTCCCACTCGGGGGAGGGGACGGGGGCCGCCGTTCTCGCGTTTCGGGCCGTCGCTTCCGGCCGCAGCTTCAGCCGCCGCTTCCGGTCGCCGCTTCCGATCGGCGTTTCCGGTCGAGGCGCCCCTCTAGCGAACTCGGGCGCGACCGCCACGACCTCGCCGAAAAATCTTGCACCACAAGTATCTTGCGCCGCACGACAATCTCCGACTATCTTGTACCGCATGACAAAGGAGCTGCCCGCACCGGGCGACCAGCGGCGTAGTCAGCTCCTGCGAGGCGTGCTGGATCTGTGTCTGCTGTCGCTCATCGACGAACGCCCGCGGTACGGCTTCGAGTTCGTGGAGGCTCTCGCCGAGAGCGGACTCGACCTCGTGAGCGAGGGCAGCATCTATCCACTGCTCTCGCGGATGGAGCGCGCGGAACTCATCTCCTCGTTCCGCGCCCCGTCCCAGAGCGGCGGCGCCCCGCGGAAGTACTACCGCCTGACCGACGCGGGACGAGCCGAACTGACCAGCGGCCGCACGGTCTGGCGGGCATTCAGCGGACAGGTGAGCGAAGTCCTCACCGCACGGAGCGAAGAACAGAACGAAGAACAGGGGGATCAAGGAGCATGACAACCACGGACGTGACGAGCACAGAGAAGACACCGAAGACAGCGAAGACACCGACGGAGACAGCAGGAACAACGGGGACGGCCGGAATGACCGAGAGAGCGGAGGCCACCGAAGCCGCCGAAGCCGCGGAGACGGAACACGCCGAGGCCGTAGAGGAGGAACATGCGCGGGTGTTGAGGATCTGCCGCGCCAACTGGGAGTACCGGGGCCTCGACGACGCCTCGGTGCGGGAGATGATGGCCGAACTGTCCGAGCATCTGGAGGACGCGGAGGCGGCGGGCCGCACCGCACAGGACATCGTCGGCAAGGACGTCAGGGCCTTCGCCGCCTCCTGGGCCCGGGCGCGTGCCCCACTGCACCTGCGGGCCCTGCGCACCTCGGCGCTCGCCAGCTTCGTGTGCGGGTGCGTGGCCCTGCTCGCCTTCCTTGTGCACCGGACGACGCAACTCGACATCTCCGCACAGGGATTGACCTACTACCTCCTCATCAGCACGGCGATCGCGCTGTGGGAGCTTCGACGGGGCAGCCTGGGATTCCTGCGCACCTGGACACTGGGCTCGGTACTCAGCCTGGCGACCATAGGCGTCTTCCTGTTCCTCGGCGACGCGGTGCTGTTCACCCTCCCGCTCTGGGCAGCCGCGGCGCTGATCCTGCCCGGCGTGCCCTACGCGGTGGGCGACCTGCGGGCCCGCAGAGAGGAGCCACCGGCGTGAGGTGCCATGCACCCGCACCGCGCGAGCAACATCCGTGAGCAGCAGGGCACTTGGCCCACCCGCACCGGAGGGCTGTTACCGAGCCCGGCCCCCAGCTGCTTCCACGGCCTGCGAGCCAGATCCGCGCTGATTACGCTGAAGGTAGACGTTCGACCCTTACGACTTCGGCTCCAAGAGCCGAAACACCGTCCGAAACGGAATCCGAGCGAAGCCTCACCAGGGAGGCGCAGCGTATGGCTCACGAAGAGATCCCCGGTATCGATCCCGCCGCGCGGCCGAGTGGGGACGGGTGCGCGGAGTGCCTGGCAGGCGATGGACCCGGGTGGTGGTTCCACCTGCGGCGCTGTGCGGCGTGCGGGCACATCGGATGCTGTGACTCCTCACCCTCGCAGCACGGCACGAAGCATGCTCAGGCGGCTGAGCACCCCTTCCTGACGAGCTTCGAGCCAGGCGAGTCCTGGTTCTGGAACATCGAGACCGATGAGTACTACGACGGTCCGGCACTGCCACCGCCCGCCTCACACCCGACCTCGCAGCCGACCCCCGGGCCACAGGGCAAGGTCCCCGCGGACTGGCAGCTTCAGCTGCACTGACCTGGTCCGCGGCTCCGTGACCAGTGGGCTGATGACGGCCATTTGACATGCATCGCTCGGATGGCACGGTGGTAGGTAAGGCCAATGTAGGGAGGTTCGGCATGGCATCCCGTTCGGCATGGCGTTCCGCAGCGCCGCAACTTCCGCTGAGGCTCACGGTGGGCGCGTTCTTCCTGAACTCCGGGCTCGAGAAACGCGGTGCGGACGAAGCCACCGCCGAGGGGCTGCAGCAGTTCGCCGCCGCGACCTACCCGTTCCTCGGCAAGCGCGATGCCCAGGGATTCGTGCGGCTGCTCTCCGCCGGGGAGCTCGCCATTGCCGCCACGCTGCTGTTGCCGGTCGTCCCTACCGCTGTCGCGGGTGTTGCACTGACCGCCTTCTCCATCGGCACCCTCGGGCTCTACCTGCGTACGCCGGGGATGCGGCAGGAGGGCAGCCTGCGCCCGACCGAGCAGGGAACCGCGCTGGCCAAGGACGTCTGGTTGCTGGGCATCGGCGCCTCTCTCATCGCCAAGGGCGTGGAACGCCGGTAACGCACCATGAGCACGTCGGCTCCCACCACTGCCGTACGGGCTTCGTGACCCGGCATCGGACCCACCCTGGTTGAAGAGGCAATTTCGTCAGGGGCACACATGGCCACGACCACATGGTTCTTCGAGTCCGGTCATACCGCGGCGGAGTTCCGCGCCAGGCACATGATGGTCACCTACGTGCGTGGGCAGCTCAAGAACGTGCACGGCTTGCTGGAGGTCGATCCCGACAGGCCGGAAGAGGCCCGGGTCGAGGCGACGGTCGACGCGACCCAGGTGTACACCGGTCAGCCGCAGCGCGACGCCCACCTCCGCAGCGCCGATTTCTTCGACGTCGAGCACCACCCGACGTGGACGTTCGTCGGGTCTCGCATTCATCAGGTGAGCGGAACCGAATTCGAGGTCACCGGAGATCTCACGGTACGTGGCGTGACCCGCCCCGTAACCTTCGACGTCACTTCCTTGGGCCAGTGGGATACCCCTTGGTGGGAGGAGGGGCGGGACCTCGGGCCCAGGCGACGCGCGGGTTTCATCGCCACGACGCGTATCAACCGACATGACTTCGGAGTGAGTTGGAACGACGTGGTCCACGGCGGCGGAGTGGTCGTCAGCCCCATGGTCGATGTCACGGTCGACATCGAGGCCGTCCTCGATCCCGGTGAAACGGTGGCCTGAGTGCCCGGAACGCAACCAACACCCCAACCCCATCACCCCAACCCCATTGAGGACTTCGAGGAGAATCACCCTGACCGGCCGAGTCAGTAACGCCGGCGACCCTTCCGGGCCGTCCGTGGGCCGTCCGAGGGGGCGACAACCACCGACAACGACAACTAACCCCTACGTAGAGGCCAGGTCAGAGTGCGTCGGTAGGTTGTCGCGGCAAGTGGCCCGTCCAGCGAATCATTTGATGGTGAAGTGCAAGGTGTCGCCGAGGAACGGGATCTCCAGCCAGGGATCGGGCTGCGCCATCATCGCGAGCAGGACGATCACGGTGCCCAGTACGCCGTACGTGACCATGTCCGTGAAGCGGGATCGCACCGCGAGCATGCCGACCGAGGGCAGCGCCCAGCGCAGTACCGCACCGCCCACCAGGGCGAGCCCGACCAGGATCGTGCCCACCCGGAAGGCGTCGAAGGCCGTGATGAGGAGCCCGAGACCGGCCGTGCAGAGCACCGCGAGCATCGGCCACTGACGAGCGGGCGCGGGCGCGTCCCCGGAGGCCGCCCGGCCACCGCCCTCCGGCCGGGCCACTCCCCGGGTGAAACGCGGGAACCGCCGCGAGGGAGCGGCCACGGTCGCACCCGAAGGATGCTCCCGGTCGACGACCACGGTGGCACCGGCCGGTGCCTTCGCGGAGTCATCGGCCGTGGCGTCCGTGCTCTCGGCCGGAGTGTCCGTGTCCTTGGCCGGGGCGTCCGCGCCCTTGGCCGGGCTGTCCGCGTCCTTGGCCACAGTGCCCGCGCCCTCGGCCCGGGTATCCGTGCTCGGCTCGCCGCCCTCGGCCAGGGTTTCGGTCCCGGTCTCCCGGTTGTCCGTCACCGGCCCACCGCTCACTTCGGTCTCCTCCCGCCCGGGGGCGGCGTCCGTCCCGGGCCCCTCACCGCGTCGTCCGGCGGCGGTGCCGGGCGGCTCGTCCGCCGCCGGGCCCGGCGCCTCGGGGGTCCCGCCGTCCTGCCGTTCGCGGGGTGCGTGGTCGTGCGCACCCTCGTGCGTGCTCATGGGTACTCGATCCTCGGGCTCTGCGGTGCGTACGGTCGCGGCGGGCAAGCGGCCCCCGGGCGCCCTGTGTACCGCTCAGCCCTCGGCCGCGCGCTCGGCGGCCTCGACGACATTGACCAGGAGCTGGGCGCGCGTCATCGGGCCGACGCCGCCCGGGTTGGGCGAGAGCCAGCCCGCCACCTCGGCCACGCCGGGGTGGACGTCGCCGACGATCTTGCCGCTCTCGTCCCGGGAGACACCGACGTCGAGCACGGCCGCGCCCGGCTTGATGTGCTCCGGCTTGATCAGGTGCGGCACTCCGGCCGCGGCCACCACGATGTCGGCGCGCTTGAGGTGCGCGGCCAGGTCACGGGTGCCGGTGTGGCACTGGGTCACGGTGGCGTTCTCGGACCGCCGGGTCAGCAGCAGGGGCATCGGGCGCCCGATGGTGACACCGCGGCCGACGACCACGACCTCCGCACCGTTGATCTCCACACCGTGCTCGCGCAGCAGCCGGATGATGCCGTACGGGGTGCAGGGCAGCGGCGCGGGCTCGTTGAGGACGAGGCGGCCGAGGTTGGTGGGGTGCAGGCCGTCGGCGTCCTTGGCCGGGTCCATGAGTTCCAGGATCCGGTTCTCGTCGAGGCCGCGGGGCAGCGGCAGCTGGACGATGTAGCCGGTGCAGTCCGGGTCCTCGTTCAGTTCCCGGACGACGGCCTCCACATCCTCCTGGCTGGCGGTCGCGGGCAGCTCGCGCTGGATCGAGGCGATGCCTACCTGGGCGCAGTCGCGGTGCTTGCCCGCCACGTACTTCTGGCTGCCGGGGTCGTCGCCGACCAGGACGGTGCCGAGTCCGGGCGTGATGCCCTTCTCCTTCAGCGCCGCCACGCGTGCGCTCAGGTCCGCCTTGATCGCGGCTGCGGTGGCCTTGCCGTCGAGAATCTGGGAGCTCATGGAGACATCCTCCAGGATGACGGGCCCGAGGTTCCAATCCGGGGTGCGGGACACGGCTCACATACAGCTCCAGGTGGACCGCAAGCTTCCGGTCATCACCGGGTCGGTAACAGACGGCCGCGAACGGCGGCCGAGAGGTTGCTGTGCAACTCCCGAGAACGCCCAGGCCACCGGCTTTTGTGGGCAGTTGGGGCGAAGCGGGTCGCCAGGGGCGTGACAGGTGAGTTGCACTTGCACAACGTCGGTAGGCAGCGACTGGACAAATGCGCCAAGCCTTTAGAACGATGAGCGGCACAGTGCCGCGGGCAGTGCCGGGGGGACGCACCGCACCTGAATTGCAGCTCCTCCCCAGCGATCCGCGCGTCCCCGCGCTTCCTACGGAGGATTTTTCGCCATGAGCTTCGGCGACCCGAACAACCCCTATGGCGCCCCTCAGGGCGGCCAGCCCGGTTACCCGCAGCAAGGCGGACAGCCGGGTTACCCGCAGCAGGGCGGCCAGCCCGGCTACGGCTACCCGCAGCAGCAGGGCTACCCCCAGCAGCAGCCGGGCGTCCCGCAGCAGGCCGGTTACGGCTACCCGCAGCAGCAGCCGTACGACGCGTACCAGCAGCAGGCCGGTTACGGCTACGGCGCGCAGCCGGAGCTCGCGGGCTGGCTGCTGCGCGTGGGCGCTTCGCTGATCGACGGTCTCGTCGTCGGCGTGGCCTACGGAGTGGCCGGGATCGGTATCGCGGCCAAGATCCCCGCGCTCACCATCCTGGGCATCGTCGTCATGATCGGCGTCATCGTCTGGATCCTGGTCCAGGAGGGTCGCACCGGCCAGACCATCGGCAAGAAGGCCGTCGGCATCCGTTTGCTGCGCGAGAGCGACGGCCAGCCGGTCGGCGTCGGCATGGCCTTCGTCCGCCGCATCGCCCACTTCCTGGACAGCCTCGCCTGCTACCTGGGCTGGCTGTGGCCGCTGTGGGACGACAAGAAGCAGACCTTCGCCGACAAGGTGTGCTCCACCCTGGTCATCCGCTCGCAGTAATCCGCGGAGAACCGCACGTTCACAGCGGCGGGCCGCCACCCCAACCGGGTTGCGGCCCGCCGCTGTTGCGCTCGGCCCCCGCACGGCGCGCACTACCACGGCCCCACCACACCACTCATCCCACAGCGCTCCGCTCCCACCGCGGAGCGCTCGTCACGGAGGACCCTTCCGCCATGAGTTTCGGCGCGCCCGGCAACCCGCAGCAGGGACAACCGGATTACGGGCAGCAGGGACAGCAAGGACAGCCGGGGTACGGCCAGTCCGGATACGGGCAGCCCGGATACGGCCAACTGTCCCAGGGGCAGCCCGGATACGGCCAGCCGTCGCAGGGGCAGCCCGGCTACGGCCGGCCAGTGCAGGGACAGCCCCCGCAGGGCGCGCCGCAGGGGCCACCGCAGGCAGCACCCGGCGCGTACCCGCCCCCGCAGGCCTACCCGCAGGCCCAGCCCCAGGCGTATCCGCAGCCGCATCCAGGGGCCTCTCCGCACCCGGCCACCCCGTACGCCCCGTACCCCCATCCGCACGGCGGCTATGGCTACGGATACGGCCCCGGCGGGCCCCAACTCCCGGTCGCGAGCATGGGACAGCGGCTCGGTGCCCGCCTCATCGACGGCGCGCTGATGACCGCCGTCTGCCTCGTGATGCTCGGGGCCGGTTTCTTCGACGGTTCGAGCGGCGACGAGGCCGAGGCGCTCGGGCGGGTCATGGGTTCGTACGGACTGATCGCGTTCCTCTACGAGTGGCTGATGGTCAGCAACGCCGGAGGCACCCTCGGCAAGCAGGCACTGGGCCTGCTCGTGGTGAACGCGCAGACCGGTCTGAGGCCGAGCGCGAGCAGTGCCTTTGTGCGCGTGCTCGTGCCCGGTATCGGCTCGTTCTGCTGCGGCCTCGGAGCGCTGCTCACGTACATCTCCCCGGCATTCGACAGTTCGGGCCGCAAGCAGGGCTGGCACGACAAGGCGGCGACCACACTGGTGCTGCGCAAATCCTGACCGAAGCCCGGGCTCCGGTACGGATGCAAACCGGTACGGAGACAGAGCCGAGAGGGCGCCACCCCGCCTCACGGGATGGCGCCCTCTCGGCTTGTCTGTGCACCTGGCAGACCGGCGGCACGCTCGGCGGCTCAGCCGTCGGCGCGCCCCACGACTCAGTGGAAGAAGTGCCGCGTACCGGTGAAGTACATCGTCACGCCCGCCTTGCTCGCGGCCTCGATCACCAGCTCGTCGCGGACCGAACCGCCGGGCTGGACCACGGCCTTGACGCCCGCGGCGGTGAGGATCTCCAGGCCGTCGGGGAACGGGAAGAAGGCGTCCGAGGCGGCGTAGGCACCGCGGGCGCGCTCCTCACCGGCGCGTTCGACGGCGAGCTTGGCGGAGTCGACACGGTTGACCTGGCCCATGCCGACGCCGACCGAGGCGCCGTCCTTGGCGAGCAGGATCGCGTTGGACTTCACCGCGCGGCAGGCCTTCCAGGCGAAGGCGAGTTCGGTGAGCTCCTCGGCGGACAGGGCCTCGCCGGTGGCCAGGGTCCAGGACGCCGGGTCGTCGCCCTCGGCCTGGAGCCGGTCGGCGACCTGGAGCAGGGCGCCGCCGTCGACGGGCTTCACCTCGACCGTGTTGGACGGGCCCTCGGGGGCGCGCAGGACACGGATGTTCTTCTTCTTGGCGAGGGCCTCCAGCGCGCCGTCCTCGTAGTCGGGGGCGACGATGACCTCGGTGAAGATCTCCGCGACCTGCTCGGCCATCTCCCGGCTGACCGGGCGGTTCACGGCGATGACGCCGCCGAACGCGGACAGCGGGTCACAGGCGTGCGCCTTGCGGTGCGCCTCGGCGACATCGGCGCCGACCGCGATCCCGCAGGGGTTGGCGTGCTTGATGATCGCGACGCAGGGCTCGTCGTGGTCGTACGCGGCCCGGCGCGCGGCGTCGGTGTCCGTGTAGTTGTTGTACGACATCTCCTTGCCGTGCAACTGCTCGGCCTGGGCGAGTCCCGTGCCGGTGCCGTCCACGTAGAGGGCGGCGCCCTGGTGCGGGTTCTCGCCGTAGCGCAGGACATTGGCGCGCTCGAAGGTGGAGCCGAGGAACTCGGGGAAGCCGCTGTCGTCGGCGGCGGCGTAGTCGTCGGCGAACCAGGAGGCGACGGCGACGTCGTAGGAGGCGGTGTGCCGGAAGGCGGCCGCGGCCAGGCGCTTGCGGGCGGTGAGGTCGAAGCCGCCGTCACGGACCGCGGCGAGCACGTCGCCGTACTGGCCGGGGCTGGTCACGACCGCGACCGAGGGGTGGTTCTTGGCGGCGGCGCGGACCATCGAGGGGCCGCCGATGTCGATCTGCTCCACGCACTCGTCGGGGGTGGCGCCGGAGGCCACCGTCTCCCGGAACGGGTACAGGTTGACGATCACCAACTGGAAGGGCGCCACGCCCAGTTCGTCGAGCTGCGCGCGGTGCGAGTCCAGGCGCAGGTCGGCGAGGATGCCCGCGTGCACGCGCGGGTGCAGGGTCTTGACGCGGCCGTCGAGGCACTCGGGGAAGCCGGTCAGCTCCTCGACCTTGGTGACCGGGACACCGGCGGCGGCGATGCGCCCGGCGGTGGATCCGGTGGAGACCAGTTCGACGCCCGCCTCGTGCAGCCCGCGCGCGAGCTCTTCGAGACCGGTCTTGTCGTAGACGCTGACCAGCGCGCGGCGGATGGGCCGCTGGGTGTCCTCGGTGGCTTCGGCGGTCACGCCAGTCGAACTCATGGGTGCAGTCTTACCTTTCGTCCCTCAATGCGATAGCCGTTGCGGGCCAGGCGCCCCACGACCTCGACGAGCAGTGCGCGCTCGACGCTCTTGATGCGCTCGTGGAGGGCCGCCGCACCCTCCTCGGTGTCCTCCTCCACCACCTCGACCACGCCCTGGGCGATGATCGGGCCGGTGTCGACACCGTCGTCGACGAAGTGGACGGTGCAGCCGGTGACCTTGGCGCCGTAGGCGAGCGCGTCACGCACTCCGTGGGCGCCGGGAAAGCTCGGCAGCAGGGCGGGGTGGGTGTTGACGAAGCGTCCCCCGAAGCGCGCGAGGAACTCCTTCCCCACGATCTTCATGAACCCGGCGGACACCACGAGGTCCGGCCGGTGCGCGGCGGTGGCCTCGGCGAGCGCCGTGTCCCAGGCCTCGCGGCTCTCGAAGTCCTTGACGCGGCACACGAAGGTGGGCAGACCGGCGGCACGGGCGCGGTCGAGACCGGCGATGCCCTCGCGGTCGGCGCCCACCGCGACGATCTCGGCGCCGTAGGCCGCGGCCCCGTCCGCCTCGATCGCGTCGAGGAGTGCCTGCAGGTTCGTACCTGATCCGGAGACCAGCACGACGAGGCGCTTGACGGCCACAGCGGGGCCCTTTCTCACGGGAACTGCTCTTGTGCGGTCGGCCGGTGCCCGCTCGGTCGGGCCGCCCGCTCACGGCGGTCCGGCCCGGACGGTCCGTCCCGCCCGATCGTTCCCACGTACGCGAGCTTCGACGTACGTGAGCCTTCGACCGCGGCGGGGATCCGCCCGGACGACGGTGTACGGACAGACGGACGGACGGTCTACGCAGGAACCCGAGGTCTTTGTGCGGTCGCACAAAGGCTTCGCGCCCCTTCATACGGGGAACCCTACGAAGCGACCGGCCGCCAGCAACGATACCGGCAGTCCGGGCGGCCCCCACGGGACGGGGGCCCGCGAGCCAGGTAGCGTCTGCCGGGTATTCGTCACGGGAACGCCGTGGGCTCTCGGCTCGTTCTCCCTCGGACGGGCGTGTTCGCGCCGTGCGGCGGCCCGTCCGGGCCGGTCACAGCGGCCCGGACGGTCGTCGGCCGACGGGGCGCGCGCCCGGTCGCCCTCGGCCGACCGCAGCCCGACCGACCGCCCAGACCGCCACTCGACCGAATCGACCCACTCGACCCCAGGGAAGACGCACACCTGATGCCGGACCGCAGCCCGAGCCGCCCCACGCTTGCCTCGCTCACCCCCGTCCCCGTCACCGCGGGGACGCAGGGCCCGGCTGCCCTGCCGCGCATCACGGCGGCGGCGGAGCGCGGCCCGGCCGTCCTGCTCCGCGAGCACCGCCCCTCACCGCAGCGCGAGCAGCAGGGCGGCGGCAGCGCCCCCGACGGCTCGCCGGGCGCGGGCGGCTCCGGGGCACCGGAGGGTTCCCCGGCCGGGCACGAGGGCTCGGGAGGCGGCCACGGATCCGGGAGCGGCAACGGGTCCGAGGGACGCGATGATTCCCAGGGTCGTGGCGGTTCCGAGGGTCGTGGCGGTGCGCCGGTCGAGGACAATCCGTTCGCTCCGCCGCCGGAGGGCACGCCGGACCGGCCGTGGCAGCCGCGTCAGCCGGTGGACCGGGACGGGCAGGACGGCGGCCAGGGCCAGGGCGGCCGCAACCCGTGGGGGCAGTGGAGCGACCGGCAGCCCGGGCGTTCGCAGGGCGGATTCGGCGACCGGCCGGGGCGCCAGGGCGGACCCGAGGGCCAGGGCACGCAGAACCGCTGGGACCCCACCGACCCGGCACAGCGCCGCGCCCGCTACGCGCTGCTCTCCGGTATGTGGGGCTTCTTCTTCGCCCTCTTCGACTGGCCGTTCCGGTCCTGGTTCTTCGGCGGTACGGCCCTGCTGCTCGGCTCGCTCGCCCTGTACTGGGGCATCAGCTCCCTGCGCGCCCGCCCGCGTACGCCGGACCCGTCCGCGCCGACGCCCCCGCCCGGCAACGCTCCCGGCACCCCGCCCGGCTCCGCGCCCGGAGGCCGCAAGCAGCAGCGGACGGCCGCGATCACGGGCCTGGTCACCGCCTCACTGGCGATGACCCTGCTCGCCTCCGCCTTCGCCGCCCGCCTCGCCTACGACGAGTTCTACACCTGCACCTCGGACGCCCTGACCCTCACCGCCGAACAGAACTGCGACAGGCACCTGCCGAAGGACCTGCGGCCGGTGTTGGGGAACGAGGACTGAGCGCTGCGGGTTGAGGACCGCGGTTGAGGACTGCGGTTGATAGCTGCTGGGCGAGGCCGAGGCGGGGCGTAGTCGCCTGAACCACGGAAGTCCGTCACCGCCCAGCCCGAAGTCGGTCAGCACCCGTCCCCGTCCCGAAGTCCGTCACCGCCCGTCCTGAGCGGCTCCCGGCTTGGAGGCGGATCCGCCGGGTTGCTGAGGGTTGGATGCCGTCGGCACCGAGGGCGGTGCCTTGTCGGTCGTGGACGCCGACTTGGCGGACGAGTTCGCGTGGGGCGACGAGTGCTCGCCGGGCGCCGAGGTCCCGCCCGTCGCCGGGGTGGAGTCGGTCGCCAGGGTGGAGTCGCTCGCCGACGTCGAGTCGGTCGCCGGAGCCGAACCGGCCGTCTGCGGAGACGTGGGCGACGGTGCGGTGCCCGGCACGTACGCGGTGGCGGGGAACTCGGCGACCCGTGACTGATCGCCCTTGCGCGCCGACTTCCGCAGGGCCCGTCGCGCCGCCGTCGTGTCCGCCTTGCGCGCCCGTTCCTCGCCCTTGGCCACCTGCTTGGCCCGCCGGGCCTCCTGCCGCGCGGCCTTCCGGCCCGGCTTCTCCTCGCGGGGCGAGTCCGCGTCCGGGGTCTTGGGGCTCGCGCTCTTGATGGCCGCGTTCTTGGTGCCCTGGTCCTTGGCGCCCTCGTTCTTGGTGCCCGGGTCCTTTGTGCCCTCGGCCTTGGTGCCCGCGTCCTTGGCAGCTGTGCCCTTGGTGCCCGCGTCCTTGGTTCCCGCCTCGTCGGCGTCCGCGTCCTTGCCGTCAACGCGCGCCGCGTGCCCGCTTCCCGCCGGGCCGACGGCGCTGCCGGAACCGCGAGCGACGCCGCCGCTCTTCGCGTCCTCGGGGATCGACTTGCCCTTCGCACTCTCGGCAGCCGCCTCCGCGCCCCGCCCGTTCCGTCGCCCCTTCCGGTGGCGCCCACCCTCTCCGTTCCGTCCGCCCTCGCCGTTCCCTCCGCCCTCGTCGCTCCTCGTGCCCTCCCCGTCTGCTGCCTCGCCTTTCCCGCTCCCCGCACTCCGCCCGTCCGCCACGCCCTGCCCCGTCCGCTTCCCCTTGCCGCCGTCCGTAGCTGCTGCCGCCGCCGTCCCGGCGAGGACGGGGGCACCTCCGCCCGCGACCGTCACGCGGCTCTCCACCTGGCTCTCCGAGCCGCCCTTCACCCCGCCCTTCGGCAACCCCGCCCCCGGCGTCTGCCCCTCCGCCCCCGCGCCCCGCTTCCCCCGACGCCGGTTCTTCCGCTCAGCACGTCCCTTCTCCGCAGGCGCCTTCTCGCTGCGCTTTCCCTCGGCACTCTTCCCCTCGGCACCCTCCCCCTCCGCGCGCTTCCCCTCCGCGCCCTTCCCCTCCGTGGCCTTCTGCGCCCCCTCCGCACGCTTCGCCTCCTTGGCCCCCTTGGCCTCCTTCGCCGCAACAGCCTCCCCCCGCTTGGCAGTTCGGGCCGCGTCCCGCTCATCGCGGTGGGCAGTACGCGCCGCTTCGGTCTCCTCGCGTGCGGCGGTCTTCGTCGACCGGTCGGCCTCGCGGCGGGCGGCCTTGGCGTCTCTGGCCGCCTGGCGTTCGGCGCGCTTCGCGGCCCGGGCGGCCTCGCGCTCCGCTGTTCTCGCCTCGCGTTCCGAGGTGCGTTCGGCGAGCCTGGCCGCCGTGGCCTCCAGGCGGGCCGCCTCCGCGGCTTCCCGTTCGGCCTGGCGGGCCGCGGCGCGCTGGGTCCGCGCCTCCACGCGCTCCTGCTGTGCGCGCACCCGCTCCGCCGCCCGCTGTTCGGCGCGTTCCACCCGCCGTACGCGCAGGGCTTCCACCCGGTCCCGGCGCCAGGCGCGGAACCAGCGCCTGCGGATCCGCCAGGCGTGCACGAGCACGGCGAACGGCAGGGCTACGGCGGCCGTCCAGGCGAAGGCGGCGAGGCCGGTGCGCCACCAGACGGGGCCGAGCCCGGCCAGTACGTCGACGCCGAGCGGTCCGCCGGACAGGGCGGCGAGGGCCGCCATCAGACCGGCGCAGAAGAGGGCTGCGAGCAGCGCGCCGAGGGCCGTGCGCCCTCTCCCCCACGCCTCCTCCCGCGAGCAGCCGGCCGGCGCGGCCGCGGTGAGCACGAACCAGCCGACGACCAGTCCCGCGACCATCGGCACCGCGGCCGGCGCCCACAGCCAGGGCTCCGGCAGGGGGTGCCGGGGTACGGCGGCGAGCAGCGGGAACGAGGGCAGGACCAGGGGTTCGCCCGTCGACGTCAAGGGGGCGACGGACTGTCCCGTACCGAGGAGGAAGCCGGGGCCGAGGGTGTACGAGGCGCTCCACACCGAGGCGTTGGGGACCAGGGCGAGGGCGAGCAGCAGCACGGCGAAGCGGCCCGACCAGTCGTCGGTCAGTTCCAGGAAGGAGTGCTCGGCGGCCTGGAAGTGGAGTCCGAGCGAGAGGGCGACCAGCAGTCCGCCGCCGCCCACCAGGACGAGGGCTCCCGCGGTTCCGGCGCGCCCCATGACGGCGGGCACGGTGCGACGGCGTACGCCCGGCGCGGGGGCCCAGCCGCCCGCCACCCACGCGAGCGCCCCGCGCATCGGAGCGGGCATGCGCCCCATCCGACGGCGCACGAACCTCGGCAGCGGCACCTGCCAGCGCCCGGACGCGGTCCACGCCCCCGTCACGCTGGCCAGCACGGCGAGCAGCGGCAGCCGTACGTACGCGCTGTTCCAGGACGGTTCGAGGTCACCGCCCGAGGCGTAGCAGAGCACGGCGAAGGCGACGGCCAGATAGCCGAGGGTCACCCCGAACCAGGCGGTGTTCGCGGGCATCCGCGGCACCGGCCCGCCCGCCCCCGCGGCATCGCGGGCGGCGCGGTGCACGGCGAGGCAGGGCAGCAGCGTCAGGAGCAGCGGGGTCAGGCCGACCGGGGCGGCGGCGCCGGTGAGGGTGTCCGTACGGACGAGTTCGACGCCGTTGGCGAGCAGCCAGAGCGAGGAGGCCGTGTGCAGGGCGCCGCCGGGACCGCTGTCCGGGTACGGCGAACTGATCCACAGGGCGAGGACGACGACGGCGAGCGTGCCGATGCCGAGCCCCGCGGCGACCACACCGGAGAACACGGCGGAGCCCAGGCCCGGCGTGCTCTCACGCAGCCGGGACGGCCGGAGCCGAGAGGCCAGGGACGGCTTGGCGAGCAGGGTCGGCAAGGTCGGGCTGCGGTCGGTCATCGGGTTCACGCGGCCATGCTGCCAACGACACGCGCTTTCGCGTCGTAACAGCAGATTGCCGGATGTGTCGCTAGAAATACTCTTATGCAATTTTCGTACAAATTGGAGACGGCTCAGAGGCACCGTCCCCCTGCGTACGGAACCCGCGGCCACAGCCCCCGGCACGGAGAGCGAGTCATGACCCAGACCCCCGAGCACGCCCCTCTCCCCTCCCCCGCCGAACGTCGTCGGCTGCGCCGGTCGAGCGGACTCAGCCGCGCCGCGCTGGCCGCCCGGCTCGGCGTCTCCGGCTCCTGCCTGCGACGTTGGGAGTCCGGGCGGGAAGATCCGGAGGGCGAGCAAGTCGACGCGTACGTAAGGGCGTTGGACGTGACGGACGGCGGCGGAAGCGGACGGGACGGGGAGCCCGGCGAGGACCGGGCCACAGAGACCACGGAGCCGGACACCTCCGCGCCGCCGCACCGGGCCGAGCGAACGCCCGCCGAACGCACCCCGCAGACAGAGTCGGAGACGGCGGACAGTGATACATCGTCAACTCCCGTACCCAGCAAGGACACTCAGCCGGAGGACCCGCCCTCACGCGACACCCCTGCACCCGGCGAGCCCCCCACGAGTGACGGACCCGCCGCACCCACCTCACCCACGGGCCCGGCTGAGGCCAAAGACCCCGCCGACGCCACCCCACCCCCCGAACTCCCGGACCCCACAGCGGACTTCGACACCCTCTACGAGCTGACCGCCACCGGCCTCGTACGCCAGACCTACCTGCTGACCGGGCACCGTCGACTGGCCTGCGAGGCCGTGGCCCAGGCGTTTCAGCACGCGTGGCGGCACTGGCCCGAGGTGGCCGCCGACCCCGACCCGGCGGCCTGGGTGCGGGCGGTGGCGCACGAGTACGCGACCTCGCCGTGGCACCGGTTCCGGCCGAGCCGCAACCGCAGAGGGGCGCCGCTGCCGCACCGGCAGGACAGGGAGCTGCTCGGCGTCCTGACCGAACTGCCGGTCAGCTACCGCAGGACCCTCGTCCTGCACGACTGCCTGGGCCTGGCGCTGCCGCAGACCGCGGCCGAGACGGAGTCCAGTACGGCCGCCACGGCGGGACGACTCGGCCAGGCGCGGCTCTTCGTCGGTGACCGTCTGCCGGAACTGCGGCCCGTGGAGAACCTGCGGGAGCGGCTGGCACAGTTGTCCGAGGCGAGTTCCGCGGAGGGGCCGGGGCCGGAGCGGACACGGCAGCTCAGCGAACGCCGTACCCGGCAGTGGACGCGCGCCGCGATCGGGCTCACCGCGGCGGTCGTGATCGCCACCGTCGTCACCCTGAACACCGCGCCCACCCGCTACGAGCCGCCGGTCCCGGACGGCCGCCCGGTCGGCGGCGCCCCGCCGCAGATGGGCCCGCAGGCGGAGGAGCACCAGGACGCCGAACTGCGCGACCAGCTCACGACCGGCCCGGACAGCGGCCCCGAACGCCTCCTCCCACAGCTCCCCTGAGCCACGCCCCCGCCCTGCCCCTATCCCGTACACGAAAGCGGCGAGCCCGCGCCCCCGAGAGGGGGACGCGGACTCGCCGTTCACAACTACCGGAGCAAAAGCGCCAGCCAACCAGGCAGGCAGGCAGCAGGGCCTCGCACCGAGAAGGATCTCGGCCCTCCGAGAGAGCCTCGTTCCTCCGAAAGGGCCTCAGCCCTCCAGGATCTCCCGCGCCAGCTTGGCCGTCTCGGTCGGAGTCTTGCCGACCTTGACGCCCGCGGCCTCGAGGGCCTCCTTCTTCGCGGCGGCGGTGCCGGAGGAGCCGGAGACGATGGCGCCGGCGTGGCCCATGGTCTTGCCCTCGGGGGCGGTGAAGCCCGCGACGTAACCGACGACCGGCTTGGTGACGTTGGCCTTGATGAAGTCGGCCGCACGCTCCTCGGCGTCGCCGCCGATCTCGCCGATCATGACGATCAGCTCGGTCTCCGGGTCCTCCTGGAAGGCGGCCAGAGCGTCGATGTGCGTGGTGCCGATGACCGGGTCACCGCCGATGCCGACGGCGGAGGAGAAGCCGATGTCACGCAGCTCGTACATCATCTGGTACGTCAGCGTGCCGGACTTCGAGACCAGGCCGATGCGGCCGGGCTTGGTGATGTCGCCCGGGATGATGCCGGCGTTGGACTGACCGGGGGTGATCAGGCCGGGGCAGTTCGGGCCGATGATGCGAGTCTTGTTGCCCTTGGACTTCGCGTAGGCCCAGAAGGCGGCGGAGTCGTGGACGGCGATGCCCTCGGTGATGACCACGGCGAGCGGGATCTCGGCGTCGATGGCCTCGACCACGGCGGCCTTGGAGAAGGCCGGGGGCACGAAGAGGACCGAGACGTTGGCGCCGGTCTTCTCCATCGCCTCGGCGACCGAGCCGAAGACCGGGACCTTGGTGCCGTCGAAGTCGACCTCGGTACCGGCCTTCTTCGGGTTCACACCGCCGACGATGTTGGTGCCGTCGCCGAGCATGAGCTTGGTGTGCTTCATGCCGGTGGAGCCGGTCATGCCCTGGACGATGACCTTGCTGTCCTTGTTGAGGAAGATAGCCATGGTGGTTGGTCCTTCGTCCCTTACTTCGCAGCCGCGAGCTCGGCGGCCTTGTCGGCCGCGCCGTCCATGGTGTCCACGCGCTGCACCAGCGGGTGGTTCGCGTCCGAGAGGATCTTGCGACCCAGCTCCGCGTTGTTGCCGTCGAGGCGCACGACCAGCGGCTTGGTGACCTCTTCGCCCTTGTCCTTGAGCAGGGCGAGGGCCTGGACGATGCCGTTGGCGACCTCGTCGCAGGCGGTGATGCCACCGAAGACGTTGACGAAGACGGACTTGACGTCCGGGTCGCCGAGGATGATCTCCAGGCCGTTGGCCATGACCTGGGCGGAGGCGCCGCCACCGATGTCCAGGAAGTTGGCGGGCTTCACGCCACCGTGGTTCTCACCGGCGTACGCGACGACGTCCAGGGTCGACATGACCAGACCGGCGCCGTTGCCGATGATGCCGACCTCGCCGTCCAGCTTCACGTAGTTGAGGTTCTTCGCCTTGGCGGCGGCCTCGAGCGGGTTGGCGGCGTCCTTGTCCTCGAGCGCCTCGTGCTCCGGCTGGCGGAAGTCGGCGTTGGCGTCCAGGGAGACCTTGCCGTCCAGGGCCAGGATGTCGCCGGAGGCGACCTTGGCCAGCGGGTTGACCTCGACCAGGAGCGCGTCCTCGGCGACGAAGGTCTTCCACAGCGTCACCAGGACGTCGGCGACCTTGTCGGCGACCTCGGCCGGGAACTTCGCCGCGGCGACGATCTGCTGGGCCTTCTCCTTGCTGACACCCTCGTTGGAGTCGACCGGGATCTTGGCCAGCTTCTCGGGGGTGGTGGCCGCGACCTCCTCGATGTCCATGCCGCCCGCGACGGAGGCCATGGCGAGGAAGGTGCGGTTGGTGCGGTCGAGCAGGTAGGAGACGTAGTACTCCTCGACGATCTCCGGAGCGGTCTCCGCGATCATCACCTTGTGGACCGTGTGGCCCTTGATGTCCATACCGAGGATGTCCGTCGCACGCGCGACGGCCTCGTCCGGGGTGGCGGCGAGCTTCACGCCACCGGCCTTGCCGCGGCCACCTACCTTGACCTGCGCCTTGACGACCGACTTGCCGCCCAGTCGCTCGGTCGCTCCGCGCGCCGCCTCAGGCGTGTCGATGACTTCACCGGCCAGCACCGGTACACCGTGCTTGGCGAAGAGGTCCCTCGCCTGGTACTCGAACAGGTCCACGCGCGTCCGTCCCTATCGTGATCTCGCCGCTGTGCCGTTCAGCAATTCAGCGTGTCGGCGTCTTCTCGTCTTGAGCCTCTGCTGCTGTCTGCGTGGGCGTGCCGCGGCGGGCAACGTGACCTCAGCTGTTCGCATGTCACAAGGGAGGCGCACGCGGAGTCCGGTGCGCGGCATGTCCGTCCGGCAGGTTATCGCCGCAAAGGCGGGCTCCCTAAATCACAGGTCACACCCGAGCGGTGATACCTGTCACAGAATCCGCTAGTGGGCATGTCGTACACACGCTGCCACAACACCTTCACAACAGGTGGCCGGTAAGCCGCCTTGCCCCTCAACTGCCCTGCAAACAGACTGAGTTCGCAGCCACGCATCAGGAGTCACAAGCGCGAACGCTTGGCCTCGGCGAGCTCTGTGCCGGGGCGCTGACGGGGGAACCGACTGATTGCGCTGCATGGGGGGCGGTCGTGTCACGCCGTTCCCTCTGTAGGCGCCTTCGCCCACCCCCTTTGACGCCTCTTGGTGCCTCTGACCGGTACCTATCGGGATAGGAGGGGGAATGCCGACGAATCCGTCGTACCCCGGCGTCTACGTCGAAGAACTTCCCAGCACCGTTCGCACCATCCAGGCCGTCACCACCTCGGTGACCGCGTTCGTGGGGCACACCCGGCGCGGTCCGCTGAACCAGCCCGTCCGGGTCACCAGCTTCACGGACTTCGAGCGGCGCTTCGGCGGACTCGCCTCGCGCAGTGCGGTCAGCTACGCGGTGCATCAGTTCTTCGCCAACGGCGGCACCGTCGCCGTCATCGTGCGGGTGGCCAAGGCGGGCAGCGGCAAGGCGGCGCAGGTGGTCCTGGAGTCCACCCAGGGCCGCAGCGAGTGCCCGGTCCTGGAGGTGCACGCCAAGGAGCCCGGTGTCTGGGGGAACGGCCTGCGGGTCGCCGTCAGCTATGACACGCCCAACTGCGACGAGACCTTCGATCTACGAGTCTCCGCCGCTGCCGCGGCGGGCACCGCGCGCGAGGCGTTCACGAACGTGTCGATGGACCCGTCCGACGGGCGTTTCGTGGAGACCGTGGTCAACGCGGGTTCCGGCCTGGTGCGGGTGAAGGCGCTCGACAGCGAGGACCGGCCCGACCCCTCGGGCACCGTGTCCAAGCCCTTCGGCGACGAACTGCCGGACCTGGAGGTCGAGCTCACCGTCAAGATCGGCGAGGTCGAGCGTGAGTTCACGCTCTACGAGCCGGACGCCGACGGCGAGGCCCCGTCGAACGTGACCGAGCTGGCACATCTGCTCGAACGCAAACTGCGGGCCCAGCCCGACGCCCCGGGCAAGCACGCCTTCGCGGGCGTACAGGTGACCGCCTTCGGCAACCGTCTGCAGACGGTCGCGGGCTCCACCGACCCCGAGGACACGGTCCGTTTCCTCGGCGAGTGCGCCAACGACCTGGGTCTCGAGGCCTCGGTCAATCCGCCGGTGTTCCCGCTGTGCGGCGGCGAGGACGGCGAACTGCCCGGTCCTCGCGACCTCATCGGCAGCGAGGCACGCAAGACCGGCATCCAGGCCCTGCGCGGGGTGGACGACGTCAACCTGCTGGTACTGCCGGAGCTCGCCGCGTACGAGTCGAGCGAGGACATCGTCACCGTCCTCTCGGCGGCGCAGCGACTGTGCGAGCAGCGGCGGATCTTCCTGATCGCCGACGCTCCGGCCACCTGGGTCAGCGTGGACACGGCCCGCTCCGGCCTCGCCGCGTTCGAGCCGGTGCGCGGCAACCACGCGGGCCTGTACTTCCCGCACCTCCAGCTCACCGACCCGCTGACCGGGCGGCTGCGCGCGTTCCCGCCGTCCGGCGCGATCGCGGGCGTGTTCGCGCGCACGGACAGCGAGCGCGGTGTGTGGAAGGCGCCGGCCGGGACCGAGGCGCGGCTCGCGGGTGTGCACTCGCTGACCGTGCCGCTCACCGACCGGGAGAACGGCCTGCTCAACCCGCTCGGCGTGAACTGCCTGCGGACCTTCCCGATGGTCGGCCCGCTGGTCTGGGGCGCCCGGACGCTGGAGGGCGCGGACGCGCGGGAGAGCGAGTGGAAGTACGTGCCGGTGCGGCGGCTCGCGCTGCATGTGGAGGAGAGCCTGTACCGCGGGCTGCAGTGGGTCGTGTTCGAGCCGAACAACGAACAGCTGTGGCAGCAGATCCGGCTGAACGCCTCCTCGTATCTGCACAACCTGTTCCGGCAGGGCGCGTTCGCGGGCGGCACGCCGCGCGAGGCGTACTTCGTGAAGTGCGACCACGACACCACCACCGACGAGGACATCGAGAACGGCGTCGTCAATGTCCTGGTCGGCATCGCCCCCGTCCGGCCCGCCGAGTTCGTGATCGTGAAGATCCAGCAGCTCGCCGGGCAGTTCGAGCTCTAGACGCAAGGGATACCGATGGCTGAATTCATCGTCAACGCCCATCGTTTTGATCCGTACAAGAACTTCAAGTTCCTGGTTCTGTGGGACGGGCGCACGGTGGCGGGCATCAGCAAGATCTCCCCGCTGAAGCGGACCACCGAGGTCGTCAAGCACCGGCACGGCGGCGACCCGAGTTCGCCGCGCAAATCGCCGGGGCGCTCGGAGTTCGAGGGGATAACCCTGGAGCGCGGGGTCACCCACGACCCCGAGTTCGACCGCTGGGCCAACAAGGTCTGGCAGGTCGGCGCGGGGCTCGGCTCCGAGGTGTCGCTCGCGGACTTCCGCAAGGACATCGTGATCCAGGTGCTCAACGAGGCCGGGCAGGTCGCCGTCTCGCACAAGCTGTACCGGGTGTGGCCGAGCGAGTACCAGGTGCTCGGCGAACTGGACGCCAACGCCAACGCGGTGGCCATCCAGTCGCTCAAGCTGGAGTGCGAGGGCTGGGAGCGCGACTACGAAGTGCCCGAGCCCGAGGAGCCCTCCTTCCTCAACCCGGCCTGACCGCGAAGCAGTTGAGCGGATTCAGGCACATTCTCGACGAGGAGGGGGAACCGAGGGGATGACCCGAGGAGCAGGGAGGCCGTGGCGATGACGCCTACGGGTCCCGCCGAGCTGCTGGCCGCCTGGGAGGCGGGCGTGGCCGTGCTGCCGCACGCCCGCGCCCGCCTGCTCCACCGGGTGGCCCGTCCCCACGCCGACGACCAGACGCTCGCCGCACTGCCGGTGGGCGCCCGCGAGGCGGATCTGCTCGCGCTGCGCCGAGCCCTGTTCGGCGAGCGTATGCAGGTACGCCTGGAGTGCGCGTCCTGCGCCGAGGCGATGGAATTCGACCTCGACGCCGGGGCGTTCGCGAGGCCGGGCGAGGGCGCGGACGCCGATGAGCCGCTGCGGGTGACGGTGGACGGCTGGGAGGTCGCCTTCCGGCCACCCACCGTCGCCGATCTCACGGCGGCGGCCCAGGCGGGGCCCGACGCCCGCCGGGTGCTCCTCGAACGCTGTGTGCGCTCCGCCCTGCGGGAGGGCCGCCCGGCCCGGCCGGACGCGCTGCCGCCGACCGTGCAGCGCGCCATCGCCGAGGCCGCCGAACAGGCCGATCCCGGCGCGGACATCACGCTCGCGGTCAACTGCCCCGAGTGCGGCGCCGCCACCCGCGCCGAACTCGACATCGCCTCCTATCTGTGGACCGAACTGGATGCCTGGGCACGCGACGTGCTCCTGGACGTCCATCTGCTCGCCCGGGCCTACGGCTGGTCCGAGCCCGAGATCCTGGCGCTGAGCCCCCTGCGCCGCCGCTACTACCTGGAGCTGTGTGCTGATGCCTGAGCCGAGCGAGGGCGCCCCGGTGTCCGCGGGACAGGGCGGCACGGCACCCGACTTCTTCGACCGTCTGCTCGCCCGGCACGCCCCCGCGGCGACGCCCGCGCCACGGGACGTGGCGCGCGTACGGCCGCGTCTGGCGGGCCCCTTCGAGCGCGTGGAGGCGGTACGCGGCGACGGCTTCGAGGAGCCCTCGCCGAGCGAGCCGGGGGCCGGTTCGCCGTGGCCGACCACCCCCCAAGTACCGGACCCCAGCGGCCGGTTGGGTCCTTCAGCGGCCCAGCTCCACACCGAACACGAACGCACGGTCGTACGGACGGAACAGAGCGGCGAGCCCGGCCCGGGTCTCGTACGCGAGGTCGTACGGGAGTCCTCCGGCGAACCCCTGCTGCGGCCGTCCGCGTCGGTGCGGCCGGGTGTGGTGCCGGGGTCCACGGCGGCGGGGCGGCGGGGCCCGGACGCACGGGACGGAGAGCCGACGGCCCCAACTCCCGCTTCCAGCACGGGTGTCGGGGAACGCATCACCGCTCCCGCGCTCACCCCGCCCGCGGTGCGGCCAAGTACCGGCGACGCGGCCACGGTGGCACGCGGGGCAGCGCGCGCGGCGTCCGGGCGCCGGGCGCCACGGGGCGGGGAGCGCACGGTGCACGTACAGATCGGGCGGCTGGAGGTGAGCGCCGCGGGTGCCGCGGACCGGCGGCGCGAGGAAGCACGCGAGGGGGCGGGGCGCCGCCCGGCCTCGCTCGCCCTGGACGAGTTCCTGCGGCGGGACACGGAGGGACGCGGGTGAACACGCCTAGGACGAACGGCAGTTGGGGTACGCGGACGGCGGCCCGCATCAGCACCACCGCGGTGACAACGGCGACCGCGGCAAGCAGCACCGCGCCTGCCGGTGCGACCGCACGGACGACGACGGGGACCGAGGGAGCAACCTCATGAGCAACGCACTCGCCATCGCACATGTCACCCAGGCCCTGGCCCTGCTGATCGAGAACAATCTGCGGCCCGAGATCGACATGGCCGTCTCGGTGGAGACCCGCAAACCCCCCGCCGAGCCGCCGACCGATCCGACCATCAACGTCTTCCTCTACCGCGTCACCCCCAACACCGCCCGGCGCAACGACGACCTGGCCACCCGCGCCTCCGACGGCACGCTCCTCAAGCGCCCGGCCGCCGCGCTCGACCTGCACTACGTGATCAGCGCGTACGGCGAGGAGACGGAACTGGTCGGCCAGCGCCTGATCGGCTCCGTCATCCGCACCCTGCACGAGATACCCGTACTCCCGCAGGACGTCATCGAGGCCGCCGCCGAACGCCCGTACCTGGAGGGCAGCGACCTCGCCGAGGCCGCGCAGCGGGTGCGCTTCACGCCCGAGGTCATGGACGTCGACGAGACCTCCAAGCTCTGGGGCATGCTCCACCAGACCCCGTACACCCTCTCCGTCACCTACACCGGCACCCTCGTCCTCATCGACGGCCGCGAGAAGCCGGTCCCGGCGAAGCCCGTGGAGACCAGGACGGTCAGGGTGCTGCCGTTCGGGGCGCCGGGGGCTCCGGTGCCGCCGGTCATCGGGGAGTATCCGTTGCCCGGGGAGGAGGAGGCGGGGGCGGAGGAAGGTCCGCAGGCTGGGGAGGGTCCGCAGGCTGGGGAGCAGGGTGCGGGCGCTGGTTCGGGTGCCGCCGCTCCGAGGGCGGAGGCGGCTGAGGCGGGCGCCAAGTCCGCGTCCAAGGCGACGGCGGCGGCGGCGACGAGGAAGTCGGCCGGGGCCAAGGCTGCGTCTTCCAAGTCGACGCCTTCCAAGGCGACGTCTTCCACCTCGGCTTCCTCGAAATCTGCTGCTTCCAAGTCCGCGGCCGCCAAGTCGACGAGCTCCAAGTCCGCTGCTTCCAGGGCGACTTCGCGTTCCGCCGTGAAGGCCGCGACGAAGACGGCGGCGGCCAAGCGCGCCCGGCAGGCGGCGGCACGCAAGTCCCAGGGGACGGGCCAGGGCGGCAAGACCGGGGACGAGGGCACGGACCGGGGCACCGGCCGGAGCCGGAGTGTCGGCCCGAGCGACAGCCCGAGCGACAGCCCGAGCGACAGCCAGAGCCGGGAGAGCTGAGTCGATGCGGCGAGAGGGGGCGGGTGAGGACATGGCGGCGCGGGGATTCGGCAACGGTACGGGGACCGGGCCCGGTGCGGGTTCCGGCACGGCGCCCGACGACACTCTCGCCCTCACCGCCGCGATACAGCAGGTCCTCGCGCTCGTCGACGGCCATGCGTCGCGGGCGGGGCGCGGGACGTCCGGCACCTCCGGCGCGTCCGGCACGTCAGCGGCGCACGTAGGACACGAGGAACAGCAGAAGCAGCAGGGAGAGCAGGGACACGAGCAAGATGTCTCGGCCACCCCGAAGAACAACCCGAAGCACCGGCAGAAGGCCTCAACTCCCGTCGCCCCGGCCGTCGTTCCCGACCCCGGGTCCTCGTCCTCCCCTCTCGCCTCCCTCCCGCCCCTCTCCACCCTCGCGACACTCACAGCCTGCTTCGGCCTCAGCGAGTTCGAGCAGCAGGTCGTACTCCTCACGGCGGCGGCGGAGTTGGACCCGACGACGGGTGCGCGGTGCGCGGCGGCGAGTGGTGATCCGGAGCGTGCGTATCCGACGTTCTCGCTCGCCCTGGCCGCTCTCGCCGAGCCGCACTGGAGCGCGCTGACACCGGTGGCTCCGCTACGCCGTTGGCGCCTGGTCGAGTTGGACGACGAGAGCCGTCTGACCGCCTCCCGCCTCCGCCTGGACGAGCGCATCCTGCACTTCCTGCTCGGCTCGCCGTACCTGGACGCCCGCCTGCACGGCATGCTGCGCCGCTGCCCCGTACCGGACCAACTCCCCGCCTCCTACGACCTGGCGGCGACCCGGGTGGCCTCGGGCTGGGCGGCGGGCTCGCGGCCGGACGCGCCGCTGATGGTGGAGTTGGTCGGCGGCGACCTGCGCACCCGGGCGGACATCGCGGCCGCGGCGGCGGCCCGTTCCGGGCTCGGCCTGTACTCGATGACGGCGGACGACGTACCCACCGACCCGGCGGACCGCGACCGTCTCGCCCGTCTCTGGCAGCGCGAGGCGGTACTGCTGCCGTCCGCCCTCCTCCTGGAGATCGGCGAACTCGACCGCGACCAGCGGGCGGCGACGGAGTCCTTCGCGTCGGGGGCGGGGGTGCCGCTGGTGGTGGCGGGCGACGACCCGCGCCAGACGGACCGCCCGCGCGGCGAGCGCGTGAGCGTCCCGCGTCTGGACGACGAGGAACAACTCGATCTGTGGGCAGGCGCGTTCAGCGGCATACCGGACCTGGACGAGCACCAACTCCGGGGCCTGGTCGCCCAGTTCCAGCTCGCCCCGCACGTGATCCGCTCGGCCGCCGCCTCCGTACGCCGCGATCTGCCGCAGGCCGAGGACCAAAGCCCCGCCCAACTCGCCTGGCACGCGGGCCTGACGGAGGCCCGGCTCGGCATGGACGACCTGGGGCGCCGTATCGAACCGAGCGCGGGCTGGGGCGACTTGGTGCTCGCCGACCGGCAGGTCCGCGTACTCCGGGAGATCACCGCACACGTACGGCAGCGGGCAACCGTCCACCAGGAGTGGGGATTTGCCGGGACGCTGCGCCGGGGCCTCGGTGTCACCGCGCTGTTCGCGGGCGGCTCGGGTACCGGAAAGACTCTGGCCGCAGAGGTCATGGCGAAGGAACTCGGCCTCGACCTCTTCATCATCGACCTCTCCCAGGTGGTCTCGAAGTACATCGGCGAGACCGAGAAGAACCTGCGCAAGGTCTTCGACGCGGCCGAACGGGGCGGCGCGCTGCTCCTGTTCGACGAGGCGGACGCCCTGTTCGGCAAGCGCAGCGAGGTCAAGGACAGCCACGACCGGTACGCCAACCTGGAGGTCAGCTACCTCCTGATGCGCATGGAGGCGTACCGGGGTCTGGCCATCCTGACCACCAACATGAAGAAGGCCCTCGACACCGCCTTCATGCGCCGGATCCGTTTCGTCGTCGACTTCCCCTTCCCGGCCGAGCCCGAACGCGCCGAGATCTGGCGCCGGGTGCTCCCGCCACAGGCCCCCGTGAAGGACATCGACACCGCGCTCCTTGCCCAACTCACCGTCGCGGGCGGCTCGATCCGCAATATCGCCCTCTCCGGCGCCTTCCTCGCCGCCGAGGAGGGCGACCGCCTCCAGATGCGGCACATGCTCGCCGCCGCCAAGACCGAGTACCTGAAGCTGGAACGCTCCCTGACGCCGTCGGAGGTCCGCGGATGGGTCTGACCGAGCACAGGAACCCCGCCCCTGCCACCACCGTCCCTGCCGACACCGTCCGTATCGACATCGGCGAACTGGTCCTCGACGGCTTCGGTCACGGGGTGGACGGCGACCGTGTATCGGCCGCTTTCCAGACCGAGTTGACCCGTCTCGTACGGGAGCGGGGGGTGCCGCTGGCCGCCACGGACCGTGCGCTGGACGCGCTGTCCGGGCTGCCGCCACTGCCCGCGAACCTGACCTCGCGACGGCTCGGGCAGGAGTTGGCGCGGGCGGTACACGAAGGACTCTCGGCGGAACCGGGTGGACGTGCGGGGCGAGGTGAAGCCCGATGACCACCGCCGCGCAGAACCAGTCCCAGGGAGCCGAGGCGGCAGCGGCCGAACGCCGCCGCAAGCGCAAGGAACGCGGCGCGAAGAACGGCGCGCTCGAACCGAAGAACATCGTCAGCGGCGCCGGACAGCCTCTGGACCCGGGCGTACGACGGGAGTTGGAGGAGCAGCTCGGCCACGACCTCAGCCGAGTGCGCCTGCACACCGACCGTGACGCCGGTCGACTCGCGGATCTGATGGGCGCGGACGCCCTCGCCGTCGGGCAGAACATCTTCTTCCGCGAGGGGACCTTCCAGCCGGGCACCCAGGAGGGCCAACGCCTCCTCGCCCACGAGCTGTTGCACACGATCCAGAACCCGCACGGCTCGGGCGCGCTCCAGGCCGGGCGTGAGCCGGGCGCCGTATCGCTGCCGCAGGAGGCCATTGAGCGGGAGGCGGAGACGGCCGCCCAGGAGTTGACGTCCGCTGAGTCGTCGGCCACGGCGGCGCCGGAGGTCGAGGCGGGCCAGGCGACTCCCGGCTGGCTGCGCTACACACACGTGGACGCCGACCGCAACCGCCTCGAACAGCTGGACCCGGCGACCTTGGTGGACCGGCTGGCCAACGCGGTGGTGCGCTCGCTGCACGGTGACCCGGAGGACCGGTCCAAGCGCGCCCGGCTGCAACTCGGCGCACTCTCCGAGGAGTTGCAGGACCAGGTGTACGAGCGGCTGGAGAACCGGCTGCTCAGCACCGAACTGGACCGGCTGATCGAACTGGTCGACGGGGCGGACGCCGAGGAGTTCTACGACGGCGACGGCCCCGAACAGAGCCCCCTGGGCGCGCCGTTCGTGGAGCCCGACGCGGCGGAGGAGATCCTCCGCGACCGGGAGAACGAGCAACGAGACGGGGAGAAGGAGCAAGCACGCGACGAGCGCCCGGCCGAGGCTCCCGCCCCGGAGGGCAAGGAACGCACGGAAGAGGCACCGGGGTCGGCGAAGCCTCGTCCGGTGGAGGGCCGGGAGCCGGCTCCCGTGCCCGGCCAGGACCAGCAGCGTCCGCCCGAGAGCGGGCGTGAGGAGACCGAGGAGCCGGGCGGCGGCAACCACGCGCCCAACCCCGGTCAGCAGGAGGGCGGCCAGGCTCCGGAGGGGCCCGGGACCGAGGGACCTGGGACCGAGGCCGGTTCCGGTGCCGGTTCAGGGGAGTCCGAGCAGGACGGCGGGGACTCCGCCTCCGCCGGGAAGGACCAGCAGGGCGGGGGGAAGGACGGCGCGGCAGCGGACGAGAAGTCCGGGGGCGCCGCCGAGGAGAAGAAGGACGCCGAGGGCAAGGACGGGGACAAGGGAGACGAGAAGGACGGGGGCGGCGGCAAGGAGGAGGACGCCGGCGGCGGGGAGCAGGAGGAGGCTCCGGCCGCGAGCGAGGAGGAGTCGGCGGCGAAGAACCGTCCCGGCGTCGCGGAGGCCCTGGTCGAGAGCCAGAAGCTCCCGGCCGAGGACAAGAAGGCCGCCGACGACAAGCCGACGGGCTCGCCGTCGTTCTCCGGAAAGCCGGACCTCGACGCCGCGAAGCGGAGTCTCCTCGACGGGCAGCGTTCCCAGGACCTCGACCCGGAGGAGAAGGAGCCGGGCCCCGCGCAGGGCGGCGACTCCGAGGTGGAGGTCGGCGGCGGGGAGAAGAGCGCCTGGGACACCAAGCTGCAGCCGGAGGACTTCGTCCCGGAGAAGGACCTCGACGTTTCCGGCGTGCCGACCGCCGACAAGCTCGACCCGGCCGCCGGGGGCGCCGAGCCCGCCATGCCCTCGTTCCCCGCTCCCCCGCCGACCAAGGCGGAGAAGGTCCAGGCCGAGCGGGACGCGGAAGACGCCGAGGAGGAGGCCGAGCCCGAAGCGGAGGAGGAGTCGCAGGGGCCCGCGCTCCCCGACGCCTCGCTGGAGACCGAGGGCAGCCCCGAGGCCGGACTCGGCCTGAACGCCGTCGACAGAGCCTCCGGCCCCAAGCCCGGCTCCGGTCTCGCCGGTGCCCCGCCGAAGACCGGCGAGGACGAGAAGGCCGAACCCGCCGCGGCACGCGCCGCCGAGCAGGAGGCCAAGGGCAAGAAGGAGGCCGAGGCCGCGAGCGAGGAGGCGGCCAAGGAGGGCAAGGGCGCCGGGAAGGACAAGGAGGGCGCCAAGGGCGAAGGAGAGTCGCAGAAGGCGGGCGGCTCCAAGTCGGCCGAGGGCAAAGCGAGTTCGGCGGAGGAGAAGAAGGACGGGGAGGGCGCCAAGGACTCGGGAACGGACGCGGGAAAGAAGGAGGAGACCGCTCCCGAGGAGAAGAACGGCGCCACCGACGACGACAAGTCACCCTCCGCAGGACGGGACAGCCAGGTCACGGGAGGCTCCAACGCCGATGTCCCGGGCCAGTCCTCCGGCTCCGGCAACAGCGACGGGTCGGGGTCGGGCAGTTCCTCCTCGGACGGTTCCTCGGGCGCCTCCTCCGGTTCGTCCGGATCCACGTCCGGAGGGTCCACGCAGACGGAGAAGAGCTCGTCCAAGCCGGACTCCGCGGCCTCCGGGAGCCCCAAGTCGGCCCCGGAGCCCGGGAAGAAGACCGCAGGACGCGTCTCGAACGCCAACTCCTCGGCGCCGAAGGCCGAGGCACCGGCACCCAAGGCGGCCAAGTCCGCTCCGAAACCCGGCGGGAAGCCTGCCGGGAAGGGTGCGGCCCCGAAGCGTGGCGGCGGGGGCGGCGCCAAGGGTGCGCCCGCGAAGGCGAAGAAGGACTCCGCCGCCGCACCCAACCTCTCGCAGGTCGCCCCCGAGGCGGGCCTCAGCCAGGCCGCCAAGCTGAAGCCGCACCGCGCCATGGAGGCCATGGGCGGCATCTCCGCCTCCGTGGACCGCACGGTTGGCGACGAGCACAAGCAACTGTCGGCGGCCCCACCCTCGATGACGCGCCCCGCCGGCTCCCCGCAGACCCTGCAGGGCGCGCCGCGGACCGACGCACCCGCCCAGTACAACCAGGACGCGGTACAGAAGTCCGAGGCGCCGAAGGCCGAGGAGGCGAAGGTCGAGGGCGCCAAGCTGCCCGACAAGGACTTCGACCCGGGCAAGAACAGTGACGGCAAGGACCTCGACGCCGTCGAAACCGAGGACCCGTCCATCGCCCAGGCAGAGGCCGGCACCGCGCCCGGCGTGGAGATGCAGGACGCGGCCGACGAGACCGCCAAGGCGCAGAACGAGGCGGTCGACGCCAAGACCCGGGAGACCCTCGCCACCGGTCGCCAGGACGCCGCCCGCGGCATGGGCGAGGACCAGATCTTCCCGGACGTCCCGAAGACGGTGATGGAGTCCAAGGTCCCGGGTCCGCGGGGCGGCAAGGGCGGGGGCGCCAAGACGTCCGTGAACACCGGGGCCGTCCCGGTGGAGGCCGCCTCGGAGGTGGCCGAGCACGAGAAGGGGCCCGAGCTCCAACAGGCGTTCGCCCAGGGCCAGAAGGACATGGGCGGCGCCAAGGAGAAGAAGGACGGCGAGTTCCGGGACACCCAGAGCAAGCACAAGCAGCAGGTCGACAAGGAGATCGCCACCAACTCCGACCAGCAGTCCGGTGAACGCCAGAAGGCGATGGCCGACGTCACCGGTCAGCGCGAGCAGTGGCGGGCCGAACAGGACGCCGAGGTGAAGAAGCTCGGCGACAAGAAGTCCGAGAAGCACAAGAAGGCCCGGCAGGAGGTGAAGGACAAGGAGGCCGAGACCGACGAGAAGACGGCGAAAGAAAAGGATGTGAGCGACCGGAAGATCCGGGACGAGAAGAAGAGGGCCAGGGAGGAGGCCAAGAAGAAGCAGCAAGAGGAGAAAAAGAAGAAGGACGACGCCCCCCTGTGGAAGAAGGCCTTCGACTTCATCGTCGACCTCTTCAACGACCTCGTCGACGCCATCACCAAACTGGTCGAGAAGGCCTTCACCGCGGTGACCGGCTTCATCAATGACTTCGCCAAAGCGGTCGGCGGGTGGATCAACGACGCCCGTAAGTGGATCGCCGACAAGGTCACGAAGTTCGTCGACGCCGTGGTCGACTTCGTGAAGAGCGCCGTACAGGCCGTCGTGGACCTCGCGAAGAAGATCGGCGAGGCCATCGTCAGCGTCGTCAAGGCCGCCATCGACTTCGTCCAGAAGCTCGCCACCGCGCTGATGGAGGCCGTTGGGGACCTCCTCGACGCACTCGGCAAGGCCCTCTCCGCGGCCCTCGACTTCCTGGGCAAGGCGCTCAGCGCCGTGGTCGACGCGGTCGTCTCCGGCATCAAGGCCATCGTCGACTTCGCGAAGAATCTGCTCCTCGCGCTCGGCGAGTGGATGCTGATCGCCGCCGACTTCCTCTCCGACCCGGGCGGCTGGCTCAGCGGCGCCAAGAACTCCGCCGAGGACGGCGCCAAGAACCACCTCTTCAACGAGGTGTCCAGCGCGGTCAAGCAGTGGTTCAAGGAGAAGATCCAGGAGATCCTCGGCGTCCCGAAGGCCATCATCGACAAGCTGGTCAAGGGCGGCATGTCGCTGGACGACATGGTCAAGGAGGCATGGGAGGCCGTAGTCCCCCAACTCCCCCTGATCATCGGCGAACTGGTGATGACCAAGGTCGTCGCCAAGCTGATCCCCGGCGCGGGCTGGGCCATCGCCGTCATCGACGCCATCCGCACGGCCTGGGGCGCTTTGAGCGCCATCCTCTCCTCACTCCAAGCCGTCCTCGCCTGGCTCAAGGCGGTACGCCAAGGCGGCGCGGGCCTGCTCTTCGCCAAGGCGGTCGCGGCCGGTGTGGTGGCCCTCCTCGAAGTCCTCTACCAGGCCTTGCTCAGCGGCATCGGCAAGTACGTGTCCAAGGTCGGCAACCGCCTCAAGGGCGTGGCGGACAACATGGGCAAGGACAAGGGCAAGGACGACAAGCCGGGCGGCGACAAGGGTGCGCAGGGGGACGACCCGAAGGACAAGGACAAAGAGAAGGACAAGGACCAGCCGGGGCCCGGCAAGGACAAGGACAAGGACGAGAAGGGCCAGGGCGACAAGGACAAGGGCTCTGGCGGTAAGGGCGACAAGGGGCAGCAGGGGACTCCGGGCAAGGGTAAGGACGGCTCTAAGAACAACACTGGGCCGGGCGGCAAGGACGCCAAGGGGTCCGGCGGTAAGGACAAGGGCGCCGATTCCAAGGGCAAGGACGACGACAAGAAGGACACGAGTCCCACGCCCACGCCGAAACCCAAGCCGAAACCTGACCCGCCCGCGAAGCCGAAGCCTGATACGGAAACCAAGCCGAAGCCGGACAAGGACAGCGGCAAGGACAGCTCTAAGGAGGACAACGACAAGAAGAACGACAAGGACTCGTCCACCGATCCGAAGAAGGACAAGACGGACGAGTCCAAGGACGGCAAGGGCGACGGCAAGAAGGACAGCGACAAGGACAAGGACGGCAAGGACAACAAGCCCAAGGGCAAGAAGAAGGACAAGCACAAGAAGGACAAAGACAGCAAGGGGAAGAAGGACAAGCACGGAAAGGACGGGAAGTCCAAGGAGGACCGGAAGAAGGAGAAGCAGGAAGAGAAGGACAAACGCAAGAAGGAGGAGGAGTCCAAGGAGTCCAAGGATGAGCGACTGCGGAAGATCGTGGCACGCATTCGCCCACGGATCGAGGCGATGCTAAGGAAGGGCATCAAGCACCCCCTCTTTAAGGCGGCTCTCACCGGCATGCGGGCCCTGTACCGGCTGTCCGCGCTCGAAGCCGAGGGTGGCGAGAGTTTTGGGATCATCGCCCGCCTGAACCCGACAGCCGAAGTCGCAAAGGGCCTGAAGATGGACACGGTGGAGCTCGTGGACGCCATCGACGCCATGGTCGCCCACATCTTGCGTTCGGGTGCGATCACGAGCCAGGCCGCCCGGGTACGACCGCCCCCTGGGCAGCCGTCCGGAGCGCAGCCGGGACTCAAGGCCGACCCGAACACCGGCACGGCGGCCATCGCCAGGAGCCTTTTCGACAATCCGCTGCAGAAGAATCAGAAGGAATCGCTGGACCTCATGGCCGGTGATTCCGAAGTCGACGCACATTTGGCTGTCGAGCGCACAAATGACTTCGCGGGCGCCTATCTCACCAAGGCCGGGCACAAGCGGGGCCCGACGTACGGACAGGAGGCACGAAGCCTGCGAGCAGGGGGACGTGACGGACAGACCATGGGCGGGCTGATCCTGGATGCTGCAGGGGGCAATCGCGCGGGGTGGCAAGGCGGCACGAAGTTCGACAATGAGAGCCTCAACCGGGCGGCACTCGCCGCCACGCTGCTCGGCGTGATCGAGCCCCTCCGCACACCGTTCGTTATGGTTCCCAACCTGGCAACCGTGGACGTGTCACACCGGGGCGGTCTACACATCGCCGACACCATCGGCACGACTCCGCTGTCCGGCGGCCCGGTCCGCCCAGGATCGAAGCGGACGAAGGGCGACTACGGCGACGACACCACCGGAGCCCAGGAGGCCGGGCGGCAGACGGAATGGCTGCTCGCTTCGCTGCGCGCCATGGGTGCCCCGACCTACTTCGACACCTCACAAGGCCTCTCCACCTCCACCTCCATCGGCACTGGCTATCTTTCGAGAACCCCGACCGCGCCAAACGACCAGATGGGTCAACTTCAGGCCCTCAGTAAACAGTTCGACATCTCAGGAAAGATCATCCAGCAGGCACACGGTCTTGAGGTGAACCCCAACCTAAATCGCAACAACCCCAGACTCTGGGAAAGCGTCGGAGAGAGCATGTCCACGGGAAGCTCCGCACAGATGACTCCCTCACCGGCGGCCGAGGTGGTTCTGCAGCGCACCGCGGACAACATGAAGTTGTGGGCCGACACAATGAAGCTCGACTATTCGAAGGACCAGGCCTCCAAAGCGAAGGGCGACTTCCTGGTCAAGATCTACAAAGAATTTACGAACATACTCAACATCCCCGCAGACCCGTCGTTCGAAGCACGCCTCAGGAGCCGCTGAACCATGGCCGTAGACAAGTACCTGGAGCACAGGATGGTCCTGCGCGAGCTGCCCGGCCTTGAGAAGGTCGCCAATATCGCGCAGCGCGGCGGGTGGCAGGTCGTCGAGACCAACGAAGGCCGCGCAGATGCCGATTACAAGACCGTCATCACCTGGGGTGTGAATCACGACCTCTGGGTCACCTACATCGAGGACACCATCACGCACGTTTCCTGTGCGGTGGTGTTCGGGACCGGCCAAGAAGCCGTGGACGACTACGCGAAGCGGGTCAGCTTCTTCCTGGAACCCTTCTCCCGTGAGCAACTCCTTGCCCCCGGTACAAGCACAGAGGCTCGCACTGAAAAGGCAAGGCGGATTGTCCGACTTACCCTGGCTGCCTCCGCCGAATTCGACGAGGAGATCTTCGCAGTGATTAGCGAAGCCTCCCGTGACCAGGATCCACAGATCAGAAACATTGCCGCTTGGTCCACTGTCTATCTGACCTGGCCTCAGGCGGAAGAAATGCTGCGCTGGATGGCCGAGAACGAGCCAAACGAGGACGTGCGAAACGGCGTTCGGGGATTGCTGGCACAGCAATAGGACCGTACATGGCATCACATGGCCCGGCCCGCCCCCTCGACGACTGGAAGTGAGCTCCGCACATGACCCGCTACCCCAACATCCCCAAACCCATCCGCTCCGGCATAGTCCTAATAGACCCCGAACGCGGCACCCCCCAACGCATCATCGTCCTCCAATTCAACCCGGACACCCTAGAACGCAGCCTCACCCCCCAATCCGCAGGCGGCAGCGGCGACTCCGGCGGAGGCGGTGCCGGGAACGGCGACCGTAACGAAGCCCTGCGTCTGAAAGGCCCCGCCCAGGAGACCTGGAAGTTCACCGCCGAGATCGACGCCACCGACCAGCTCGAAATCGCGGCCCCGGACGGCATCCACCCCCAACTCGCCGTCCTCGAAATGCTGGTGCACCCCACGGTCGCCCAACTGCGCGAGGCCACCCGCAATGCTCAGAAGGGTGCCATCGAGATCAGCCCGATCGAGATGCCGTTGACCCTCTTCACCTGGGGCAGCAAGCGGGTCATGCCGGTCCGGATCACCGAACTCAGCATCAACGAGTCGGCGTTCGACGTGAACCTGAACCCCATCCGGGCCACCCTCAGCATCGGCCTGAAGGTGCTCACCGTGAGCGACCTCCCGGCGGGCCACCGAGGCGCCGAGCTGTACCTCGCCCACCTCGCGCAGAAGGAGCGGCTGGCGGGCGCCGCGCGCGCCGGAAGTCTGGGTGCCCTCGGCCTGAACCCCGGCCACATCGGCGCCGGAGCAGCAGCTGGACCAGGAAGGCGCTGAGGAGGAGACACCATGGCCACCATCGAGCCGTACGAGAACGCGCTGGACGCGATACCGGGCGCCCACCCCTACCCCCGCTCCAGCCGCTACCACGATGCCGAGATCGGGGTGCACCGGCAGGCGGACGGCAGTGAAGTCCGGTACACCAAGCGGCGGTTACTGCCCCCGCTCGACGCCACGCCGGACGAGGACACGACGCCCCACACGGTCAACGCCGGAGAGCGTCCCGACCTGCTCGCGCAGCGCTACTTCGGTGACCCCGGCCAGTGGTGGCAGATCGCCGACGCCAACCCGGTTCTCGACCCGCAGGAGCTGACCGACGAACCGGGCCAGGTGATCGACATCCCCCTGCCCGGTGGCTTCCCCGGCGCGATGAACCCCGGTGGCGGGAGCGGATTCCGGCATGGCTGACGAACCGGTGGGCCAGGGCCCCATCCACGCCGCCCTCTACCTGGGCCCCAAGCTCGCACGCCCGGCGCCGCCCGAGCTGATGGAGGCTCTGCTCTCCGCCCAGATCACCAGCACCGCCGGCGAACGCAGTGGTTTTCAGCTCGCCTTCGACCTCACCAAGGGCGGCGCGATCATCAAACGCCTGCTGCCCGAGGGCTACTTCGACCCGAAGACGCGGGTCGTCCTCACCGTGAGCGTCAAGGGCACGCCCGCCGTTCTGCTCGACGGTCTCATCGTCCGGCAGGAGGTCGGGGCCAGTAACCAGCCGGGCCAGACCACCCTTACCATCACCGGCGAGGACGTCACCCTGCTCATGGACCTGGAGGAGCGCACCGACCGCTACCCCAACCTGCGGCCCTGGCAGCGAGTTGAGCGGATTCTGTCCAAGTACGCGGACTACGGCATCCAGCCGATGATCGTGCAGGAGCAGATCGAGCAGCCGCCGCGCGAACGGCTGCGGGTCGGGTACCAGACCGGGACGGATCTGGAGTACGTCAACGACCTCGCGCGCGCGAACGGTTACACCTTCTACCTCGAACCGGGGCCGACCCCCAACCGCTCCACCGCGTACTGGGGCCCCGAGAAGCGCGTCGGGCTGCGCCAGCACGCGCTGAACGTGAACATGGACGCCAACTCGACCGTCGACCAGCTCACCTTCGCCTACGACGGGACGGCGCGCGAGGAGCCGATGGCGCGCGTACAGGATCCGGGGACCAGGGTCTCAACTCTGCTGCCTCAGCCGGACATTGAGCCGTTGCGTCCTCCGTTGGGCCGCCGTGCAACTCCGGCTCTCAAGCGCAAGACTCTGCCGGGTACGGCGAAGAAGGAGACCGAGCAGGCGAGTGCCGAGCTGCTCGCCCGTGCGGCGACCTCGGCGGACGCGATCTCCGGTTCGGGCTCCCTCGACGTCAACCGGCACGGATACCTGCTCAGGCCGCGGGAGTTGGTGGGCGTCCGCGGGGCGGGCGTCACCTACGACGGCGACTACTACGTCAAGAGCGTCACGCACAACCTGCGCGTGGGCTCGTACCAGCAGAACTTCACCCTGACCCGCGAGGGCCTGATCGCGATGAGCGACCGCGTAAGGCCGTAGGCCCCCGACTCCCCCCTACGAGCAGCAACGGCCCACAACCCAGGAGCAGTTGACGCATGGCGGCACCCAATAACCGTTTCCTCGGCAAGTTCCGCGGCCGGGTGGTGGACAACAACGATCCGCTGCGGATCGGGCGGCTGACCGTCTCGGTCCCGGATGTGCTCGGTGACGAGGCGTCCACCTGGGCGCTGCCCTGCCTGCCGTTCACCGGGCCGCAGTCGGGGCAGTTCGTGGTGCCCGCGGTCGGTGCGGGTGTGTGGGTGGAGTTCGAGCAGGGGGATCCGAGCTTCCCGGTGTGGACGGGCGCCTGGTACGGCTCCGCGGACGAACTGCCCCTGGACGCGCAGAAAGAGCTGCAGGCCGGGGCGACCAAGCCCGTCGTGATCCAGACCCCGGGCAAGCACAAGATCGTCATGTCGGACACGCCGGGCGGCGGCATCCACCTGGAGGCGGCGACCGGCGCCTGGCTGGACATCGACGAGAAGGGCGTGACGATCGGGAACGGCGCGGGCGCCGTGATCACGCTGATCGGCAATCAGGTGAACATCAACGAGGGCCGGTTGATCGTGCCCAAGAAGCGTTAGGACAGGGGGAGTTCAGGCTGTGTCCCGGACCAACGGCAGGGGCGCCGCCGGCCATCTGGTCGGCGCCGGTGCCGTGATCAGCTGCCCGCACGGAGGGCGCGCGAGCGCCGTCTCCGTGCCGGGGTCCGATGCCGTACTGCTCGACGGCGTGCCCGTCTCGACCGCCGGGCCCGCCCATACGGTCGTCGGCTGCCCCCACACCGTGCGCGGGGTCCCGTCCCCGTGCACCAGCGTCCACTGGACGCCGGACGAGGACGTGGTGCGGATCGACGGGGTGCCGGTGCTGCTCGACACGAGTGCCGCGCAGTGCTTCACCGCAGGACTTGTGCCGCAGGGCCCGCCCGTGGTGGCGCCCGACCGACGAGGGGTGGAAGTGGGATGAGGGCCCGCGCTCAGATACGTACCGACATCGCGTTCCCGTACCGGATCGACCGGCGCGGGCGCAGTGCGCATGCCGCTCACGAGGAGCATGTGCGCGATCTGGTGGAGCAGTTGCTGTTCACCTCGCCGGGCGAGCGCGTGATGCGCCCCGACTTCGGCTGCGGGCTGCTCGATCTGGTCTTCACGCCGAACAGTCCGGAGCTGGCCTCGGCGCTCGAACTGTCCGTGCAGGCCGCTCTGCAGCGCTGGCTGGGCGAGTTGATCGAGGTGGAGGCGCTGGACGTGGTCAGCGAGGACAACACGGTGCGGGTCTTTCTGCGGTACGTGGTCCGTGCCACCGGCACCAGCAGGGACGAGGTCTTCGAGGGGAGGGCCGCCGTATGAGCAGCGAGACGCGTACGAACACCGCCGAGGGTCCGGCCGTCCCGGGCGGCGAGTTGGTCTGCCGGGACGACACACGACGGCGCGGGCGGGTCAGGGCCGCCGAGCTGAACGGCATCGACACGGTCGAGGTGAGCGACGACGGGCTGACGCTGACCGTCACCTTCCTGGGGAAGGCGCCGCACGGGCTGTGCCCGGCGAACATACGGATCGACGGCGGCCGCCGGATCACCGGCATCGAGGCGGTGGAGGTCGCCGTCGAGCGCGAAGAGGACCCGGAGCTGGACGACCGGCTCTACGTCACGCTCGACAAGGCCGGGGATTCCTCCCGTTACCGCCTCTCCGTCGTGGAGGAGGATCCGTACGGGCGGCCCGGCAGCACTCCTTATCCCGGCTTCGAACAGCGTTATTTCACCGCCGAGTTCGTGTTCCGGCCCGACTGTCCCTCGCCCTTCGACTGCGTGGACGACAGCGGCAGCCCTCAGGACCAGTTCCCCGCCACGCCCGTTGTCGACTACACGGCACGTGATTACGAGACCATTCGCCGTCTGCTCCTGGATCGTCTCACGCTGACGACCCCGGACTGGGTCGAGCGCAATCCCGCCGATCTCGGTACGACACTCGTGGAGTTGCTGGCGTACACCGGTGACCGGATCAGCTACCAGCAGGACGCGGTGGCGACCGAGGCGTATCTGGACACCGCGCGCCGCAGGGTCTCCGTACGGCGTCATGTCCGGCTGATCGACTACGCGATGCACGACGGCTGCAACGCCCGCGCCTTCGTGAGTGTGGAGACGGCGGGCGAGTGCATGCTGCTGCCGGGCACCTACCGGTTCGCGGCGGTGGACGTACGCACCCTGGACCCGCACGACCGGCCGCAGCCGGGCACCGTGATCGAGGACCGGGACCTGGCCGTGCTCGACGAGTACGGGAACGTGGAGGTCTTTGAACCGGTCGCGGCCGGGGAGCCGTTGGTGCTGCGGGAGGTGCACAACGCGATCCGGCTGTGGACCTGGGGCGGCGAGGTGTGCGCGCTGCCGAAGGGCGCGACCTCGGCGACGCTGCGCGACGAGTGGGCCGACGAGGCCTGCGAGGGGCGGCAGTTGAGCCTGCGGGCAGGTGACCTCCTCGTCCTGGAGGAGGTCAAGGGGCCGCGCAGTGGGACACCGGGGGACGCGGACCCCGCGCACCGGCAGGCCGTACGGCTGACCTCGGTCACCCCGGCCGTGGACTCCGTGGAGAACCAGCCGGTCCTGGAGGTCACGTGGGCCGCCGAGGACGCCCTCGCGTTCCCCCTCTGCCTGGCGACGCTGGGCGGCACCGACTGCTCGCCGGTCGCGGACGTGAGTGTGGCGCGCGGCAATGTCGCCCTGGTGGACCACGGGCGTTCGCTGACCTTCGGCCCGGAGGATCTGCCCGAGTGGGTGACCGTGCCGCCGGATCCGGCGGTGGTGGCCAGTTGTGGCCCGCCGGACTTCGGCTGCCCCGACCGCGAGGAGGGCAATGCGCCCGCTCGGCTGATCAACTCCCTTACGGAGAAGGCCGACAGCGGCCGTCTGCTGACACCCGAGGACATCCGCGAGCTGTTCACAGAGGTCGGCGAGGCCCAGTCGGTGCGGGCCGGGCTCGGTCTCGAACTGGCCGGGCAGCGGCAGGAGAGGGTCGTACCCGGGACGGCGTACGCGCAGGCCGGGGCGCTGCGCACGCTGCTCGCGCAGTCCGTCTACCCGGGGATCGTGCCCCGGTTCCGGCCGGTGCTCCAGCGCTCCCCCGTCACCCAGGCGGTGCCGTTCCCGCTGCCGGAGCGGGTCGCGGCGGGGCAGGCGGAGCGCCTCGCGGCGATACCCGGCCGGGCCGAGGGGCGGCTGGTGGAGCTGTGGCGCAGTGCCCGCGACCGGGACGGTCTCGACGAGGCGGAGATCGCCGAGCTGACCGTGCTGTTCGGGATCAAGGTGATCGAACGCTACGAGCTGCGCCGTCATCCGGTCCGCGCGCTGCGTGAACTCCTGCACCGCAGCGACGAGTTGCTGGCCGCCAAGCGGCGCAGGATCGAGGTGCTCACGGCGCGGGCGCGGGCCGGGACGGTGCTCGACGGGCATCTGCCGTGGGAGATCGCGCACAGCTGGGGACCGGCGTACGCGGTGGGTCTGCATCCGCAGGAGACGGAGCTGCGCGGGCCCGCGAGTGCGGCGCTCGCGCAGGATCCGCGGGCGGCGCTGCCCGCGGTAAGTGTGAGGGAGGACGACCCCGGGGCCTGCGACGAGGACGGGGCGGGCGCCGAGTGGCTGCCGCGTCGCGATCTTCTGGACAGCGGGCGCCGGGACCGGCACTTCGTCGGCGAGCTGGAGGACGACGGGCGGATCGCGCTGCGCTTCGGCGACGGGCACCACGGCGCCCGGCCCACTCCGGGCACCCGGCTCGCCCTGCACTACCGGCTCGGCGGCGGCACCGCGGGCAATGTGGGCGCCGAGGCCATCAACCATCTGGTCCTGCTGCGGGACCCGGAGGTCACCGAGGCACCGCCCGTCGCGGGGGTGCGCAATCCGCTGGCCGCGACCGGCGGCACGGCGCCCGAACCAGTGGACCAGGTAAGGCAGTTGGCGCCGCTGGACCTCAGGCGCAGCAAGGTGCGCGCCATCACCGCCGCCGACTACGCCGAGCTGGCCTCGGCGCTGCCCGGTGTGCAGCGTGCGGCGGCGGACATCCGCTGGACGGGCAGTGTGCAGGAGGTCCACATCGCGGTGGATCCGCTCGCGCCCGCCACCGCGCGCTTCGGCGGCGGCGAGCCCGCGCCCGCGCTGCTCGACGCGGTCGGCCAGGCCCTTCAGGCGTACCGCAGGATCGGCCACGACCTGGTCTTGGGACCGGCCCGACTGGTGCCGCTCGACATCGCGCTCCGCGTCTGCGCCGCGCCGGGCCACCAGCACGGGCAGATCCTCGCCGAGCTGCACCGGGTACTCGGCAGCGGACGGCTGCCGGGCGGACGGCTCGGCTTCTTCCACCCGGACGCGCTGAGCTTCGGCGAGCCGGTGCGGCTGAGCCGTCTGGTCGCCGTGGCGGCGGCGGTGCCGGGTGTGGTGAGCGTCCGGGTGACGCGGCTGCGAAGGCTGTTCCACGAGGACCGAGGAGAGAGGGAGGACGGCGTGCTGCGGCTCGGCCCGCTGGAGATCGCCACCTGCGACAGCGATCCGGACCGGCCCGAGAACGGCCGTCTGGAGATCACGCTTACCGGTACCGGCACCCCGGGAGGTGTCCGATGAACGCCACCGACGGCAGCTGCGGTTGCGGCTGCGGCGGCCACGACGAGAGGCTGGCGCCCGCTCCGGTGCACAATCCCCCGGGGCGCACCGCCCTGGACTACCGGGTCGGCGAGTACGGCGACTTCCTCGCCGCGCTGCGCGACCGCCTCGCCTCGCCCGCCCATCCGGCGCTGCGGAACCTGACCGTACGCACCCCCGACGACCCGGCGCTCGGGCTGCTCGACGCCACCGCCGTCCTCGGTGACCTGCTCACCTTCCACTCGGAGCGGATCGCCGACGAGGGCTATCTGCGGACGGCCAACGACCACCGTTCGCTGGTGCTGCTCGGCCGTCTGGTCGGGCACCGCCCGCGGCCCGGCGTGGCGGCGGGCACCTACCTCGCGTACACCCTCGACCGCGACCCGCGGGCCGAGGACCTGCCGGTGGTGATCCCGCGCGGGGCGCGCAGCCACAGCGTTCCGGCCTCCTCCGAGGAGGACACCCAGACCTTCGAGACCAGCGAGGACCTGACCGCCCGCTGGGACTGGAACGAGCTCCAAGTGCGCCGCCACCGGCCGATGTTGCTCACCCCGCGGCTGGCCCAGAAGCGCTCCGAGATCTTCGTGGAGGGCATCGACAACGCGCTGAGCACAGGCGACCAGCTGCTGTTCGTCTTCGGCGAGCAGGCGGGCGCCACACGTGGGGTGCTGCCCCTTGCCCGGGTACGGATCGACCGCGAGGAGGACGTCACCGCGCTCGCCGTGGAGGGCCAGCCGCTGCCGGAGCTCTCCGAGCTGATCACCGAGGCGGGCCGCTGGATCGCCAAGCCGGAACAGCCCGGCGCCCCCGGCGAGGAGCCGCCCACCGAGGGTGTGCCCAACCCGCGTCCGGTGAGCCGGATCATCGAGGACTTCGACGAGCACGTACTGAAGTCGCTGCGCGCGGATCTGCCGACCGTCCGTACGCCGGAGTCCTTCCAGGCCCGGCTCGTCGACCCGTTGGCGCGGCTCGGCGAGGCGCAGGTCCTCGCCCGGGCCTACGAGGACGTGGCGGCGTGGTTCGAGGAGCTGGAGGCCGTGCTGGCCGAACTCGGCGACCGGGCGGGGCTGTTGGCCCCGTCCCGGCCTGAGCCGCCGGAGGGAGGCGGTGAGCCGGACGAGCCCGCGCCGGTGCCCGCCGATCCGAAGCTGCGGACGCGGCCGGTGTCGGCGGCGGACCGCAACGCCACCGCGCTGCGCGCGCTCGCCGAGGTGCTGCCCGCGCTGCGCGGCAGCGACGCCCCGGCCCGGCATCCGGCCGCGTCCGCCCGGCCGGGCTCCGACCTGGCCGCGCGGCTGCTCTCGGTGCTCGACCCGCGCCTGGCGGGCGGGCTCCACCCGGCCTGGCGGCGGGCGGCCGTGCCGGGCCCGCCCGAGGCGCTGCGCGAACTGCAGGTGATGCGGGTACGGGCCGCGCCGTTCGGGGCGACCGCGCCGCTCAAGCCGGTGCAGGACGACCGGGGCCGGGTGATCCGCAACGCCGACTGGCCGACGACGGGCGCCACGCTGACCACCATGCGGGTGGTGTACGACCCGGCCGGGAAGATTCCGCGGAAGGCACAGTTCCAGTGGGCCGAGGGCAATGAATCGGAGCAGCACTCGGCCAATCTGCCGGAACAGGGCAGCTTCGAACTCGGGCCCGGCAACGTCGAGTTCAGCACCCGCACCGCCCAGGACCGCGATCTGCACTGGCTCAGCCGCCGCCCCACCGACTCGCAGGAGCCCGGTGTCACCGCGCGGCTGAGCGGCGGGCTGCCGCAGCGCACCCTGTTCATCTCGCGGCCGGACGACGAGGGCCGGGTACAGGTGGCCGTGCACAACGGCGACCCGTGGGAGGACCGGCTGGAACCCAATTCCCAACGGCACTTCCCGCACGGGGACTTCGACATCACCGTGCGGTACACGGTGGGCACCGAACCCGCCAACGTCGAGATCAGCATCGCCACCAAGGCCGCACCGTCCGATCTGCGGGTGCTGCCGCTCGACTCCGTCCACGAGGGCATTCAGCCCGGCAGTTGGGTGGCCATCAAGCGGCCGCGCAAGGGCAAGCCGGGCCCCGACGGCATCCCGGGCGACCCCAAACTGGCGAACGTGACCACGAAGGTGGTCGCGGCGCGCACCGCCACGTACGCGAACTACGGGATCACCGGGCGCGGCACCGAACTCCTGCTCGCCGAGCCCTGGTTGGACGAGCAGGACGTCCTGCTCTCGCACATCCGGGACACCGTGGTGTACGCGGACGGCGACCCGCTGCGGCTCGCGGACGAGCCGCTCGGCGAGGACGTGCACGGCAACGAGATCGAACTGGCCGAGCTGTACGAGGGGTTGCGGCCGGGGCGCACGCTCGTGGTCTCCGGCGAGCGCAGCGACGTGCCGGGCACCTCGGGGGTGCGGGCCACCGAGATCGTGGTGATCGAGGACGTCGCGCAGGGCGCCGACCCGAATCTGCCCGGCGACCATGTGCACACCACACTCACCCTGACCGCCGACCTGGCCCACCGCTACCGCCGCGAGACGGTGAAGATCCTCGGCAACGTGGTCGCCGCCACCCACGGCGAGAGCCGGGACGAGGCCATCGGCAGCGGCGACGCGGGCCGGGTCAACCAGACCTTCGCGCTGTGGCAGTCCCCGCTGACCTGGCTCCCGGCGGGGAATCCCCTCGGGGCGGTACCCACCCTGGAGGTCCGGGTCGACGGGCTGCTGTGGCACGAGGTCGACAGCCTGGCCGGGCGCGGGCCGCGCGAGCGGGTGTACATCACCGGGTCCACCGGTGACGGGCGCACCACGGTCACCTTCGGCGACGGTGTGCACGGCGCGCGGCTGCCCACCGGGCAGGAGAACGTCCGCGCCCGCTACCGCTTCGGCACCGGCCGCGCCGCCAACGTCAAGGCGGGGCGCATCACCCAGGCCATCACCCGTCCGCTCGGCGTCACCTCGGTCACCAATCCGCGCCCGGCGACCGGCGGCGCGGACGCGGACGGCCCCGCGCTGACCCGGCGCACCGTCCCGCTGGCCGTGTCCGCCCTGGACCGCCTCGTCTCCACCCGGGACTACGAGGACTTCGCCCGCTCCCGGGCCGGGATCGGCCGGGCCCTGGCGAGTGAACTCTTCGACGGGCGACGGCGGTTGCTGCACGTGACCGTCGCAGGCACCGACGACGTCCCGCTCGACGGCGACGGCAGGGTGCTGCCCGCGCTGCGCTCCGCGCTCGCCGAGTACGGCGACCCGCGCCTGCAAGTGCGCGTCGACGTACGGGAGTTGGTCGTGCTGCTGCTCGCCGCGAAGGTGAAGGTGGCGCCGGACCACAGCTGGGAGGTGGTCGAACCCAGGTTGCGGCAGGCGCTGTTGGCCCGGCTCGGCTACCAGGGCCGGGGGCTGGGACAGCCCGCGCGGCTGTCCGAGGTACTCGCCGCCGCGCACACCGTGCCCGGTGTCGACTACGTCGACGTGGACGCCTTCACCGGCATCCCCGCCTCGGTGACCGCCGCCGAACTCGCCGCGCTGCTCGACTCCTTGGGCGAGCCGCGCGAGGTGGTACCCGCCCGGGGCGCCGAGTTCGCCGAGCGCCGGTACACGGTGACCGACCCGGACGGCGAGACGCTGTCCTCGGTGGCCGCGGCCCACGGGCTTCCGCTGGCCGAACTCCTGCGTCTGAACCCCGACATCACCGACACCCGCCGCCTGGCGCCCGGGCGTTCGCTGTTCGTCTTCCGCGGCATCCGGCCCGCGCAGCTCGCCCTGCTCACGCCGAGGATCGCCGACACGCTGATTCTTTCGGAGGTCACCCGATGACGGCCAGGCCGGACGCGCTCTTCGAGCTGCTGCCCCAGTGGCACCGGCTCCGGGACGCCGAGGAGGGCGAGCCGCTGCGCGCGCTGCTCGCCGTGCTGAACGAACAGCTCGACCGGGTCCGCGAGGGCGTGGACCAGGGCTACGACGACTGGTTCGTGGAGACGGCGGCGCCCTGGGTGCTGCCGTATCTCGGCGACCTCGTGGGCTACGAGCCGCTGCCCGGATACGAGAGGGTGCTCGCCGCCGGGCTCGGCGGTGACGGGCGGCCCAGCGAGTCGCGGGCCCGGCTCGCCGAGGCGCTGGCACCGCGCCGCGACGTGGCCGCGACGGTGGCGAGCCGCCGCCGCAAGGGCACCCTCGCCCTCCTGGAGGAGCTCTCCGAGAGGGTCGCCGACTGGCCCGCACGGGCCGTGGAGCTGTCCCGGCTGGTCTCCCACGCACAACCGGTGAAGCTGTACGGCACCGGCTCGCTCGCCGCCGATACCCTACGGCTCTCCCGGGGCCGCACCGCCGACCTGCGCGACAGCGCCCAACTCGACCTGGCGGGGGGCCCTCCCCCAGCCTCCGGCCGGGGGTACCCCCATCTCACTCCGTTCGGCACTCTCGCCCGGTCGGTGGACGTACGGCGCGCGGACTCCCGGCACCGGCCCGGCGGGCTGACCCCGGCCGGGGTGGGCCTGTTCGTATGGCGCCTGAAGCCGTACTCCCTGCGCACCTCGCCCGCGTACTGCATCGACCGGGCCCGCAACCTCTACACCTTCTCGATCCTCGGCAACGACAGCCCGCTGGTGACCAAGCCGGTGCCGGAGCCCTCGGCCACGCACATCGCGACCCTCGACAATGTGCCCGCGTACATCACTCGCAGGCAGCTCGCCGACCGGCTCACCGACTACTACGGGCCCGGCAAGAGCTTCGTCATCCGGCGTGACGGCGAGGACCGGCCCGTACCGCCGTCCGACATCGTGGTGGCCGACCTGTCCGAGTGGCGCTACCGGGCAAGGCGCGGCCAGGTCGCGGTCGACCCCGAGCTGGGGCGGATCGCCTTCGGCTCGCGCAGCGCGCCCCGGCAGGGCGTGTGGGTGGACTACCACTACGCCTTCGCCGCGGACATGGGCGGCGGCGAGTACCCGCGCGAACGCACCGGTCGCACCGACCCCACCGCCGCGGCCGTGTACCGGGTCGGGCCGCGCCAGCCGTACCAGCGGATCATGGACGCCTACCGGGACTGGCAGCGCGACCGCAGGTCCGGCGGTACCGGTCCGGACGGCATCATCGAGATCACGCACAGCGGCGCCTACCAGGAACAGCTCGACTTCGACCTGGACCCGGGCGACCGTCTGGAGGTGCGCGCCGCCGAGGGCACCCGGCCGGTGATCCGGCTGCTCGACTGGTACAGCAACCGGCCCGACGCCCTCAACGTCCGTGGCGTACAAGCCGATTGCGATCCGCGCGAGCAGCCGCGCCTGGTGCTCGACGGACTGCTCGTCACCGGACGCGGCATCAATGTGACCGGCCCGGTCGCCGCCGTGGTGATCCGGCACTGCACCCTGGTGCCCGGCTGGTCCCTGGAGCCGGAGTGCGACCCGCACCAGCCGGAGGAACCCAGCATCGTCCTGGACCGCACCAGCGCCTGCCTCCAGGTGGAGCACAGCATCCTCGGCACCATCGAGGTCATCGGCGACGAGGTCTCCACCGAGCCGCTGCACATCCATCTGCGCGACAGCGTCCTGGACGCCACCAGCCCCCACCGGGAGGCCCTTTCGGCCCCGGACTGCGCGCACGCGCACGCCGTCCTGCACATCCGGCGCACCACCGTGATCGGCGAAGTGCACACGCACGCCGTGCAGTTGGCCGAGGACTCGCTGTTCATGGGCCGTCTGCACGTGGCCCGCCGCCAGATCGGCTGCCTGCGCTACAGCTACGTCACCCCGGGCTCGCGCACCCCGCGCCGCCATCGCTGCCAGCCCGACCTGATCGGCCCCGAACAGGCGGACACCGTACGGCCGTTGTTCGCCTCCGAGCGCTACGGAACACCCTCGTACGGACGGCTCTCCGACTCCTGCGCCGAGGAGATCCGGCGCGGGGCCCAGGACGGCGCGGAGATGGGCGCCTTCCACGACCTGTATCTGCCACAGCGCGAGGACAGCCTGCGGGCCCGGCTCGCCCAGTACACCCCGGCGGGCACCGACGCCGGAATCCTCTTCGTCACATGAACCGGCACATGAGCCGCCACCCGCACCTGAGCACGAGCACCGCCACCCACCCGCAGAATCAGGGGGACTTCCTTCATGCACGCTGACCTCTCGCGCCTGACCTTCCGGCCGGAGCGGCACTACTCCGCCGTGGTGGCCCAGCAGGGCCGGGTGCAGCTCGACGCGGACAGCAACGAGCAAACGCTGATCGACCTGGCCCGTACCCGGGCCCTGACCGCGGAACTGATCGGGCAGCACGGCGGCCCGGCGGGCAACCTCGGCTTCGCGGTGCACTTCGACGGCCAACGGGACCTGGACAGCCTGGAGATCGGCGGCGGCCGCTACTACGTGGACGGGATCGAGCTGGACTCGACCCGTCCGGCGCCCGGCGAGCCGGTGCCCGACGAGGCGGACGACGAGGACAAGGCCGCCCCGAAGGCGCCCGCGCTCTGGTCGTACTGGGACCAGCCCGACGCCTATCGCGACCCGGAGGTGCCGGGCGACCGGCTGCCCACCCGGTTCCCGTACCTGGTCTATCTGAAGGTGTGGGAGCGCCTGGTGACCGCGGCCGAGGACCCGGAGCTGCGGGAGGTGGCCCTCGGCTCGGCGATGCCGGACACGGCGGCCCGGGTGAAGGTGGTCTGGCAGGTGCTCGCCACCGGCCTGGACCGGCTCGGCATCGACGGCGAACCCAGCGCGGACCAGGTCGCGAAGGCCTTCCGCGAGTGGGCCGCGAAGCAGGAGACCCCCGCGGCGAAGGCCGCCTTCCGCGCCGAGCGCCCCGGCCACGGCGACGAGGACCCCTGCCTGGTCAAGCCGGACTCCCGCTACCGGGGCCCGGAGAACCAGCTCTACCGGGTGGAGATCCACGACGGCGGCACCACCAAGGAGGCCACCTTCAAATGGTCGCGGGAGAACGGCAGCGTCGTCTTCCCGGTGGACGAACTCGACGGCACCTGGGTGCAGTTGGCGAGCCTCGGCGGTGACGACAAGCTGGACCTGGATGTCGGCGACCGGGTCGAGTTCGTCGACAGCGCGTACACGAGCAGGCTCGAACCGCTGCCGCTGCTGCGGGTGGAGGAGCTCGACCTGCCCGGCCGCCGGGTACGGCTGTCCGACGAGCCGCAGCGCGGCATCGGCCTCCGCGCCGAGCTGAACCCGTATCTGCGGCGCTGGGACCACCGCGATGGGTACAAGAGGAGCAAGGACGGTGCGGGCGCGAAGCTGAAGCAGGGCGCGGTCGCACTCGAGGAGGGCCGCTGGCTGCACCTGGAGGACGGCGTGGAGGTCTACTTCGCCAATGGCGGCACCTACCGCACCGGCGACCACTGGATCGTGCCCGCGCGCACCGCCACCGGTTCGGTGCAGTGGCCGGTGGACATCGCGCGCAGGCCGCTGCTGCGGGCCCCGCTCGGCATCGCGACGCACCACGCGCCGCTCGCCGTGATCACCGGCGAGGGCAGCCAGCTGGACCTGCGCAGGCAGTTCGCCCCGCTGGGCGAGCCCGTGCCCGCCGCCTCCGAGGCCGAACTCGCCCTGGAGGCACAGGCCCGCGACGAGGAGCTCGCGGCGGAGGCCGGGCCCGCCCCGGGTCCGGCGAGCAGCCGTTCACAGACGACCGCCGAGGCCGAGGACGCGGCCGACAGAGGGGGCGAGAGGGGAGAGGACCATGGCTGAACCGCTGAGCGCTTCGAAGATCCTGCAGATCCTCAGGGACGAGGGCCTGAAGGTGCACGAGGTGCGCAACTGGCGCCGCCACAACCGGAACGCGAAGGGCGCCTGGGGACCGGTGCACGGGGTGATGATCCACCACACCGCGGGCAGCGAGAACCAGGTCGACCTCTGCTACGACGGCCACGCCGGCCTGCCCGGGCCGCTGTGCCACGGGGTCATCACCAAGAAGGGCGAGATCTTCATGGTGGGCCACGGCCGGGCCAACCACGCGGGCTCGGGCGACCCCGACGTCCTCGCCGCCGTCGTCGACGAGCGCAGACTGCCCGCCGACAACCAGGCGACCGTCGACGGCAACAGCCGCTTCTACGGCTTCGAGGCGATCAACCTCGGCGACGGCAAGGACCCTTGGCCCAAAGCCCAGTTGGAGGCCATCGAGAAGGTCTCCGCCGCGCTCTGCCGCGCCCACGGCTGGACGGAACGCTCCGTCATCGGCCACAAGGAGTGGCAGCCCGGCAAGGTGGACCCGCGCGGGTTCACCATGGACGGCATGCGCGGGCGGATCAAGGCCCGTCTCGCGGGCCAGGAGGGTGCGGGCGGCGACGGCGACACCTCGACCGAGCCGCCGAAGGAGCGGCCCGGCCAGGGCGGGGAACCGGGTCCGGGCCCGCGGCCCCGGCCCAAGTACGCGCCCTACCCGGGCAAGGACTTCTTCCGGGCGGGCCGCAGCCATCCGCTGATCACCATGATGGGCCACCGCCTCAACGCCGAGGGCTGCGGCCGCTACGAACACGGCCCCAGCGACGACTGGACGGACGCCGACCGCAAGTCGTACCAGGCCTGGCAGCACAAGCTCGGTTTCAAGGGCAAGGACGCCGACGGCGTTCCGGGGAAGGTGAGTTGGGACCTGCTGAAGGTGCCCAACCCCTGAGGGCCGACGGTCGCGGGCGGCCGCGGCCCCGCCGGGCCGGTGTCCGGCCCGGCGGTCAGTCCAGCGTCTGCGTCAGCTCGCCGCGGCCCTCGGCCGTGTGGACGACGCGACCGCGGGCCCCGTTGACGATCGGCATGTAGGGCGCCACGTGGCCGCACTCGACGTCGGCCAGGATCGGCACGTTCAGGGAGCCGAGCGCGTCGAGGACGGCCTCGTGCTGGGTGAGGGTGCGGCTGTCCGGCGCGCCGGTGCGGCCGACCAGGATCGCGTTCGCCCGGTCGAAGAACCCGGCGAGCCGCATGCCGTGCAGATTGCGGCAGATGACGAACGCGTTGTCCTCGCACGCCTCCACGTACACCAACAGCCCCTCCGGGGCCTCGCGTTCGGCGAAGGCGGTGGAGTCGAGGCAGCGCGTCCCGGCCAGACCGGCCAGCGTCTCGATGCAGCCGCCGATCAGCCGTCCCTCGGCCGTCACGTCGCCGCTGCCGTCGAGCCGTACCCAGGGGCCCGTGGAATCGAGCGTGTACGTACGGATCTCCGGGAACGCGGCGAAGTCGTCGTGGCCCACGGTCCGGTGACGGCCGGGCGGGGTCTGGGTGAACCGGTACCCCGGCGGCGCCGCGACGAGATCCAGCCAGGACACCAGCCCCTCGGACACCTCGTAGGGCGTGTCCATCAGGTTGTTGCCGTGCAGCGTCGCCGTGCCGGTGAGCAGGGTCAGCGGGGTGAGGAGGGTCGACACGTCGGAGTAGCCGACGAACCAGGTCGGCTCCGCCGCGGCCAGCCGTTCCCAGTCGAGCAGCGGGATCAGGTCGATCGCCAACTCGCCGCCCCAGGGCGGGATCACGGCCCGGATGGTCGGATCGGTCAGCATCTCCATCAGCTCGGCCGCACGCTCCTCGGCGGGCGCACTGACGTGCCCCGAACCGTCCATGCACGAGCCGACGACGACCTCGTAGCCGCGCGCCCGCACATCGCCGAGGGCGACGTCGAGCCGCGCACGCAGTTCGTCGGGGACGCCGCTCGACGGAGAGGTGACTCCGACGCGGTCGCCGGGGCGGAGGGGGCGGGGATAGCGAATCGACATGACGGGATTCTGGCAAGCGCGGTGCGAGGGGGACAGCGCTTTTCTGTGGGCCAGGCACGCTCCTAAAACCGGTGGCGCAGTGCCGCTGGGCGCCGTTATCGTGCTGCCCGCCCAAGTCGTCCAGGCAAGGACATGCCGTTGTACACCGTGTGAGACCTCCCGAGAGCTGATCTGTCGCGCGTCGCGCCTGTGCGCCGCGCTCCTTTTTGCTGCGGACTTCTCACTGGAACCGGTGTACTGCTGTGCTCAAGACCTGGATGGTCATGCCCACCTGCCTGCCTCTCGTTCGCCACCGCTGCCACGCGTGCGCGTCCGAGTTCTTCCGGGCGAACGGCAAATTTCGCGTCAACGCCAACCACAAGCTGCTCGACGCCTGGCTCCTCGCGCTCTGCGTCTCCTGCGGGGAAACGGCGAAGTTCACGGTCCTGGAGCGGATGAACGTACGCTCCGTACGACCTGAGCTCCTCGAGCGGATGCACGCCAACGACCTCGCCCTGGCAGCCGAGTTGCTCCAGGATCCGGTCGTACGGCGACGCAATCGCATCGCCCTCGACTGGGCGGACGCCTGGCGCCTCGACACCGGCGAACAGGATCACCTTCACCGCGAGCTGAACGGGGAGTCCGCAGCCGACGACTGGGTGACCGACGATTCCGTACTCGACGTCTCGGTCCACTTCGCGGCACGGATTCCGGTCCGGCCGGTGCGGCTGATCGCCGAAGGCTGCGGTCTGTCCCGGGCCGAGGTCGAGCGGCTGCTCACGGAGGGCAAGCTCGTCTCGGCGGTACGGCTGGGCGGCAAGGTCTCCGGCGACTTCGGCTTCCTGCTCAAGCGCTGAGCGCTGTACGGGACTTGGGGCTGTCCGGGACTTGGGGCCTGTCCGGGACTTGGGGCCTGTTCGGCGAGATCCGCCGGGCAGGTCCTGGGCCGGGCAGGTCCTGGCGCCTCTTCCGCCTCATCTGCTCGTGGCTGTCCTCGTGTTCGTCAGGCGAAGGTCTGCGCCAGGGTGATCCAGGGGACGTCGTCGCCGGGCAGTACGTACCGGTCCGTCTCCTCGAACCCGTGGGACAGCGCGAACCGGAGGCCTTCCGTGTTGGCCTCCCAGACCACGGTCTCCACCAGGCCGCCGACCGCGCGCTCCCGGGCCCGCGCCAGGCCCCGCTCGTAGAGCGCCGTGCCGATCCCCCGGCCTCGGTGCGCGGGCAGGGTCCGGGCGATCACGGTGGCCGCGTCCTCGTCGGTGGGCGAGCGCACCGTGGAACAGCCGACGAGCACGCCGTCCAGGTACGCGACCTCCAGAAGGTTACGCCCGGACCGCTCGCGCACGTCGTCGAGGGTGAGCGGCGAGGAGGGAATGATCGTGTTGTGGACGTGCCGCCAGTCCTCGGCGGCTGTTCCGCCGTCCGCCTGGGCGTCCACCTGTACGAAGCGAAGCTGGGTCACCCGCAGCAGGAAACCCTCGGCTTCGCCGCACGTCAATCGCTTTGTGCCGGGTCCGCGGCGGCGAGACCGTCCTGGCTCACGTCCTCGGCCGGTACGGCCGCGAGGCCGGCGTCGGCCGATACCGTCGCGAGACCGTCCTCGGTCGGTGCCGTCGCCAGACCGGCTTCGGTCAGTACGGTCGCGGCGACGCCCCGGTCGATCCGGACCAGGCCGAGCAACAGGTCCGCGCAGTCGATGAGTTCGCGGCCCTCGCCCTCGGCCCGCTCTTGAGCGAGCGCCATCGCCTTGCGCGAGTACGACGTCCACGCGATGCGTTCGGCGGCCTGCGAGGCCCCCGTACTCAGCCGGGCGGCGACGGCGCGGTGCACCTCCTCGGGCGCCATACCCGCGTCGCGCAGCCAGCGGGTGGCGCCGTTGTCCTGTGCGGCGGCGGTCAGCCCCCACAACAGGTGCTCCGTTCCTATGTAGTTGTTCCAGTGCTGCACGACGGCCCGCTTCACCTCGGCCATCGCCGTACGCAGTTCCTCGGTCAACCGCTCGGCCGGGTACCGCTTGTGGGGCGCGTGGAACCGCTGCTGCACCGCCTGCCGGGTCACGCCGAGCGCGGTGCCGATGTCGGTCCAGGTGCGGTCGTGCATCCGGCAGTGCTCGACGGAGTCCTCGACCAAGTCGTCGGCGAGAGTCTGGAGTTGGCCGGAGATCCGGGCCCGGACGGTGAGCAGCGCCAGCCAGTCGGGCTGTTCCCGGCCGCTGTCGGGAACGTGCGCGGCCCGACACGTCCTGTCGACTTCCGCTATGAGTTCGTCCAGATCGGGAAGCGCCAGGAGGCAAGTACGCCTTGACAGTTGAGGAGCGTCAAGGCGTACTTGCGTTCTCACTCCGGCGGCATCCGGGGCCCGCCGCTCAGCGACAACCGGCTTCCTCTCAGCGACATCCGGTCCGCTCCACTCGGCGACATCCGGTCCGCTCCACTCAGGGACATCCGGTCCGCCCGGCGGAGGGGGCCGGGCGGACCGAATCACACGGGTGGAATCACCCAGGTGGAATCACGCGGGGGAATCACGCGGGGGAATCACGCGGGTGGAACCCTCGTGCGGGCTCAGATCCCCGCGACGTAGCCGGGGGTGAGCGAGGCGCCGAGGTCCTGGACGCCGTTCGCCGCGTTGCCCGCGAGGGACTGTCCGTCCGTGGTGACACCGCCCGTCAGGCCCTCGGCCAGCGGCCTGACCTCGGCGCCGGTGCCCGCCGCGAACGGCTGGACGTCCTCGCCGACACCCTGCGCGAGCGTTGTCGCACCGGTACCCACACCGGTGGCCAGCGGCGCCACCTGCTCGGTCACCGTCTCCACCACCGGACGCACCTGACCGTTCACCAGCTCGGTGGCGAACGGCGCCACATCACCGGCGACCAGGTTCTGCGCCAGCGGCGGCACATCGGCGACCACGCCGCCCACGACGGGCTGCACCTCGTCGGTGACGCCGCCCACCAGGACCGTCGCGTCCTGCACGGCCTGACCGGCGACCGGCACCACACCCTGCACCGCGGTCGCGGCCACCGGCGGCAGTACGGACTCGGCGGTCTCGTCGACGACCGGGGTCACCAGGGACCCGGCACCCGCGACCTGCCCGGGCGCACCCTGCACGGCACCGTCCAGACGGGCCTGCGCCTGGCTCACACCGCCCTGCACCGCGCCCGGCAGCCGTACGGCCTCCGGGGCGGCGGGCACGCCCGACTGCGCCTGGCTCAGGGCGCGTTCGAGCTCCGGCGCGAACGCCGACAGCGGCCCGAACAGGTAGTCCACGGACTCCTGCGGAGCACCCACGGACGGCACCGCGTCCGGCACCTGCGCCACGTCGACCGGCAGCGCCCCCACCCCGTTCTCCGGGATCTGGACCCCGCCCGCCTGAGGCACGAGCGAGTCGACGGCACCCAGCGAACCGACGGACCCGAGAGCGTCCTGCGCCTGCGGAGCCACCGAGTCGACCGTGTACCGCACCTGCGGCGCGACACCGCCAACGGCGCCCTCGACCTGGGGAGCCAGACCACCGAGGGTGTACTGAGCCTGCGGAGCGAGACCCTCAACGGTGCTCTGAGCCTGCGGGGCAAGGGAGTCGACCGTGCCCTGAACCTGCGGGGCGACCGATCCCAGGTCGCCGTCCAGGCCCGGCGTGCCGGGCAGCGCGGTGTCGTACCCGGGCAGCGTCCCCTCCACGTACTGGCGGACCTGCTCGGCCTGGTACTGCGCCAGACCGGTCACGCCGTTCAGGCTGTTCAGGGCGTCGATGCCGCCGAGGCCGTCGAGGCCGTCGAGGCCGTCGAGGCCGTCCAGGGCCGGGGCCTGCGGAAGTTGGCCGGTTCCGGGGAGCTGACCGGTTCCGGGGAGCTGGGCGCCGGGGAGTTGGGCCTCGGGGAGCTGACCGGTCTGCGGGAGCTGACCGGTCTGGGGCAGCTGGGCCTCGGGGAGTTGGGCGCCCTGAGGGAGCTGTCCGAGCTGGGCCAGGGCGTCGCCCGCCTGCGGGAGCTGGCCGGTCTGCGGAAGGTACTGGTCGACCTGCGGAAGGGTCTCGCCCACCTGCGGCAGGCCCTGGTCCACCTGCGGAAGCGTGCCGTCGGCCTGCGGGAGGCCGGGGTTCGCGCCGAGGTCGGCCAGGGCGCCCCCGGCCTGCGCGGTGCCGGACTCGGCCTGGGCGCGTACCTTGCCGACGGTCGAGTGGGCCGTACCCACTGCCTGACCGGCGTCCCCGGCCTTGACCGAGTCGGCCGTCTTGCGGACCTCGTCCACGGTGCGGGACGTCTTGCCCGTGTCCTTCGTGGCCGTGTCCGTCAGCGCGTCGGTGGCCTTGGCGGTCTTGGTCGCCTTCGTGGCGTTGTCCACGACGTCGGTGGCGGCCCCGGCGTCCGGAACGTCGACGCCGTCGACCGGACGGTCCGGCAACGAGAGGGAGTGCGCGGGCAGTTCGTCCGCGCTGGCCACCGCGGAGCCGAGGGCCCAGGCCCCGGTCACGCCCGCGGCGATGACGATGGAACGGCGGATGTTCTTGTGCATGCTGTCGTCAGATCCTTCGGAATGTCCGAGGGTGCGTCCCTCGGCGGCCCGTTCGGGGCCATTGGCATCCGTCCGGTGGGATGGTGAGTCGGCTGCGGGGCGGCGCATGTGTACGTCTGTACGTACGTCGCAGACGTACGGGGTGGGGGTGCGTGTACGGGCCGCGAACGCGTGCGTGGGTGTGTACGCGAACGTGCCGTACGGGGCACTGCTCACCCGTACCGCGCTGCCCCGGCAACCTGTTCCGGACGGCGGGCAGACCTGTCCCGCCCCCGCGCGTCAGGTCTTGAGCGGGGAGAAGGGCTGCCCTAGCCGGGGAATTCGAGGATGTCGCGGTGCCGGTCGCGAACGGGCCCGCCCTGCTCCGGAGCGAGCGCGCCCCGCGTCAGAGCGGCGGTCGCACCACCGGAGAACAACGCACAGCCCGTCTGTGCGTCCGCCTGCCGCGCCGAGCCCGCCTCGGTGGTGGCCGAGACGAGCGGGCCACCGGGCAACCCGCCGCTCCGGAAGGGTCCGGACGCGGGAGCCGGGGTGTTCGGCCGGGAAGCCGCGTGGGCGGCGGGCGCCACGGCAGCCGCCGCACGAGAGTCCGTGACGGTGGGGAACGTCGTCCCGTCCGCCCCGGTGCGCTCGTCGCGCTGCTCGGGTTCGGCTCCGGGGCGCGGCGCCCCGGGAGACGTGGTGTCCGCGGGACCGCTCCCGTCGGACGGCGGCGCACCACCGGGCAGGCCGGGCCAGTCGGGCAGGCCACCAGGAAGTACGGGCAGGCCCGGGACCGCCGGAAGGTCGTCCACTGCCTGCTCCAAGGGCAGCCCGGGATCCCGGGACAACGCCTGAGTGAGGGGCAGTTCGGAAGCGGCGGAGAGTGTCTGGTCGAGCAGTTCGTGCGGGGTCGGAAGTGGCGCGGGCGCCTGTGGTGATGCTTGTGCGGGTTTCTGCACCGGCTGCTGTACGGGCTGCGGCGCTGGCTTCTGCGTTGGCTGCTGTGTTGGCTTGGCTGCCGGTGCCGGTGCTGCGGTTGCCGTCGCGGTTGTGGCCGAAGCCTTCGCCACTGCTTGAGCAGAGTCAGCGGAGTCAGCGGTGGCGGCGGAAACGGGCTCCGCCCGGTGCCGGTTGTCCGGGACACCGGGCACCGCAGCATCGCCGTTCCCGGCGCCGTCGCTCGCGGCGTTCCCGCCCTCGCCTTGCTCTTCCTGCCCGTCGCGCGCTTCTTGCGCTTCTTCCTGGACTTGTTCGGCCTGCTCGGCTTGCTCGCTGTCCGGAGCGGCAGCCTTCGCGCCTGGCTTGTCGTCCGTGGGCACGGCCGGGGAGACGAGGGACGTCAACGTCTGCCGGACGTCGGCCCGTTCGGCGTCGTGGGCACTGTGGGCGTCGTCGGCCGCACTCTGCCCCTGCCCCTGTTCCTGAGCCTGAGCCTGTACGCCGCCGCAGATCACGCCGAAGGCCCAGAGGGCACCGGCGAGTAGGACCACCTGAAGCACACGTCCCCCGGCCGTCGTGCGCAGTACGCGCCCGGCGGCTCCGAGAGGAGCGGGTATCAGGTTCACAAGCTGGACTTGTCCTTCGTGCGACGGCGCGTACTCGGGCGTGCCAGGACCCCGGGCTCCGAGGTACGCCACGCTCGGTGAAGGCACAGGCCTGCGAGAGCGCAGACCGGCATCCGACGGCGGCGCGCGGCGCGGGAGCGGCAGAGAAGGGAACGTGTCCCTCCGGCTGCCCGGCAGTGATCCTCGCACGCCCCGGGAAGGGTTGCGCAAGCCCCGTGGCGGTGATGCGTCGGCATGCGTGAAATGCGCGCTCTCCGCTGGTTCACCGCCCCACGCCCGGCTAAGTGCCGTTCCGGACCCGGCCGTTCCGCCTACGCCCCTACCTCAACTCGACCTCGATCCCGTGCTCCCCGAAGATCTCCAGAAGAACGTCGAAGAGTGTGGAGGGTGCTTTGCCTTGCGAGTCCCGGGCGTCGTCCCGGGCGTCGATGCGACCGTCGATGCGCTCGCGCAACCGCGACTTCGCGACCCCGGAGTTGAGCCACCGCAGCGTGAACGGCGGGGCGGCACCCCACCGGCCCCTGAGGCAGTCGTCCAGGGCGGACAGATTCCAGCCGAAGTAGCCGCCGGGTCCGTTGACCGCCTCGCCGAGCGCGCAGTAGAAGCTGTCCTCGTCGACCACCTGCGTGCCGTCCAGTACGTACACCTGCCCGGGAGGCGCGTCCTCCGGGCTCTCACGGTGCCGGTACGTACGGGAGGTCAGCGCCACCGACAGCCAGGCCAGGCGCCCCTTCGGCCCGAAGGAGCGCCACATGCCGGGCCGGTCCAGCCGTCCGTGCCGGATCAGGTCCCACAGCTCACCGGACCGCGGCAGCGCGCTCGCGCACCACAGGCTCACCGTCAGATCCAGCAGGCCGTCCCCGTACCGCGAGGGTCCGGCCGCGGTCACGGTCACGTCGTTCACGAAGTACGACCCCATGCCGAGGCCCTCCGTGTCCAGCAGAGCGAAGTCCGCGTTCCCCGCCTCGGCACAGCGTCCACCGAGGTGACCGGCGCTCCTCGCCAGAGCGCCACTCGGCGCGCAGCCCAGCAGTTGGACCGTCCGGAGTCCCCCGCCCCCCACCGGCGTGAACAGTCCCCTGGCCTGAAGCGCCGTGCCCCAGCTCTCGTCCGGGTCCTCGTCGCTGCTGAGGACGCACTGCGGCGCCGCCGCGCTCCCCGCATGTCCTGCACTGCCCAACTGGCCTGCTCCCCCGGTGTGTTGACGTAGCCCCCGGCCCCCGCTCCAGCCCGACCGTATCTCCCCCGCCTCCTGCGCCTCCCGCGCTTCCTGCGCCTCCTGCGTCCGCCTGAACTCCTCTCCCCCTGGCTACCGCACCACCTCCTTGTCCGGTACCGGCAGCGGGCGCTTCTCGATCGCCGCGGCCATCACGTCCGGGAAGAGGTCGGGGGTGCAGGCGAAGGCGGGGGCGTCCAGGGCGGCGAGTGCCGCGGCGTGGTCGCGGTCGTAGGCGGGGGCGCCCTCGTCGGAGAGGGCGAGCAGGGCCACGAACTGCACCCCGGCCGCCTTCATCGCCGCCACCCGCTTCAGCATCTCGTCACGTATGCCGCCCTCGTACAGGTCCGAGATGAGCACCACCACGGTCTCCGCGGGCCGGGTGATCTGCGACTGGCAGTACGCCAGCGCCCGGTTGATGTCCGTACCGCCCCCGAGCTGGGTGCCGAACAACACGTCCACCGGGTCGTCCAGTTGATCGGTCAGGTCGACCACGGCCGTGTCGAAGACGACGAGCCGGGTCGCGATCGACCGCATCGAGGCGAGGACGGCGCCGAAGACCGAGGCGTAGACGACCGAGGAGGCCATCGAGCCCGACTGGTCGATGCAGAGGATCACGTCCTTCTTCACCGACTGGGCCGCCCTGCCGTAGCCGATCATCCGCTCCGGGACGATGGTGCGGTACTCGGGCAGGTAGTGCTTGAGGTTGGCCGCGATGGTGCGGTTCCAGTCGATGTCGTGGTGGCGCGGCCTGCTGATCCGCGCACTGCGGTCCAGAGCGCCGGTCAGGGTGGCGCGGGTCCGCGTGGCCAGCCGCTTCTCCAGGTCCTCGACCACCTTGCGGACCACGGCGCGCGCGGTCTCCTTGGTGGTCTCCGGCATCGCCTTGTTCAGCGAGAGCAGGGTGCCGACGAGATGGACGTCCGCCTCGACCGCCTCCAGCATCTCCGGTTCGAGCAACAGGGTGTTGAGGCCAAGGCGGTCGATCGCGTCGCGCTGCATCACCTGGACCACGGAGGAGGGGAAGTACGTTCTGATGTCCCCGAGCCAGCGTGCGACCGAGGGCGCGGAGGCCCCGAGCCCCGCCGACCGGTCCTTGCCCCGCCCGTCCTTGTCCTTGCTCCCGTACAGCGCGGACAGTGCCCCGTCCATGGCCGCGTCCCGACCGGTGAGCGCCCGCCCGGTACCGTCCGCCGCCTCCCCACCGAGCACCAGCCGCCACCGCCGCAGCCGTTCGTCGGCCGCCGACGCCTCGTCGTTCACGTCCGGCGCGTCCGGCACGTCCGGCGCGTCCCGCACATCCGGCTCCGTGCTCCCGGCTTCCTTCGCCACCGCGCCCCCTGCTGCCTTCGTCACGACGCCCCCTGCCCTCGTGTTCGTCTCCGCCCGCTCTGTCAAGTCCCGCACCCCGAGACCTCCGCCGCACCGCTCACGCCCCGTGGATCGCCCAACAGCAGGTACAGCACCGGCAGTACGGCGTCCGCGCGTACGGGATCGAGTTCCGGTGCGAACCCGGACGGCGCCGAACCCGTGCCCCCGGCAAGGGAGTTGGCCCCCGCCGGGCCCCGACGCACCAGCTCGCCGAGCGTTCTGCGGACGCCCGTCTCGTACGCGGAGAAGGTGCGCCGCAACAGTGGGAGCACATCGTTGAACGCGGCGTCGGGTACCTGGGTGAGCCACTGGTCGACCAGAGCGAGGAGCCGCTCGTCGTGGACCAGGAGCATGCCGCCCGAGCCGCCGCCCACGAACCCCTCGATCCACGCTGCCGCCTGGTCGGGCGGGGTGCCCCTGGACAGCGCGAGCGCCATCAGCCGGGCCGCCTCCTCGGCCGTCAACTCGCCCTCGTCCAGGAGGAGTCGGGCGCATCGCCCGCGCAGCACCCCGGCCACCGTCTCCCGGGCGGCGAGCGTACGCAGCACGCGCCACCAGCGGACGCGCATCCCAGAGGGCGCGGCCACCGCCTCTTCGGACAGGGATGGTCCAGAACCCTCCGCCGCCTCAACTGCCGGGCCCGCCCCAGGAGTCGGCTCACGCGAGGACGTGTGGCCCGGGTGCGGCACCTCTTCGAGCAGCCCCACCGCGGAGTGCACCGCGTCCAGATGGCGCCGCATCTCCTCGGCGGCCTCGCCGTCCAGTGCGACGCAGGCGGGCGGCAGCCCCACGAAGATGCGCTCGGCCAGCCCCGCCGCCACTTCGGTGAGCGCGGCCGTGTCCGTCCCCCGTACATCGCCGTAGCGCAGCGAGCGCACCAGGGCGGGCAGGGCCTGGGCGAGCCTGCCCACATCGGCGTCGAGCGCGGCGCGGTCGGCCAGGGCGCGCATCACCACGGGGAGGGCGTCCGGGAGTTCGGCGAGCAGGCAGTGCTCGGCGAGCGCCGTGATGTCGGCCAGGACGGTGGCCGAGACCGCCTCCTGCTCCGCCTTCGCGGTCGCCGCGCCGAGCACCGTCGTGCCCCACACGCCCGCCTCCGCGACCCGCACCGCGAGCTCCGGCTCCCAGCGCAGCCGCCAGCTCTCACGGAAGGTTCCGGTACCGGTGCGGCCGGCCGCGGGTTCGCCCCAGCCGATACCGAGCAGCCGGAGCCGGTGCAGCAGACGGCTGCGGGCGCCGTCGTTCTCCGAGCGCAGGTCGAGGTCGAGTTCGCGCTCCAGTGCCTCCGGCTTGAGCCGCAGCCGCCGCTGCAGACGGGTCAGGTCGCGTTGCAGCGGTACGGCCGGTGCGGAGTCGGGCACCTCCCCCAGTACGTCACCGACGACGAGCCGGTCGCGCACCAGGTCCAGCGGTACGTCGGAGCCCTCGCACATCACCGCACGGATCGCGTCCGTCGTCTCCGCGAGACCGGCCAGCGGGCGGCCGCGCATCGCGGCGAGCGTATCCGCGAGGCGCACGGCCTCGATGACATGGGCGGAGGAGACCAGCCGGTCCTCCTCCCTGAGCAGCCCGGCGACCTTGGTCATCCAGCGCTCGACGGGCCGGTCCGCGCAGTGGAAGAGGTGGCCGTACCAGCCCGGCGACTCGATGCCCGCGCCGTAACCGGTCGCCCGCGACAGCCTGCGGTACGTCCACGGGACCCAGGTCATCTCGGCCTTGACCTTGGGCAGCCCCTTGAGGACGGCACGGTCGGCGGTCAGTGTGGTGCGCGTCCGCAGCGCCGGTACGTGCCAGGCGCCGCAGACCACCGCCACCTCCTGGCCGAACTCCTTCTGCGCCGCCCGCAGTTGGAGCCGCATATACGCCTCGCGCACCTCGTCCCGGTCGTGGCCACCGGTGCCGTACGTCTCGCGCAGCGCCGTCATCGCCTCGCCGAGCGCCTCGAAGGGGGCGAAGGCCCCCTCGTGCCCGCCGCCCCGGTGCTCGACGACGTCCTCCCACCAGCGCTCCGGGTCGTCGTATCCGGCGGTACGGGCGAGCACGGCCAGCGGATCGACCCGCACTTCCTCACCGGGCTCGTCGCCGTTCCCCGCCCCGCTCTCCCCGTTCTCCCCGCTCTCCTCCCTCTCTCCTGTCTCTCCCGACTCTCCTGTCTCCCCTCCCTTCCCCTCTTCTTCCCTCGTTGCCTCCGGCACCGGGGCGTCCTGTGCCTGGGCGTCCTGTTCCGGGGCGCGTTGGGCCAGGCTGTGGGCGGCGGGGAGGTCGATGAAGCGGACCGGTACGTCGTGGTCGAGCGCCCACCGGATCGCGACCCACTCCGGGGAGAATTCGGCGAACGGCCAGAAGGAGGACCGGCCGGGTTCGTCGACGACATGGGCGAGGAGTGCGACGGGCGGGCGCATGCCCTCCTCGGCGGCGAGCCGGATCAGCTCGTCGGCCTCGGGCGGGCCCTCGATCAGTACGGTGCGCGGCCGGGCCTCCGTCAGGGCCGCGCGTACGGCACGGGCGGAACCCGGGCCGTGGTGGCGCACGCCGAGCAGCAGCGGCCATGCCACAGGGGGCGCGGCCTCCGACTCCGGTACGGCGCGCTCCGGCGCGGGCGATTCGACGAGGGTCACGCGCTCACCTCACGGCAGGCGCGGTAGAAGTCCTTCCAGCCCTCGCGCTCGCGCACGACCGCCTCCAGGTACTCCTGCCAGACCACCCGGTCCGCCGCCGGATCACGGACGACGGCACCGAGAATGCCCGCGGCGACGTCGCTCGGGCGCAGCACGCCGTCGCCGAAGTGGGCGGCGAGGGCAAGCCCGTTGGTGACCACCGAGATCGCCTCGGCGGTGGACAGGGTGCCGCTCGGGGACTTCACCTTCGTACGGCCGTCGGCGGTGATGCCGTCGCGCAGCTCGCGGAAGACGGTGACGACCCGGCGGATCTCCTCGATGCCGCCGTCGGCGACGGGCAGATCGAGCGAGCGGCCGATCTGGTCCACGCGCCGGGACACGATGTCCACCTCCGCCTCCGGGCTGTCCGGAAGCGGCAGGACGACCGTGTTGAACCGGCGCCGCAGCGCGCTGGACAGATCGTTCACGCCGCGGTCCCGGTCGTTGGCGGTGGCGATGAGGTTGAAGCCGCGGACGGCCTGTACCTCGTCGCCCAACTCCGGTATCGGCAGCGTCTTCTCGGACAGGATCGTGATGAGCGTGTCCTGCACATCGGCCGGGATACGGGTCAGCTCCTCGACCCGGGCCGTCATGCCGTCGGCCATCGCCCGCATCACCGGGCTGGGTACCAGAGCCTCGCGGCTGGGACCGTGCGCGAGCAGGCGCGCGTAGTTCCAGCCGTAACGGATGGCTTCCTCCGGGGTGCCCGCGGTGCCCTGCACGAGCAGGGTCGAGTCGCCGCTCACGGCGGCCGCGAGATGTTCGGAGACCCAGGTCTTGGCGGTGCCCGGGACGCCGAGCAGCAGCAGGGCGCGGTCGGTGGCCAGAGTGGTCACGGCCACCTCGACGATCCGGCGCGGGCCCACGTACTTCGGTGTGATCACCGTGCCGTCGGGCAGCGTGCCGCCGAGCAGATAGGTGGCCACGGCCCACGGCGAGAGGCGCCACCGGGCCGGGCGCGGCCGGTCGTCCTGGGCGGCGAGCGCGGCGAGTTCGGCGGCGAAGGCGTCCTCGGCGTGCGGCCGCAGGGCCTGCGCGCCGCCGTCCGCCGACGCACCGGTGCTCCCGGCACTCGCGGCGCTCGCGGACTGCACGGACTGTGTGGACTCCGCAGACGTCACGGACATGAAGCCGTCCCCCTCCAGCTGTTCCTGATCGGATGTCACCCACCGTGCACCACCCCACTGACAATCCGTTCCGACCTGCGCAAACGCCGATCGCGACCGATCACGGAGAGGTGGGAACGGGGTGGGAAGGGGGTTGGGAAGGGAGGGGGAGGAGGAGGCGGGAGCCGGGGCTGCGAGGTCGACGGACGGATGGATGCCGGGTGGCGGGCCGAGGAGGGCGAGTACGGCGGGCTCGGGCCGGGGCGTTGTCAGTGGCGGGTCGTACGGTCGCTCGTATGACTCAGCAGGGGGTGCGCTGGACGGCTGATCAGGTGCTGGCACTGGCTCCTGACGCCTCGTCGCGCAAAGCGGGAAGCAGGCTCGGCTCGGCCGGGCCGTGGTCCGATGCGGGCTGCACCGGCGAGGGCACGGTGTGGGGACTGTGCCGGGGCAGCGGCAGCAAGCCGTACCAGACGGTGGTGGACCTCGCCGACGCCGCGGGCCCGGCGTACAAGTGCAGTTGTCCCAGCAGGAAGTTCCCGTGCAAGCACGCGCTCGGTCTGCTGCTGCTGTGGTCCGGTACGGACCCGGCGGTCGCCGCCGACGGAGAGCCGCCGGGCTGGGCGCGGGAGTGGCTGACCGCGCGGCGCGCGCGAGAAGAGAAGAAGAAGGAGACGACGGGCGCGCAGGGGCCGGGCCGGTCGCAGGGGTCCGACCCGGAGGCCGCGCGGAAGCGGGCGCGCAGGCGCGCGGAACGGATCACCGCGGGCGCGAGCGAGTTGGAACAGCGCCTCGCCGATCTGCTGCGCGGCGGTCTCGCCTCCGCCGAGCAGTCCGGGTACGCGCTCTGGGAGGAGACCGCCGCGCGCATGGTCGACGCCCAGGCTCCCGGTCTTGCCGCGCGAGCAAGGGAGTTGGGGGCGATACCGGGCTCCGGTGCGGGCTGGCCGGTGCGGCTCCTGGAGGAGTGCGCACTGCTCCATCTGCTCGGGCAGGGCTGGCAGCGCCGCGAGAGCCTGCCGCCCGAACTGGCCGCCACGGTACGCACCCGGGTGGGCCTGCCCGCCACCGCCGAGGGCCCCGCCGCCCGCGACACATGGCTGGTCCTGGCCCGCTACGACACCGCCGAGGGCCACCTGGTCACCCGCCGCACCTGGGTCCACGGCGAGGCGTCCGGCCGTACGGCGCTGCTGCTGTCGTTCGGCGCCGCGGGCCGCGCGCCCGGGCTCGCGCTCCCGGTCGGGCTCGCCCTCGACGCGGAGCTGTCCGGCCACCCGGGCGGCGGGCTCCGCGCCGACCTGGGCGAACAGTTCTCCGCCCCGGCGCCCGCGACCACCCGGCCGACCGGCGTCGGTCCGGGCGAGGCGCTCGCACAGTACGGGACGGCGTTGCGCGACGACCCGTGGCTGGACTCCTGGCCGGTGACTCTGCGTTCGGTCACCCCGGCCCCGGCCTCGGCCCCGGACGACGAACGCTGGCAACTGGTCGACACCGCAGAGGGTTCCGCGCTTCCGCTGACGACTTCGGCCGGGAGCAGGGCGGGGCTGTGGCGGCTGGTGGCTCTCTCGGGCGGCGCCCCGGTGAGCGTGTTCGGCGAGTGCGGCCACCGCGGCTTCACACCTCTCGCGGCGTGGGACGGGCCGGGCGGGGAGCTGGTGTCGCTGTGCTGAGACGCGAGGCGCACGCGGCCGGGCGCGCACGGCGCGCAGGGAGCGGGCCAGCGCGATCCCGACCGGGAAGGAGTGCGGCCCGTATCAGCAGGTGGGGAAGGGGAGCGGCCCGTATCGGCAGAGAGGGACGAGTCGCGGCGCGAATCGGCAGGCGGGGAAAGGGAGATGAAGGGATGGGGGGATAAGGGGATGGGGACCGTGAGGACGAGGGCAGGCTCCGCGACCTTGACCGGGGAGGCGATGGGCGCCCCTGGGAACGGGGTGGCCGCCACCGGCGACTCGATGGAGGCCACCGACGAGGCGCCGCGCACCACCGAAGCCGCACCGCGCACCACCGAAGCCGCACCGCACATCGCCGAAGCCATGCCGCGCACCGCCGCCGGAGACACCACGGACACCGAGGACACCGCCTGGGACGAGTTGGTGACCGCGGCGCTGCTTGGGACGGACCGGCGCACGCCGCCCGTGCGCGGGCGGGCGGGCGCGCTGCCGCAGACGGCGCTGCTCGAGGCGGCCGCCGTGCAGACGGTGCGCCGTCGGGCGGCGCTGCGTCCGGCGACGGCCGCCCCGGCGCTCGACGTGGCCACGCCGGATCCGCGTCCGACACCGCCGCCCGCGGCCGTACAACGGCTGGGCACCCTGCTCACCGACCGGCCCGGCAGTGCGGGCGGGCGCCGGGGCAGTGCGCCGGACCTGCTCGAACTGCTGCCGCAGTGGCTGGCGTTGGCGAACGCGCGCGGCTTCGGTCCGCCGCCCCATCTGCTGCCCGCGCTGCTCGACGCGGCGCGCGGGCGCAGCGATCTGCGTGCGGAGGTGCTGGCCTTCGCGGGGTCGCGCGGACTGTGGCTGGCCCGGCTGAACCCGGACTGGAAGTACGCGCTGCGCGCCACTCCCGGCGGCAGTGCCTCGCTTCCGGCGCCCGACGACACCGCCGAGGTCGAACGCAGATGGCAGGAGGGCCTGTTCGCGGAGCGGGTGGCCCTGTTGACGTCGGTACGGGTGCACAACCCGGCGGCGGCACGGGAGTTGCTGGCGGCCACCTGGACCAAGGAGCGCGCCGAGGACCGGCTGATGTTCCTGGACTGTCTGCGGGCGAGACTCTCCGCACCCGACGAGCCCTTCCTGGAAAGGGCGTTGACGGACCGCAGCCGCAACGTCCGCGCCACCGCGGCCGAACTCCTGTCCTCCCTGCCCGGATCCGCCCTCGCGGGCAGGATGGCAGAGCGTGCCGGAGCCTGCGTACGCCTGGGCAAGGCACCGGCGCCCGGCCGGGTGCCGCACGAGCCGACGGCGACCGGCCCGCTGGAGCTGACGCTGCTCGTGGAGCCGCCCGGCGAGTGCGACGCCGAGATGGAGCGGGACGGGGTGGTCCACAAACGGCCCGCCGGACGGGGTGAACGGGCCTGGTGGTTCGGGCAGTTGGTGGAGGCGGCGCCGTTGTCGCTCTGGCCCCGGACGCTGGGCGGCAGATCACCGCAGGAGATCGTGGCACTGCCGGTCGCGGACGGCTGGCGGGACGAGCTGCACGCGGCCTGGTGCCGGGCGGCCGTCCGGCAGGGCGACGCCGCCTGGTCGCGGGCCCTGCTCGCCGAGCCCTCCGCGCCGGGTGCCGGAGGACCGGGCGCCTCGTCCCTGGCCGAACGCGCCAAGCTGCTCGCCGCGCTCCCCGCGGCCGAACGTGCCGAGTGGGTGGCCGGGTTCATCGCCGCGCACGGTCTCTCCGAGGCCTTCCAGCTCCTGGGCACCTGCGCCGCGCCCTGGGCTCCAAGGCTGGGCGGTGCGGTGGTGGACGCGCTCAACATCGCGCGGGACGCGGGCAGTTACCCATGGAGCTTCAGCGGGGTACTCGGCCTCGCGGAACGCTGCCTCGATCCCTCGGAGGCCACCCGCCTGGAACCGCTCGCCGCGATCCCGGACGAGACCGAGGACTCCTCCCCGGGCGCGGGCGGCTACTGGGCGGAGTCCTTCCAACGCCTCCTCGGCACCCTCCGCCTGCGCTCCACGATGCGGGAGGAGCTGATGGGCGCGCGGTGAGGGCGGTCGGCGCGCGGCCGAAGTAAGGAGAAGGAGGGGGCCAGGGGGCGGCGAAGGTCCGGGGGAAGGCGAAGGCCGGGGGAAAGAAAAGACGTGTCCGAGGAAAGGAGGAGGAAAGGAAAGGGAGGCCGCCGCCACGAGGGACCCACCACCGAGGAACCTGCCGCCGAGGTACCCGCCGACGCCCCGAGTCCTACGCGCCCTGACGGACGTGGGCGCTGACCCAGTCGACGACGGACTGGGTGGTCGCACCCGGGGTGAAGATCTCGGCGACGCCCTGCTCCTTGAGGGGAGCGATGTCGTCCTCGGGGATGATCCCGCCGCCGAAGACCTTGATGTCCTCGGCGTCGTGCTCCTTGAGGAGCTCGATCACGCGGGCGAAGAGGGTGTTGTGCGCGCCGGAGAGGATGGACATGCCGATCGCGTCGGCGTCCTCCTGGATCGCGGTGTCCACGATCTGCTCGGGCGTCTGGTGCAGGCCGGTGTAGATGACCTCCATACCGGCATCGCGCAGGGCGCGCGCGATGACCTTGGCACCGCGGTCGTGCCCGTCGAGCCCGGGCTTGGCGACCACCACCCGGATCGGCCCCGTTGCCACGGCCATCACTCCCTCTCCGGTTCTCCCCGGTTTTCTCGGGTCCTCGCGGGCCATACCCGACGTGCTGGTCCCGTCCGCGTCGGTATGGCCCGCGACAGCGACAGCGACACAACGGCGAGCAGGACACGACGCCCACAATGTACGTCCGGCCCGGTGCCGCCCGCCCTGTGACGAGGCGGGCGGCGATCCCGCGCCGCACCCGGTGCCCTCCAGCTCCGCGCCCGGGGCCGGGGCCGGGCCCCGCAGCTTCGTACCCGTACCCCTCCGCCCCGGAGCTTTCGTACCCGTACCCCTCCGCCCCCGGAGCTTTGGCACCCCTGATCCCGGCGCTTTCGTGCCCCTGACCTCGCCACTCCGCGCGCAGGCCAGGCGGCGGGGGCCATCCGGGGCAGTTTCGCTGCGGGGGCGGAGGGGGAAATCATCCGTGGGACATGTTCACCGCGTCAGGTCCCCCGAGGCGGTACGGGAGCCGCACCCGGGCCCGGGCGCGAGGGGAGCCGTCCGACCACCTCCCCGCTCCGTGAACCGCACGGACCGGCGGGCACATGAGGTGCTCTCGACGGTCGCGCGGGCCGTCCGGCCGCGGAGTCCACCCACCACACAGCGGTGCGCGGGCTTCACCGTACGCACGTGCCGACCACTCCCGGCTCTCCGCTAGCGCCCGCGAGGGACACCGGCGTCCGTCAGGTGGCACACCGGCATCCGTTCCGCGGGCCGACGGGAGGTCGGCCATGCAGGTCATCAAGGCACTGCCCCTGCTCCCCCTCTGCCGCAGACTGCTCCCGAAGGAGCTGGCGGGACTGTCGATGACAGTGCCGCGGCTGTCCGTGACCCTGCTGAGGGCGGCGGTGCTTGAGGCCGCCATCCTCGCCGGGCATCTGGTCCTCTATCCCGCGGGCATCGCCCAGGAACGCAGGTCCGGCCCGGGGCAGCGGGACGCGGGCGCGGAACATCTGCCGACGGACACCCGTCCGCCGGTGGTCCTGCTGCACGGCTTCATCGACAACCGGTCCGTGTTCGTCCTGCTGCACCGCTGGCTGACCCGCGACGGCCGCCACCACGTGGAGTCGCTCAACTACTCACCGCTCACCTCGGACATCCGCGCCGCGGCGGACCTGCTCGGCCGGCACATCGAGGAGCTGTGCGAGCGCACCGGGCACGAGCAGGTGGACGTGGTCGGGCACAGTCTGGGCGGACTCATCGGGCGGTACTACGTCCAGCGGCTCGGCGGCGACGCGCGCGTGCGCACCCTCATCACCCTCGGCACTCCGCACGAGGGCACCCGGTTCGTCCCACTGATGGACGCGCACCCCGTGGTGCGGCAGATGCGTCCGGGCTCCGACCTGGTCGAGGAACTGCGCAGCCCCGCCCCCCAGTGCGGGACCCGCTTCTTCGCCTTCTGGAGCAACCTGGACCAGATCATGGTCCCGGTGGAGACCGCCCGGATCACCCACCCGGACCTCATCGCCCAGAACGTACGGGTCACCGGCATCGGCCATCTCGCCCTGCCCGCGCACCCGGCGGTGGCCACCCGGATCCGCGAGATCCTGCAGTCCGTGGACAAGGCGGCGACCGCGACGGGGTCGGGGGCGGACGGAACGCTCACCGTGGCCTGAGCGACGACGACCGGCGCAGCGACACAGAGGCGCAGAGGAACAGAGGAACGGGGAACGACAACCGGCGTACGGGAACGACGAGTCGGGTACGGAATACGACGACCGCCGCACAAGGCGGAGTTGGGCTCGGCCCGGTGCCGGCAGGAGCACGGCGAGCGCTGCCCCCTCCGCCCCCTCCGGCGCCTGCGCCGCCGACAGCGCCACCCCGCCGACCCGCCCGGCCCTCCCGACCTCCTGGCCCTCTCAGCCACGGTTCGAGCGGAACCCGACAAGATTCCGCCCCGGGCACGCAGGGGACTACTGCGCCGAGGTTCGCCAATAACCGCACCAGAGCGGCCAATTCGGGCTGCCGTCGGCGGAACTGTGTGCAGCGGTTCCGTCCCAAAACTTCGAACACGCCTCGAACATAGAGCCAAGGCTCCGTTTTACGGGCGGCGAAACGCGGCCGAATGCCCGTTTCCCGGAGTGCTGAAACCAGCGGAAGATTGTGGCGCCCGATAACCGGCGGGTACAGTCGCGGCACTGCTCCGCCACCCGGATCAGCGCTTCAACGGTCCACGACCGTGGGTCCCCCGGGACCCGGCCCTGCTGTCGAGGCGAAAGAGAAGTTGGTGAACGACCGTCACCCGTCAGGGGCCGCTCATGCTCCGGCATCTGCTCCCGACGCCGCCTCCGCAGCCCATGGTTCCTACGACCACGGCGGGCAGCAAGGCAATTTCCCGGGCTACGACGGCTACGGCACCGGCACTTACGCCACCACCGGCTTCGACGCGGACCCCCTCTTCGGCGACATGCCGGGCAGCGGCGGCGCGTACGAGAGCGGTTCCTGGTCCACGGTCCAGCAGACCCCGCCGCACGGCGTGACGGACACCGGGCAGTACGACTCCTACGGCGCCGACCCGTACGGCGCGCCTCAGGCCGCGTACGACACCGGCGCCTACCAGACCGGCAGTTACGACACCACGGGCACCTGGGCGACCCAGCAACCGGCCGAGGCCGCGGGGCACCCGGGCACCGACGCCACCGGTCAGTGGCAGACGCAGAACTTCGACCCGCAGACCTTCGACGGTGCGGGCTACGAGCAGCAGACCGGCCAGTTCGGCACCCAGGGCTTCGACCCCACGGGGTACCCGGCGACCGGCTACGAGCAGCAGGCGCCCGGCCCGGACGGCTGGCAGCAACCCGAGTACGGGACCGGGCAGTTCGACACCACGGGCCTCGCGGCACAGGGCTACGAGACGCCCGGCTACGGGACCGACGGCCAGGGCCTTCCGGTCCAGGGCCTCGACAACGGCGGCTTCGACAACGGCGGTTTCCCTGTCGGAGGCTTCGACACGGGCAGCTTCGAGACCGGCGGCTTCGAGACGGGCACGTTCGATGCGAACGCCCTCAACGCGAACCCCCTCGACACGAACGCCTTCGCCCCCAACGGCTACGACACCAACGGCTTCGGCACCGGCAGCTACGACACCGGCGGCTTCGACGCTTCCGGTCTCGAAGGCGGTGGCCTGGAGGCGGCGTCCTACGCCAACGGCGAGCAGGCGAGCCACGGTTACGCCGCCCAGGACTACGCACACGTCGCGCACACCGCCCTCGACGCCCCCGAGGCCTTCGGTGCTCCGGCCTACGGCGCACCCGCGGCCCCGTCCGTACCGGCACAGGGCGGCACCCCGGCCGTTCCCGCCCAGGGATTCGCGGCCCACCCCGAGGCGAGCGGCGCCTACGACGCCACGGACCCGCTGAACCCGACCGGCTCGTACGAGACCACCGGCTTCGACACCGCCACCTTCGAGGCGATCTACGAGGCCCCGGCCTACCCCGAGGAACCCCGTTACGGAACCGACGGGTTCCCCCTGACGGACGACGAGCTGCCGCCCACGCACGGCGCCCCCGGGAACACCCACACCGCGCACGCCACCCATGCCATGGACGCGGACGCCGGTTACACCGCCGTCCCCGGCGCGCCCCTGCCGCCGGTCTCCCCGCCCGAGCACGGCCGGGCCGAACTGCCCGCGGACGCCCCGGAGTTCGGGGAGGCGCTCGAACTTCCCGAGGTGGCCACCGAGCACCCCGGCGAGCGCTCCTCGGCGGCGGCCTCGCGGGTGCGGGCCCGGCGCCGTACCGGCCCGAAGAAGCGTTCCGCGCTGCTGTCCGTCGCCGTTCCCTCGGCCTGTGTGATGGGCGTCGCGGGTATCGCCGCCGCCTCCGTGGGCGACTTCGGCGACGGCGACAAGGAGACCACGGCCTCCGCTCCCGACCCGACGAGCGTGCGGCCCTCCGAGGCCAACAGCAGGCTCGACACCCAGCTCCAGGGCGTCACCGCCGACGCGGGCGACTTCGCCGACCGCGCCAGCCGCACCCAGGAGCGCATCGACCTCAAGGCCAAGAAGGAAGCCGAGCGCAAGGCCGCGGCCGAGGAGGCAGCCCGCAAGGAGCGGCTGCGCCCGAAGTTCAGCCTGCCGGTCGCGCGGCACGGCCTCAGCGCCTACTACGGCCAGGCCGGCGTCAACTGGATGTCCATCCACACCGGAATCGACTTCCCGGTCTCCTACGGCACGCCTGTACTGGCCGCGACCGACGGAACCGTACGGACGCAGTACAACACCGCGTACGGGAACATGGCGATCGTGACCGCGAAGGACGGCACGGAGACCTGGTACTGCCACCTCTCCAGCCACAAGGTCTTCAGCGGCGAGGTCAAGGCGGGCGACACCATCGCCTTCTCCGGGAACTCCGGCAACTCCACCGGCCCGCACCTCCACTTCGAGGTGCGCCCCGGCGGCGGCTCGGCGGTCAACCCGCTGCCGTGGCTCCAGAGCCACGGACTCGACCCGCAGTAGTAGTCGGTCCGGCAGTAGTAGTCGGTCCGGCAGTAGTAGTCGGTCCGGCAGTAACTCGCTCCCCGGGCTGGCCCGTTGGTCAGCCCGCCCCCCCGTAGTCGGCGCCGCGCGGTGGTCAGCCGCGCGGCCTCCGTCGCCCTCTCCCCCTACAACTTCTCCACCGGCGCGTACCGCAGCAGCAGCCGCTTCGGCTTGGTGTCGCCGAAGTCGATGGTCGCCTCCGCGTTCGTACCGCTGCCCTTGACGCCGACGACCGTGCCGAGGCCGAACTGGTCGTGGTTGACGCGGTCGCCCACCGCCAGGGCGACGACCGGCTTGTCGCCCGCGCGGCGGGTGGCGAAGCCCGAGGCGCCGGAGGCGGCCGAGCGGGAGCGGGAGGAGGACAGCGAGGCGGCGATACCGGCCGCGGGGCCCGAGGAGACCGGGGCGAGGGGGCCGGTGCGCTTCCACTCCAGGTGCGCGGCGGGGATCTCCTCCAGGAAGCGGGAGGGCGGGTTGTACGAGGGCTGGCCCCAGGCGCTGCGCAGGGTCGAGCGGGTCAGGTAGAGGCGCTCGCGGGCCCGGGTGATGCCGACGTAGGCCAGGCGGCGTTCCTCCTCCAGCTCCTTGGTCTGGCCGAGCGCGCGCATGTGCGGGAAGACGCCGTCCTCCATGCCGGTCAGGAAGACGACCGGGAACTCCAGGCCCTTGGCGGTGTGCAGGGTCATCAGCGTGATGACGCCGCCGCCGTCCTCCTCGTCCGGGATCTGGTCGGAGTCGGCGACCAGGGCGACGCGTTCGAGGAACGCGGCGAGGCCACCGCCGGTCGCGGTCTCCTCGGCCCCTTCGGCCACCCCTCCGGCCGCCTCCTCGCCCTCCTGCTCGAACTCCAGGGCGACGGCGGCGAGTTCCTGGAGGTTCTCGATCCGCGTCTCGTCCTGCGGGTCGGTGGAGGCCTGCAACTCGGCGAGATAGCCGGTGCGTTCGAGTACGGCCTCCAGGACGGTGGCCGGTCCGGCCCCGGACTCCACGATCGTGCGGAGGTCCTCCATCAGCGTGTTGAACCGCTTGACGGCGTTGGCGGAGCGGGCCGCCATGCCGTACGCCTCGTCGACGCGGCGCAGGGCCTGCGCGAAGCTGATGCGTTCGCGCTGGGAGAGCGCGTCGATCATGGCCTCGGCACGGTCGCCGATGCCGCGCTTGGGGACGTTCAGGATCCGGCGCAGCGGGACGGAGTCCTCGGGGTTGGCGAGGACGCGCAGGTACGCGAGGACGTCGCGGACCTCCTTGCGCTCGTAGAAGCGGACGCCGCCGACCACCTTGTACGGGAGGCCGACCCGGATGAAGACCTCTTCGAAGACACGGGACTGCGCGTTGGTGCGGTAGAACACCGCGACGTCCCCGGACTTGGCCTCGCCCTTGTCGGTGAGCCGGTCGATCTCGTCGGCGACGAACTGCGCCTCGTCGTGCTCGGTGTCGGCGACGTAGCCGGTGATGTGCGCGCCCGCGCCCGCCTTGGTCCACAGGTTCTTGGGGCGGCGGGACTCGTTGCGCTCGATGACGGCGTTGGCGGCGCTGAGGATGGTCTGGGTGGAGCGGTAGTTCTGCTCCAGGAGGATCGTCGTGGCGTCCGGGTAGTCCTCCTCGAACTGGAGGATGTTGCGGATGGTGGCGCCGCGGAAGGCGTAGATGCTCTGGTCCGCGTCACCGACCACGCACAGCTCGGCGGGCGGGATGTCCGCGGCCTCGCCCTCGACCGGCGCACGGCCGACGAGCTCGCGCACCAGGGCGTACTGGGCGTGGTTGGTGTCCTGGTACTCGTCGACCAGGACGTGCCGGAAGCGGCGACGGTAGTGCTCGGCGACGTCCGGGAAGGCGCGCAGCAGGTTGACCGTGGTCATGATCAGGTCGTCGAAGTCGAGGGCGTTCGCCTCGCGCAGCCGCGCCTGGTACATCGCATAGGCCTGGGCAAGCGTCTTCTCGAACCCGTCGGCGGCCTTGTCGGCAAAGTCCTCTTCGTCGATGAGCTCGTTCTTCAGGCCGGAGATCTTGGCGCTGAAGGACTTCGGCGGGAACTTCTTCGGGTCGAGGTCCAGGTCGCGGCAGACCAGGGCCATCAGACGCTTGGAGTCGGCGGCGTCGTAGATCGAGAAGGAGGAGGTGAAGCCGAGCTTCTTCGACTCGCGGCGCAGGATGCGGACGCAGGCGCTGTGGAAGGTGGAGACCCACATGGCGTTCGCACGCGGCCCGACGAGCTGCTCCACGCGCTCCTTCATCTCGCCCGCGGCCTTGTTGGTGAAGGTGATGGCGAGGATCTGGCCGGGGTGCGCGCCGCGCTCGGCCAACAGATACGCGATGCGGTGGGTGAGCACCCGGGTCTTGCCGGAGCCCGCGCCGGCCACGATGAGCAGGGGCGAGCCGCTGTGCACGACGGCGGCGCGCTGTTCCTCGTTCAGTCCCTCCACCAGGGCAGCGGGATCCACCACGGGGCGCGGGGCGCCGTCGCGGTAGTGGGCGTCGCGGGGTGGCGGCACGTCGAATTTCCCTCCGAACAAGTCGTCGGGTACTTCTTCCGGGCCCTCATCCTCGGGTGGCGGGGGCGCTTCCTCGCGCGGGGCACGCAGATCCGCCAGGAAGCTTTCGTCAAAGAGGCTGCTCATCGCCTCCCGAGTCTAGGCGGCCCCACTGACAGCCCGCCCCGGGTTCGGCCCAGGCCACTCCCGCGCGCCCGGTACGGAGCGCTCCGCTTACGTGCTCTCACGCAGCGCGAAAGTCACGAAAATGTATCGGGCAATTCGAACACCAACCTTCACAGGCGTTCCACGAGTTGGCTAGCGTGCCGGTCGGGCAGTCCGCCACCACCGGGGAAGATCTCGCCGGGACGGGCCGCTCCCGCCGAGTCCGGTGCGCCCACGGGGCAGCCGGAGCCGGGGACCCACCAGGATCCCTTGGGGTGAATCGGCACCGCGTTCACGGCGCGGAGCCGTAGGGCAGACCTTCCCAGCCCGAACCCGACAGCTAACCCGGTAGGCGGCCGAACGGAAGGAGTCGCCCTCCGTGGCGTCACACCGCAAGCCGCGCCCGGCCCGCCTGGCGCCCTCCGGTCCCGCCCTCGGCCTGACCACCGCCGCGCTCACCTCGGTCGCCCTGCTCTCGCAGAGCGCGACCGCCGCGCCCGAGAAGCCGCGGCCCAGCATCGAAGAGGTCAAGAAGAAGGTCGACGACCTGTACCGCGAGGCGGGTGTCGCCACGCAGAAGTACAACGCCGCCAAGGAACGCGCGACCTCGCAGCGCAAGAAGGTCGACACCCTTCTGGACGACGTGGCCAAGCGCACCGACAAGCTCAACGACGCACGGCGCGAGCTGGGTTCGTACGCCGCCGCCCAGTACCGCACGGGCGGCCTCTCGGACACCGCCAATCTGCTCCTCGCCGACGACCCGGGCGAGTACACCGAGCAGAAGCAGCTCATGCACCGGCTCACCGGACGGCAGAAGCAGGCGGTCGACGACTTCCAGGCGCAGCAGCTCGCCACCTCGCGCAAGCGGGCCGAGGCGGCCCGCAGCCTGGAGACGCTGACCGGCACCCAGGACTCGCTCAAGACCTCCAAGCAGAACGTGCAGTCCAAGCTGACCGAGGCCCGCGAGCTGCTGTCGAAGCTGACGGCCGAGGAGAAGGCCCGGCTCGCGGCGATCGAGAAGAGGAAAGAGGACGAGGCCCGCCGCAAGGCCGAGGAACTCGCCCGGCAGCAGGCCGCGGAGCGCGAGCGGCGCGAGCGCGAGGAAGAAGAAAACAACGACGACGGTGACGGCGGCGGGGGCGGGACCACCGACCCCGGCACGGGCACCGACACCCCCGGCGGCACCACGGCCGCCCAGGGCGAGCAGGCCATCGCCTTCGCACGGCAGCAGATAGGCAAGCCGTACGTGTGGGGCGCGACCGGGCCCGGCTCGTTCGACTGCTCCGGGCTGACCCTCAAGGCCTGGGACGCGGCGGGCATCACGCTGCCGCGCACCACCTGGGACCAGGTGAAGACCGGCACCACCATCCCGATCTCCCAGGCGCGCGCGGGCGATCTGGTGTTCTTCTACGACGACATCAGCCACGTCGGCCTGTACCTCGGCGACGGCAAGATGGTCCACGCCCCGAAGCCGGGCACCAACGTCCGCGAGGAGTCGGTGTACTACATGCCGATCCACAGTGTGGTGCGGCCCGGGTAGCGCCTTGGGCAACGGCCGCCCGTACGGGCGTACTTGAGCGGCGGATACGCGAAGGGGCCCGCTTTGCCCAGGAGTTCACCTGGGGAAGGAAGCGGGCCCTCGGCGTGCCGGAGCGTGCGAGCCCTCAGGTCCAGAGCACCGCGATGAAGATGTTCGCCGTGGTCAGGGCGCCGACGAGGGCGAACTGGGACTTGTCGACCCGCTCCTCGTCGCGCTTCACGTAGACGAGCCCGAGGATGACGATCAGCAGGGCGAGCTTGAGGCCGATCTTGATGTTGTTGACGTCGGCGTCGTCGGCCTGGTTGAGGCCGACCAGGATCACACCGGTGACCAGCATGGTGAGCGCGCCGTGCAGCATGGCCGGGCTGAAGCGGGCGGTGTTTTCGCCCATGGCCTTCATCTGGGTGAGGAATCCGCCAAGCAGTGAGGCGATGCCGATGATGTGCAGGCCCACGAAGAGGTGGATGAGTACGTCCATGTCCCGGAGCGTAGCCCTCCGCCCCGCGGCGGCCTCGGGCGGGACGGCGCCGTAGCACCGGCCCGGACCCGGCGCGCGGCGCTTGCGCCGATCGGTCAGCTCGGGGCGCCAACGCGGTGGCCCGGGTGTCCGCGTCCGGTCGCACATGGTCAACATGCCCGCCTGTGCGAGCACTTGTGGACATCGGGTTAATCGTCTGTGCGCGCCGTTTAGCGTCCTCCCCCAGGTGTCCGGCCTCTCACCGCCGTCCGCGAGGACGGTCGCCGGACACCTGCCCCCGGCTCCGGTGGCGGTCCGCTCCCCCGTACGGGACGCCGCCGGGGCCGGGCATCCGCCGCGCACGCCGTGGCGGAGACCGCACGGAGCCGTCGCACGGAAGGACGTGGAGCCCTCGTGGCCGCGCAGCACAAGCACCGCAAGCAGACCCACCGAAAACCCGGCCGCCGCCCGCTGGGCGGCAAGGCCGCCGCCCGCGCCGCCACCGCGCTCGCCCTCACCGGGGCGGCGACGGCCGGAGTCCTCGGCCAGAGCGCGGCCGCCGCACCATCCGGGGACCCGGACCGGGTGCAGGCCCGGGTGGAGAGCCTCTACCGGGAGGCGGAGGCGGCGGCGGACAAGTACCACGGCGCCAAGGAGCAGGCCAAGGAGGCGCGGAAGGCGCTGGACCGGCTCCAGGACGAGGCCGCGCGCCGGACGCAGCGGCTCAACTCGGCCCGCACGGCGCTCGGTTCGGTGGCGAAGGACCAGTACCGGGAGGGGACTCTCGGCCCGGTGGCGCGGCTCGCGCTGTCCGAGGACCCGGCGCACTGGCTGCGCGGCGCGGAGCTGGCCGAGCGCGCGGGCGACCGGCAGTCGGCGACGCTCGCCGAGGCCCGCGGTGAACTGCGCGAACTCGACCGGCTGCGGGACGAGTCGGCCCGCCTGGCCGGGCGGCTCACCACCCGCGAGCGCGATCTGGCCCGCAACAAGCGCACCGTGCAGGGCAAGCTCCGCGAGGCCCGGCACCTGCTCGCCCGGCTCACCGCCGACGAACGCGCCCGCCTGCGGGAGAAGGAACAGCGCGCCTCCCGCGACGCCGAGCGGTCGGCCCCCGTGGCCGCGCCGGTGGCGCAGGCGCTGCCCGGCTCCCGGGCCGCCGCCGCGATCGCGTACGCGTACCGCGCCCTCGGCAAGCCCTATGTGTGGGGCGCGACCGGCCCCAGCTCCTACGACTGCTCCGGGCTCACCCTGGCCGCCTACCGCGCGGCGGGTGTCTCGCTGCCCCGGACCTCCTACTCCCAGATCAACGCCGGACAGCGGGTCTCACGCGGCCAACTGCGCCCCGGCGACCTGGTGTTCTTCTACTCCGGCGTCAGCCATGTCGGCCTGTACATCGGCGACGGGAAGATGATCCACGCGCCGAAGCCGGGCGCGCCGGTACGCGTCGCGCCGATCGACCAGATGCCGTTCGCGGGCGCGGCGAGAGTGGCCTGAGCGCCCTGCGGAGGCTGAGGGGGACAAGGGCCAACCGCCCAGCACCTCAGGCCACTTGGGCGCTTCCCGCGCTGCCGCTCACACCAGCCGTCGTGCCGTCGCCCACCGGGTGAGTTCGTGGCGGTTGGAGAGCTGGAGCTTCCTGAGTACCGCCGAGACGTGGGACTCGACCGTCTTCACCGAGATGAAGAGCTGCTTGCCGATCTCCTTGTACGCGTAGCCGCGGGCGATCAGGCGCAGCACCTCGCGTTCGCGCTGGGTGAGACGGTCGAGGTCCTCGTCGACCGGCGGGGCGTCGGTGGAGGCGAAGGCGTCGAGTACGAAGCCCGCGAGGCGCGGCGAGAAGACCGCGTCGCCCTCCTGCACCCGGAAGATCGAGTCGACCAGGTCGGTGCCCGTGATCGTCTTGGTGACGTAGCCGCGGGCGCCGCCGCGGATCACACCGATCACGTCCTCGGCGGCGTCGGAGACCGACAACGCGAGGAAGCGCACGGGCCGTTCGGGGTCCGCGCTGAGCGAGGCGCAGCGGCGCAGCACTTCGACGCCTCCGCCGCCGGGCAGATGCACGTCGAGCAGCACCACCTCGGGGCGTACGGCCGTGATCACGGTGACCGCCTGGTCGACGTCGGCGGCCTCGCCGACCACCTCGACCCCGGTCTGCGCGGTCTCACCGATCTCGGCCTGGACCCCGGTACGGAACATGCGGTGGTCGTCGACGAGCACGACGCGCACCCGCCGTTCGCCGTGGCCGGGCTGCTCCTGCGCGGCGGGGCCCGTGGCCCCGGTCGGCTCGCTCATGACGTCGCTTCCGCCCTCTCCATCTCCAACTCGACCTCGGTACCGCCGTCCGGCACCGCGCGCAGCCGCGCCGTACCGCCGTTGCGTTTCATCCGGCCGATGATCGACTCCCGTACACCCATGCGGTCGGCGGGCACCGAGTCCAGGTCGAAGCCCGGTCCACGGTCGCGCACGGACACGAAGACCTTCTTCTCCTCGACCTCCGCGTACACCTGCACCGCGCCGCCCTCGCCACCGTACTTGGCGGCGTTGACCATCGCCTCGCGCGCCGCCTGGATCTGGGCGCCGAGGCGGACGTCGAGCGGGCAGTCGCCGACCACCACGACCTCCAGCGGGACACCGTGCTTGTCCTCGACCTCGGCCGCGCACCGTTTGACGGCGGCGGCCAGTGTCTCGGGCTCGGCGTCCGTCTCCTCGGTGCTCTTGCCCATGCCCTGGTAGAGCCACTCGCGCAGGTCCCGTTCCTGGGCGCGGGCCAGGCGGCGCACCTCGCCCGCCTGGTCGGCGTTGCGCTGGATCAGGGTCAGGGTGTGCAGCACCGAGTCGTGCACATGGGCGGCGACCTCGGCGCGTTCCTGGGCGCGGATGCGCATCAGGCGTTCCTCGGACAGGTCCTGTGCCATCCGGACCAGATAGGGACCGGCGAGCAGGGCGATGCCGACCAGGACCGCGAGCGAGGCCTGCATGACGGCGCCGAGGTCCTCGGCCGAGCCCTGGATCACGAAGATGCTGGTGACCCCGGCGCCGACCAGGACCACCCCGGCCGCCGAACGCAGCAGGGTCAGCGTGCGACGGCGGCGGCCGACCTGGATCCAGCGCGCCCGGCGGGAGTTGTCCGCCTGCCGCCACACCAGGGCGACACCGGCGCCGACGAGCAGGGTCGGCCACAGATAGGGCTTGGCGGGGCCGCCGAGGTCGACCTCGCGGACGAAGACCATCGAGACGATGACCATCGCGATCAGGGCGACGATCTGCCCCTTGTCGGGCTTGCGCGCGACCAGGCGCAGCCGCCCGTCCGGCGCGGCCTCGGTGGTGACGGCGCCCTTGCGCCCCTCCTCCACGCCGCCCAGGCCGAGCGGTACGAAGAACCAGAACGCCGCGTACAGCAGGGCGCCGAGCCCGTCCGCCATGAACAGGCCGACGAAAGCGAGCCGGACCCAGATCACCGGCAGCCCGAGATGCCCGGCGAGCCCGCGCGCCACACCGCCGAGCCAGCGGCCGTCACTGCTGCGGTAGAGCTTGCGTACGGGCCGCTCGGCGTCGGTGGGAGCGGTGGCGGCATCCTGCATGCACCGATGGTCACACGCTCGCGCGGCGAAGACATCAGGGTCGGACCCGGAGACTTCCCTGAGCGGGGCTTTCGCGGGCGGTCCGGCCCGGGCCGGACCTGGAACTCAGGGTTCAGCCAGGGTCTTCCCCGCTCCCGCGGCGCCGCTTGGGCCGTCACCATGGAGGCATGACGGATCAGCAGTACGCAGAGCCGGATCCGGCGCCCGGCAGGGGCGGCGGATCCGGTGCTGCCGGGCCCGGGCCGCAGGAGCGGCCCGGCGCGGAGCACCCACCGCCGGAGCAGCCGCGGCTGCGACGTGACCGCGGCCAGAAGATCCTCGGCGGTGTCTGCGGGGGCCTCGGTCGTCACTACGACCTGGACCCGGTGATCTTCCGGATCGTGCTCGCGGTGCTCGCCGTCACCGGCGGTCTCGGCCTGCTCTTCTACGGTTTCGCCTGGCTGTTCGTGCCGCTGGACGGCGAGGACGAGAACGAGGCGCGACGGCTGCTCTCCGGCCGGGTCGACGGCCCGGCCCTGACCGCGGTGCTGTGCAAGCTCGTCGGCACCGGTCTGTTCCTGTCGATGATGAGCAACGCCACCGTGGTCACCTTCGCGACCGCCCTCTCGCTGATGCTCGCCGCCACCGCCTACTGGTCGCGGCAGCGCGTCGAGGCGGACGGCGGTGAGACGCGCGAGACGGCGGGTACCGGGAAGGACGCCCCTGCGGCCACCGTGTACGGGGGCGCGCCGCCGGAGGCGCAGGCGCCGCCGGCGCCCGACCGGGTCGAGAGCTGGTGGCGCGAGCCGATCGTCAAGGACGGTACGCACGTCGGCGGCACCGGATATCTGTGGGGCCCGCCCGAACTGGAGGACCCCGCCTCGGTGCCGGGGGTGCTGCGCAGCGCGTTCCGGCCGAGGCCGCAGGGACCCAAGCCGCCCGCGCCGGAGCCCAAGTCCAAGGGGCCGCGCTGGATCGGCGGCTGGATCGTCCTGCTCGCGCTGGTCGCGGGCGGCGTCGGCACCGGCGCCACCTGGGAGCACGTGAACCTCGGCGCGAGCCTGCAGACGGGCCTCGCCTCGGCGCTCGCCGTGCTCGGCCTCGGCATCGCGCTCAGCTCCTGGTACGGCCGCACCGGCAGCGGCTCGATGCTGCTCGCCGTACTCACCGCGGGCCTGCTCGGCGCCTCGGCCGCCCTGCCCTCGAACATCACCACCGACTGGATGGACCGCACCTGGCACCCCGCCTCGGCGGCGCAGGTGAGGTCCTCCTACGAACTCGGTTCGGGCGACGCCGTCCTGAACCTCACGGACGTCCGGGTGGCCCCCGGCCGCACCCTGCCGGTCAACGCCGAGGTCGGCGCGGGACGGCTGCGGGTCGTGGTGCCCGAGCGGACCACGGTGCGGCTGCACGCCGAAGTCGGCGTCGGAGACGTCCAGTTGCCCGGCGACGACCAACAGGACGTCGACATCGCCCCCGACAAGACGAAGGACGCCGTGCTGCCACCGGCCGGACGGGGAAAGCCCCTCGGCACCCTGGAACTGCACCTCGAAGTCGGCCTGGGACAGGTGGAGGTGACCCGTGTCGCGCCATGAGTTCCGCCCCGGAAAACTGCTCGCCGGACTGGCCCTGTTCGGCACCTCGCTGTGCTACCTCGGCGACGCGGCGGGCTGGTGGCACACCGCCTGGTTCGTCGTGATCCCGATGGTCTGCGGCGGCCTGTTCCTGTCCGCCGCGGTGGCGGGCGTGGGCTATGTCGTACGGCACCGCGCGAGCGGCGGGCGCAGACACCGGGGGGCGCCGCCGGGGGCGGACGCGGGGGGCGCGGCGGGAGGGCGGTGAGGAGGTTTTACCGAACGGTCGACCCACGAGGCGCCGCCGCGTCGTAACGTCGCCGCATCCCTTGATCACGACTGCGGGTGTCCCCGGCGGCTCATGGCAGCTCTCCGGCCGGACGACCCGCCAGGAGGCATGCTGTGAACGCGATCGACCTGCCGGACACCGCCGCGAACCTGCCCGAGGCCTGGAACTCGCTCCTGCTGGGGCAGGTCGGGGGCGCGGGCGTGAAAGTGCTCCGGATGGACGGACATCCGGGGGAACCGGAGTCCCATGACAGGGCAGAGGCCCTCTTGGTGCTGGACGGTGTGCTGCGGCTGGTGGCCGACGGCATCGAGGTCGACGTGCGTGCGGGAGAGCTGTACCTCGTCGAGGCGGGAGTCGAGCACGCGGTGCGGCCCGGCAGCCGGGGCACGCTCGTCATCGTCGAACACCTTCCGCACGCGGACGGTGTGCTCTCCACCGCCCGCCACTGAGCCCGACAACTCCGGCCGGGGCGGTGCGACATCGACGACGGTGCCGAGACCGAAGGGACCGATGACCGAGGGGACGGCCGCTGGGCAGTGTGGGGCCTGCCGCGGCCGTCCCCTCGGGTCGGTGCCGGGCCAGGGGGGAGGCGGGCCCGGGGTTCAGTGGTTCAGGACTTGGCCAGGTCGAAGACCCGGATGTCGTCGTGCCGGACGATCCGTGTCGCCGGGTCGCCCGCGTCCGTGGAGGAGGCGGGACGGTACAGACCCCACTTGATGTAGCCGAAGGTCGTGGGGTTCTCCGGGTGGAAGGTCTTCACGTTCGAGTACGTCTTCTTGAGCGTGTAGCCGGACTCGCCCGGGAGCTGGGAGGACACCTTGTAGTAACCGGTGTTGTCGTCGGTCCACTTGACGTCGATACGGAACCGCATCCACTTGTTGACGTAGTCGCGGAAGTCGGCGACCACCGGCGCCTGGAGGTTCAGGAGCGGGGAGCGGAAGGCGATCTCATCGCGCTTCGCCATCAGGTAGAAGGAGGGCTTGTTCCCGCCCGCGTGCTTGCCCTGGAAGAGGATGTCGCCGGCGGGGCCGTCGCTCGCCTCCCAGTCCTTGAGCATGACGCTGAACTCGTAGCGGTGCACGTCGCCCACCTGGATGAGCGACTCCTGCAGCTCGTTGTTGGCGCTCTCGCTGCGGGGGGCGCCGTCGGAGACGTAGTCCGGGTCGTTCAGCGTCACCTTGTGCGAGACCGAGTGGGAGCTGCCGCCGTCGCCGCCGTTCTCGACCTTCGAGGCGTCGTCGGCCTTGGCGTGGGTCGTCGTCAGGCCGGGGATGCCGGAGTCCAGGGTGCCGGACTCGTAGTCGACGTCGAGCAGGACGGACGAAGCCTTCGGCGAGGCGGGACGGTGCTTGGTCTCCGCCGGCGTCGCGATGGCGGTCGCGGCATATCCGGTACCGGCGACCGCGGCGACGCAGACGGCGAGGGCGATCTTCTTGTACGCGTTCTTCCTGTGGGCCTTCTTCTTGTGCGCCTTCGACATGGGAACTCCCTTGCGATGGTGGGGGGATGACGCGGATCGGGTCCGGTGCCTCAGTACCGGGGGTCGTCGGTGATCTGGACGAGGTTGCGGCCCCGCATGGTGTACAGGCGGCCCTGTTCGTCGGCCGCGATGTGCGAGCCGCTGTACCAGCCGCCGTTGATGTCGGCGACGACGGTGGTGACGGCGAAGGTCTCCGGGTGGAAGCGGAAGACGTTCTTGTCGGAGACGCCGTAGACGACACCCTTGGTGGTCACCAGGGCCGCGAAGCCGTTGCTGACCGAGGTGACGTCGGCGCGGTGGATCAGCTTGCGCCGCGGGATGTCGATGACGAACAGGCCGCCCTTGCGGGACAGTCCGTAGAGGTGACGTCCGCGTACGGCCAGAGCCGCGACACCCGCCGTCTGCTCCGGGTCGATCCGCCACAGCTCCTTGCCCGCCACGGGGTCGAAGGCGACGACGGTGCTGCGCGGTCCGGTGGGGGCCACGTTGTCACCGCCGAGGTAGGTCACGCCCTCGCGGGTCGCGATGCCGCGTACGCACTGCGAGGCGTCGACCGGGTCGGCGAAGTGGCGGTAGCGGCCGGTCCTCGGGTGGTACGTCCACAGCGCGCCGCCGCCCTCGGTGTCGGACTGCACTCCGGCCAGTACGAGACCGTTGTCCTTGTCGTAGGTGACATCCAGGGGACGGTTCTGCTCGGACGGGAAGTGGGCGGCCTGGCCGAGGGAACCGGTGCGGGGGTTGTAGCGCCAGATGCCCTGGGAGTTGTACTGGCCGGTGTACAGCAAGCGGTCGACGACGATCGCGTCCTTGGCCTCACCCGGCGCCCGCAGGTTGACGACCTTGTCGCTGCCGAGCCGGTGCCGGGCGATGATCGCGTTGCCGCCGACGTAGACGTAGCCGCCGCCCGCGGCGATGCCCATCACCGTCTGCGCGGCCATCGGAGCACCGGCCTTGCCGAGGTCGATTTCGGCGGCCGTCCTCGCGGCCGGGTCGATCTGGGCCACGAAGCCGTAGGCGGAGGTGACGACGGCCTTGCCGTCGCGGCTGTCCACGCCCCAGATCTCGCCGAGTTCGGGGCCCTCGTACGCGACCGGGGAGACGGTGTTCGTCTCGGGCCGGTAGGCGAGGAGGCCCTCCTCGTTGGCGTAGTAGACGGTGTCGCCGATCATGGTGAACGACTTGGCGACCTTGCCGATCGAGGTCGTGACCTTGTACGTGGACGGATCGGCCAGGTCCAGCAGACCGACCTTCGACTCCTCGGTGGAGCCCGCGGTACTCACGGCGAGCTTGTCGCCGAAGACCGCGAGATCACGGATGCTCGGGTCGCGTTGCATCTCGGTGGGCGCGATCGAGGTGAAGGTCTTGGCGGACCTGTCGTAGGCGTACAGCGCGGCCCTGCTGGCGTCACCGCCGCCGTTGAACGTGGTGCCCGCGCCGAAGTAGGCGTGGGTGCGGGTCGCCGCGACGGCACGCGCCAGGCTGACCTTCGGGTCCGGGGTCCCGACGTTGCGCACCTCGCCGGTCGCGGGGTCGTACTCCCACAGGGCCGGGGCGGTGGAGCTGCCACCGCCGACCGCGTAGAGGACGCCGTCGGGCGCCACGGCGAGGGCGCGTACGTCACGGTCCGCGATGCGGCCGAGGGCTTCGGCGGGCTTGTCCGGTGTGCTCAGGTCCCAGCGGTAGAGGTTGGCCTGGCTGGCCGCCTTCTGCAGGATCCCCGCGTACAGGTAGCGGCCGCTGTCGTCCGCCGCGAGCGCCTGGATGGAGTGGCCGGTGGCCAGCTCCGTCCGTGCCACGACCTTCTGGGTGGGCAGGTGCAGGGCGATGATCTGGACGGGTTCGATGTTGCGGGAGCCGATGTAGACGGTGTCGCCGACGAGCACCGCGCTCATCAGGGCGAACTGGGACACCGCCGGGCCCAGGTCGACGACCGCGGCCTGTGCGGGGCCTGCGGTGGGGGCCGCGGTCGCCGAGTTGACGGACAGGCCGATGGCCGCCGCGAGGCCTGCGAAGCCGCCTGCCTGCAACACGGTTCTTCTGCTGAGGTGTTGGTTGTTCACGGCGATCCGTACCTTTCTTCCTGGGCTGGGTGTGAGATCCGGTGGGAGTTGGGCGCCGGTTATGCCTGGGTGGCCAGGGACTGTTCGGTGACCGGGGCGAGTGGTGGCAACCCCGCTGCGTAGCGCTCCAGTTCGGTCAGTGCGGCGTCGGCCATCGTGCGGGTCTCCGAGCCGAGGGAGCCGGCGATGTGCGGGGTGAGGACGACGTTGGACAGGTCGTACAGGGGGCTGGTGGCGGGCAGGGGTTCGGGGTCGGTGACGTCGAGGACGGCGTGGAGGCCGTCGCGGCAGGCGCTTTCCAGCGCCGTGGTGTCGACGAGGGAGCCCCGTGCGGTGTTGACGAGCACCGCCCCGGGTGGCAGGGCGGCGAGTTGGGCGGCGCCGATCATGTGCCGGGTCTGCGGCAGCTCCGGCGCGTGCAGGCTGAGCACGTCCGCCTGCGGCAGGGCCTCCTCCAGCCGCGCCGGTTCGGCTCCCGCGGCGATGATCTCGGCCGGGTCGGCGACGGGGTCGACGACCAGCACCCGGGCGAGATCGAGGGTGCGCAGGAGGTCGGCCACCCGGCGTCCGATCCGGGAGAAACCGACGAGGACGACCGTGCGGTCACGGCCGCTCAGTTCCCCCCTGCCGTCCACGTAGCTCCAGTCCTCGCGGAAGCGGCGTGCGTCCATGGCGAGGAAGGGCACCTTCTTGAACGCCCAGAGGACCGCGGCGAGGGTGTACTGGGCGACGGGCTCGGCATTGCTGTCGGCCGCCGTGGTCACCAGGAGCCCACGGTCGAACACGGCGTCCCGGACGTGACCGCGCACCGAGCCCGCTGCGTGCAGCACGGCCCGCAACCGCGGTGCGGCGCGCAGCACTTGCTCGTCGAGCGCCGGGCAGCCCCAGGAGGTGATCAGTACCTCCACCTCGGAGAGGCGGGCCCGTACCGCCTCGGAGTCCAGCTGCGAGGCGGCGTACGGCTCCCCGAGCGAGGCGGCGGCGTGCAGCCGGGCCAGTTCCCGGGGGCCGAACTGGGTCCGCCGGGTCGGCTCGTTCATCAGGAGCAGGGTTTCGGGCCTGCGCGGGGACTCGGCCCGCGAAGTCCCGGTCCGTACGGTCTCGGTCACTTGACGCTCCCCGCGGACAGGCCGCTGCGCCACTGGCGTTGGAGCACCACGAAGGCGGTGATCAGCGGGACGACGGCGAGCAGGGACCCGGTGATGACCAGGGGGTTGTAGTCCGGGAACTGCGGGGCGCGGGTGTTCCACTGGTAGATGCCGAGTGTCATGGGGAACAGCTCGGGGTCGGTGAGCATCACCAGCGGCAGGAAGAAGTTGTTCCAGATGGAGACGAACTGGAACAGCAGGATGGTGACGAACCCGGGCATCATCATCGGCAGGGCGATCGTCAGGAAGATGCGGAACTCACCCGCTCCGTCGAGACGGGCCGCCTCCAGGACCTCGTCGGGTACGGCCGCGTCGGCGAAGGTGCGCGCGAGGTAGACGCCGAAGGGGTTGGTCAGCAGCGGGAGGAACACCGCCCAGAAGGTGTTCACCAGGTGCAGCTCGGAGGCCAGCAGGTACAGCGGCAGCGCGAGTGCGGTGGGCGGCACCAGGACACCGGCCAGGGTCACCGCGAACAGGGCGCGCCGCCCGGGGAAGTCCAGCTTGGCGATGGCGTAGCCGCAGGCGGTGCAGATCAGTGCGCCGAGTACGGCTCCGAGGCCCGCGTAGAGCAGGGAGTTGCGGATCCAGTACAGGAAGACGCCGTCCTCCCGGGCGAACAGATCACGCAGGTTGCCCCAGAGGTTGAAGTCGGCGAGCTCGAAGGCGCTGGTGCTGGAGAAGTCGCCGACGGACTTGGTGGCCGAGGTGACCAGCCACACCAGGGGCAGGACGCTGTAGAGGGCGGCGAGCAGGAGGACGCCGTGCACGGCGCCGCGTGAGGTCCAGCGTGAGCTCCGGGAGCCGGGCTCCGGTCTTTCGGTGGTCCGGCGGCGGGCGGGAACCCGGCGCGTGGGTGCGGGAGTCGGCGTGGTGGTCGGTGCGCTCATCGTGAACTCCGGGAGGACAGCCGCATCACCAGCGCCGAGAGCAGGGCCGAGGCGAGGGCGAGCAGGATGGACGCGGCGGCGGCACGCCCGTAGTCGTCACGGATGAAGGCCGCGTCGTAGATGTAGAGGCTGGGGGTCCAGGTACTGGTGACCGTGCCGGTGAAGGTGCGCAACACCATGGGCTCGGTGAACAGTTGCAGGGAGCCGATGGTGGTGAAGACGAGCGCGACGAAGATCGTCGGGCGGATGATCGGGACCTTGATGGACAGTGCGGTACGGATGGCGCTCGCGCCGTCGGCGCGGGCGGCCTCCAGCACGTCGCGGGGCACGGTCTGCAACGCCGTGTAGAAGATGATCACGTTGTAGCCCATCCACTGCCAGGTGGCCATGTTCACGATGGAGGGCAGCACACCGGACTCGCCGAAGGGGTCGAACGGCAGGGCGTCGCCGACCGGGCCGATGCCGGGGCTGTAGAGGTAGCCCCAGATCAGACCGGCGATGACTCCCGGGACCGCGTACGGCAAGAACACCGCCAGGGTCCAGAGTTGGCGCAGCCGTACGGTGGCCGAGTCGAGCAGCAGGGCGATGAGCAGGGCGCCGGCGAACATCGCGGGGATGTGGATGAGGGCGTAGCGCGCGACGTTGGCCACGCTGTCGTGGGCGGCGGGGTCCTGGAGAACGTCCGCGTAGTTGCCGAAGCCGGTGAAGACCTGGCGGTAGCCGTCGAAGCCCAGCCCGGAGAGCCGGTCGGTGAACAGGCTCAGGTAGAAGGCGTACCCGATCGGCACGAGCACGGTGCAGAGCAGCAGTACCGCGAATGGCGCGGCCAGCGCGGCACCGGTGAGGCGGCGCCGGGTCGCCCGTCGGCGGGGCGGCGCGGAGGGTGACGCGGGGGGCGACTCGGGCGCCTTCGAGGAGGTCACTGCGGTGGTCATGTCCGGCTCCCGTCCGTGACGGCCAGGCCGCGTGCGCGCATGGTGGCGACGGTCGAGGACTGGACCTTGTGCATCGCTCTGGGGATCGTGGTGGCTCCGGCGGACACCGGGCCCAGCGCGTCGGCGATGGTGGAGAAGGCGCTCAGCGAGGTGGGTCCCCAGGTCCACTCGGGAACCCTGGTCGCGGCCTTGTCCAGTACGTCGAAGATCGGACCGCCGGCAAAGAAGTCGTCCTGGTACACCTCGCGGGCGACCTCCCGGTTGGGCAGGTACGCGGGCGAGGGGAAGGTGACCTTCGAACCGATCCGTGGGACCGCGGGGTCGGTGCTCAGCCAGCGCAGGAACGTGAGAGCCGCCTCGGGCACCTCGCTCTCGGCCGACACCGAGAACGCGGAGCCGCCCCACACTCCGGTGGACGGGTTGTCGCCCCAGGTGGGCAAGGGGGCAACGGCCCAGCGCCCCTTGTCCTCGGGCAGCGACTTCTTCAGCATGCCCACGCCCCAGGTGGCCCCGAGCATCCCCCAGAGCCGTCCGTGGTGCATCGCGGAGATCCAGCTCTGGGTGCCCGTGGCGTCATGGGCGGCCCGGCCGGAGGAGACCATGTCCTGCCAGTACTCGGCCACCCGCATCGTGCCCGCACCGTCGATGCCGACCTGCCAGGCGTCGGAGGCGATGCGCCACCAGGGGTCCCCCGCCTGCCAGGACATCCCGGCGAGGAACGCGCCGTCGTTGAGCGGGAAGGTGGTGATCCGTGCTTTCGGGTCGGCCCGGCGGACCGCCGCAGCGGCCTGCCCGAACTCCTTCCAGGTACGGGGGACTTGGATGCCCGCCTTGTCGAAGAGGTCCTTGCGGTAGAAGAACGCCATCGGACAGAAGTCCATCGGCACCGCCCAGGTCTTCTGGCCGGGGCGCACGCTCTGCCACGCGGCCGGCAGGAAACCCTTCGCGAGGTCGTCCACCTCGGCGCTCAGGTCGCGCAGGCCGCCGGTGGTCACGATCTGCGGCAGTGCCTGGTACTCGACGTGCAGGATGTCCGGGGCGTTGTGCGCGCGGATCGCGTTGGTCTGCTGGGCGTAGCCGCCGGAGATCCCGGCGGCGATCACGCTGAGCTCGACATGGACGTCGCGCTGGGCGGAGTTGAACGCGGCGACGTACTGGTCCATGCCGGTCAGCCAGGACCACAGCCGCACCCGCGTGGCGCCGGAGGAGCTGCGCGAACAACCGGTGAGACCGCCGGCGAGAAGCGCCGCGCCAAGGCCCGAGGAGGTCCGCAACAGGGACCTTCTGGACCAGCGCGTGCGAGCGGTGCTGCCGCTGTCACCGGCGTCGGAGGAGGAGCCGAACACCAAGGGTTTCCTTTCACGCAGGAACGTGTTCGCACACTTCAGCGCCCCGGTGTTTTTCGGTCAACGGTAACGAAACACATCGATCAACATCGATCGGAAAGGAAAGATCAAAGTGGGTGAGCAGCGCCTTGGGGCGGTGCGGTACGCACTCTCCGTACGGGATCTCATGCGAGTAGTGACAAAGTCTCTCGATCGTTTCCCACGTCCGGGACGCTGCGATAGAACAGAAGAGACCCAAAAGAAACCGAACAAAACAAAACGATCACAACGAAGGGCCGGGGACCGCGATGGCGTTGGCATCGGAACGGCAGGAGTTCATTCTGGCCACCGTGCGGGAACAGGGCACCGTGCGCCTGGCCGATCTGGTCGACCGGCTCGGCGTCACCGCGGTGACCGTCCGCCGCGACGTCACGACGCTGGCCGACCGGGGCCTGGTGGCGCGCGTCCACGGCGGGGTCACCCTGCCGTACCGCGGACAGGGCGGGCAGGGCGCGCAGGGGCCCGACGAGAGAACCGCCCGGGGCGCCTTCGCCTCCGGGCGGCTGCCCGACCAGGCCTTCGTCGGCATGGTCGTCCCCACCGTCGAGTACTACTGGCCGGCCGTCATCCAGGGCGCCCAGTCGGCCGTGGCCGCCGCGGGCGGACGCCTTGTGCTCCGCGCGTCCGCCTACGACGCGGCGGAGGACCGGCGCCAGGTGACCGGCCTCCTCGAACGCGGCGTACGCACCCTGCTCGTCGCGCCGACCAACACCGGCGAGGCGGGCCAGGATCTGCTGCGCTGGCTCGGCACCCTCAACATCCCCGTCGTGCTCGTCGAACGGCTGCCGCCCCCGACCCTGCCCACTCTGCCCCTCGACGCCGTCACCACCGCCCACAACCTCGGCGCGGGGCTGGCCGTGCGGCATCTGGTCACCCTCGGCCATCGCCGTATCGCCTTCATCACCGCGCGCTTCAGCCCCACCACCAAGGCCCTGCGCGAAGGGTGGCGGGAGACCATCGCCTCCCTCGGCCTCCCCGACCACGAAGGCCTCGCGCACGACGTGCCGCCGTACGGGTCCGCCGGGTGGGCGGACGCCTACGACGCCACGCTGCGCGCCTGTCGGGAAGCGGGCGCCACGGCCCTGTTCGTGCACTCCGACAGCGAAGCCATCGGCCTGGTCGAACGCGCCCGCGACCACGGCCTCACCGTCCCCGACGGCCTCGCCGTCATCACCTACGACGACGAAGTGGCCGCGGCCGCCGACCCGCCCCTGACCGCCGTACGGCCACAGAAACACCGACTCGGCGCCCTGGCCGCCGAGATGGCGCTGGCCCGCGCCGCCGACCCGGTCGAACGCCCCGTCCACCGGCTCCAGTTGTGGCCCACGCTCGTCGTCCGCGCGTCCTGCGGAGGCATGGCGGCCGCCACTCCCCCGGCGAACCGCTGACTCGATCCGTTTCGCGGGCCACCGCCGTGACGTAAGCCGTCACGGACGCCCTCACGTACGCCGTTGGGTCAGCCGTCCCGGTCCCCGGCCCCGTCCCCGTTGTCGCCCCCGTCCCCACGCGACCACTTGCGCCGGTCCCGGAGCAAGGCGTCCACCGAGAGATAGGGCGCACCGGCGAGCACCAGCGGCAGCCAGGCCATCGCGTACGCGAGGTCGTTGCCGTAGTAGTAGGGCTCGGTGGCCCAGGTGACCGTCAGCCACAGGCTCAGCGAGACACACATGCCGCCGAGGGCCGCGACCCGGGCCAGGATGCCGAACAAGGTGCCGATGCCCGCGGCGACTTCGCCGATGCCGATGGCGTAGCCGAAGAAGAGCGGGGCTTCCAGGGCCATGTCGACCATGGGCGGGATGGCGGCGGTCTGCTGGACGCTGCGCATCGTCTCGCCGATCGAGTCCGGTCCGGACGCGGACATGAACGCGCTGTCGGTGAGCTTGTCGATACCGGCGTAGATGAAGGTGATCCCGAGGAAGATCCGCAGCGGAAGCAGCGCGTACTGGCCGAGTTGCGCCTGTAGTCCCTGCGCACCGCCGCCCGCGAGGTGTCCCGCCCCCGCCGCACGGCCGCCGGACCCGGACAGTCTCCCGAACCACCCCCCGGCCCGGCTCTCGCCCAAGGACGTGTTGCCGCCGTTCTCGCCCCGCATGCTGTGCGCCATCACCTGACCGCCTTCTCACGCCGGGCCCTGGTGGCCCGTCACAGGTGGTACGTACGCCGGGCCGGACCTGCTCAGCACCGCCCGGTCGACGGCTGATTCCAGCCTACGGCCGGGCTCCGCGGCCGCGCCCGGCCGAAGGAAGCGGGCGGCAGGGGGAAGGTGGCGGGGCCCGCTCAGTCCGAGACGTCGATCGCGCAGCGGCCGGTCTCCACGCCCGCCGCGGTCACGACCTGTACCTCGACCCGGCCGGGCTCGACGTCGATGGGCACCGGGACCGTGAGAACCGTGTCCGCGGGGTTGGCGAAACCTCCGGCGACCGGGACCAGCGGTACCTGGGTGTGCACCGCGCCGAACCGGACGGTGATCCTGGCGAGTTGGTCGGCGGTGCGGGCACCGGGCGGGACGAAGCCGGTGCCGCGGATCTCGATGTCGTCGCCGGTACGGATCGGCCCGTCCAGGCCGCCCGCCTCGCGGGCCCGCACCACGGAGAGGATCACCGGGCGGCTGCCCGTCGTACAGGCGGCGCCCGCGGCCACGCCCGCCGACACGAGAACGGCGAGAACCAGACCCCACGGCAGGTGCGGGAACTCCCCCGGGCGCCGGGCGAGCAGCACACAGGCGAGCACCAGCGCACCGCCCGCGACACACACGTACTGCACCGCCGTGAAACTGCCGCGCCCCGACTCGTCGGTGAGCAGATCGGCGCCGCGCGGCCGGGCGGCGGGCACGCGTTGCAGCCGCCCGCGGGCCAGGCGCAGGGTGGCGGCCCGGTCGGCGAGGACGGCCACCGCGACCAGGGTGCCGAGCACGGTGACGGTGCCCGCGCTGTGGTCCAGGGCCAGCGAGTCGAGGAGGTCCTCGCGTCCGGCCTCGTCCGCGACGGCGGCCCGGACGGTCAGGACGAGCAGGGCGTAGCCGAACAGGAGCAGCCATGCGGCGGCCACCGCGCGGGTCGTCGACAGACGGTTGTCCTCGCGGGTCAGCGGCGCGAGCAGACCGCCGCGGGCGCGGTGCAGATACGCGGCGGCGCTGAGCGGTGCGGCGAGCAGGGCGGCGGCCACCAGGCCCGCGGTGCGGCCCGGCGTCCAGCCGCTGCCGAGTGCGGTCAGGGCCTGGACGAGGACCAGTACGGCCACGCCCGCCCACAGGAGTTGGACCGTGCGCTGCCACAGCGGTCCGAGCCGGGCCGTGTCCTCGGCCCGGCCGCGTTCGGCCACATCGGCCGCGGACCGGTTCAGTTCCTCGGAGACCCACTGACGCGAGGCGCTCGCGGAGTGCGCCACGGCGGCGGGCAGCCCCTGACCCGCGGCGAGTTCGTCGCGCAGCGCGAGGAACCGGGCCACCGCCCTGCGGTGTCCCTCACGGGCACCGTGCGGACAGTCGCCGCAGGCGCACCCGCCCTCGTGCGCGCTCGGCCGCGCTTCCTGGACCGCCACGGACCCGCTCCCGTCCCTCTCGGCAGATGATCGCCCGATGTGATCATGATCATGGAATTTTCTGCCGTGCCTGGGATTGTGCCGTACTCGGACGCCCTCGGGGTCGGCCGGGCCCTCCCGTCAGGGTGATCCGGCGACGCCCCCGTTGACCGCGCGCGCCGGGCGCACGCCGGGCGCCGCGCAGGCCCGTGGCTCAGGCGAGGAAGTCCGGTTCCGCGCGGCTGATTTCCTGCCACATCGGCTGGAAGTTGATCCAGGCGACGAGGTCGTGGCCGAGCTGTTCCCGGGTGGCCAGGGCGCGGGCGTGGTCGATGATCAGCGGGGTCCCGGCGGCGCGCGCGGCGAGCTGGATCCCGCTGCAGCGGTCCATGGTCACGAACCACCAGGCGGCGGCGTCCACCGATTCGCCGACCGTGACCAGGCCGTGGTTGCGCAGGATGACCGCCTTGTGCGGCCCGAGGGCTGCGGCGATACGGCGGCCCTCCTCCGCGTCGACGGTCACGCCCGAGTAGTCCTCGTACAGCGAGTGGTCCTCGAAGAAGGCGCAGGACTCCTGGGTGATCGGGCTCAGCAACTCGCCGAGGGCGGACAGGGCGCGGCCGTGCGCGGAGTGGAAGTGCGCGACGGCGACCACATCGGGGCGGGCCCGGTGGATCGCGGCGTGCACGGTGAACGCGGCCTGGTTGACGTGCCGGGAGCCCTCGACGACCTGCCCCTCCTCGTTGGCGAGCACCAGGTCGCCGACGGTGACACAGGCGAAGGGCATGCCGAACGGGTTCACCCAGTAGTGGTCGGTGAGTTCGGGGTCGCGGGCGGTGAGGTGACCGGACACCCCGTCCTCGTAGCCGAGGCGGCCGAACAGGCGCAGGGTTCCGGCGAGACGTTCCTTGCGATGACGGCGTTCTTCCTCGGCCGACTCGTGCACGGGCGGCAGGGCGAGCCGCAACTGGTCGACGGGTATCGGACTGGGCCCGTGCATCTTTCCTCCATCGCATGGGGCGGTACGCAGCGGAAGCTACCTCCGGTGGGTGCGGCAGGAACAGTCCCCGTACCGAAGGGTGGCGGCGCCGGTGGCCGGGCGTTGTCAGTGGCGGGCGGCACACTGCACCCATGACCTTCAACTGGGCACACTTCACCGAAGCCGAGCCGCCGCTCGCCCGAGAGGTCGAGGAGCGCTTCGGGCTGGCCGCGCACCATGTCCTCGCGACCCTGCGCCCCGACGGCTCGCCGCGTACGCACGGTCTCGAAGTCCGTTTCCTGAACGGCGAGTTGTGGCTCGGCATGATGCCGCGCTCGGCCAAGGCACTGGACCTGCGCCGCGATCCGCGCTTCTCGCTCCAGGCCAATCCGGGTCCGGGCACGGAGATGGAGCACGGCGACGTACGGGTGAGCGGCCGCGCCGTCGAGGTCACCGACCCCGAGGCGCGCGCCGGCTACACGAACGAGGTGAACCCACCGGACCCGGGCGCCTTCCATCTCTTCCGGACCGAGCTCACCGAGGTGGTGCGGACCTCGATCGAGGAAGAGAAGTACCTGGTACTGCGGATCTGGCGGCCCGGGGAGGGGGTGCGTACGGTGCGGCGGACCTGAGGGGCGGCAGGGGATCTGAGGGGCGACGGGGAAAAGCAGGCCACGGGGCACGACGGCCGGGAAACACACCTGCCGCCGTCCCGGCGGGGACGACGGCAGGCGGTGTGCTGCTGTGCGGGAGGACCCTGAGACCGGGTCACTCCCACTCGATGGTGCCCGGCGGCTTGCTGGTCACGTCGAGGACGACGCGGTTGACGTCGGCGACCTCGTTGGTGATCCGGGTCGAGATACGGGCGAGCACCTCGTACGGCAGGCGCGACCAGTCGGCCGTCATGGCGTCCTCGGAGGAGACCGGGCGGAGCACGATCGGGTGGCCGTAGGTGCGGCCGTCGCCCTGTACGCCCACCGAGCGGACGTCGGCGAGCAGCACGACCGGGCACTGCCAGATGTCACGGTCCAGACCGGCGGCGGTGAGCTCCTCACGGGCGATGGCGTCGGCCTCGCGGAGTAGGTCGAGCCGTTCGCGGGTGACCTCGCCGACGATACGGATGCCGAGGCCCGGGCCCGGGAAGGGCTGGCGCTGGACGATCTCCTCGGGCAGGCCGAGCTCGGAGCCGACCATCCGTACCTCGTCCTTGAACAGCTGGCGCAGCGGCTCGATCAGCTTGAACTCGAGGTCCTCGGGCAGACCGCCCACGTTGTGGTGGGACTTGATGTTGGCGGTGCCGGTGCCACCGCCGGACTCGACCACGTCCGGGTAGAGCGTGCCCTGCACCAGGAACTCCACCGGCTGGTCGCCCGGCGCCTCGGCGACGATCTCGGCCTGCGCCTGCTCGAAGACGCGGATGAACTCGCGCCCGATGATCTTCCGCTTCTGCTCCGGGTCGCTGACCCCCGCCAGCGCGTCCAGGAACCGCTTCTCGGCGTCGACGACCTTGAGCTTGATGCCGGTCGCGGCCACGAAGTCCTTCTCGACCTGCGCGGTCTCGCCCTTGCGCATCAGCCCATGGTCGACGTACACGCAGGTCAGCTGGGAGCCGATGGCCTTCTGCACCAGCGCCGCGGCCACCGCGGAGTCCACGCCGCCGGACAGACCGCAGATGGCGCGGCGGTTGCCGACCTGCTCGCGGATCGCCGCGACCTGCTCCTCGATGACATTGCCCATGGTCCACACGGGCTTGATCCCGGCGCCCCGGTACAGGAAGTGCTCCAGGACCTGCTGGCCGTGCGTGGAGTGCATCACCTCGGGGTGGTACTGCACGCCGTACAGCTTCTTCTCGTCGTTCTCGAAGGCCGCGACCGGGACGACCTCGGTGGAGGCGGTCACCGTGAAGCCCTCGGGGGCGGCGCTGCACGCGTCGCCGTGCGACATCCACACCTGCTGCTCGGTGGGCGTGCCCTCGAAGAGGGTGGAGGCGGGACGCGTGACGTGCAGCCCGGTGCGGCCGTACTCACGGGCGCCGGTGTTGTCGACGGTGCCGCCGAGCGTGGTCGCCATCAGCTGGAAGCCGTAGCACATGCCGAAGACGGGCACCCCGGCCTCGAACAGCGCGCGGTCGACGGTCGGCGCACCCTCCGCGTACACCGACGAGGGACCGCCGGACAGGATGATCGCCGCGGGGTTCTTGGCGAGCATCTCGGCGACGGGCATGGTGCTCGGCACGATCTCGCTGTAGACCCGGGCCTCACGGACCCGGCGGGCGATGAGCTGGGCGTACTGCGCACCGAAGTCGACGACCAGAACGGTGTCGGTGGCGGCGGGGGACGCTGATGGCACGGCGGCGGCCTTCCGGCGTTGAGCAGGCAGCTCTGCGAGGTACAGGAGTCTGGGATCTGCGGAGAACAGGGGGCTCGTTGTCGATTCTAACGGGGTCCGGGACGTCACCTTTCGTCTCATCCGACGGGACGGGTGTGCGTCCCGCCACGTACGCGGCGCCCATGGGCCACGCGCGCGACGCCCGGGATTCACCGGGTCCGCAGTGCCCACAAGGGATGGCCGCCCGTGTGTGACGGCGGGTGACCGGACGAGTGCGGCTTGACCCGGCGGCGGCCGGTACGGGCATACTGGCGCCGTGATCCAGCACAGCTTCGTCTTTACCTATGGCATCCGGTCCGCCGGCTGCCATGGACGTGCTGCTTGATCACCTGACAAGCGACTTCCCAGGCGCCCCGGACCGACAAGGTCCGGGGCGCCTGTCGTTTTCCCGGACCCGACCGGACCGTGGCACCCCGACCCGTCCCCGAGGAGCCCGGACCATGACCGTGCACACCACCACCGAAGCGCTCACCACCGACGCCATCACCACCGAAGCGCTCACCACCGAAACCACTGCCGCCGAAGCCATGACGGCCACGACCGCCGCGACCACCAGGCACCCTCAGCAGCCCAAGCACGCCAAGCTCGGTGACCGCGAGAAGCAGGACAAGCACCGCGGTGGGCAGCGGTCGCCTGAAGAGCGGGCCCGGACGAGGCGGGCCCCGGAGCAGGGGAAGCGTTCGGAGGCCGAGTGGACGGGTGCCCGTACCGACGAGGCGGCCGGGGCAATCACCGCCTCACGGGCCCGTATCGACGCGCTCGACGCGCACATCATCGGTCTGGTGCAGGAGCGGATGGCCGTCTCCGCGGTCATCCAGGAACAGCGGATCTCCTCCGGCGGCCGACGGGTCAGTCTGGCCCGGGAGATGGAGATCCTCGGCCAGTACCGCGACGCGCTCGGCAAGCCGGGCACCACGCTGGCGATGACGCTGCTCGAACTCTGCCGAGGCCGCGTCTGACCTCGCCGCACCTGCGTTCGGCCGCTTCTCACCCGTACGGCGCGTGACCGTCAAGGCACAGGCTTCGTTGGGCCTGTTGTCCGTGCCAGCCAGGGGCGGGCCCCAAAGAAGAACCACGCGTGGCTCGGCCCGGAGCGATGAGACGTACGGACGTGCGTCGTGGGACCTCGCTTCGGAGAAGGTGACCGGACCGCAGGGGACAGCGGCCCGGTCACCAGGAGAAACGGCCGGCTCCGGGGACGCCCGGAGCCGGCCGACGATCTTCCCGCCGAAGACCGGTCGCCGGTCGGCGGATCTCGCCGCTCCCCCTCTGCTCCCCAACTATCGTTTCTGCTCCCCGACTACCGCTGCTCCCCCAACTGCCGTGCCCCCGCGATGAGTTCGCGATACCAGTCGTACGAGGCCTTGGGTGTGCGCCGCTGGGTCGGATAGTCGACGTGGACGAGGCCGAAGCGTTTGGTGTAGCCCTCGGCCCACTCGAAGTTGTCGAGCAGCGACCAGACCCAGTAGCCGCGGACGTCGACGCCGACGTCGAGGGCGGCCCGCAGGGCCTGCAGATGGCCGTCCAGGAAGGCGATGCGTTCCCGGTCGTCGCAGCGGCCGTCGGGACCGGGGACGTCGTCGTAGGCACAGCCGTTCTCGGAGACGTACAGCGGCGGCAGTGCGCTGCCGTAGCGGCCGTGCAGGCCGATCAGGGTTTCGCGCAGGCCGTCCGGGACGACCGCCCAGCCGAAGGCGGTGCGCGGGTGGCCCTCGGGCGGCCGCACTTCGAGGGGTACGGGTCCCTCCGTCGCGTGGACCGCGTTGACCGTGTAGTAGTTGACGCCCAGCGCGTCCAGCGGCGCGGCGATGAGGTCCAGGTCGCCGTCGGCCACACAGTCGCCGAGCCAGGGCTCGACCTCGGCGGGGTACCGGCCGAGCAGTACCGGATCGGTGAACAGACGGTTCTGGAGGATGTCGTACAGGCCGGTGACCGCGTGGTCCGCCTCCGCGTCGGTCGCCGGACGTGCCGGTGCGTAGCTGTTGACCAGCATCACCGGGGCGTCGCTCGCCGCGCGCAGGGCCCCAACCGCCTTGCCGTGGGCGAGCATCAGGTGGTGCGCGATCGGGAACGCCTCGTCCATGCCGAGCTTGAGGCCCGGTGCGTGCTCGCCGAGGACATGGCCGAGCGTGAGGTGCTCGAACATCTCGTTGACCGTGCTCCAGCGGGCCACCCGGTCGCCGAGCCGGGCGGCCACGTCGGCGGCGTACGCGGCGAACAGGTCCGCGGTGTCGCGCTGCCGCCAGCCGCCCGCGTCCTGCACCCACTGCGGGGTGTCCCAGTGGAAGAGGTTGAGCACCGGGCGGATGCCGCGTTCGAGCATGCCGTCGACGAGCCGTTCGTAGAAGTCGAGCCCGGCGGTGGAGAGTTGACCGCCCGGCTCGGGATGGACGCGGCTCCAGGAGACCGAGAAACGGTACGAGACGGAGCCGAGGCCCGCGATCAGGTCGAGGTCGCGGGGCCAGTGGTGGTAGTGGTCGCAGGCGGTGTCGCCGGTGGTGCCGTCGGCGATGTTCCCGGGCCGGTGGCTGAAGGTGTCCCAGACGGAGAGGCCGCGCCCGTCGGCGTCGTGCGCGCCCTCGATCTGGTACGCCGACATGGACACACCCCAGTCGAAGTCTTTGGGGAACGTCAACACGGTTGCCTCCACGGTGAGTTGGGCGATGAGTGCGCGAATGCGGTCGAGTGGGTCCGTCGGCGGGGTGCTCAGGGGACGCCCGTGATGCGGTGCACGAGCGCGGCTCCGATGAGGGCGGTCAGGGCGGAGAGGCCGTAGAGCGCGGGGTAGCCGCCCACATGGCCGACGATCGGCGCCGCGATCACCGGGGCGAGTACCTGGGGCAGCGAACTGGCGATGTTGAGCAGGCCGAGGTCCTTGCCGTGGTCGGCCTCGGCGGGCAGGACCAGGGTGATCAGGGCGAAGTCGACCGAGGTGAACACCCCGAAGCCGACGCCGAGGAGCGCGGCGGCGACCAGGGTGCAGGTCCAGGTCGGGGCCAGGGCGAGCAGTCCGGAGGCGGCCGCCATCAGCAGACCGGACACGGTCACGAAGATCCGGCGGCGGCCGATCCGGTCCGACCAGACCCCGGCCCAGACCACGGTGAGCAGTACGGTCAGGGCGTTGACGACGGTCAGTACGAGCACGGCGGCGTCGGGGTCGTCCACCTCCACCGCGTCCTGAAGGAAGAACAGCAGATAGAGCAGGGCGATCGCGTTGCTCAGATTCATCAGGAACCGGGTCAGCCAGGCCCAGCCGAAGTCGGGGTGACGGCGTGGGCTGATCCACATACCGGACCACATGCCTGACCACAGCCCGGACCACGTTTCGGACCACGTTTCGGAGCGCTGCCCCGCCCGGGTTCCGTCGACCGTGGCCAACTCCTTTTCCCCGACGGCCACTTCACGCCCCAGCACCAGGTACGGCAACACCGAGAGCAACACCAGGGCCGCGCACGCGAGATAGCCGCCGACGATGGTGCGGCCCGCGACGGCGGCGCCGGTACCGGCGATCACGCCGACCGTCTGCGCGATACCGAACCAGCCGCCCGCCGCGCCGCGTCGGTGCTCCGGCACCCGGTCGGGTATCGCGGCCGACAGGGCGGCGAAGGGCGCGTTGAGCGCGAGCTGGACGAGACACCAGCCGATGATCATGCCCGTGATGCCGTCGGCGGCGGCGAGCAGACCAAGTCCCGCGACACCGCCCAGAGTTCCGCCCGCGATCCACGGAACGCGCCTGCCGAAACGGGAGTTGGTGCGGTCCGACAGGGCGCCCCACAGCGGGTTGGCGACCACGGAGACGGCCGCGCCGAGCAGCGCGACCAGGGCGAGGGTGTCCTCCTTGTCCCCGGGGGCGAAGGCGTCGGCCTGCTTGGCGAGCAGGATCTGCAACGGTCCGAACCAGCCCGCGAAGGTGCCGAGTACGGCGAGACAGAGGGCCAGCACCCAGCGCACCGGGAGCTCCTCCTGCGGCGCGCCCTCGCCCTCGCGCCGCACGTCGTTGCCTTGCGTCCCGTCCGTCCCGCTCGTCTTGTCTATCCCGTCCGTCCCGTCAGTCCGGTCCGTCCCGTGCATCCCGGGTTCCTCCGCCTGTGGGGGTCGGCGCGTGGTGCGTAAGGCCGCGAACGGCGAACCGATCATGACCCGGGGCACTTTCCAGGTCAATCGTCCTGCTCAGCTTTTCTGGAATGCGACGCACCCGGCTTCGCCGCCGCGCGCGCGATCGCCCCAGTGCGCCCCCGTCACGAACCCCCGCGCCGACTGCACCGGTTACCGCCGGACGACAACCCCTTATCCGGACGGCAACCCCCTATCGCGTGATCCAGACCACATGAGAATTCTGTGAAACCGGGGACAACCATTCCCCGGGGTCGCAGGTCATCCATGCAGACACAACGGCCACACCCGCGTCCCCACGCCGCGGAGGCCTCCCACCCGTGCCGCACACCATGCGGTACGCCGGACTCCCTGAGGTCTTCATGAAGCTTCGCCGCGCCATGGCCACTGCGGCCGCGACGGCTGTCATAGCCCCGCTCGCGCTGCTGTCGGCACCGGCCGCCTTCGCGGACACCACCGACCCCGCCACGGTGACCGAATCGCCGTCGCCGACCGCGACCGAGCCCACCGCGACCCCCGAGCCCTCCGCGCCCGAGACGGGCACGAGCTCGCCTGAGCCGTCGACCAGCGCTCCGACCACCAGCGCCCCGGAGCCCAGCACCTCGGCTCCCACCAGCCCGGCCCCGTCCGGCAGCCCCACCGCGGCCCCCTCGCCGAGCCCGTCGGAGTCCGAGGACCCGGAGGAGGAGGCCCCGTACTGCGAGGAGCTGGACGAGGACTTCGAGGGCGCCCGCGTCTCCGCCGCGATCAACGGCCTGCCCGGCAAGATCGTCGCGGGCAGCGGCTTCCACAACTTCACGCTGAAGGTCACCAACGACTCGAAGATCGACGTCGAGGGTGTCGCCTTCTACGCCGAGATCGAGAACTACGAGGTCGAGGACGAGTCCAAGTTCCTCAGCCAGTACGTCGACCTGGAGTTCAAGAACCCCGAGTCGAACAAGTGGGAGCGCATCGGCAGCGACGAGTGGGCCGGTGACTACTTCTTCTACACCGAGAAGCTGAAGGCCGGTAAGAGCGAGCAGGTCCCGCTGCGGGTCAGCATCGCCAAGAACGCCCCGGCCGGTGACGCGTACTCCTTCGGCTCGGGTGCGTACCTGGACAACATCGACGGCCAGGACTGCATCGCCGAGGGCTGGGCCGCGTACGACTTCGCGGTCCTGAAGGCCGGTTCGAACAACACCGACCCGGGCGAGGCCAAGCCGGGCACGGGCACCGGCAAGGACGGCAAGCCCGGCAACCAGCCGAAGCCCTCGGGCGACGTCTCCGAGCTGCCGGGGGGCAGCCTCGCCGAGACCGGTTCGTCCTCGGTGCTGCCCACCATCGGTCTGCTCGGCGGTCTCGCCGTAGTGGCCGGTGCGGGTGCGGTGTTCGTGGTCCGTCGTCGTAAGGCCGACGCCACCGCGTAACACGCACCACCACGATCAGGAGGGACCTGCGCTCGGAGGGGGGCGCAGGTCCCTTCGTCGTTTTCCGTCCCAACTCCCGCCGGGGGACGGGAGCTTGGGCAGGGAGCGCCTGGTCGTACGGGCGACATGGCGGACATGGGCGGGCAAAGCACCCGTGTACGGGGTCGGACACGCGGACGGACACCCGACGTCACAAGCATTGCCCGCCTTTCGGGGCCGTGCTAGAAAGCGCTTACTTCCCCCTTGGTGCGGGCCGCACAGCCGCCCGTTCCGCTCTCCGTACGGAGGTTCCCCGCCCATGCCCTCCGCTCCCTCCCCCGCCGGATCGAGCCCGGCCGACAGAACCGAGCCCACCGGTCCGATCGTTGGGCTCGCCACCACCGGCAGCCCCGCCCCGCTCGCCACGTCCTTCCTCTCCCGTCGCGGGCTGCTGCGCCTGGCGACCGCCACCGCGCTCACCGCACCGGCCGCCCTGCACCTCGCCGGCCCCGCCGCCCCCGCGCACGCCGCCGAGCAGGACGCCTTCGACGCGCTGCGCCTCAAGTGGCGTGCCCTGCAACTGGGTTCGGGCTTCGACCCGGCCACCGAGCCGTACCGGAGCAAACTCGCCGCGCTGGGCAAGGCGGCCAAGGAGTTGCGCGACTCCCTTGCCCCGGCGACGGGTTCGCTCTGGCCGGACCTGGTCTACGCCGACCCGGAACCCGACACCGACCCGGAGTCGTACCGCTACTCCGAGGCGCTGCAACGCAGTTACTACCAGCTGCGCACCATGGCCGAGGCGTACGCACAGCCCGGCACCGGCCTCACCGGGGACGCCGCGCTGCGCACCGCGATCCTGACCGGCTTCGACCATCTGCACGACGAGGCCTACCACGCGGGACAGACCCGCTGGGGCAACTGGTACAACTGGCAGATCGGCTGCCCGCAGGCCCTGCTCGACATCGCGGTCCATCTGCACGAGGACCTCGGCGCCGAACGGATCGGTCAACTCACCGCCGCCGTCGACCACTTCGTACCGGACAGCGCGGTCGGCAGCTACACCGGCACCTCGACCGGGGCGAACCGGGTGGACCTGTGCCGGGTGCTCGCACTGCGCGGTGTCCTCGGCAAGTCGGCGCCCAAGATCGCCCTCGCCCGTGACGCGCTCTCGCCGGTCTTCCCGTATGTCACCAAGGGCGACGGGCTCTACGCCGACGGGTCGTTCATCCAGCACACGTACGTCCCCTACGCCGGGTCGTACGGTTCGGTGATGCTCGGCGGGCTCTCGCTGCTCTTCGCGCTGCTCACGGATTCGGAGTGGGCGGTGACGGACGACAACCGGCGGATCATCTTCGACTCCGTCGACAGGGCCTACGCCCCGTTCCTGTTCAACGGCCTTGCCATGGACAGTGTTTCGGGCCGTGCCATCAGCCGTGGCACCGCGTCCGGGGCCACCGGGCTCACCCCGCAGAGCGACCATGTCCGCGGCCATCTCGTCATCGCCGCCATCGCCCTGCTCGCGCGCAGCGCCCCCGCCACGTACAACGAGCGGTGGCAGTCCATGATCAAGGGCTGGTCGGCACGCGCCCGTTACGCACCGCTGCTCACCGACCCCGCGCTGGGCGTCGCCGCGGCGGCGAGGCTCGCCGAGGTGGAGAGCGGACCGGCCAGGCCGAGCCAGGAACCGGTGGAACACCGGCTCTTCGCCGGAATCGACCGCGCCGTGCACCGCCGCCCCGGCTGGGCCGCGAACGTCTCGATGGCCTCGCGCCGCATCACCTACTACGAGAACGGCAACGGCGAGAATCTGCGCGGCTGGCACACCGGTTCCGGAATGCTCTACTGGTGGCCCAAGAACGTCGCCAACGGCCAGTACAGCGACGCCTTTTGGCCCACCGTCGACCCGTACCGGCTGCCCGGCACGACCACGTCGAAGAAGAAGCTCGCCGACGGCGAGGGCGGTGCCTGGGGCGCGGCCCGGCCCGATGTGCGGTGGACGGGCGGCACCTCGGACGGTACGTACGGGATCTCGGGCCAGCATCTGCGCGGTCTGTCGTCCACGCTGACCGCGCGCAAGTCGTGGCTCTTCCTGGACGACGCGGTGCTGTGTCTGACGGCCGGGGTGCGCGGTACGGACGGCACCGGCGTGGACACGGTCGTCGACAACCGCAACCTCGGCGCGGCGGGCACCCACCGCCTGACGGTGGACGGAAAGCCCGCGCCGGACACCCTCGGCTGGAGCGCCACCCTCAAGGGCGCGCGCTGGGCGCACCTCGCCGGGCACGGCGGCTACGTCTTCCCGGGCGGCGCGGACGTACGGGCGCTGCGCGAGGAACGCACCGGCGCCTGGCGGGACATCAACCAGGGCGGCAGCGACGCCGAGTTGACCCGCCGCTATCTCACGCTCTGGTTCGACCACGGCACCGATCCGGCGGGAGGCGCCTGCGCGTATCTGGTGCTGCCCGGTGCGAGCACCGTGGCCACGGCCGCGCGGGCCGCCGACAGCGGGTGGCTGAAGCTGCTCGCCAACACCGAGGAGCGGCAGGGTGCCACAGTGCCCTCGCTCGGCCTGACCGCGGTCAACTTCTGGTCCGCGGGCCGCCTCGGCGACCTCTCGGTGACGGTGCCCGCGAGCGTCCTGGTCCGGGTGCGCGACGGCCGGGCGACCGTCTGTGTCGCCGAACCGCCGCGCGAGGGCGTCGAGTTCGAGCTGACCTGGCACCGGCCGGTGCGCAGGGTGCTCTCCAAGGACCGGTCCATCGAGGTGACCGGCACCGGCGACGCCCTGACCCTGCGCGTCACTCCGGGCACCCTGGGCGCCAGCCATCGGTGCGAGGTCTCCCTCGGCTGAGACGCCTCAACAGGCCCGCTGGAAAAAGCCGTTGGCCAACAGGCTCCCTTCAGGGGCCTGTTGGCCAACGCGCCGCTCAATGCACCGTTCTCCGGTGCCGATTGAGACCTAGCCCTGGGTCTCCTTCTTCTTCGGCACCTCGGGGATGCCGAGGAAGGGCAGCTTCAGCGCGCCGAAGGCGTCGGCCGGTACCGCGGGCTCCTTGGGCGCGACGGCGGCGACGCGTACGTAGGCGCCGCCCTGGGCGGGACGGGTGTCCTCCTCGCCCTTGTTCGGCCAGAAGGACATGGCCCGTTCGGCCTGGGCGGTGATGGTCAGCGAGGGGTTCACACCCAGGTTCGCGGAGACCGCCGAGCCGTCCACGACCGAGATGCCCGGGTGCCCGTAGAGACGGTGGTACGGGTCGATGACGCCCGACTCGGCGTCCGCGCCGATGGTGCAGCCGCCGAGGAAGTGCGCGGTCAGCGGCATCCCGGTCAGCTCACCGATGTTGGACCCGGGGAAGCCGTTGATCTCATGGGAGATCACGCTGGCCGCCTCGGTCGCCTCGGCGATCTGGGTCGGGTTCGGCACACCGTGGCCCTGACGGGCGGTCAGCATGCCCTTGCCCAGGCCCTTTTCCTTGCGGTACGTGGTCAGCGAGTTGTCCAGGGACTGCATGACCAGGCCGATGATGGTGCGCTCGGACCAGCGGCGGGTGGACAGCGCGCGGAAGAAGAGCAGCGGGTGGCGGGCGTTGTTGGCCAGCCAGCGCGTGACCCGCTTGCCGTTCGGGCTGAACGGCACCTGGAGGACGGTCAGGGCGCCCATGGAGTTGGACTTCTTGCCGTACCGGACCGGCTCGATGTGGGTGTTCGCGTTCGGGTGGACCGAGGAGGTGATCGCCACGCCCTTGGTGAAGTCCAGTTCCTTGCCCGGGTGTTGCTTGCCGTAGCGGCGGCGGTCGGTCTGCGCGCCGACCAGGGCCTCGGAGTTGGTACGGGTGAGTTCGCCGAGCCGCCCGGAGATGTGCGGCAGCAGGCCGGTGTCCTTCATCTGGTGCAGCAGGGTCTGGCTGCCGTAGGTACCGGCGGCGATCACCACACGGCGGGCGCGGAAGGTGCGGCCCTGGCCCTTGCGCTTGTTGTCCGTCGGCAGCGTCTTGACGGCGTAGCCGCCGCGCGAGTCCTCGGTCACCGCGACCACGGAGGTCATCGGGTGCACCACCGCGCCGGCCTTCTCGGCGAGGTAGAGGTAGTTCTCGTTGAGGGTGTTCTTCGCGCCGTGCCGACAGCCGGTCATGCACTCGCCGCACTCGGTACAGGCCTTGCGGGAGGGACCCGCGCCGCCGAAGAAGGGGTCGGCGACCTCCTCGCCGGGTTTCGCCTTCACCGTGCCGTCGGTGTCCTCGCCGTCACCGAAGAAGACGCCGACCGGTGCCATGTGGAAGCTGTCGCCGAAGCCCATCTCCTCGGAGGCGGCCTTCAGGTGGACGTCCATCGGGGTCATGGTCGGGTTGAGCCGCACCCCGAGCATGCGCTGCGCCTGCTCGTAGTAGGGCTTCAGCTCGTCCTGCCAGTCGGTGATGTCCTTCCACTGCGGGTCGTCGAAGAAGGCCTTCGGCGGCACGTAGAGGGTGTTGGCGTAGTTCAGCGAACCGCCGCCGACACCGGCTCCGGCGAGCACCATGACGTTGCCGAGCAGGTGGATGCGCTGGATTCCGTAGCAGCCGAGCGCCGGGGCCCACAGGAAGTTCTTGATGTCCCAGGAGTTCTTGGGCAGGCTCTCGCGGGTGAAGCGGCGGCCCGCCTCCAGGACGCCGACCCGGTAACCCTTCTCGGTCAGTCGCAGGGCGGACACCGAGCCGCCGAAGCCCGAGCCGACGACCAGTACGTCGTAGTCGTAGGCGTCGTCGCGCTCGTCCTCGGACGTCGCGGGCGCGGCCTGGGCGGAGTTCTCCTGTGCCACCTTGCTCTCCTCTGTGATCAAGAAATGTCACGGCTCGGCCGGGCCGTGGCACACGCGCACGGCCCCGCCGGGTCGCGGGCCGGGGGCCCGCACGCCTGTCAGCGCAGGCGCAGCGCCTTCATCGCCTTCATGCCCACGGACATGAGGGCCGCGTACTTCTCGTCGTCCAGACCGAAGGAGGGCGCCATCGGCAGCAGCCGCTGGTGGGCGACGGTCTGCGCCTCGGTGTACTTGAGGATGCCCTCGCTGCCGTGCCGTCGGCCCAGACCGGAGTCCTTCATGCCGCCCATCGGCGCCTTGACGCTTCCGTAGGCGGGGGCGAAGCCCTCGTTGACGTTGACCGTTCCGGCGCGCACCCGGGCGGCGAGCGCACGGCCGCGGGCGCCGTTCTTCGACCAGACCGAGGCGTTGAGGCCGTACGGGGTGGCGTTGGCCAGCTCGACCGCCTCGTCGTCGGTGCGGAAGCGGTAGATGGAGACGACCGGGCCGAAGGTCTCCTCGGAGCACAGCGTCATCTCCTCGACGACGCCGTCGAGGATGGTGGGCTCGTAGAAGTACGGGCCCAGGTCCGGGCGGGCGCGCCCGCCCGCGAGCACCTTGGCGCCCTTGGCGACCGCGTCGTCCACGTGCTCGGTGACGGTCTTGAGCTGGCGCTCGCTGGCCAGCGAGCCCATCTCGGCGCCGTACGCAAGGGAGTTGCCGAGCCGCATCGCCTTGGTCTTGGCCGCGAAGGCCTCCACGAAGCGGTCGGCGATCGACTCGTGGACGTACAGCCGCTCGATGGAGATGCAGAGCTGGCCCGCGGTGGAGAAGCAGGCCCGGGTGGCGCCCTCGGCGGCCTTCTCGATGTCGGCGTCGTCGAGCACGATCATCGGGTTCTTGCCGCCGAGTTCGAGCGAGGCGGCGACCAGCCGCTCGGCCGCGCCCTTGGCGACCTCGCGGCCGGTACGGGTGGAGCCGGTGAAGGAGACGTAGTCACCGCGCTTGACGAGCTCGGGGCCGACCACCGGGCCGTCGCCGATGACGACCTGGAAGACCTCGGCGGGCAGACCCGCCTCGATGATCAGGTCCCGGGCCCACAGGCCGGTGAGCGCGGTCTCGGTGTCCGGCTTGAGGACGACCGCGTTGCCCGCGGCGAAGGCGGGCAGGGCGTCGCCGATGGTGAGCTCCAGCGGGTAGTTCCACGGGGCGATCTGGCCGACCACGCCGCGCGGGTGGCGCCGCTCGCTGACGTGCGTGAGGACCGGGATCGCTCCGCTGTGCCGCTTGGGCGCCAGGTAGGCGGGCGCCTTGCGGCCGTAGTGACGGGCGGCCAGGGCGACGGCGAGCACTTCCTCGTGCGCGTGCAGCCGGGCCTTGCCGGTCTCCAGCTGGATGATGTCGAGGATCTCGTTCTGCCGCTCCAGGAGCAGGTCGTGGAAGCGCAGCAGGACACCCGCCCGCTTGCGCGCCGGTACGGCCTCCCACACCGGCTGCGCCGCGCGCGCCCGCGTGAAGGCGGTCTCGACGTCCTCGGGCGTGGACTCGGGAAGGTCCGCCAGCTTCTTACCGGTCAGCGGCGAATGGTTCCAGGTGTGTCCGGAACCGACGACCCCCTTGGTGAGCTGGGCGACCAGCTCCGGGGTCACGACGTCGGCGGCGGTACGGGCACCCGCGGGGGCGGGCGCCACCGGGTTACCGGTCGACGTGCTGGTGTCCTGGCGGGGTGCGGTGGCCTGCGAGTCCGTCATGTGCGTGAGGGTATTCCTGAAGTCGGCCTTTGTGTACCCATCGGTAACAGCAATTCACGCAACACCCACACTCTGCCAGTGGTTACTGGCACAACAGGCCTGATCAGGAGCTCAGCAGGCCTTCGGTACAAGGAGTGGTGTGTGCGGATCGACACAAGATTAACGGTGGGTGCCGGAGCGGTGACAGGGGTTTCACGCCATTCCCGCGCACTTCGCACACGCGTCGCACGCACCCGGCCCGGCCGCCGCCGAGGGTGACCGGGCCGGTGCGGACGTGCGCCTCAGAGCTTGCTGATCTCCAGCTCCTTGATCGCCTTGTCGGCGACCTCGCGGCCGCGCTCGGTGAAGTCGCCCTTGCCCGGGTAGCCGATGGTCAGCTTGTGCATGTCCCCGGCCTTCGACTTGTAGTAGAAGATCCGGATCTCGCGCGGGACCGGACTGTCGCTGTCCGAGGTGTCGACGAACGTGGCCGTGTTCTCGGCCGATTCCCCGCCCTTGTACTGGGTCTTCTCGGTACGGACCTTGACGCCCGAGTCGCTGCTGATGCCCAGATTGCTCTCGCCGGTCTTCTTGAAGTCCTCGGCGTCGTCGTACGCCTCGGCCGTCGCCGAGCCCGCGACCTCGCCCAGGCTGTCGTCCTTCTTGAACGTGACCTCGTACTTGAGCCAGATGCCGCCGCTCGGATCCTGGTACCAGACCCAGTTCTGCTCGGTGCTGGTGTCGTCGGGCAGCGACTTCTTGTAGTGCTCGGGCACCGAGACCGTGCCGTTCAGGCCCTTGGCCACGTCCTTCTTCCAGGGCCCCGCCGACTCGTCCGAGTCACCGGAGGAGTTGCTGAGCAGCACACCACCGACGACGGCGAGGGCCACCACCGCGGCACCGATGCCGAGCAGCACCTTGCGGCTGAGCGTGACGCCGCCACTGCCGCCGCCGGGGCCCGGTACGCGTACCACCTGGGTCGGCGCGGTGGGCGCCGCCGCCTTCTCCAGGAGCTCGCGCACCCGCGCGGCGGACGGGCGGTGTGCCGGGTCCTTGTTCAGCAGGCCGTTGATGGCGTCGGCGAGCGGGCCGGTGGCCGAAGCGGGCGCCGCCGGGGTCGCGTTGAGCACCGACTGCAGGGTGGCGGGCGTGTTGTTGCGGCGGAACGGCGAGACACCTTCCGCCGCCGCGTACAGGACCACGCCGAGAGACCAGAGATCGCTCGCCGGACCCGGGCGCTGGCCGAGCACACGCTCCGGCGCGATGAACTCGGGCGAGCCGACGAAGCCGCCGGTGTCGGTCAGATTGGTCTCGCCCTCGATCTGGGCGATGCCGAAGTCGGTGAGCACGACGCGGTCGTGGCGGCCGAGCATGACGTTGTCGGGCTTCACGTCGCGGTGCAGGATGCCCATCTGGTGCGCGGCGTCGAGCGCGCCGAGCACCTCAAGGCCGATACGCGCGGCCTCGCGGGCGCCGAGGGTGCCCTCCTGGAGCGCCTCGCCGAGCGTGCGCCCCTGCACGAACTCCATGACGATCCACGGCTGTCCGTCCTCGACCGCGACATCGTGCACGCCGACCACCGCCGGGTGGTCGAGCCGGGCCGCCGCCCGCGCCTCGCGGCGCATGCGCTCGAAGACGTTCGCGCGTTCCCGCTCGGGAAGATGGTCCGGTACGCGGGGCTCCTTGACCGCCACCTCGCGGTCCACGGTCTCGTCCTTGGCGCGCCAGACGGTGCCCATGCCGCCGTGGCCCAGCTTGTTGAGCAGCCGGTAGCGCCCGGCTATCAGCCGGCCCGAGCCCGGGTCGGACGGCGCCTGCTCGGAGACCACCTGGGTCGGCGCGGCGAACGGCGAGGGCGGCCGCGGCGGGCCCTGCCGCTGCCCGGGCGGCTGGTGCCCGGTCTGCTGCGGAGGGTGCTGCTGGTAGTGCGTCTGCTGCTCGGACTGCGGTACGTACGGGGCCTGTTGCCCGTACTGGCCGTGCTGTTCGCCCTGTTGTCCGCCCTGCTGTCCGTGCTGACCGTAGGGCTCACCCCCGTGCGCGGCGCCGTCGGCCTGCCACTGCCCCGGGGCCTGTGGGTGCTGGGGACGCGGCGGCTGGAGCCCGTAGCTCGTGGGCTCGCCGGGCCCGTAGGGGGTTCCCCCGTCGTTGCTCATACATCCTTCTCTATCGCGTGCGGCAGTACGGATTCCAGCCCGGTCACAGAGCCGTGACCGGGCATACCGTTTTGCCCTGGTTTCGGGGTGCGTACGGCAGGCCTGGTGCTGCCCGATCCGTACCGCCCCGCGGTTGACCCGGCACCGGTCGCCGGTCCCGCGCGCGCCACCCGCACGGTGAGTGGCCGGATCCCGTCAGCCGGGGTCCGCCCGGAAGCCCTCCACGGCGGTGTCGAAGTGCCGCTCGGCCTCCCGCAGCCGTGCCAGGGGAGCGGACACCCAGACGTCGTACATCCGCCCGCCCTCCTCCCAGCACAGGTCGAAAGTGTGACGCGGCCCCTCCGCCGCGGAGAAGCCGTCCCAGGTGAACTCCCAGCGGGCCGCCGGGTACCGGCCGCGTGTGGCCCTGGTCACCGTACCGTCGCGGTAGCCGGGGTTGTTCTTCGGCCCGGCGGCATCCGACCGGGCGGCCACCGCGAGCGGCCCGCCCTCCTCGGGGGCCGTCTCCTTGACTCCGATCCGGATCGCCTCGTCCGGGGAGACGTAGAAGATCCGCGGCCCTTCGACGCTGCGTCCGTACCCCTGGGGAATGTCGAGTGCAAAGCCCTCGGGGTCGAGGGTGTGCAGATATCCGGCCGGGGGCGAGGCCGGGGACTCGTCCGCTGCCGGGTCCGTCGTCGGGTCCGCTGCCGGGTCCGAGGTCCCGCCCGCCGTCGCGGAGCCGGAGGCGCTCGGCTCGGCCGAGGCGGAGGGGCTCGGCCGCCCGGTGCCGCTCGGGCCGGGGGTCAGGGAGACCGTGGAGGAGGCCGAACTGCCGGGCGAGCCGGGCGAGTCGGGGCCGCCGCCGACGAGCAGCGCGGCGGCCGAGATCCCGGCGCCCGCGATCGCGGCGGCCAGCGCGGCGACGATCAGGACCGGCCGTCCGAACCGCGGCGGCTGGCCCTTGCCTTCGGCCGGGCCGGTGCCGAGACCCACCGTGGTGCCGCCGTGCCCGACGGCGGCCGGGGTGCGGCCGGAGGCCAGAAAGGCGCGCAGCATACGTTCGGCGTCGGCGGCGCCCAGCCTGCGCGCGGGGTCGCGTTCGAGGAGGCCGAGCACGACCGGGAGCAGCGGCGCGGCCTGTTCGGGCGGGCGGATGTCGTCGACGACCACGGCGTGCAGCACGCCGCCGAGCGAGTCGCGGTGGAAGGGCGAGACACCGGAGAGGATCGCGCACAACAGCGCGCCCAGGGACCACAGATCGCACTCGGGGCCGGTACGCCCGCCCGACATCCGCTCCGGCGCCGTGTACTCCGGGGAGCCGACGAAGGACCCCGTCTCGGTGAGCGTGGTCGCGCCGTTGACGTGAGCGATGCCGAAATCGGTGAGGACGACCCGCCCGGTGGCCGGTTCGAGCAGCACGTTCGCGGGCTTCAGGTCACGGTGCAGCACCCCGGAGTCGTGCGCGGTGCGCAGGGCGCCCAGCAGGGCGAGGGCGATCCTGGCCGCCTCGGCGGCGGGCAGCGGACCGTGGTCGAAGACGTGCTGCGCGAGCGAGCCGCCCTCGATCAACTCCATGACGATGTACAGGCGTTCGGCGTGCTCCACCACGTCGTACACGACCACCACATGCGGATGCCGCAACTGTGCGACGGCCCGCGCCTCCCGCAGCATGCGGTCGCGCCACTCGCGCGACTCCTCCGGCGACAGGGACTCGTCGAGCACCAGTTCCTTGACCGCGACCTGCCGACCGAGCAGTTGGTCGTGGGCCCGCCAGACGACGCCCATGCCGCCCCGACCGAGCCGCTCCCGCAGCCGGTAGCGGCCCGCGATGACGCGGACGGTGTCCCCCTCGGTCCCCATGCGCCCATCATGCCCCAACGCCGCGATCACTCCCGGGGCGTCTCATGCGAGGTGACCGGAAGCAAGCGGCCGGGCGGGTGGCCTCCTACGCGCGGGCGTGCGCCCGGGGAGAGCGGCGCGCCCCTGGGTCGGCCCCGCTTCGATCATGCCTGTCCCGCGGCGTCGGGCCGGTCGTCAACTCGGGGGCGAGACCCGCCAACTGGCGAGTACCGCGTCGAACTGCTTGCGGGTGGTGGCCCAGTCCTTGGCCGGTGAGGACATGTAGATCGCGTACTCGACACCGTTCTCGGCGATGTACGTCTCCTCGATCACGCGCCGTGGACCGGGGTACGGCCTCTCCTTCGCTGCCGTCCAGGTGAACTCCCACAGCGAACCCTCGCCGCCACCGAAGGAGTTGGGGGTCAGCCGCAGACGGCGGTAGTCGGTGAGCCCCGAGGTGGACCGTTCGAGGTCGAGCTGGTGCAGATACGCGTTGTCGAAGTCGGGAGTCTCGTCCACCCCGATCCGGATGAAGTGATTGCCGTCGTCCGCCGTGTAGTCGACCTGGGTGCCGTCCGTCTGGCGTTCATAGCCGGGCGGGACCGCCATGGAGAAGCCTTTGACATCGTGGACGCGACGCCAGTCGGCGGGTATCTCGCCTTCCTTGGGCCCGGTCGGCTCGCTCGAGGCGCTGTTGTCCGCCCCGCCGCCCTCCTTCGCGTCGAGCAGGCGCAGGCCGACGGCGGTGCCGCCGCCGATCAGCGCGGCGGCGACCAGTACGGCGAGGGCGGTCCGCCAGCCGCGGCGGCGGCGCGGCTCCGGCGCGGCCGTGACCGGGGCGGGCGGCGGGCCGTGCAGGGTGGCCGACTCCCGCCGGATCGACGTGGACTGGGTGGGCACGTACATCTGCGCCGCCACCGGGCGGCGGCCGTCCGCCGCCTCGGCGAGCATCTGCTCGGCCTCCTCGGAGTCCGGACGCTGGGCGGGGTCCTTGCGCAGCAGCGCGCTGATCACCGGACCGAGCGAGCCGGACACCTCGGTCGGCTCGACCTCCTCGTCGACGACCGCCTGCATGGTGTTCAGCGGCGTCGTACGGCGGAACGGGGACCGCCCCTCGACCGCGGTGAACAGGGTCGCGCCGAGCGCCCACAGGTCGGACGCGGGCCCGGGCTCGGCGCCGCGCACCCGCTCCGGGGCCAGGTAGTCCACCGAGCCGACGATCTCGCCGGTGCGGGTGATGGTGGTGTCGCCCTCGACCTGGGCGATGCCGAAGTCGGTGAGCAGGACCCGGCCGTCGCGGGCGAGCAGGACGTTGCCCGGCTTGACGTCGCGGTGCAGGACTCCGGCGGTGTGCGCGGCGCGCAGGGCGCGCAGTACCCACAGGCCGATACGGGCCGCGCGGACGGGGTCGACGCTGCCCTCGGCCTTGACGGTGTCGGCCAGCGAGGGACCGTCCACCAACTCCATGACGATCCACGGCCGTTCGTCATGTTCGAGCACGTCGTGGACGGTGACCACGGCCGGGTGGTTGATCCGGGCAGCGGCCCGCGCCTCGGTCTGGGTGCGGATGAGCAGGACGGCGCGGTCGGCCTCGGCGGCGTACTGGGCCGCCGTCAGCTCCTTCACCGCCACGGCCCGGTGCAGCAACTCGTCGTGCGCGCGCCACACGCGGCCCATACCGCCCCTGCCGATGGACTCGCCCAGCCGATAACGGCCGCCGAGGAGCAGGCCCTGCATCTGGTTCACGTTCCCCCGCAAATGGTCTTGACGAGCCAAGCCTAAGTACCCGTGCCCGGCCGGGGGAACACGGCGCCCCGCAAGGAGATCGCACTGTGACGGTTCTCCCGCCGCACGTTCACGGGAGTTCACCGGACGGAGGGTTTGTGCCCCCGTCAAACACCGTTTCTCTTACGGGAGTTGAGTCCCGCACCGACTGGCCGTCCCATTCAGCCGGTGTACCGGTAGCTCGCCGAGGCCGCCTCGTAGAGCCGGGTCACCTCGTCCCGCTCGGTCTCGGGACCGCGGATCTGCAGTACGTGGTACCGGCCGCCGAACACCATCGCCAGATTGCGTACGTAGACCTCACGGCCGTCCGACTCCTGCCAGGTGAACTGGCCCTCCGCCATCTTCCGCCCGCCGACGTCGATGCTGCGCATCCCGCTGGAGGTGGCCCAGGTCGAGTCGCGGAAGGGCTGCAACTCGTACTCCCGCTCCCGCTGATACGTCATCGGGTCGTCCCCGTACGTGGCGGTGCTGTCCCGGCCCGGCGTGACGAGCAGGGTGAACTCGCCCTTGGTGTACAGGACTTGGCCGTGCCCGTTCTTCGCCGCGCGCTGCCAGCCCTCGGGCATGCCCACCCGGAAGCCCTCGTCGTCCTTGCGCAGCACGAATCCGGCGGGCAGCTCCGGGCTGGAGTTCTGCGGCTGCTCGGAGCCGGGGGTCGCCGGATCCGAGGGACGGTCGTCGCCGCCCTCCCCGGGCTGCTCCTGCTCGGTCGGCCCGGGCTGCTGACCCACCGATTCGGCGGGCTTCGGCCCGGCGCCGCCCTTGTCGTCCTCGGCCTCCGGCAGGAACATCATCGCGAAGACGACCGCGGCGACCAGCGCGCTCAGGATCAGCACGAGCAGCGTCCGCCCCAGCGAACGGGGCTCGCCACCGGACCGGTTGGCGTTCCTGCTCTTGCCGCCGCCCCTGCTGTTGCCGATGCGCGGCTCGCGCGGTGTCCGCGGTTCGCGGATCGCCCGCTCGCGCTTCTCACGTGCGGGGCGCTCGCGTACCGGCCCGCGCGGTTTCTCCGTCACGGGTGCGTGCTCGCGCGCCTCGTGCCGCTCGTGCGGCGGCTGTTCCGCCTTGCGGGCGGCCGCGCGCCTGTGCCGCGCGGACCCCGCCGCACCACGCCGGCGCCACCTGCGGACGAGCTCACCGCGCCGCCGCTTGATGGGCAGCAGATGCGGGTCGGCGGGCGGCCCCGCGACCACCTGCGCACCGGCCTCGGGCTCCGGCGCGGACCGCACCAACGACCGCAGCCAGCCTCGCAGTTCTTCGAAGTCGAGCCGCTCGGTGGGGTCCTGGCGCAGCAGCGACTCCACCACCGGCCGCAACGGCCCGCACTCCTCGGCGAAGGCGGGCGGCTCCGCACAGACCAGTTGCACCAGTTCCCCGGTGCTCTCCTCGGGATACGGCGCATGCCCCTGCACCGCACGGAACAACAGCGCGCCGAGCGCCCACAGGTCCGTAGCGGGCCCGATCGGCGCGGCCAACTGCCAGTTCTCGTGCACCGGCACTGCCTGCTCGGGCGCCCAGCGCTCGGTCACCGGCCCGATCAACGTCATCCGCGCCTGCCGCGCCCGCTCGGCGGCGAGCGCGGTGGCGGGGCCTCGACGGGGAGGGCGGGGGGCCGGGGAGTCCCAACGGGGGGTTGGGGGGTGGGGGTTGGCCGGTGGGGTGAGGGCAGATGCGGGTGCGGGTGCGGGTGCGGTGGTACGGGTGCCCGGGGCCGCCGGTGCGGGGGCGGTGTCGGGGTGGCGGCCGGAGGTGGGTTCGGGGTGGCGGCCGGGAGTGGGTTCAGGGTGGCGGGCTGCCGGGCGCGCATCAGGGTGGCCGCTGCCGGGTGTGAGGCCGGAGAGCCGGTTGTCCTGGGCGGGGTTGGGGGTCGAGAACCGGTTGTCCTGGGCCGGGTTGGGGTCCCAGCCGACCGGCAGGGGCGGCAGGCCGGTGGAGGAGCGAGGGGCGGGCGGGCGGATACCGGTGCCGGGGTGGCCGGGGCCGACGCCGGCACCGGGGCCACTGCCGGGGTGCTCCTGACGGCTGTCCGGCCGGTCGGGGCGGCCGTCGTCGGCCGCTGGGCCGGGTCGCTGGCCCGTACGGTCCGGGTCGCCCGCTCCCGGAGCGGGTGCGGCCGCGTGACCCGCGCGCGGGACCGAACCGTGCCACGGTCGCGGGGCGCCGTGCACGCCGTACGGGTCGGCGATCTGCCCGGGCGGCGGCGTGACGGAGTCGCCCAAGTCGCCGGGTCGCGCAGGGGTGTTGGAGGGGTCGGGGCCCGGGGCGGAGGGTCTGTGCTGCTCGCCGCCCTGGCTGCCGCCCTGATCCGTTTGGGCTTGGTCCCTTTGGGCTTGGTCCCTTTGGGCTTGGTCCCTTTGGACCTGGTTCCCTTGGGCAGGGTTCTCTTGGGCCTGGTTCCCGCTGCGGGCCGCGTGGTTGGCGAGGTTCTCCTCGCTGAGGCGCATCACGGCGCGGGTTCCCGCGTGGTACGCGGCGATCGCGGATCCGGCGCGCGGGCGGCCGTCGGCGGACTGGCGACTGTCGGCAGACGGGCGACCGTCGGCAGGCGGGCGACTGTCGGCAGGCGGGCGGCCTTCTCCGAACGGAGGGGCCTCGCCGCGAGACTGGTTGTCCCGGGTCGTGGGAGCGGCGCCCGGGTGCGGGTGGGCGCCACCGTCGAGCGCACGGTGGCCGGTTGCGGGACCTGCGGCCGTGGAGCCAGGCGCGGTGGACTCGCCGGGGCCCGGCTCGTGGGGCTCGGGCTCGTCCGTGGTGGGCTCGGGGCGAGGGTCGTAGCCGCACAGGGCTTCCTCGGCCGCTCCGGCGGCGAGGCCGGTGAGCATCACCCGTCCGTCGTCGCAGATCAGCACCGTACGCGGGGTGATGTTGCGGTGGACCCAGCCGTGCGCGTGCAGGGCGCGCAGCGCGGTGACCACGTCGGCGGCCACTTCGGCGGCGCGGTACGGCGAGAGCGGGGCCTCGGCGAGGAAGGTGGCCAGCGAGCGGGCCGGCACCAGCTCACTGACGATCCACAGGGCGCCGTCCTCGGCGAACACGTCGAAGACCTGGTCGAGCCGCGGGTGGTCGGGGACTTGAGCGGCTGCCTGGGCCGCCTCGATCGCCCGTCGTACGACCGGATCGGCCACCTCGCGCGGCGCCGTCTCCCGGCGTCCCGGACTCGTACGTCGGCCGTGCCCTGCCTGCGCCCCGTCCGGCGCGAGCAGTTCGGCCTCCACCACCTCCGGCAACGGAACGTGCCGGACCAGGACTTCCTGACCGCTGTAGGTGTCGAAGGCCCGGGTCTGGGAAGGGTCGTACCCACCGGAAACGGGCAGCGGCAGGCGATAGCGCTCGGCCAGCACCCGGCCCGCGTACTCCTCCATGTCGCCTCCCCCACGGGAACGGCTGGTCCACCCGTCCCGGTCAATTCCGTTCGTCCCCGCGCCCCTTGTGGATGCAGACGGTCCGCAAGGGTTCACGATACGTGCCAGCCCTACCGCACACCGAACGGATCCCACAACTTCCGTACCCGACCGGAAAACAGCTCCGGTCCGCCGTACGGAACCCGTGGTCGCCCGGGCGGACGCCCGGAACCAACCCGCCGCTGTGCGGCCTCGGCATTCCCCAACTTTCCCTGCACCGCTCCAGACAACCCCGAATCGGCATCGGATGGTAGGGGCGGTCGGGGGTCTGCCAGTCCCTGGGAGTGCGGGTCCCTGGGTCTCTGAGTCCCGGGGATCCGTGGGGCCTGTCTCCCACCGACTGACCCGTGTGACGCAGGGCACGAATGTCAGTGATCGCGCCTACTCTCCGAAAGGACAGGCGATCAAGCGCGACCACCACATCCGATCGCCTTGGCCCACGGCGGACCGCACACAGCCGTGGCCGAGCACACCAACTTCGCGGCACGCCGCACCACGTGAATCCCGTGACCGCAGCCAACCGAAGGGGCGCAACCGCATGACCACCATCTTCACCGTCTCCGTCGACTCCATCGAAGGCCCGACCCTGCGGGGAAGGGTGCACCTCATCAACCCCGACGTCCCGTTAGCACCGAAGGAGCCCGTGTTCCCGCTGTCCCTGCTTGTGGACGTCTGGTGGCACCTGGACAACGGCTTCCTGCGCGACGAGGACGACGAGAACTCCGAGGAGCTGGCGAGGAACGAGGACCACGGCTGGGACAGGAACCCCTGGTCCGAGCAGCAGGGGAAGGACGCCGTGGCGGGCATGCGGCGCAGGAGCGAGTACGCACGCCTCTACGAGCTCGTCCTCGGCCGGACCGTGCGGGTCACCAAGGACGGCTACCTGCTCACGGAGGACGGCAGCAGCGTCCTCGAACCCCGGCGCAAGGCGGCGGACGTCTACGAGTTGAGCGGAGGCAGCGGCTACGACGGCGTCTCGCACTACGTCATGACCCCCGGCAACGCCGAGGAGTTCTCCCGCCGCGCCGCCGACATCGTGGCCTCGTACGACGTGGGGCCGTACCAGAACGTCCCGTTGCTGAGTGAGGTCGCGGCGGCGCAGAACCCGGACCAACCCTGGGACCCCGAGCTCCCTGACGGGCCCCGCCGACCTCGACGACTACGACATCTGGGACGTCCTGCGCGACCGTCTCTTCCCCGCGCTCCCCTACGTGGAGATCACCGTGAGGGTCACCGACGACAGCTACCTGGAGCACATATCCGCCGGCATGCGCTGGTCGACGACCATGACGGGGCACGTCTGCTGAGCGGAGGGGGCTGAGCCGGGACCCGGGGCCCGGCCCAGGCCCTCAGGGCCGAGGTCCTGGGCTCAGGACTCAGGGCTTCAGGACTTCGGAGTGAAGGTCCGGGTGAAGACGCGCCAGGTGTCGCGGCGCTGGTCGGTGTTCCAGTCGGCGTCCTTCGCCGTGTACATCAGGGCGTAGCCGAGCCGGGAGTTCACGACGAAACCGCGGTCGATGGAGCGGTACTTGACGCCCTTGTCGACGTAGGTGAACTCCCAGTCGGCCGTCTCCCAGCCGCGGAAGCCGACCGGCTCGATCCGGATGCGCCGGTACTCCGACCGGTACATGTACTTCTCCTGGTTGCGCCAGTCGACGACCGGGTTGTCCTTCGGCGTACCGGTCCAGCCGATCAGCAGCTTCTGGCCGCGCGGGCCCTGGAAGTGCGCTCCGGCCTTGCTGGTCGACGTGTACTTCCAGCCCTGCGGAAGGCCGATGGAGAAGCCCTGCGGGTGCCGGTACCGGGTGACGGTGTCCTCGATGCCTCCGCCGCCCGGGCCCGAACCACCGGTGCGGCCCGGGTCGTGGCCCTCGCCCGCGTCCTCGCCCTGGTCGCCGTCCTCGCCGGTTCCGCCGTCGGTCTTCCCGCCGCTGTCGCCGTTCTCCTGCTCCGATCCGCCGTTACGACCCGACTCCTCGCCCTGACCACCGGAGTCGCCGCCGCCCGAACTCACCCCCGCGGAGCTGTTCTTGTCACCGGAGTCCTTGTCCGTACCGTCCGATCCGTCCCGCAGCGCCAGCCCCAGCACGGTGCCCAGCACCGCGAGCGCCACGATGACGGCCGCGATCACAAGCGTGCGCCGCGAAACCCCGGCCACCGAAGCCCCGGACCCTGCGCCTGCGCCTGCGCCTGCGCCTGCGCCTGCGCCTGCGCCAACCTCTCTGCTGGTGGCGGAGGTTGTGGGGTCGGCGGGCGTTCCGGCGGCAGTGGCCGCGGTGCCCTGTGCGGCGCCGGAGTCCTGTTTCACCGCCGAGAGCGCTGTCGTACGGACATCCGGCTTCGCCGCACTCCCAGCGGCCGTGGACGCCGAAGCCGAGGGAGCGGGAGCGGTTGTCGAGGGAGCGGGTGCCGAGGGAGCGGACGCCGAGGACTTGCCGCCGACCTGGCCGAGGTGCATGGTGCGGGGATCAGCGGCCGACGTGGCAGCCGCGGCCCCGGCGGCTGCCGCAACAGCCTTTCCGTCGGCGCCCGTTGGCTTGCCACCGGCAGCAGCCGTGCCACTCTCCCCTGCGGCTTCGCCGCTCGCCGCACGCTCGGCACCTGCCGTACTGCCCGCGCCTTTCGCGGCACCGTCCGCGTCCGTGCCCGTGCCCGTGCCCGCGTCGCCCGAGCTTTCCGATCCGCCCGAGCTTTCCGAAGCACTCGGGCTTTCCTCGCCCAAGCCTCCCACTCGACCGCCACCGGCAGCCGCCGCCCCGGCTACAGAACCGAGTACGAGCGTCCCGCCCGGGACCGCGGCCTTCTGGTACGCGTCCTTCGGCTGGTCGGCGTCACCGGACTCGCCGGGATCCGTAGCCCCGGACGCGGCGTCCGTAGCGGTTGCCCCCGTGGCGCCCTCAGCCGTACCCGTACCGGCCTCCGTATCACCACCGGCTTCCGCACCGCTGCCACCGCTGCCCTTGCCCGGCTCAACCTTGGACGCAGCCGACGCCGACCCCGGCTCCGGCTCCGGCTCGGTCCCAACCCCGGACTTCGCACCATCCGTGCCGTCCGACTTCGAACCCGCCTTGCCCAGAAGGGACTTGGCTGCGATCGGCGAAGGTCCGAACGCCTCGTCGACGAGCGAGGACACCGGAACCGCGTCTGCGGCGACCCCGTCCCCGGAGACCGTCGGCCCGGAAGCGGCAGCGTCCTCGGACGGCTCGCTCGCCGCCGTCTTGTCAGCGGTCGGAACCTCGTCCTTGGGCGCCGCGTCCGCAGGAGTCGCGTCAGCCCCCGAGGCAACGGTGGGCAGCACCTCCGTCTCGGGCGCCGCCTCAGCAGAGGCACCCTCGGCCGTGCCACCCACACTCGGCAGCACGGCAGTCTGCGCGACGTCGCCCGAACCCCGCGCCGTCACCTCGTCGTTGGACTCCGGGGCGGCCTCAGGGCGCACGGGCTCACGATCGGCCCCCACGTCACTCGTACCGGCGACTCCCCAACTCGACCGGGGCGAACGTGAACCGGTACGCGGACGTGCCTTCGGCTTCTTCGGCGCCTCCGGTCCCGTATCCGAGCGCCTCTCCGCACCCGCACCCATTCCGGCGGCACCGGACTCCGCGCCCGTGCCCGAACTCACCTCAGCCGCACCGGACTTCGCTCCGGACTTCGCCCCCGACTTGTTCCGCCCCTCACCGGAGCCGCCCGCCGCCCTGCGCACCACGCGCAACGCGCCCCGCAGACGTTCGGCGACCTCCTCGGAACGCTTGCCGGTCGCGGAACCGGACCCGGCGGCCGAAGCAGCGGCCGACGCCGAGCCAGAGGCGGCAGAGGAGGCGGGGGCCGACGAAGAGCTGGAGGAAGACCGCGAGGAAGGAGACGAAGGCGAGACGCCAGCACTCGCCCCGGGCGAACCAGATGCACCGGATGAGCCGGATGAGCCGGACGAAGAAGCCGCGCCGCGACCACCGGGGCCGCCGTCGTCCGCACCACCGTTACCCAAGCCGCTCCCGCGCCCACCCGTCCGCGCCGAAGCCTCGCGCACCGCGTCGCCCGGCGGCCGGGTCGGCAGCGGCGGCATCCGCAGATGGTGGGTCGAACGGTCCGTCGGCGGGGCGGGCGCGGGCTCGGGAGCGCTGACGATCGCGGTCAGCAGGGAGCGTGCGCCTGCGTCGTCGAGGCGTTGGGCGGGGTCCTTGGCGAGGAGGCCGTAGATGACCTCGGTGAGCTTCTCGCCCGCGTTCTTGGGGGGTTCGACGGGCTCGGTCATCACGGCCGTGAGGGTGGCGATGGCCGTGCCCTTGTCGTACGGCGGGCCGCCCTCCACCGCCGCGTAGAGCAGACCGCCGAGCGACCACAGGTCGGCGGCGGGGCCGGGCTTGTGGCCGCGTGCGCGCTCCGGGGAGATGTAGGAGGGGGCGCCGACGAGCATGCCGGTGGAGGTGATCGAGGGGTCGCCCTCCACCTGGGCGATGCCGAAGTCGGTGAGGACGACCCGGCCGTCCTCGGAGATCAGGACGTTGGAGGGCTTCACATCGCGGTGCAGGATGCCCTCGCGGTGCGCGGAGCGCAGCACGTCGAGGATCGCGAGGCCGACCTCGGCGGCCCGGCGCGGGCCGAGCACACCGTCGTGCCGGATCACATCCGCGAGGGACTTGCCCTCGATGAGTTCCATGACGATCCACGGCCGGTCGTCCTCGTCCACGACGTCGTAGACGGTCACGGCACTGGTGTTGCGGATCCGCGCGATCGCCTTGGCCTCCCGCAGGGTGCGGGTGATCAGACGGCGTTTGTCGTCGTCGTCGATGGCGGAGGGGAACCGCAGTTCCTTGACCGCCACCGCGCGGCCGAGTGTCTCGTCCTGGGCCCGCCACACGGTGCCCATGCCGCCACGGCCGAGCACGTCCTGGAGCCGGTAGCGACCGGCGAGGAGACGTTCCCGCTTTTCCTTACGGGCTGCCCCCGTCTGCTCCGCCTCCGACATGAGTCCCCTCTGTGCCCTTGCTCCGCAACCCGCCCCGAAAGTGCCACCATTGTCCCTTACCCGAAGACCGGACGGCGCCGCAGGGTCGGTCGTCCCGCATGATGGGCAACCCCCGCCGTACAACGCCAGGAACCGCTCATGATCCGGTCCCGGACCCTGTCGGCCGCGGTGCTCACCGTGGTGCTCGCCGTCCTGCTCCCGGGCAGCGCCCCGGTCCGCCGGACCACTGCCACCGACGCCACTCTCCCCGCGCTCACGGGTGAGGGCAAGGCCCCGGCCGCCGCGCTGCTCGCCCGCGAGGAGGGCGACACACGGTTCGCCGCCACCGCCCCGGCCATCGGCCGGGCCGACCACTTCCGCGCCGGAAGCATCACCAAGACCTTCCTGGCCACCGTGGTCCTCCAACTCGCCGCCGAGGGGCGCCTGTCACTGTCCGACACCGTGGACACACATCTGCCGGGCCTGATCCGCGGCAACGGCCAGACGGTCGGCGCCTGAGCCTGCGCGCCCTGCTCAGCCACACCAGCGGCCTGCCCGACTACACCCGCGACACCGCGGGCCGCGTACCCGTGCGCCCGCTGCGCGCCGTACAACTCGCCCTGGCCCATCCCCCTTTCCGCCCCGGCCGTTTCGCCTACTCCAACACGAACTACGTACTCCTCGGCATGGTCGTCGAGCACCTCACCCAACGCCCGTACGCCGCCGAGGCCGAGCGCCGCATACTGCGTCCGCTCCGGCTGCGCGGTACGTCCTTCCCCGGCGCGCGCACCGGGCTGCCCGCGCCGCACAGCGCCGGGTACACCGCCGACGGCCGCCGCGTCACCCGGCTCGACCCGCGCGTCGCCGGTGCCGCGGGCGAACTGGTCAGCACGCTCGCCGACCTGGACCGCTTCTACGCCGCGCTCCTCGGCGGCGAGCTGCTGCCCGCGCGCATCCTGCGCGCCATGCTGAACACCCGTACCGCCGAAGGCCGTTACGGACTCGGCCTGATGCCCAGCAAGCTGCCGTGCGGGCGCACCGTCTGGGGCCACAACGGCCGGATCACGGGCAGCTACGTCCGCACCGCGGCCAGCGCGGACGGCAGCCGGGTCCTCACCTTCCGGCTCAACTCCGACGCCCCGGTCGACCGTGCTTCGGAACGCGCCCTGCTGGCGGCCGAGTTCTGCCCGAGCACTCCTTGAGCCCCGGCTTTCCCCCTCCCCCCTCCCCCTCCCACCCCACCCCACCCCGCCCCTCAACACCGCGAACCGAGCCATCTCAGCGACACCTCACGGCCAACATCACCGCACGGCCCGGTTACAGCCCACCGCCCGGTTCACACCGCACAGACCCTGTGCCCGGCCGCACGAGCCCCGTTCACAGCCGCACGAGCCCCGTCCTCGGTCCCACGAGCCCCGTCCCCGGCCGACAGCGCGCCCTTCACACCGTCACGATGCCCCTCGACACCGAGCCGCACCGCGCCGCCCGTCACACCCGCACGATGCCCAACGCCCCGAGCCAGGCGGCATCAGCCGTCACGCCGACGCAACGCGCAGCTCCCAACTCCCAACTCCCAACGGCCAGCGCCCAGCCCCCCTCCCGCCACGCCCCATCCACCCCTCACAACGGCACAATGTCCGGCGCCCCCAGCCGCGCCGCGTCGGCCGTGAGGTCGTCCGGCTGGCGCTGGGACTCTCGTTCGGCCTCGACCCGCTTCTTGTAGTGCTCCACCTCCCTGGCGATCTGGTCCTTGTCCCAGCCGAGCACCGGCGCCATCAGCTCGGCGGCCTCCTGTGCGCTGCGGGTGCCGCGGTCGAAGGTCTCGATGGAGATCCGGGTACGGCGGGTGAGAACGTCGTCGAGGTGACGGGCACCCTCGTGCGAGGCGGCGTAGACGACCTCGGCACGCAGATAGTCGTCGGCGTGCTGCAACGGGGCACCGAGGGAGGGGTCCTCGGCGATCAGAGCGACCAGTTCCTCGGTCAACGAGCCGTACCTGCCGAGGAGATGCTCGACCCGTACGACATGCAGCCCGGCGTGCTGGGCGATCCGGGCGCGGGCGTTCCACATGGCCGGATAGCCCTCGGCGCCGAGCAGCGGGATCTCCTCGGTGACGCACTCGGCCACCCGCTGGTCGAGCCCGTGCACGGCGGCGTCGACGGCGTCCTTGGCCATCACCCGGTACGTCGTGTACTTGCCGCCCGCCACGACCACGAGCCCGGGCACCGGGTGGGCGACGGTGTGCTCGCGCGAGAGTTTGCTGGTGGCGTCGGACTCACCGGCGAGCAGCGGTCGCAGACCGGCGTAGACGCCCTCGACGTCGTCCCTGGTCAGCGGAACGGCGAGGGCCGCGTTCACATGCTCGAGGAGGTAGTCGATGTCGGCGCTGGAGGCGGCGGGGTGGGCCTTGTCGAGGTCCCAGTCGGTGTCGGTGGTGCCGACGATCCAGTGCCTGCCCCAGGGGATGACGAAGAGCACGGACTTCTCGGTGCGCAGGATCAGTCCGGTGGTGGAGTGGATGCGGTCCTTGGGCACCACGAGGTGAATGCCCTTGGAGGCCCGGACGTGGAACTGGCCGCGCTCGCCGACCATCGCCTGGGTGTCGTCGGTCCACACTCCGGTGGCGTTGACCACCTGCTTCGCGTGGATCTCGTACTCCCCGCCGCCCTCGACGTCCTGGACGCGCGCGCCGACGACCCGCTCGCCCTCGCGCAGGAAGCCGGTGACCCGGGCGCGGTTGGCGGTGAGCGCGCCGTAGGCCGCGGCGGTACGGACGAGCATGGCGACGTAGCGGGCGTCGTCCATCTGGGCGTCGTAGTACTGCAGGGCGCCGACCAGGGCGTCCTTCTTCAGGCAGGGGGCGACCCGCAGGGCGTGACGGCGGCTCAGGTGCCGGTGCACGGGGAGCCCCCGGCCGTGTCCGCGCGCCATCGACATGGTGTCGTAGAGGGCGACGCCGGAGCCCGCGTACAGCCGCTCCCAGCCCTTGTGCTGCAAGGGGTAGAGGAAGGGCACGGGGCTGACCAGGTGGGGCGCGAGGCGTTCCAGGAGCAGACCGCGTTCCTTGAGTGCCTCACGGACCAGGGCGAAGTCCAGCATCTCCAGATAGCGCAGCCCGCCGTGGATGAGTTTGCTGGAGCGGCTGGAGGTGCCGGAGGCCCAGTCGCGCGCTTCGACGATCGCGGTGCTCAGTCCGCGTGTGGCGGAATCCAGCGCGGTGCCCGCGCCGACCACGCCGCCGCCCACCACCAGTACGTCGAGTTCCCGCTCGGCCATTGCCGCGAGTGCCTCGGCCCGCTGCTCGGGGCCCATTGCCGCTGTCCTCACCGCTGTCTCCCGTCGTCCGCCGCCTCGGTCACACCCCGTCGCGTGTGCCCGGACGCACATCCGCCATGCCCAAATTCTGACCGGACTGCCATGGTTCAGCCACTACGCGCTCGGCGCCTGTGGACAACCGGCGCCGACCCGGTGCGGGCGGGGCGCGCATTCGGCCCACACGCCGACGAGACACGTCGATTTCCACCAAATCAATCCCACAAACTGGGTCATATTTACTCCTAGTGTGACAGTGCGCTGGTCCACCTTGTCCACAGGACTTGCGCACAGTCAGCGCTCCGGCTACTGGGAAGGACGGCCCTCGACATGCCCGCAGACCTCGCCGTCATCGGACTCGGCCACCTCGGCCTGCCCCTCGCCCAGGCGGCGGTCACCGCGGGGATCCCCACCATCGGCTACGACCCCGGGCGGGCGCCCGCGCCCTCCGGCGCCCCCGCCGCCGACCGTCTCGACCCCGGCACCCTCAGCCCCGCCGAACTGCGCCGGATGCTCGCGGGTGGTTTTCGCACCACCTCCGACCCTGCCGAACTCGGCCGGGTCCGTACCGCGGTGATCACCCTGCCCACCCCGCGCAGCGCGCACGGCCCGCTGGACCTCGGCCAGGTGACCGAGGCCGCGCGCGCCCTGGCCGCCCGGCTGCGCCCGCACACCACGGTGATCCTGGAGTCCGCGGTCCCGCCCGGCACCACCGAGAACACCCTGCGCCCCCTCCTCGAACAGGGCTCCGGCCTGCGCGCGGGCACCGACTTCCACCTCGCGTACGCCCCCAGCAGGCTGGACCCCGGCAGCCGCAGCCACTCGCACTCCAACACCCCGCAGGTCATCGGCGGACTGACCCCGGCCTGCACCGAATCGGCGGCGGCCTTCTACGCCCGGCTCACCGACAAGGTGGTCCGCGCCCGCGGCCCGCGCGAGGCGGAGACCGTACAGCTCCTGGAGACCAACTACCGCCATGTCAACATCGCGCTGGTCAACGAAATGGCCGTGCTCTGCCACGACTTGAACGTCGACCTGTGGGACGTGATCCGCTGCGCGGAGACCAAGCCCTTCGGTTTCCACGCCTTCCGGCCCGGGCCCGGCGTCGGCGGCCACGCGGTGCCGCAGGAACTCGCCGGGCCGCCGCACCTGGTCCGCCCGCTGCGCATGGTCGAACTCGCGCAGCAGATCAACGACCACATGCCCGGATACGTGGTGCAGCGCGCGGCTGCCCTGCTCAACGAGCACGGCAAGTCCGCACGCGCCGCCCGGGTGTTGCTGCTCGGCGTCACCTACAAGCCGGACCTGGCCGACCAGCAGAACTCCCCCGCACGCGAGATCGCGCTGCGCCTGATGGAACTGGGCGCCTCGGTCAGCTACCACGATCCGCTGGTGCCCTCGTGGAGCGTCCTCGAACGCCCGGTGCCGCGCGCGGAGGGCCTCTACGAGGCGGTGGCCGACGCCGATCTGACGATCCTGCTCCAGCACCACCGCACGTACGACCTCCAGGGCCTGTCCGTGAAGGCCCAACTCCTGCTCGACACCCGGGGAGCCGCGCCCACCGGGGCCGCCCACCGGCTGTGAGATCCCACCCGGGCAAGGGTGTCCGAGGCTGGTGCTAACGTTCGGCGGAATTGACTTGTAGTCGCGGTGCATTCCGCAGTCGAACACCTCGGGGGATCCGATGAGTTACTCCTATCCGCCGCCGCAGCAGCCACCGCAGGGCCCCGGCCCCTACGGCCCTCCCCAGGGCGGCGGCTTCCCGCCGCAGGGTCCGCCGCCGCAGCAGGGCTGGCCGCCGCAGGGGTTCCAGCCCCGGCCGTACGGCGGCGGTCCGCAGGGACCGGGTCGCCGTGAGCTGCCGGCGCTCGGCTTCTTCCTGGGTCTCGTCGCCGCCGTGATCTTCTTCTTCGTGTACGCGGTGATCATCGAGGACGCCGAGGACGAGCACCTGGTGGGCTGGCTCGGCCTGCTCTTCGGACCGGCTCTCGGCTTCCTGATGGGCCTGGTCGGCGGCCGCAGCCCCGGGATGCCGATCGCCAGTGCGCTCCTGGGCCCGGTCGCCATGTACTTCGGGCAGATCATGGGCATCTGCCTCCTGCTCACCGCCACCTCGGACCAGGGCACCGAGCTGTTCTTCGAGGAGTTCAGCCACGTGAGCGAACTCTGGAAGGAAAACCTGGTGGGAGTGGACATTCTCTACTTCATCGGCTGTGCCGTCCTCGGCGCCGTGGCCGCCTTCGCGGGCGGCCGCGTCGGACGCCCCGGTCCCGGGATCCAGCAGCCCCGTATGTACTGACCGACCGCGATGTACTGAGCGATCGCGCTGAGCGGCGCACCGCGCACCGCGAAGGGCCCGTCACCTCCTCTCCTCACGAGGTGACGGGCCCTTCGGCTGTCCGTGCCCTGCTGCCCGCCGGCGCCGCGCGGGCCGGGGCTCAGCGCTTGTGCTGCGAGTCCGCGACGGTGACCTCGACCCGCTGGAACTCCTTGAGCTCGCTGTAGCCGGTGGTCGCCATGGCGCGGCGCAGGGCGCCGAAGAAGTTCATCGAACCGTCGGGGGTGTGTGAGGGTCCGGTGAGGATCTCCTCCGTGGTGCCGACCGTGCCGAGGTCGACCCGCTTGCCGCGCGGCACCTCCTCGTGCACCGCCTCCATGCCCCAGTGCACACCGCGGCCGGGGCCGTCGGTGGCGCGTGCGAGCGGGGAGCCCATCATCACCGCGTCGGCGCCGCAGGCGACCGCCTTGGGCAGGTCGCCGGACCAGCCGACGCCGCCGTCCGCGATGACGTGGACATAGCGACCACCGGACTCGTCCATGTAGTCGCGGCGGGCCGCGGCCACATCGGCGACCGCGGTGGCCATCGGCACCTGGATGCCGAGCACATTGCGGGTGGTGTGCGCGGCGCCGCCGCCGAAGCCGACCAGGACACCCGCGGCGCCGGTGCGCATCAGGTGCAGGGCGGCGGTGTACGTGGCACAGCCGCCGACGATGACCGGGACGTCCAGCTCGTAGATGAACTGCTTGAGGTTCAGCGGTTCGGCGGCCGAGGAGACGTGCTCGGCGGAGACCGTCGTACCGCGGATGACGAAGATGTCGACGCCCGCGTCCACCACGGCCTTGGAGAACTCGGCGGTGCGCTGCGGGGAGAGCGCGGCGGCGGTCACCACGCCCGAGTCCCGCACCTCCTTGATACGGCGGCCGATCAGCTCCTCGCGGATGGGAGCGGCGTAGATCTCCTGGAGGCGCCGGGTGGCCGTGTCCTCGTCCAGGCCGACGATCTCGTCGAGCAGCGGCTGCGGGTCCTCGTGCCGGGTCCACAGACCTTCGAGGTTGAGCACGCCGAGGCCGCCCAGCTCGCCGATGCGGATGGCGGACTGCGGGGAGACCACGGAGTCCATCGGGGCGGCCAGGAAGGGCAGTTCGAAGCGGTAGGCGTCGATCTGCCAGGCGATCGAGACCTCCTTCGGGTCCCGCGTACGGCGGCTGGGGACGACGGCGATGTCGTCGAAGGCGTACGCCCGGCGGCCGCGCTTGCCGCGCCCGATCTCGATCTCAGTCACGTGTGTGGCCTTTCCTCATCGCTTCTGCGCCACCGGCAAGTATCTCCCACGCACACCTCGGGGGCGGTACCGGGGAATCCGGTCCGCCCCCTGAGCTGTACCGCGGGGTTCGCGGTGGGTCAGCGCTTGCTGGTGTAGTTGGGCGCCTCGACGGTCATCTGGATGTCGTGCGGGTGGCTCTCCTTGAGGCCCGCCGAGGTGATCCGTACGAACTTGCCGTTGGCCTGGAGGTCGGGCACGGTCTGGCCGCCGACGTAGAACATCGACTGGCGCAGACCGCCGACGAGCTGGTGGACGACCGCGGACAGCGGGCCGCGGTAGGGCACCTGGCCCTCGATGCCCTCGGGCACCAGCTTGTCGTCGGAGGCGACGCCCTCCTGGAAGTAACGGTCCTTGGAGAAGGACTTGCGCTCGCCGCGGGACTGCATCGCGCCAAGGGAGCCCATGCCCCGGTACGACTTGAACTGCTTGCCGTTGATGAAGAGCAGCTCGCCCGGCGACTCCTCGCAGCCCGCGAGCAGCGAGCCGAGCATCACCGTGTCCGCACCGGCGACCAGGGCCTTGGCGATGTCGCCGGAGTACTGCAGACCGCCGTCGCCGATGACCGGGACACCGGCCGCCTTGGCGGCGAGCGCGGCCTCGTAGATCGCGGTGACCTGCGGGACGCCGATACCGGCGACCACGCGGGTGGTGCAGATCGAGCCGGGGCCCACGCCGACCTTGATGCCGTCCGCACCGGCGTCGACGAGGGACTGGGCGCCGTCGCGGGTGGCGATGTTGCCGCCGATCACGTCGACCCCGGAGGCGTTCGACTTGATCTTGGCGACCATCTCGCCGACCAGGCGGGAGTGGCCGTGCGCGGTGTCGACAACGACGAAGTCGACGCCCGCCTCGACCAGGGCCTGCGCACGCTCGAAGGCGTCACCGGCGACGCCGACCGCGGCGCCGACGATCAGGCGGCCCTCGGAGTCCTTGGCGGCGTTCGGATACTGCTCGGCCTTCACGAAGTCCTTGACCGTGATCAGGCCCTTGAGCACGCCCGCGTCGTCCACGAGCGGAAGCTTCTCGATCTTGTGGCGGCGCAGCAGCTGCATCGCGTCGACGCCGGAGATACCGACCTTGCCGGTCACCAGCGGCATCGGGGTCATGACCTCGCGGACCTGGCGGGAGCGGTCCGTCTCGAAGGCCATGTCACGGTTGGTGACGATGCCGAGCAGTTTGCCGGCGCCGTCGGTGACCGGGACACCACTGATCCGGAACTTGGCACAGATCGCGTCGGCCTCGCCGAGGGTGGCGTCCGGGTGGACCGTGATCGGGTCGCTGACCATGCCCGACTCGGAGCGCTTGACCAGGTCGACCTGGTTGGCCTGGTCCTCGATGGACAGGTTGCGGTGCAGCACGCCCGCGCCGCCCTGGCGGGCCATCGCGATGGCCATCCGCGCCTCGGTCACCTTGTCCATCGCCGCGGACAGCAGCGGGACGTTCAGCTTCACGTTCTTCGACAGGTGCGAGGAGGTGTCGATGTCCTCGGGGGCCATGTCGGACGCACCGGGCAGCAGCAGCACGTCGTCGTAGGTCAGCCCGAGGGTCGCGAACTTTTCGGGCGTTCCGCCGTCGTGTGCAGTCATGACACCTTCCCCAATGGCCTTGATCGGTGCGGATGTCCATGCTAACGGCCTTTGGCGGCGGCGAATTCCACCAGGAAGATCACCTGTCGGAATCGTGCGATCCTCCGAACGCCGTGCGCCCGCGCGCGGCCACCACGCACGCGCCCCTCGCGGGGCCCCTTACGCGGGCACGCGGCGGCTCCTGTGAGACACGGCACGCGCCCCTGCCCCGCCCGCCCCGCCGCCTACTGCTCGGCGAGGGCGCGCAGGCGGCTGAGTGCGCGGTGCTGTGCGACCCGCACGGCGCCCGGGGACATCCCGAGCATCTGGCCGGTCTCCTCGGCGGTCAGGCCGACGGCGATCCGCAGCAGCAGCAGTTCGCGCTGGTTCTCCGGAAGATTGGCGAGAAGTTTCTTGGCCCACTCGGCGTCACTGCTGAGCAGCGCGCGCTCCTCGGGACCGAGCGAGTCGTCCGGACGCTCGGGCATCTCGTCGGAGGGCACCGCCGTGGAACCGGGGTGACGCATCGCGGCCCGCTGAAGATCGGCGACCTTGTGCGCGGCGATGGCGAAGACGAACGCCTCGAAGGGACGGCCGGTGTCCTTGTAGCGGGGCAGCGCGAGCAGCACCGCCACGCACACCTCCTGCGCCAGGTCCTCCACGAAGTGCCGCGCGTCCCCGGGCAGCCGGGAAAGTCTGGTGCGGCAGTAACGCAGGGCGAGCGGGTGCACATGGGCGAGCAGGTCGTGTGTCGCCTGCTGATCGCCCTCCACGGCTCCATGGACGAGCGCACCGATGGCAGTCGTCTCGTCGTCGCGCATCGGTCCATGGTGCCTTGGCTCCGATTCGCCTGTGGCACCGCGTCCGTAGTTGTGCATCGAAGCGTTATGAGCGGGTGCGCCGGAACTCATCCGCTGCGCCCTCCCCTCCCGCTCGGCCGACCTGTCCCCGAGGAACTCCACACCTCAAGGATGCGGCATCGGACGGGAAACCAGGACCGGGCGCCCACCACCCGGCCCGCCGGGCGGCGTGCGCCCGGCGGGAAATGCGCCCCGGGCGGCACGCTCAGCGCACCAAACCCCAGCGGAAACCGAGCGCAACAGCGTGCGCGCGGTCCGAGGCGCCGAGCTTCTTGAACAGCCGCCTCGCGTGCGTTTTCACGGTGTCCTCGGAGAGGAACAGCTCACGGCCGATCTCCGCGTTGGAGCGGCCGTGGCTCATGCCTTCGAGCACCTGGATCTCGCGGGCGGTCAGTGTCGGGGCGGCGCCCATCTCGGCGCTGCGCAGCCGCCGCGGGGCGAGCCGCCAGGTCGGGTCGGCCAGCGCCTGGGTGACCGTGGCCCGCAGTTCGGCGCGCGAGGCGTCCTTGTGCAGATATCCGCGGGCGCCCGCGGCCACGGCGAGCGCGACACCGTCCAGGTCCTCGGCGACGGTGAGCATGATGATGCGCGCGCCGGGGTCGGCGGACAGCAGTCGCCGTACGGTTTCGACGCCGCCCAGGCCGGGCATGCGCACGTCCATCAAAATAAGATCCGAGCGGTCGGCGCCCCAGCGGCGGAGCACTTCCTCGCCGTTGGCCGCCGTTGTGACTCGCTCGACGCCGGGCACGGTGGCCACCGCGCGGCGGAGCGCCTCTCGGGCGAGCGGGGAGTCGTCGCAGACGAGGACGGATGTCATGGCCGCCCTCCGCAGCTGATGCGCGTCACCTTGAGCCTCCAGGCTGGGTACGAATCGTCACCTGTGCGGTTGGCGTCCCACCACGCCCCGGTCAAGAAAGATGCCCGGGCGCGGGGCTTTCAACCGCCTACGGGACTCTCAACGACGGTCACCCGAAAGAGTTACGGGCCCGAGCCGCACTTTCGGCACTCTGCGTAAGCGGGCGAACACGGTAGGGCCGCCACAGGTCACCGCTCGGCTGACCAGGCACTGCGCGTGCACTTATGCCCCATTCAGCGCCATTTCTTCCCTTTACCTGGTGTCTGACGCTAGATTCGCAAGAGTCATATTTTCATCTCCTTAGACAATAGTTGTGCGGTCGTGCGCACTGTGTGCGCCACAGCTTCGTCACGGCCACCGCCCGCAGCGAGCAAGCGCGATGACGCTATGAGGGGACACGCAATGGCAGACTTCTCCCGCCTTCCCGGACCGAACGCCGATCTGTGGGACTGGCAGCTCCTCGCGGCCTGCCGCGGGGTGGACAGTTCGCTCTTCTTCCACCCGGAGGGCGAACGCGGCGCGGCCCGCAGCGCGCGCGAGAACTCGGCCAAAGAGGTCTGCATGCGGTGCCCCGTGCGCGCGGAGTGCGCCGCGCACGCGCTGGCGGTCCGCGAGCCGTACGGCGTCTGGGGCGGGCTGACCGAGGACGAGCGCGAGGAACTCATGGGCCGTGCGCGCAGCCGCCTGGTGCACACCGGCACCCCCACGGCGACGGCCGCACGCGCACCCGGCGAACCGAGTTCGGTCTCCGCCCGCTGACGCGGACCGACACAGCGGAGGAACGTTTCACCCGAGGCTGTCCGGGCACCCGGGCCTCGCGGCCTCAGCGCCGCGCGGCCCGCGCCAGGTGCTCCAACGTCGCCCGGACCGCGGGCACTTGGGCCAGATCGGGCAGTGTGAGCGCGACCACCTCGCGGTGTACGGGCGGTTCGAGCCGTACCGTGCACGCCCGCTTCGGATTCACCGGTTGCAGGGCCAGCGCGGGCAGCACGGCGACCCCGAGCCCGGCGCCCACCAGGCCGACCACCGCCGGGTAGTCGTCGGTCGCGAAGTCGATACGCGGGGTGAAACCGGCGCCCGCGCACACCTGGACGAGCTGGGTACGGCAGCGCGGGCAACCCGCGATCCACGCCTCCCCGGCGAGCTCGCCGATACCCAGGCTCGGCCGCCCCGCGAGCCGGTGCCCGTCCGGCACCAGCGCGACCAACCGGTCGGCCAGCAACGGCCGTACGACGAGGTCGTCCCACTCCCCCGGATCGGCCGTGCCCGAGTAGCGGAAGGCCAGCGCGATGTCGCAGTCGCCCTCGCGCAGCATCTCCACCGACTGCGGCGGCTCGGCGTCGACCAGGGAGACCCGGGTGCCGGGGTGGGCGGCGCGCAGAGCGGCGAGGGCGGCCGGGACCAGGGTGGAGCTGCCGCTCGGGAAGGAGACCAGCCGTACCCGGCCGGAGCGCAGTCCGGCTATCGCCGCGACCTCCTCCTCGGCCGCGGTGAGCCCGGCAAGCACCCCGGCCGCGTGCCGGACCAGGGCCTCGCCCGCCTCGGTCAGCCGCATGCTCCGCCCGGAGCGGACCAGTACGGGGGTACCGACCGAGGCTTCGAGTGCCTTCATCTGCTGGCTGACCGCGGGCTGGGTGCAGCCCAGGGCCCGGGCGGCGGCGGAGAACGAACCGGTGGCGGCGACCTGCCGCAGCACGCGCAGATGACGGGCCTCGATCACCCGTTGAGCATAAGACCCGCTTGGGCCGGGCGCTCCGGCTCACATGGACGCTTTGGGTGCTCCCTGGTTAGCTGCGGGTATGAAGGTTCTCTCCGTGAACGTGGGCCGACCGACGAAAGTGGCGTACACGAGTCAGGCCCAGGGGCTGACCGGGATCGACAAGCGACCGGTGACGCACCCTGTCATGGTGAGCCCGCCGGGCCCCATGCGGATCGGCGGCAGCGGTCTGGCGGGCGACGCGGTCTGCGACCGGCGCTACCACGGGGGCAACGAGCAGGCGGTCTACGCGTACGCGCGCGAGGACCTCGACGCCTGGGGGCGCGAGCTCGGGCGCACTCTCGACGACGGCGCGTTCGGCGAGAACCTCACCACGGTCGGTATCGATGTCTCGCACACGCTGGTCGGGGAGCGCTGGCGGGTCGGCGAGCAGCTGGTCCTGGAGGCCACCAGCGGCCGGGTGCCCTGCCGGACCTTCGCGGGCTGGATCGGCGAGGAGGGCTGGGTCCGGCGTTTCACCCAACGGGCGCTGACCGGCGCCTACTTCAGGGTGATCGAGCCGGGCGAGATCCGCACCGGGGACACCGTCGAGATCCTGCACCGCCCCGCCCACGGCATCAGCGTCGACCTGCAGTTCCGCGCCGTGACCACCGACCGCTCCCTGCTGCCCCGGCTGCTGGAGGCCGGGGACGCACTGCACCCGGAGGCGCGCGAGAAGGCGCAGGCCTACATCGCCAAGTACGGTGCCGGTACGGCGGGTTGAGCCCCCGCGCGAACGCTCCGGGAGCGCAAGCCGGGCAGAGCGGGACAAGCGCCGGGAACACTCCCGCGAGCGGGTGGGCGGTGCGCACGGCGCCCGCCCAAGGTCACTAACCTTGGCGCATGACTACGGCTCTCATCACGGGGTCCACCGCCGGTATCGGCGCCGCTTTCGCCCGCCGTCTGGCCGCCGACGGGCACAATCTGGTGCTCGTCGCCCGCGATACGAAGCGGCTGCGGGAACAGGCCACGGAACTGCACGACCGGCACGGCGTGGAGGCCGAGGTGCTGACCGCCGACCTCGCCACCGAGCGGGGCATCGGCTCCGTCGAGGAACGCCTCGGTGACAAGCGCAGCCCCGTCGACCTCCTGGTGAACAACGCCGGATTCGGCCACAAGGGCGCCTACCTGGACGTCCCGATGGCCGACGAGCTGACCATGCTCAAGGTGCACTGCGAGGCGGTGCTCCGGCTGACCACGGCCGCGACGCGGGTCATGCGCGACCGGGGGCGCGGGGGCGTGGTCAACGTCGCCTCGGTCGCCGCCTTCGTGCCGCGCGGCACCTACGGCGCCTCGAAGGCCTGGGTCGTGCAGTTCACCCAGGGCGCGGCCCGTGATCTGGCCGGTTCCGGGGTACGGCTGATGGCCCTGTGCCCCGGATTCGTCCGTACCGAGTTCCACGAGCGGGCCGGGATGGGCACCGACAACATCCCCAAGTGGATGTGGCTGGACGCCGACAAGCTGGTCACCGCCGCCCTCGCCGACCTGCACCGCGGCCGCACCCTGTCCGTCCCCGACCCGCGCTACAAGGCCCTGATGGGCGTGGTGAAGCTGACCCCGCGCGCACTGCTCGGCGGCGTCTCCTCCAAGGCGGGACGCAAGTACGGCCCCAAGCACTGAGCACCGCCCGCGCACGCCGCTCCAAGGGCTGCACCCTGCCGACCCGTTGAACGCCTGCCGCGGCCCGTTGAACACCTGCTGACAACAAGTCCAAGAGTGCGTGCGCACTTCTCCATGGCCGCCGTGCGCGCCCCCGGCCACCGTGGTGCCTCTCCCGTCCACCCCACGAGAGAGGCCCACGCCCGATGAGAAGCACCCGCTCCGCACTCGCCGTCGCCCTGGCCGCCGTCACCGCGTCCCTGTGCCTGCTGCCCGGCCCGGCCACCGCCGCCGCCCCCACCATCCGCCCGGACGGCGACGCCGCGCCCAAGTCCGTGTCCACCAGCGAGGGTTCGTACAACGGGCTCGCGCTCACCCCGCCGATGGGCTGGAACAGCTGGAACAAGCTGCGGTGCGCAGTCGACGAGGAGGACGTGCGCGGCATCGCGGACGCCATCGTGGCGAAGGGGCTCGACAAGAAGGGCTACCGGTTCGTCACGGTCGACGACTGCTGGATGGCCAAGTCCCGTGACGCGCAAGGGAATCTGACCGCAGATCCGGAGCGCTTCCCGTCCGGGATGAAGGCGCTCGGCGACTATCTGCACGCGCGCGGGCTGAAGTTCGGGCTCTACGAGTCCCCGACCCAGGGCACCTGCCAGAAGCGGCCCGGCAGTTACGGGCACGAGCAGCAGGACGCGGACAAGTTCGCCGAGTGGGGCGTGGACTACCTCAAGCACGACTGGTGTCAGACCTCGGCGACCGAATCCCCGGACATGTGGGCCGACTTCCCCGGGTACTCGCAGAAGGAGCTCGCCCAGGTGCTCTTCCCGCGGATGGCGAAAGCACTGGAGAAGACCGGGCGGCCGATCGTGTACAGCCTCTCCGCGTGCTGCGAGGACCTGGACTTCGAGCAGTGGGCGCGCACCACCTCGAACCTGTGGCGCACCTCGACCGACATCGCGGACAACTGGGCCAGCATGGTGAGCAACTTCGAGGCCGCCGCGGAGTTTCCCGAGGCCGCGGGCCCCGGCGGCTGGAACGACCCGGACATGCTGGAGGTGGGCAACGGCGGTATGACCGACACCGAGTACCGCTCCCACATGAGCCTGTGGTCGGTGCTCGCGGCGCCCCTCATCATGGGCAACGACCTGCGCACCATGTCGCCCGAGACCGAGCGGATCCTCGGCAACAAGCGGGTGATCGCGGTCGACCAGGACCCGCTGGGCAAGCAGGCCACCGTGGTCTCGCGGCAGGACGGCCGCTGGGTGCTGAGCAAGGAACTGGCCGACGGGAGCAGGGCTGTCGCGCTGTTCAACGCCACGGACCAGACGCAGCGTCTGTCCACCACGGCCGCCGCGGCGGGCCTCGACCCGGCGCCGCGCGGCTATGCGGTACGTGACCTGTGGAGCGGTGAACTCACTTCCACCAAGGGCGAGTTGACGGCCGAAGTCCCGGCCCACGGCACGGTGCTGCTGCGGGTGAGCCCGCGCCGATGACCTTGTGGCGTACGGCAGTTCGCGCGCTCGCGGCTGCCGTATGCCCGTTCCGTAGGACCGTGTCCCGTACGCGCCCGTTTCGCAGGACCGTCCCGTACGCCCGTTCCCGTAGGACCGTCCCGTAAGGACCAAAACGCAGCGGCCCGGCACCCCTCGCGGGATGCCGGGCCGTTGTCAGCCGTGCCGTCGGGGCCGACGTGGGTCAGCCTCTCGGGCCGGGCTCAGGGTGTGAGCCCGGGCCGGTTTCAGTGCGCGTGGCCGTGACCGTGGCCGTGACCGGCGTCGGCCTCTTCCTCGGCCGGCTTCTCGACGACCAGGGTCTCGGTCGTGAGCAGCAGGGAGGCGATGGAGGCGGCGTTCTCCAGGGCGGAGCGGGTGACCTTGACCGGGTCGATGACACCGGCCTTGACCAGGTCGCCGTACTCGCCGGTGGCGGCGTTGTAGCCGTTGCCCTTCTCCAGCTCGGCGACCTTGGAGACGATGACGTAGCCCTCCAGGCCGGCGTTCTCGGCGATCCAGCGCAGCGGCTCGACCGCGGCGCGACGGACCACGGCGACACCGGTGGCCTCGTCGTCGGTCTTGCCGAGGCCGCCGTCGAGCACCTTGGCGGCGTGCACCAGAGCGGAGCCACCACCGGAGACGATGCCCTCCTCGACCGCGGCGCGGGTCGCGGAGATGGCGTCCTCCAGACGGTGCTTCTTCTCCTTCAGCTCCACCTCGGTGGCGGCGCCGACCTTGATCACGCACACGCCACCGGCGAGCTTCGCGAGGCGCTCCTGGAGCTTCTCGCGGTCCCAGTCGGAGTCCGTGGCCTCGATCTCGGCCTTGATCTGGGCGACGCGGCCCGTGACGTCGGCGCTCTCGCCGCCGCCGTCCACGATGGTCGTGTCGTCCTTGGTGACCGTGACACGGCGGGCGGTGCCCAGCACATCCAGGCCGACCTGGTCGAGCTTGAGGCCGACCTCCTCGGCGATGACGGTGCCGCCGGTCAGGGTGGCGATGTCACCGAGCATGGCCTTGCGGCGGTCGCCGAAGCCGGGAGCCTTCACCGCGACGGCGTTGAAGGTGCCGCGGATCTTGTTCACGACCAGGGTCGACAGCGCCTCGCCGTCGACGTCCTCGGCGATGATCAGGAGCGGCTTCGAGGCGCCGGCCTGGATGACCTTCTCCAGCAGCGGCAGGAGGTCCTGGATGGAGGAGATCTTGCCCTGGTGGATCAGGATGTACGGGTCGTCGAGGACGGCCTCCATACGCTCCTGGTCGGTCACGAAGTACGGGGACAGGTAGCCCTTGTCGAAGGCCATGCCCTCGGTGAAGTCCAGCTCCAGACCGAAGGTGTTGGACTCCTCGACGGTGATGACACCGTCCTTGCCGACCTTGTCCATGGCCTCGGCGATGAGCTCGCCGACCTGCGGGTCCTGGGCGGACAGACCGGCGACCGCGGCGATGTCGGACTTCTCGTCGATCGGGCGCGCGGTGGCGAGCAGCTCGTCCGAGACGGCCTTGACGGCGGCGTCGATGCCCTTCTTCAGGGCGGCCGGGGAAGCGCCGGCGGCGACGTTGCGCAGGCCTTCCTTGACCAGGGCCTGGGCGAGCACGGTCGCGGTGGTGGTGCCGTCACCCGCGATGTCGTTGGTCTTGGTCGCCACCTCCTTGACGAGCTGGGCGCCGAGGTTCTCGTACGGGTCCTCGACCTCGACCTCACGGGCGATGGTGACGCCGTCGTTGGTGATGGTCGGGGCGCCGAACTTCTTGTCGATGACGACATTGCGGCCACGCGGGCCGATGGTCACCTTCACGGTGTCGGCAAGCTTGTTGACGCCGCGCTCGAGGGCGCGACGGGCGTCCTCGTCGAACTTCAGGATCTTCGCCATGGAGCGGTTCATTCCTCTCGTTGCGATCCTCGGCCGCTCGCGCGGAACGGCCGCCATCGCTGGAAAAAACGAACTGCGCCCCGGGCGCCCGGCAGGCTGTGAGTGAACGCAGCGATGAGCGGGTGCCAGGGGCGCAGATCTCAAGCAAGTGGTGGTGAATTACTTCTCGATGATCGCGAGCACGTCGCGAGCCGAGAGAACGAGGTACTCCTCGTTGTTGTACTTCACCTCGGTGCCGCCGTACTTGCTGTACAGGACAACGTCGCCGACCTTCACGTCGAGCTCGACGCGCTTGCCGTCCTCGACCCGGCCCGGACCGATGGCCAGGACAACGCCCTCCTGGGGCTTCTCCTTGGCGGTGTCCGGGATAACAAGGCCGGAGGCAGTGGTCTGCTCGGCGTCGAGCGGCTGGACCACAATGCGGTCCTCGAGCGGCTTGATGGCAACCTTGGAGCTGGCGGTCGTCACGATCCGACCTCCCCCTTCGGAGATCTCACGGGGTTAACTGATCTGAGGTGGCGACCAGGTGGATCCGTCGTCGCGGGTGCCGGACCTGCCCGTCGCTTCTGGCACTCTCCGTCGGGGAGTGCCAAGGGCGACACTATGACTGCGATTAGCACTCGGTCAAGCGGAGTGCCAACGCGGCGGCCACGGCGAGCCCAAAACCCCCCGTCCGAGGGGTACGGATCCCGCCCGCCGCGCTCCCCTGTCCCGCGGTCGGTCGCGGCGGCCGGGGGCAAGCCCGGCCGCCGCCGCTCTCAGACGTAGTCCTCCAGGCGCGCCACCGCGAAGCCCTGCTTGGTCAGCTCCTTCAGGAAGTTGCGCAGCATGTCCGGCATCGTGCCGCGCCATTCGCCGCGGCCCCGGAAATGGGTGAGGACGATGTCCCCGGGGTGCAGCTTCTTGTCTAGGTCCCGGTATTCCATCCGGTCCAGGACGATCTCCTCGTTCCACAGCGGAATCGCCTTGATCCCGCAGGACTTGGCGGCCCGCAGGGTGTCCCGGTCGTAGTTGCCGAACGGCGGGCGCAGCAGCGTCGGCCGCCGCCCGAACTCCTTGGCCATCACGTCCTGCATCCCGCAGATCTCGCGCCGCTGCTCGGCGTAGGAGAGCTCGCGCAGATCGGGGTGGTGCAGGGTGTGGTTGCTCAGGGTCACGCCGGAATCGCGCATGCGGCGGAAGTAGGCGTAGTCGTCCTTGATGACGTAGTCGGAGAGGAAGGCGCTGTACGGGATCCGCAGTTCACTGGTCATCCGCAGGAACGCCGGGTCCTTCTCGTACCCGTCGTCGATCGTCAGGAAGACGATCTTCTCCTTGGTGGGCACGCCGGTGAAGACCGGCGGCAGGCCCGCGTCGCCGCCGTCGACCTCGAAGCCCTTGCGGGTACGCAGCCGGGGCTTGCTGTCGGGAGGCGGCGGGGCCGGGCGCGGGGGCGCCATCAGACGCCAGCGCAGGGCGGCGGCGAGTTGCGCGGAGCGCTCGGCGCCGCGCAGTGAGGCGTACGAGTCCAGCGGGCGGGCGGGGGCGCCACGGGCCGGTGCGCCACGGGCGGGTGCGCCGCCGCCGGCCGGGGGTCCGTGGGCGCCCGGGGCCCCGGCGATCCCCTCGATCGGCTGCGGGTATTCGAGCGCCGCGCATCCGATGGCCAGGGCGCCGAGGGCGAGGAGTGCGGCGGCGCAGCGCGCCTGCCGCTTCCACCATCCGGCCCTTTGTGCAGCTTGTCGTACTAGGCGCATGGCGCCGCATCCTGCCAAGCGGCCGACCGCCCCGGCCGCCGACACCACCACCGCGAACGGCCGGTACACCGACTTGGCCCACAATGGCCCGGTGACCGACCGCTCCCCCGCCCCCGACGACCAGCCGCACGCCTCGCAGGGCGCCACCGAGGCACAGCCCCTCGCCGACGCCCCGGACCCGGTGGCCGCCTTCGAGGCCCTGCTCACGGACACCGGACGGGCGCTGCTCGACGAGGTCGCGGGCACCGAGCCGGGGCAGGAGCTGGCCGTGGCCACCCGGCTCAGGCGCCGCTATCCGGCCGGTCTCGTCTCGGCCGCGCTGACGCAGGAGCGGCTGCGCCGGAAGGCGGTGGCGAAGTTCGGTGCCGAGGACGCGGGCCGGATGTTCTTCACGCCGCACGGGGTGGAGCAGTCCACCCGCGCCTCGGTGGCCACGCACCGCGCCGCCCGGCTCACGGCGCTCGGCGTACGGGAGGTGGCGGACCTGTGCTGCGGCATCGGCGGTGACGCGCTGGCCCTGGCGCGCGCCGGAATCCGGGTACTGGCCGTCGACCGGGACCCGCTGACCTGTGCCGTCGCCCGCGCCAACTCCCTTGCCCTCGGCCTCGGTTCACTGATCGAGGTACGCGAGGCGGATGTCACCGAGGTGGACACCGAGGGGTACGGAGCCGTCTTCGTGGACCCGGCACGGCGCGCCCCGGCGGGCGGCCGCGGACGGAGCGGAGCCGGGCGCGGCGGCGGCCGGGGTGGAGGCAAGGGTGCACCCACGGGTGGAGGCGCGGGGAGCGCCGGGGGTGGAGGCAACGCCCGCATCTTCGACCCGGAGGCCTACTCGCCCCCGCTGTCCTGGGCCGTGGCCGCCGCCCGCCGGGCCCCGTACGCCGCGCTGAAGATCGCCCCGGGCGTCCCGCACGAGATGATCCCCGAGGACGCCGAGACGGAGTGGATCTCCGAGCGCGGCGAGGTGAAGGAGGCGGTGCTGTGGTTCGGCACCGACGCCCCCGCCTCCCGACGGGCCACCCTGCTCCCCTCCGGCGCCTCCCTCACGGCCTCGCTCGCCGGGATGCTGCCCGATCCCGAGGTACGCCCGGTGGGACGGTTCCTGTACGAACCCGACGGCGCCGTCATCCGCGCGCATCTGGTCGCCGAGGTCGCCCGCGAGGTGGACGGCGGCCTGATCGACCCGACCATCGCCTACGTCACCGCCGACCACGCCCACCCCACCCGGTTCGCCACCGCCTACCGGATCACCGACCAACTCCCCTTCAACCTCAAGAAGTTGAAGGCCCTGCTGCGCGAACGCGAAGTGGGCACCCTGACCGTGAAGAAGCGCGGCTCCGCCGTGGAACCGGAAGAACTCCGCCGCAAGGTCAAACCCCAGGGCCCGCACTCCGCGACAGTGTTCCTGACCCGGGTCGCGGGGGCGCCGACGATGTTGATCGGCGGACCGGTGACGGACGGGGATGCGGACGGATGACGGGCCTCTGACGGACGGGGATCCGGACAGGTGACGGGCCTCTGACGAGCAGGGCTCCGCAGGGATGACCGGCGCTGCGGCGGCCTCCCGAAGGGACGGTCGCCGCAGGACGGTCCACCGGTGGGGCGCCGGTGGGAAGCTGGTGGCACGCCGGGCCCGAGCTGCCCGACGGGTTCGCGGGAAGCCCTCCAACTGGCCATACTGAGCGGGAAGTTGCTCGGCGGGAAACGGCCGCTGGAGGGCCATGAGTACGAGTGCGGGCAGAGTCGTCGGCAATGCGCTCTTCGGGGCGGCGGTCGTCCTGGCGATCGCGTCGGGGGGCCTGCTGGCCATTCACGTCCCCCTGTCCACCTATTCCGGGGGCCCTTGGGGACTGCTTGTCACCTGGCTGGTGCTGGGCGTACTCGCCGTCACCTGCGTCGAGTTGCTCTTCCTGCTCGCCAACTCCCGGGCAGGTGCGCGCGGTTCCGGTACCTCGCACAAGTGGCGGTTCCGCGTCACGGCGGCCCTCTCGGCGGTGCTGGTGGCCGAACTGGCCCTGCTCACCGCCCGGTTCTTGCGGGGCGAGGAGGCCGCGACGGCCTGGACCTCCGGCGCGATGCTCCTGTTGCTCCTCGCCGGAGCAGCCCGGCGTCTCACCGTCCTGGCTCCTGGCCGGGGCCGCGCGGCCGAGGGCTTCGCCCTGCCGTGGGGCAGGCGCGTCCCCGGCGACGCGGCTCCGCTCCTGGCCCAGTTCGCCGGGCTGCTGCCGCCGCTCGCCGGGGTGACGTGGGCGGTCCGGGACGAGGAGTCGTGGAGCGCCGGGGAATGGGACAACGGCCTGCTCCTGGCGGGGAGTTGGCTCGCCGGAACGGCGGTGCTCCTGCTGGTGGCGCAGGCCGCCGTACTGGCCTGGGCGAGCACCGCGCCGCCCCGGTGGTGGCTGACCGTACTGACCGACGAGGCACGCGAACGGGCGCGGGAGCGTCTGGAGGACCGGCTGGCTCTCGGCGCCCCGCGGCACTGGTCCAGGGCCCGCCGCGGCCCCGCCCCGACGGGCGGCAGCCCGGGCCGGTACCCCGCGGGCCGCGGCCCCGGAGGCGATCCGTACGGCCGGGCCCACCCGCCCGGGGGCCGGGAGGCGGACGACGACCGGCGCCGCGCACCGGCGAGGCCCTCGCTCGCGGACCGGGACCCGAGCTTCGATCTCGGCGCCGTGCGGCGGACCGCTCTCGGCGGCCTGGGCCGGCCGCTCCAGTCCACGGCCGTCCTCACGATCCACCGGCGCACCGCCCTGGAGACCGGACTCGACCTGGACCGGGCCTGGCCGCGGTTGGCGCAGGTCGGCGACGAGCAATTGCGGAGCGAGGTGCGGCGGGCCGAACGGAGCGTGCTCGGCTGGCGGATCGTCCTCGCGAGCGCCGTGTGCACGACGGTCACCTGGCTACTGACCGGGCTCACCGGCCTCGGCGACGTCCGCCTCGGACAGGGCGCGGCCCCGCTGATCGTCGTCGGACCGTTGCTCCTGGCGGCGTTCGCGCTGACCCAGGCGCGCGGGCAGCTCGCCGAGGTGTGCGCACGCAAGGCGCAGGCGGTCGACGTCCTCAGGTACGAACTGGTGCGGGCCCTGCGGCTGCCGCCGCCCGAGGACGTCGCGGAACTGATCGCGCTGGCCCCCGTGTTGAGCGGTGAGCAGGCCCTGAGCGAGGTGGAGCGAGAACGGCGGACGGCCCGGTCCACCGGGGACGAGCGCGATCCAGCGGCAAGTCGGGGCCTCGACGGAATCACCGGCGAGAGCGTCTACCACGTGGGCGGCGACCTCCACATCAGCGGCAGCGGCGACGACGAGCGCGACCCCTTGGCAGGTCGGCGCCTCAGCGGAATCACCGGCGAGAGAATCTACCACGTGGGCGGCGACCTCCACATCAGCGGCAGCGGCGACGACATCCAGAACGACGTACGCCGGGCAGTCCGCGAAGAGGTACGTCGGGCGATCCAGGAGGAGTATCCGGCCGCCGCCCGGGCCAACCCGGCCCCCGCCACCCTCGCCGAGCCCGACCTCGCGGAGCTCGCGCGCAACATCGCGGCCGAGGCGGCCGACCCGGTGAGCCTGCGCCTCAGGGAGCATCTGACGCATGTCCAGCGGGAGTTCCACCAGGACGTCCGGGACACCATCCGCACCTCGCTGAACGCCTCCGTCACCGGTCCCGAGCTGACCAACTTCCTCGGCTACCTCACCATCGAGCTCGACCGGCGCCCCGGGAGCGGGGAGCGGTCCGCGGTCCGGGCCGAGGGCGGCGTGCTCAGGGCGCCGGTGGGCGGGCGGGTGAACCTGGTGCTCTCGGTGGTCCGCGACCGCCGTGCGGGCAGCCTCGCCACCGTCGTCGAGAGCCGCCCGGGCCGGGACTTCTTCGTCTTCGAGCCGGTACGCGTCGAGGGCGGCCGGGAGGCCGGGACGGTGTCCTTCGAGGCGATGGCCGACAGTTCGACGCTGACCGCGCTGCCGCAGCGCGCGCGGCTGAGTGTGCGGGACGAGGTGCAGAGCGCCTTCGGACTGCGCATGCCCGAGGAGGAGGGCAGCCACGAGGTCTGGATCCAGCTCTACCAGGCGGGCCATCTCGTCCAGGTCGTCGCCCTCAAGATCGAGGCGGAGCAGGCGACTTCGGGCCCGGCCCCCGGCCCGGGCGCAGCGGCGGACGGCGAGTGAGCGCGGCCCGGCCGCCGGACGTCACCGTACGCGTACTGACCACCGGCGAGGCGACCCAGCTGGAGTTCACCGCCCGCCGCGCCGGAGTCGTACCGGTGCGGGCCACGCTGCTCGGCGGCGACGCGCTGGTCAGGGTCCGGCACGAGCTCGACTCGGGACTCACCCGGCTCAAGGACGAACTCACCTCGTTCAGCGTCGAGGACAAGGACCTGGACCGCGTCTTCCGTACGCTGCACGGACTCGGCCGCACCCTGCTGTTCCTCCTGTTCGGCGCGCAGCAGGCGGTGCTGCGCCAGGTGCAGCAGTTCTGGAACGACGCCCTGCCGCTCGGGATGAACCCCGAACTGCCGCCGCCGCTCGTGGAGTGCGTGGGCTCCAAGGACAGCTTTCTGCCGCTGGAGTTCCTGCCGCTGTTCCGGATGTTCCCCGGGCCCACCGTCGAGACCCGCGCGGACTTCGCCGCCGCCTGCCGCACCCTGGTCGGCTTCTCCTGTGTGGTGCGCCGCGCCATGCTGCCCTTCCCGGTGCCGGGCGGGCAGGCGCTGTGCACCGGGCCCGAGGGCCGCGTCCCCGCCCGCTACCTCTACTACGAGCACCTCGACGGCGCCGTCGAGGAACTGGACTGGTTCGCCGGGAAGGCGAGCGCCCACGTCGACCTGGAGGGCCCCTACCCGGACGGCGGGGAAGACGCGCCGGGCCTGGCCGAGCAGATCTTCGACCCCCGGCTGCTCCTGGACGGATCGCTGCGTCAACTGCCGGACCAGATCCAGCACTTCGCCTGCCACTGCTACACCCGCTCCGAGGACGCGCTGACCGCCGAGATCGAACTCAGCGGCGGCGGCCGGCACTCCCGGACCACCCTCGGCGACCTCGGCGCGGACCTGGTCGCCCTCGGCACCAGCCGGGACCTGCGCGACTTCGACCTGCCGCTGGTCGTGATGAACGCCTGCGGCTCCGGCCGGATGCGCGCTCCGGGCGCGCCCTCGTTCCCGTACCTGTTCCTGATGAACGGCAACCGCGGGTTCGTCGGCACCGAGACCGAGATCCCCGACGACGTGGCGGCCGCCTTCTCCCGGGCGCTGTACGAGGGATTCCTGATCCGCCGGATTCCGCTCGGCCGCGCACTCCTGGACGCCCGGCGGCACCTCCTGCACACCCTGCGCAATCCGCTCGGCCTCGCCTACGCCGCGTACGCCGATCCCGCACTGCACGTCCGGCCGACCCCCGAGGAGAGACCCCATGCCGCAGCCCACGCCCAGCCCTGAGCCCACCGAAGCCGCCGAAGTCGCCGAAGTCGCCGAGACCATCAGCGTCCTCGGCCTGGAGGACACCGACCAAGGGCGCGGCGAACGGCTGTCCCTGCGGCGCCCGGCGGAATGGCGGGCCGCCAGGACGGAGATCCCCGCCGAGGAACTCCGTTCCCGGCTGGGCGAGTTCGCGGCCACGATGCGCGACATGATCGCCTCCCTGCCGCAGGAAGCGGGCCAGTTCCAGCTCAACGAGGTCAGCTTCACCGCCGAGGTGAGCGCCAAGGGCACCGTCTCCCTGCTGGGCTCCGGCGGCGAGCTGGCGGGGCGGGCGGGGATCACGTTCACGTTCACGCGGAGTTAGGGGAGCTGGGCGGACCAGGTGAATCGGGCGGTCGTCCGCGGAGATGTGGCGGAGTGAGAGCGCTCACTTGTGCCTTGCGCGCGGTGTCGCTGTGCGCCGACGATGTTGCCCGGAGCGGCTGTTGACGACGCGGAACGCCCGTTGACCGTACCGATGGCCCCGTGAGTCCAGGAAGGGACGAGCCGTTGAACGGCATTCGGCACGAGGTTCTCGGCGACGCCCAGCTCACGCTGCCGCCGGGCGATCCGGTCGCGGTGATCGTCCTCACCCCGGCGATGGGCGTACCCGCCACGTACTACGCGCGGTTCGGCGCGCAGCTCGCCCGGCACGGACTCGCCGTCGTCGTCAACGAACTGCGCGGGCAGGGCGCGAGCCGCCCCCGCTCCGGCCGCCGCACCCGGCACGGGTACCAGCAGCTCGTCGCGCACGACGTACCGGCCCTGGTCGCCGCCACCCGCGCGCACTTCGGGCCCGAACTGCCGCTCTACCTGCTCGGCCACAGCCTCGGTGGCCAGATCTCGCTGCTCTACGCCGCCCGCGCGCACGCCAAGGCCCCGGTGAACGGGCTGGTCCTGGTGGCCTCCGGCACCGCCCACTTCCGCGCCTTCCCGAAGGTGCAGCGCGCCGGGGTACTCGCGTTCTCACAGATCGCCGCCGCCTTCTCCCAGCTCTGGGGCTACTGGCCCGGCCACCGGCTCGGCTTCGGCGGCCGCCAGCCCGCCCCGCTCATGCGGGACTGGGCACGGCTCGCCCGTACCGGCCGGTTCCGGCCGGACGGCGCGGACGTCGACTACGAGGCACTGCTGCGCGAGACCCGGCTGCCGGTGCTCGCGGTCTCCGTCTCGGGCGATACGCAGTACTCGCCGCGCAGCGCCGTCGACGGCCTGGTCGGCAAACTCCCCGAGGGCGTGGCCACCCGGCTGCACTGGCGCCCCTCGGACGGCTCCCGCCCCGGCCACCTGCGCTGGCCGCGCGCCGCCGCCGAACTCGCGGACCGGATCGCCGAGTGGACGGCCGACCTGCGGGCGGTCCGGCCCAGGCCGGGCACGGGCACGGGCGCGGGCGCGGGCGCGGGCACGGGCACGGGCACGGAGGGTCAGGGCACCGGGAGCGGCACCGAATCCGGCTCGGGCAGTGAGGGTTCGCGGGCGCTGGACGGCTGAGGCCGCCCTCGGGCTTCCCTCTCAGACTTCCTTCTCAGACTTGCCGCTCAGACCTCCCCCGCAGGCCCCTCAGCCACCGCCTCGAACCGCCACCTGTGCACCGCGCGGGTCACCAACTCCCCTGTGGGTTCGGGCAGTTCCGGCAGCTCCGCCGCGTAGGGGGCGTCCCACCAGGTGATGACGAGGACGCGGTCCTGCGGTGCGCGGAAGGTCTCGCGGCGCAGTGGCGCGGGCGCGAGTTCCTGGGCGCGGGCCCAGGCGAGCAGTTCGGGCCCGCGGCCCTCGACGGCCCGGGCCTCCCACATCAGCGCGACGGTCAACGGGGCTCCTTCACGGGTAGAGGTTGTCCTTCGCCATCTCGTGCACGTGATCGTGGTCGTGCGAGTGCGAGTGGCCGTGACCGTGGGAGTGCCCGTGGTCGCCCGCGTCCCCGGACTCCAGGCCGCCGTTGCCGTTGCCGTTGCCCGGCACATGCGGGTCCGTGACCGGCAGCGAGGAGTCGGCGGACAGGTCCCAGTCGGAGGCGGACCGGTTGCGGGCGACCATCTCGGCTCCGAGCGCGGCGACCATGGCGCCGTTGTCGGTGCACAACTTGGGCCTGGGCACCCGCAGTTGGATGCCGTACTTCTCGCAGCGCTCCTGGGCGAGCGCGCGCAGCCGGGAGTTGGCGGCCACCCCGCCGCCGATCATCAGGTGGTCCACGCCCTCGTCCCGGCAGGCACGTACGGCCTTGCGGGTCAGCACGTCCACCACGGCCTCCTGGAAGGAGGCGGCCACGTCCCGCACCGGCACCTCCTCACCGGCCGCCCGCTTCGCCTCGATCCAGCGGGCGACGGCGGTCTTCAGACCGGAGAAGGAGAAGTCGTACGGGGCGTCGCGCGGCCCGGTGAGTCCGCGCGGGAAGGCGATCGCCGTCGGGTCGCCCTCGCGCGCGTACCGGTCGATGACCGGGCCGCCGGGGAAACCGAGGTTCAGGACCCGGGCGATCTTGTCGAAGGCCTCGCCCGCCGCGTCGTCGATGGTGGCGCCGAGCGGCCGTACGTCAGAGGTGATGTCGCTGGACAGCAGCAGCGAGGAGTGCCCGCCGGAGACGAGCAGCGCCATGGTCGGCTCGGGCAGGGTGCCGTGCTCCAGCTGGTCCACGCAGATGTGCGAGGCGAGGTGGTTGACGCCGTACAGCGGCTTGCCGAGCGCGTACGCGTACGCCTTCGCCGCCGAGACCCCGACAAGCAGCGCACCCGCGAGACCGGGCCCCGCCGTGACCGCGATGCCGTCCAGGTCGCTGGCGGCGACACCGGCCTCCTTCAGGGCGCGGTCGATGGTCGGGACCATCGCCTCCAGGTGGGCCCGGGAGGCGACCTCGGGCACCACGCCGCCGAAGCGCGCGTGCTCGTCGACGCTGGAGGCGACGGCGTCCGCGAGCAGCGTGGTCCCGCGGACGATGCCGACTCCGGTCTCGTCGCAGGAGGTCTCGATGCCGAGAACCAGGGGCTCGTCGCGTGAGTCAGCCATGGAGCGTTCCTTGAGGACCGGGTGCGGGTGCGGGAGTTGAGGAGGATGAGCGGGATGAGCGGGATGCGGGGGACGAGGAGGGCACGGCGGTGGCGGGCGGTGCGAACGGGGTGTGCTCCGGGTCCATGACGCGGCGCATCACCAGGGCGTCGACGTTGCCGGGCTGGTAGTAGCCGCGGCGGAAGCCGATCGGTTCGAAGCCGAAGCGTTCGTAGAGCCGCTGGGCGCGGGTGTTGTCGACGCGCACCTCCAGGAGCACCTCGGTGCAGTCGAAGGCCGTCGCGCAGTGCAGCAGATCGGTGAGCAGCCGGGCGCCGAGGCCGGTGCCCCAGTGGGTCCGGTCGACCGCGATGGTCTGTACGTCGCCGAGCCCGCCGGAGGCGGCGAAGCCCGCGTAGCCGACAAGCCGCCCGCCCGTGTCACCGGCTTCCCTGACTTCCCCGGCCTCCTCGCCTTCCCCGGCTTCCTCGCCCTGCCCGACTTCCTCGGCGACCACGTAACGGCGGTTGGCCCCGGCCCCGCGCGCGTGCGAGAGCTCGGACCAGAACATCCCGCGCGACCAGGCGTCGTCGGGGAACAGCGCGTTCTCCAGGGCGAGGACGGGCTCGATGTCCCACCAGCGCATCTCGCGCAGCCGCACCTCGGCCCGACCGGGCGCGCCCTTCTCGGCGGGAGCACCGGCGTCCACGGGCGCGCCGCCACTGCCTTCGGACCGCGTGCTCACTTCGGCGTGACCACCTTGTAGTTCTTGGGCACCTGGGCGTCGGGGCGGCGCAGGTACAGCGGCCTCGGCGGGAGCAGTTCCTCGCCCGCGGCCAGCCGGTGCGCGGCCAGCGAGGCGAGCGCCGCCGCCGAGACGTGCTCGGGTCCGCGGGCATCGGTGAAGGTGTCCGGGTAGAGGAGCGCGCCCGCGCCGACCGCGGGCAGCCCGGCGACCTCGGCCGCGATCTCGGCGGGCCGGTCGACCGCGGGTTCGCCGATACGGGTCACGGTGGCGGCGGAGCCGTCGGTGTTCCCGGCGTTCCCGGCGTCCCCGGAGGTCTCGTAGCGCGCCCAGTAGACCTCTTTGCGGCGGGCGTCGGTGGCGACCACGAAGGGACCGGTGAGGCCGGACTCGTGGGCCAGGCCGTCGAGCGTGCACAGTCCGTGGACCGGTACGCCGAGGGCGAGGCCGAAGGTCTCGGCGGTCATCAGGCCGACACGCAGTCCGGTGTACGGGCCGGGGCCGACCCCGGCCACCACGGCGGTGACGTCGGAGAGCCGGGCCCCCGCCTCGGCGAGCACCCGGTCCACGGCCGGGAGCAGGAGTTCCCCGTGGCGCCTGGCGTCCACCTGGCTGTGAGCGGCGACCACATCGGTTCCGTCGTGCAGGGCGGCCGTGACGGCGGGGGTGGCGGTATCGAGAGCGAGCAGAAGCACACGAACAGCCTACGGCGCCGCGTACCCCCGCACGGCCGGGCCGGGGCGGGGTGGCCCTGCTGCTACCGTCAACTTCACGTTCCCCGGTCGACACGGCACCGGGTACGGGACGAGAGGCGGCACTGGTGGCACGGAGCAGCTCGGGATTCGTGGCCGGGCTCACCGCGGCGGCTATGGCCGGGGTGGCCTTCCTCGCCTACCAGGCCTCGGCGAAGGCGCCGGAGGACCTGGGCCGCGAGCCCTCGGACAAGGGATCGAGCTCGCCCGCCTCCCCCGCCCCGGGCACCCCGAAGCCCGAACAGCTGCCCGCCCACTCCGGTACCGGCGAACGCGTCGTCTACTCGCTCCGCGCGGACCGTGTCTGGCTGGTCGGCGACGACAACGCGGCCCAGGCCACGTACGCGGTCACCCCGAGCACCGTCGACCCGCTGCCGGGCACCTACCGCGTCACCTCGCGCTCGGAGTCCGTCGTCGGCTCCGACGGCGTACCGATCGAGAACGTGGTGCGGTTCGCCGTGACCGACGGCGTGGTGATCGGCTTCAGCGCCCGGGTCGACGGCGCGACCCCGGACCCCGACCCGGCCAAGCGCACCGGCGGCATCCGCCAGTCCCGCTCCAACGGCAACGTGATGTGGAAGTTCGCGGGCGAGGGCCACAAGGTGGTCGTGGTCCGCTGAGGACACACGGGGCGACGGGTTCGCCCGCCCCTGAGTGCCTGAACTGCCGCTGCTCGTAGGGGAATTGCGTACGTTCGAGCGAGGAGTTGCGTACGTACGAGCGGGGAGTTGCGTACGTACGAGCAGGGGGTTGCGTACGTACGAGGGTTGAGCGCGGCGCGCTGCGAAGGTTCCGGACGCCGGGCCTCAGGCCGCCTCGCGTCCACCGCTCCTGTGATCCGGGGACTCGCGGTCCGGGGACTGGTGATCCGAGGACTGCTCACCGTGCCGCGTGGCGCCGCTCGCGGGACCGCGCTCCGGGTCCGGGTCACGCGGCGGGGTGGACACCGCGTCGGCCGCAGCGCAGGACTTCAGGAGTTCGCTCATCGAGAGGCCGGACGGCACCGGCGGCATGGAGGAGGGAGTCTTGTGCTCCGGCCGCGCCTTGCGCTCGGGTGCCGACATGGGATGCCTCCTGTGGTTCCCAGGACAGACAGGCACAGTTAGGCATGCCTAACTGAGGACTGCTCCCCATGTCACCACGGACGGCACCCCTCGCGCAACATCTTGCCGACAGCTTGTCGGCACCTTGTCGGGATGTTCGGCGGGCTGTAACAAAAGCCGCAGGCCGACCGACCGGACCTGACCCGTCAGGAGTCCGTCAGCCGCCCGTCAGCCCGGCGAAGTCCTCCCCCGCCCAGCGACGGCCAAGGCCCCGGACGGTCACCCCGCGGGTCTCGTCGTGCTCGCGGCCGTCGGCGGGGGCCAGGTCGCCGGTGGTGCGGTCGATGGTGATCTCCAGGCGGTTCTCGGTGAGTTCCTCCACCTTGCCCTCGCCCCATTCGACGACGATCACCGAGTCGGGCAGCGAGACGTCGAGGTCCAGGTCCTCCATCTCGTCGAGCCCGCCGCCGAGCCGGTACGCGTCCACGTGCACCAGCGGGGGCCCGTCGACCAGCGAGGGGTGGACGCGGGCGATGACGAAGGTGGGCGAGGTGACCGCGCCCCGGACTCCGAGGCCCTCGCCGAGGCCGCGGGTCAACGTCGTCTTGCCCGCGCCGAGTTCACCGCTGAGCATCACGAGATCGCCGGGCCGGACCAGCCGTGCCAGGCCCCGGCCCAGTTCCTGCATCTCCTCGGGGGAGGCCACGGCCAGACGGACCGCGGGATCCGCCGCCGCCGGGCCCGGGTTCTCAGCCGCCCTGTTCGGCGCTGCCGCCGGTACTGCTCGCTCCATAGTCGCCCACGTTAGCGCCTGCCCGGACCGCCCCGGCCCGTACCAGGAGCTCCACGAGACGGTCCGTGACCAGCTCCGGGTACTCCATCATCACCAGGTGCCCCGCCTCCGGGACGACGACCAGCTCGGCGTCGGGCAGCAGTGCGGCGATGGCCTCGCTGTGCCCGCTGGGCGTGATCATGTCCTGCTCGCCGGAGAGGACGAGTACCGGAAGGTCGGTGAAGCGGGCCAGCGCCGCCGTCTTGTCGTGCTCGGCGAAGGCCGGGTAGAACTCGGCGACCACGTCGATCGGGGTGGACTCGATCAGCCGCTCGGCGAACCGGGCCACCGCCGGGTCCACGTCCTTGGCGGCGAACGAGTACCGCTTGATGAGGCCCGCGAACAGGTCGGCCGTCGCCCTGCGGCCCCGCTCGACGAGGTCGGCCCGCTGGCCGAGGGCCCGCAGCACTCCGGGCAGTACGCGCCGGACGGCCTTGACCCCCGCCATCGGGAGGCCGTAGCTGACCTCGCTCAGCCGCCCCGCCGACGTACCGACGAGGGCGACCGCCCGCACCCGCTCGCGCACCAGCTCCGGATACTGCGCCGCGAGCGCCATCACGGTCATGCCGCCCATCGAGTGCCCGACGAGCACCAGCGGCCCCTCGGGCGCCGCCGCCTCGATGACCGTCTTCAGGTCCTGCCCGAGCCGGTCGATGGAGACCGGCTCGCCGCTCTCGGCCTGGGCGATGCCGCGCCCGCTGCGGCCGTGGCTGCGCTGGTCCCAGTACACACAGCGGACTGCGCCGCGCAGTGCCGCCCGCTGGAAGTGCCACGAGTCCTGGCTCAGGCAGTAGCCGTGGCTGAACACCACGGTGACGGCGGGGGCACGCCGCCGCCCGAACACGCTCCGCCGCGACCGGCCCCCACCGCTCTCACCGGAGTCGTCCTTCCTCGCCCCGCCCCGCTCGCCGAGCTCCTCGATCTCGTAGTGGAGCTCGGTGCCGTCGTCGGCGATCGCGGTGCCGGGGGTGCCGCGCAGTGAGCCGTACGAGCCGGTCGCGTCCAGGGCGAGCCGGGCCTTCTTGCGCATGCCGCGTCCGACGGTCAGGCGCTCGACGGCGACCCCGGCCGCCGCGCCCGCGGCCACCACACCGATCGCGGCCCCGGCGAACGAGACCTTGCGCCAGACGTCACCGGCCGAGGCCGCCGCCTCCGCTGCCCCTCCGCTGCTCCCGCTCACGTTCCCGTCCCTTCCCGCGCCGCCGGTTCCCGGGCACCCTGCCCAGGGTCTGCTTCCCGCGACCCGGACCGGTTCTCGGACGATCATCGTGGCGCCCCGGTTCACCTGTCCACAGCGGTCTGGCTCACAGCACACCGCCCGCCGCCCGCACCCGGCCGTAAAAGCCCAGGTCGTACGGGCGCACGACGGCGGCGACGCGTAGGGGGTTCCGTCTCAAGTCACCGTCAGGGGTGGCGGAACGCACTACGGCGAGGGGACCTCGTCGGGGGGACAGCCACCCGGGCCGCCCCGCTCTGGGCACCGCGCGTCAGGGCAGCTCGTTCACGTACACCCGGGGTACCCGCGCGCTGATGCGGGTGACGATCTCGTACGCGATGGTGCCCGCGGCCTGGGCCCAGTCCTCGGCCGTCGGCTCGCCCCGGTCGCCGGGGCCGAACAGGACCGCCTCGGCCCCCGCCTCCGGGGTGTCGCCGCCGAGGTCCACCACGAACTGGTCCATCGCCACCCGGCCCGCGACCGTACGCAGCTTGCCGCCGACGAGGACAGGGCCGGTGCCCGAGGCGTGCCGGGGGATGCCGTCGCCGTAGCCGAGCGGGACCAGGCCGAGGGTGGTCTCGCCGGGGGTGACGTAGTGGTGGCCGTAGCTGACCCCGTGGCCGCCGGGCACCTGCTTCACCAGGGCGAGCGAGGCGGACAGGGTCATCACGGGGCGCAGGCCGAAGTCGGCGGGGGTGCCGGTCTCGCGGCTCGGGGAGATGCCGTACATCGCGATGCCGGGGCGGACCAGGTCGAAGTGGGCCTCGGGCAGCGTGAGGGTCGCCGGGGAGTTGGCGAGATGCCGTACCTCGGGGCGGACGCCGTCCCGCTCGGCGTGCGCGACCAGGGCGCGGAAGAGGTCGAGCTGCGCGGCGATCGACGGGTGCCCGGGCTCGTCGGCGCAGGCGAAGTGGGACCAGAGCCCGGTGATGGCGACCAGACCCTCGGCCTCGGCGGCCCGGGCGGCGGCGACCAGATCCGGCCAGTCGGCGGGCTGGCAGCCGTTGCGGCCGAGACCGGTGTCGGCCTTGAGCTGGATACGGGCGGTGCGGCCCGCGAGCCGGGCCGCGGCCGTCACCTCGTCCAGGGCCCACCGGCCGCTCACCGACATGTCGAGACCGGCCTCGATGCCCTCGCGCCACGGCCCGCCCGGCGTCCACAGCCAGCACATGATCCGTGCCCGGTCCTCGCCGATGCCGGCCGCGCGCAGGGCCAGTGCCTCCTGCGGGGTCGCGGTGCCGATCCAGCTCGCCCCGGCCTGGAGCGCGGCACGCGCGCTGGCCAGCATGCCGTGGCCGTAGCCGTCGGCCTTGACCACGGCCATGAAGGCGGCGCCGGGCGCCCGCTCGCGCAGGCCGCGCACATTGGAGCGCAGGGCGGCCAGGTCGATCTCGGCGCGGGCGCGCAGGGGAGCAGTTTCAGTCATCGCGCACTCAGTCTCTCAGAGCCCCGGCCGCCGGCTGCCGCCCCCGCCCCTCGCCACGGCCCCGGCCGTCTGGGCTCCGCCGCAGGTCATCGCGGGGTCGACGGTCCATTCGGCGCCAACTCGCGCGCGGTGCAGGTCACATGCGGGCGCCGGGAATGCGAAGTGCGGCCCCCGCGCACGGGACGTCCCGTCACCCGTCCCGGACATCCCGCCACGCCTCCGCCAGCGCCTCGGCCACCTCGAAGGCGCGGGCCGGGCCACCCCGGGCGGCGAAGCGGCCCGCGAGGCCGTGCAGGTAGGCGCCGGACATGGCGGCGTCGGGACCGTCGAGGCCCGCGGCGAGCAGGGAGCCGGTCAGGCCGGACAGGACGTCGCCGCTGCCCGCCGTCGCGAGCCAGGGGGTGCCCGTCGGATTGACACGTACCGGACCGCCGCCGGGCGCCGCGACCAGCGTGGTCGAACCCTTGAGCAGGGCCGTCGCCCCGTACCGCGCGGCGAGTTCGCGCACCGCCGTGAGGCGTGCCGACTCCACCTCGTCGCGGGACGTGCCGAGCAGCGCCGCCGCCTCCCCGGCGTGCGGGGTGAGAACGGTCGGCGCGCGGCGGGCGCGCAGCGTCGCCTCCCCGGCGAACCGCAGCCCGTCCGCGTCCACGAGCACCGGCACCTCGGCGCGCAGCACCTCCGCCACGGCCTCAGGGTTCTCGCCGATGCCGGGCCCGACCACCCAGGACTGCACCCGCCCCGCCTTCTCCGGCGGCCCGGCACTGACCAGCGTCTCGGGGAACCGGGCGATCACCGCGTCGGCGGCCGGGCCGACATAGCGCACCGCGCCCGCGCCGCCGTGCAGCGCGCCCGCGACCGCGAGCACCGCCGCCCCGGGATAGCGCGCCGAGCCTGCCACCACACCGACCACACCACGCCGGTACTTGTCGCTCTCGGCCACGGGCCTCGGCAGCAGCCGCGCGATGTCCGCGTACTGCGGCGCGCACAGCACCGCCTCCTGCGGCGGCAGTTCGAGCCCGATCTCGACCAGGCGCACGGCGCCCGCGTACTCCCTGCCGGGGTCGACGAGCAGCCCCGGCTTGTACGTACCGAAGGTCACCGTCGCGTCCGCGCGCACCGCCTCGCCGGGCACCTCGCCGGTGTCCGCGTCGACGCCGCTCGGCAGGTCCACGGCGACGAGCGCGGCGCCCGACTCCCGTGCCGCGCGGGCGAGTTCGGCCGCCTCGGGCCGCAGCCCGCCACGGCCGCCGATGCCCGTGATGCCGTCCATGACGAGCGCGGCGCCCGCCAGGTCCGCCCGTGGGTCGGCCGAGACCCGGCCGCCCGCCGCGCGCAGCGAGGCCAGGCCGCCTCGGTGCACCCGGTCCGGGTTCAGCAGCACGGCGGCCACCGAGGCGCCGCGCCGCGCCAGCCGGGCGCCCGCGTACAGCGCGTCGCCGCCGTTGTCGCCGCTGCCGACCAGGAGCACCACCCGGGCCCCGTAGACCCGGCCGAGCAACTCGGCCGAGGCGGCGGCGAGTCCGGCCGCCGCCCGTTGCATGAGCGTGCCCTCGGGCAGCCGCGCCATCAGCGCCCGCTCGGCGGCCCGCACCGTCTCCACCCCGTACGCGCTGCGCATCCTCAGCCCTCCGCCTTCCTCTTCTCCGCCTTCGGTGACCGTGCCCCTGCTCGTTGTACGTATCCGTGTACGTGTCCGCGTCCGTGGTCGCTCAGCCCTCCGCGATCACGACCGCCGAGGCCACGCCCGCGTCATGGCTCAGCGAGACGTGCCAGGCCTGTACGCCGAGTTCGGCGGCGCGGCGGGCGACGGTGCCGGTGACCTTAAGGAGCGGGCGGCCGTTGTCCTCCACGCGGATCTCGGCGTCCAGCCACTTCAGTCCCGGCGGGGCGCCCAGGGCCTTGGCGAGGGCCTCCTTGGCGGCGAACCGGGCGGCGAGCGAGGCGATGCCGCGCCGTTCGCCGCTCGGCAGCGTCAACTCCTGTGGCAGGAAGAGGCGTTCGGCCATGCCGGGGGTGCGTTCCAGCGAGGCACGGAACCGGTCGATCTCGGCCACGTCGATGCCCACCCCGATGATCACGTCAGCGCTCTCCTCGCACCTCGGCCGGTGGCACCCGCGCCCGACCGTCCCGGCCCTGAGCCGTCCTCGGTCCTCGGTCGCGCGCCGTCCCACCGGTCCTTCGCCGTCACGGCCGTCCGCCGCGGCGCCCATGATCGTACGGCGGCTTGCCACCCGCCCGTACGCGCGCCCGCGTACGGGCCCCGGCCGGGCCACGCGCCGCCTCACCGACCCACCACGTACCGACGAATCGCGCAAGAGGGCACATGACGGCAGCCTACGGGCGTTTCGACGAACCTTCCTGCTCAGCGAGGTGCGCCCGCCTCCCGCCGTTCCCGAAGGTGACGCACTCCACCCACCGCGTTCGCCACACAGCCGTAACAATGAACTGGTGATCTCACCGGTCTCCTCGCCGCCAAGGAGCGCTCACCGGCCACGGCCGGAGGCGACTCCCTACGTCGACCTCACCCGATCCCAGTGGAGCGCGCTGCGCGAGAAGACCCCGCTGCCGCTCACCGCCGAGGAAGTGGAGCAGTTGCGGGGCCTCGGCGATGTCATCGACCTCGACGAGGTACGGGACATCTATCTGCCGCTCTCGCGGCTGCTCAATCTCTACGTCGCCGCCTCCGACGGGCTGCGCGGCGCGCTCAACACCTTCCTCGGCGAGAAGGGCTCGCAGTCCGGCACCCCCTTCGTCATAGGGGTCGCGGGCTCGGTCGCCGTCGGCAAGTCCACCGTCGCCCGACTCCTCCAGGCCCTGCTCGCCCGCTGGCCCGAGCACCCCCGGGTGGAGCTGGTGACCACCGATGGCTTCCTGCTCCCCATGAAGGAACTGCGCGAGCGCGGCCTCGTCTCCCGCAAGGGCTTCCCCGAGTCCTACGACCGCCGCGCGCTGACCCGCTTCGTCGCCGACATCAAGGCGGGCAAGGACGAGGTCACCGCACCCGTCTACTCCCACCTCATCTACGACATCGTCCCCGGCCAGAAGCTCACCGTGCGCAGGCCCGACATCCTCATCGTGGAGGGCCTGAACGTCCTGCAGCCCGCGCTGCCCGGACAGGACGGCCGCACCAGGGTCGGTCTCGCGGACTACTTCGACTTCAGTGTGTACGTGGACGCGCGCACCGAGGACATCGAGAGCTGGTACCTGAGCCGCTTCCGCAAGCTGCGCGAGACCGCCTTCCAGAACCCCTCCTCGTACTTCCGCAAGTACACCGAGGTCTCCGAGGAGGAGGCCCTGGACTACGCGCGGACCACCTGGCGCACCATCAACAAGCCCAACCTGGTGGAGAACGTGGCCCCCACCCGCGGCCGCGCCACCCTCGTCGTCCGCAAGGGCCCCGACCACAAGGTGCAGCGGCTGAGCCTGCGCAAGCTCTGAGCGCCCATGCGTGCACAGTGACGGGGGCGCCGGCGCCGTCCCCGTTAGTGTGCACGCATGCTGCACATGCGCGTGACCTGCCCGGCGGAGCGCACCGAGGACGTCGTGCGCCTGATGGAGTCCTGTGTGGGCACGGCGCACCTGGCCGTCTACCCGGGCGCCTCGCGCAACCCGCCCGGCGACATCGTGAACTGCGACGTCGCACGCGAGGCGGGCGAGGAACTGATCGCCGGGCTGCGGGAGTTGGACATCCCGGCCACCGGCGCCGTCACCATGGAGCACATCGACCTGACCCTCTCCGAGCGGGCCGACAAGGCCGAGGAGGAGGCGCCGGGCGAGGCCGCCGACGCGGTGCTGTGGGAGCAGCTCAGCGAGGCCACCCACGAGGAGTCCACGCTCAGCGTCACCTACCTCGCGTTCATGACGATCGCCATGATGATCGCGGCCTGCGGTGTGGTCCTGGACAACGCGATCCTGATCGTGGGCGCGATGGCCGTCGGCCCCGAGTTCGGCCCGCTGGCGGGCGTGAGCACGGCCCTGGTGCGGCGCGCGCCCCGGCTCGCCGTACGCTCGCTGACCGCGCTGCTCGTCGGCTTCGCGGCCGCCATGGTCGCCACGGTCGTCTTCAGCTACTTCATGGACTGGGTCGGCCTGTTCAGCGACACCAAGCTCGACGCCGAACGCCCCAACACCAACTTCATCTACCGGCCCGACTGGTTCTCCTTCGTGGTGGCCGTCCTGGCCGGATGCGCGGGCACCCTCTCGCTGACCTCGTCCAAGTCCGGCGCCCTGGTCGGCGTGGCCATCTCGGTGACCACCATCCCGGCCGCCGCGAACGCCGCGGTCGCCTTCGGCTTCGACGACTACGAACAGGCCGTGGGCTCCAGCCAGCAGCTCCTGCTCAACCTGTTCGGCATCGTCCTCGCGGGCACCTGCACCCTGCTCGCCCAGAAGGCCCTGTGGTCGAACAGGTTCGTCCGGCGCGCCCGCCGCCGCCACGGCCACTTCCGGCCCGCCCCCCGTCAACTGCCGTCCGAGGGCAACCACTTCGGCCACCACGACCACCCCAACCACCACCGCCCCGGACCACCGCGGCACCGCGACTGAGCCTGCGGGTCACCGTCCTTGTCAGACCCACGCACTACGGTGCCGCCATGACTGATTTCGTACTGGTACCGGGGGCTTGGCTGGGCGCGTGGGCGTGGGAGGAGGTGGCACGGGAGCTCCGTGCGGCGGGGCACCGCACGCACGCCGTGACACTGTCCGGCCTGGCCGAGAAGCGTGGCGCGCCCGCCGGGCAGCAGACCCATGTCCAGGACGTGCTCGACGAGGTGGCGCGCGGCGATCTGCGGGACGTGGTGCTCGTCGGCCACAGCTACTCGGGCATTCCGGTCGGGCAGGCCGCGGAGCGCATCGGCGACCGGCTCGCCCGGGTCGTGTACGTGGACGCCGTGGTCCCGGCCGACGGCGAGTCCTTCGCCTCCCGCTGGTGGCAGGGCAGCGCGGCCCTCGAGGCCGACATCGCGGGCAACGACGGCTTCTGGGCACCCCTGACCGCACCGGAGTGCGCGGGCCACGAACTCGACCCCGGACAGATCGACCACTTCCTCGCCGGAGCCACCCCGCACCCGGGCACCGCCCTGACCGAACCGGCCGTACTCACCCGCTCCCCGGGCGAGCTGCCGGCCACCTACGTGAAGTGCCTGCTCGACGGCGACGAGCCGAGCGAGGACGTAGCCGCCCTGCTCGGCAGCGAGCGATGGAACCTGGTCGAGATGAACACCGGCCACTGGCCCATGTTCTCCCGCCCACGCGAACTCGCCGAGGTGCTGCACCGGGCCGCCACGGAGGGCTGAGCACCGGCGGGGCCGGGGACCTGTCCTGCTGAGTTCGGCCCGACCGAGTTCGGCCCGACCGAGTTCGGCCCGGCAAAGCCGACGGCCGGTCCCCCGCCTCGGAGACCGGCCCGTACGAACGGCTGTACAGCTCTGCGTGTCTGCGTGTCTGCGTGTCTGCGCGGGCGGCTCGCGCTACCCGCGCGCCGCCCGAACTTCCCTACCCCAGCGCCGACTTGACCGCGTCCGCGAGCCGCCCCGCGACCGAGCGCGCCTGGTCGATGTCGGCGGCCTCGACCATCACCCGCACCAGCGGCTCGGTGCCGGAGGGACGCAGCAGTACGCGGCCGGTGGTACCGAGGACGCGCTCGGCGTCCGAGACGGCGGCGGCGAGGTCGGCGGAGGTGGTGACGCGGGCCTTGTCCACGTCGGGGACGTTGATCAGGACCTGCGGCAGGCGCTCCATCACGGCGGCCAGGTCGGCCAGACGGCGGCCGGTCTCGGCGACCCGGGCCGCGAGCAGCAGGCCGGTCAGGGTGCCGTCGCCGGTGGTGGCGTGGTCGAGGACGATGACGTGCCCGGACTGCTCGCCGCCGAGGGCGAAGCCGTGCTCCTTCATCTCCTCCAGGACGTACCGGTCGCCGACGGCCGTCTGCAGCAGGCGCAGCCCCTCGCGTTCGAGGGCGAGCTTGAAGCCGAGGTTGGACATCACGGTCGCGACCACGGTGTCCTCGCGCAGCACCCCGCGCTCGCGCATGCCGAGCGCGAGGACGGCGAGGATCTGGTCCCCGTCCACCTCGGCGCCGGTGTGGTCGACGGCCAGGCAGCGGTCGGCGTCGCCGTCGTGGGCGATGCCGAGGTCGGCGCCGTGCTCCAGGACGGCGGCCTTCAGCAGACCGAGGTGGGTCGAGCCGCAGCCGTCGTTGATGTTGAGCCCGTCCGGCTCGGCGCCGATGGTGACGACCTCGGCACCGGCCCGCCGGAAGACCTCGGGAGAGACGTGGGAAGCGGCGCCGTGCGCCTCGTCCAGGACGATCCGCAGCCCGTCGAGCCGGTTCGGCAGCACCTGGAGGAGATGCGCGAGGTACTGCTCGCCACCCTCCTCGTACGTGCCCACGCGGCCGACCCCGGCACCGGTCGGACGGTCCCAGGGGGCGCCGGTGCGGTGCTCCTCGTAGACCGACTCGATGCGGTCCTCCAGCTCGTCGGCGAGCTTGTGGCCGCCACGGGCGAAGAACTTGATGCCGTTGTCGGGCATGGCGTTGTGGCTGGCCGAGAGCATCACACCGAGGTCGGCGCCGAGGGCACCGGTGAGGTGGGCGACCGCCGGGGTGGGCAGCACGCCGACCCGCAGCACGTCGACTCCGGCACTGGCCAGGCCCGCCACCACGGCGGCCTCCAGGAACTCCCCGGACGCACGCGGGTCCCGGCCCACCACGGCCTTCGGCCGGTGACCTGCGAACGTGCCCGCCTCGGCGAGTACGTGCGCCGCCGCGACGGAGAGGCCGAGCGCGAGCTCCGCCGTCAGATCCGCGTTGGCGACACCGCGCACGCCGTCCGTGCCGAAGAGTCGTCCCACTGGTGTCCTCCGAACTTTCTCAATCCTCGAAGAAATGCCCGCGTCGAAGCGGCCGGGCCCGCACCACGCGAGCCGAACGAGCCGGATGAGCTTCAAGGACCCCGTACAGCACAGGGGCCTTGAGACCCTGCCTGTCTTCGAGCGTCGTCGGGAATTATCCGAACTGGCAAGTCTCTGAACGTCTGATGTCGCTTTACGCCCAGGTTCTGCCATAAACGAACGCCCCGGCGGCACATGTGCCGCCGGGGCGAACGTGAGTACAGGAAGAGCGTAATCCTGTGATTAGCGCTTGCTGTACTGCGGAGCCTTACGGGCCTTCTTCAGACCGGCCTTCTTGCGCTCGACCGCACGGTCGTCGCGCTTGAGGAAGCCGGCCTTCTTCAGCGGGCCGCGGTTGTTGTCCACGTCGGCCTCGTTGAGGGCGCGGGCGACACCGAGGCGCAGGGCACCGGCCTGGCCGGAGACGCCGCCACCCGCGATACGGGCGACCACGTCGTAACGGCCTTCGAGCTCCAGCACCTTGAAGGGCTCGTTGACTTCCTGCTGGTGCACCTTGTTCGGGAAGTAGCCCTCGAGGGTGCGACCGTTGATCTTCCACTTGCCGGTGCCCGGAACGATCCGGACGCGGGCGATGGCGTTCTTGCGGCGGCCCAGGCCGGCGGCCGGCTGGGGCTCGCCGAAGCGGGAACCGAGCGATTCGGTGGAGTACTCGCCCTCCACGGGAACCTCGGACTCGGTGGTGTACTGCTCGATCTCGATGTCCTCGAGCGGCTGCTCGTCGACAGGCTGCTCAGCGGTGGTCTCGGCCACGATTCTCCTCAGATTCTCTTCAGTCTCGGTGGCCGGAATTACTGCGCGACCTGGGTGATCTCGAACGGCACCGGCTGCTGGGCAGCGTGCGGGTGCTGGTCGCCCGAGTAGACCTTCAGCTTCGAGAGCATCTGACGGCCCAGGGTGTTCTTCGGAAGCATTCCCTTGACGGCCTTCTCGACGGCCTTCTCGGGGTTGTTCGCGAGCAGGTCGTCGTAACGGACGCTGCGCAGACCACCCGGGTAACCGGAGTGACGGTAGGCGAGCTTCTGGGTCCGCTTGTTGCCGGAGAGGTGCACCTTGTCGGCGTTGATGATGACGACGAAGTCACCGGTGTCGACGTGGGGCGCGTAGATCGGCTTGTGCTTGCCACGCAGGAGGGTGGCGGCGGTGGTCGCCAGACGACCCAGGACAACGTCCTGGGCGTCGATGACGTGCCACTGGCGCGTCACATCGCCGGGCTTGGGGCTGTACGTACGCACGGTCGTAGCCTTCGCTTCTTCTGTGGTGGATGCCACCGACTCCGTGAGAGGGAGCCAGGGACAGGGTCCTGTTTCGAGGTCACCACGGACGATCACGACAGCCATGACCGCGGCGGTCGACGCAAACCGCCTGCAGGTCGCTGGTCATCGGCCCGGTGGACCGGCGTAACGGTCTGCTCACGTGAGTTTGAGCGAACCAGAACGCATAACGAAAGAGCAGAATACCCGCGCGTACCCACAGGGGTCAAAACGCGGCCCCGGCCCCTCGCACGCCCCGGCGCGAACCGGCGGTCTCCCGCCCCCTCGCCCCTCCCCCGCACTTTCCACACCTGCCCCGCGCACCGCTCCCCGCGGGCCCGTCCTAGGATGCGCCCCATGAGCGTAGGGCAGGGGGGACCCCACTGGGGTTCGGGCGGTCAGAGTGGCCAGGGCGGGCAGCAGGGCCAGGGCGGTCAGCAGTACGGCCAGCCCCAGCAGGGCGGTGGCCAGGGTTACGGCTACCCGCAGCAACAGGGCGGATACGGCTACCCCCAGCAGCAGGGCGGTGACTACGGCTATCCCCAGCAGCAGAACGGCGGCGGTCAGAGCGGGCAGAGCGGGCAGGGCTACGGCTACCCGCAGCAGACGCCCGGACAGCAGCAGCCGTACGGCCAGCAGCACGCACAGCAGGGGCCCCAGCCCGGCACCGGGCAAACCCCGGACTGGGGTGCGCTCGCCGATGCCTCCGAGACCCGGGCCCGTAAGCGCAAGTGGCTGATGGCGGGCGCGGCGGCGCTGGCGACCGTGCTGATCGGTGTCGGTGTGGCCGTCGCCGTGGTCTCGGCCAACGGCGACAGCGAGGCCTCCGACAAGCCCAGCGCCGACCTGCCCGCGACCGCGGACATCCCGAGCGACACCAGCAAGCCGGGCCCCTCCTTCGAGGCCACCACGCCGCCCCCGCCGCCGGACCCGATGGACTTCATCTCCAGCGCGAAGAAGGACAAGGCCCCGATCGGCCCGAACACGCTCTTCCCCGGCACCAAGCTGACGATGGGCGACCGGGTCTACAAGAAGGGCCCCACCAACGACACCCGCAAGTGCGCCAAGGCCACCAAGGGCGACCTCGGCGGCGTGCTCACCAAGAACAAGTGCACCCGCCTGATCCGCGCCGCCTACACCAAGGACAAGGTCTCGGTCACCATCGGCGTCGCCCTCTTCGACACCGCGGCCCAGGCCGCCAAGGCCGTGAAGCAGGCGGACGGCGGCAACATCGTCTCGCTGACCGACAAGACCGTCGGCACGTACTGCCGCACCGGCTTCTGCCGCACCACCGCCAACTCCCTCGGCCGGTACGCCTACTTCAGCATCTCGGGCTTCACCAGCGGCAAGAGCGTCACCAAGAAGGACCGCGCCGTCTACACGCTCAGCGACGACCTGCGCGAGTTCACCCGCCGCCAGATCAACCGCCGCGGCGAGGCCCAGGCCTCGGCGGCGGCACAGGAACCGCGGTAGCACCCGCCAGCCCGCGCGCGGGCGCCGGGGCGCGCACGCCCGGCGCCCCAGGGCCCGTACGGGCGCCTCAGAGCTCGTTGCGGGCGCCCCAGGCCTCGTACGCGCCCCTCAGCAGCACCCGCCGGCCGCCCCCGGCAGCGTCCGCCGGTTGCGCGCCTCCGCGTTGCGCGCGGCGAGCAACTCGTCGGCGGGGTAACCGACTTCCTCCAGGGTGAGCCCGTGCGGCCGCACCACGTGCACCGCCGAGTCACGCACCCGGGCGGCCAGTACCTGGCCCGGCCAGTCCGGCGTACGGTGCCCGTCGCCGACGAACAGCAGGGCACCGATGAGGGAGCGGACCATGTTGTGGCAGAAGGCGTCGGCCCGCACGGTGGCCGTGACCACCCCGTCCGCGCCCCGCACCAGGCTCAGCTCCTGGAGCGTACGGATGGTCGTCGCGCCCTCCCGCCGCTTGCAGTACGCCGCGAAGTCGTGCTCGCCGAGCAGCCCGTGCGCGGCCTCGTTCATGGCGGCGACGTCCAGCGGCCAGTCGTGCCAGAGCACATGGCCGCGCAGCAGCGGGTCGACCCCGCCGGGGTGGTCGGTGACGCGGTAGGCGTAGCGGCGCCAGGCGGCCGAGAACCGGGCGTTGAAGCCCGCGGGGGCCTCGCTCAGGCGCCAGATCCGGACGTCCTTCGGCAGCCGCCCGGCAAGCCGCTTCAACAGCTTCTCGCGGTGCGCCTCCCACAGCTCGACCGGCAGGTCCACATGCGCCACCTGCCCGCGCGCGTGCACGCCCGCGTCGGTACGCCCGGCCACGGTCAGCTCGTACGACCGCTCCGAGCGCGTCACCACCCGCAGCGCGTCCTCGATCTCGCCCTGTACGGTCCGCTGCCCCTCGCGCTGCCGCGCCCAGCCCGAGAAGTCCTTCCCGTCGTAGGAAAGATCCAGCCGCACCCGCACGAACCCGGGCTCCACCTCGTCCGACACCGGACCCTGCCTCCTGTCCACCGTTGTCCGGCACCCCAACCGGTGCCACCACCCACGCCACCCCGGCGCCCCCGGCACAAACCGCGGGCCCGCACCCCCGGAGGAGGTACGGGCCCACGGCCTTGCTGCTCAGGGACCTCAGGCGTCCTTGGCCTCTTCGGCCGGAGCCTCGGCGTCGTCCTTCGTCAGGTCCGCGGCCGGAGCCTCGTCCTTCTTGAGGGAGTCTTCCTTGACGGCGCGCTTGGTCGCCGCCTCGGCCTCGCCGACAGCCTTCTGCTGCACGGTGAGGGCCTCCACCAGCTCGATGACGGCCATGGGCGCGTTGTCGCCACGGCGGTTACCGATCTTGGTGATACGGGTGTAGCCACCCGGGCGGTTCTCGTAGCGCGGGCCGATCTCCGTGAAGAGCGTGTGCACGATGCTCTTGTCGGTGATGACCTGGAGGACCTGACGGCGGTTGTGAAGGTCGCCCTTCTTCGCCTTGGTCACCAGACGCTCGGCGTACGGCCGCAGACGGCGGGCCTTCGCCTCGGTGGTGGTGATGCGGCCGTGCTCGAACAGCGACTTCGCGAGGTTCGCGAGAAGCAGCTTCTCGTGCGCGGCGCCGCCGCCCAGACGGGCACCCTTGGTGGGCTTCGGCATGGTGTTACTCCTTCAGATCTGCACCGGCCGTGTCAGGTACCGGTGTCAGTGTCCGCGCGGGCGTGTGCCCGACGGAGATCCAGCACCCGGTGAGGTGCCGGAAGTCTGTGCGCCACTGCGGGGCACCCGGTCCGAGTGCCCCGCAGAGGGAAGATCAGTACTGCTCGGTCTCCACGAAACCGGTGTCGCCGTCGTCGTCGGCGCCGAAGGCGTCGGCGGCGGCGGTCGGGTCGAATCCGGGCGGGCTGTCCTTGAGGGCCAGGCCCATGCCGGCCAGCTTCGCCTTGACCTCGTCGATCGACTTCGCACCGAAGTTGCGGATGTCGAGCAGGTCGGCCTCGGAGCGGGCGACGAGCTCACCCACGGAGTGGATGCCCTCGCGCTTGAGGCAGTTGTAGGAGCGGACGGTGAGTTCCAGCTCCTCGATCGGCAGCGCCAGATCGGCGGCGAGCGCGGCGTCCGTCGGGGACGGACCCATGTCGATGCCCTCGGCGTCGATGTTGAGCTCGCGGGCCAGGCCGAACAGCTCGACCAGGGTCTTGCCCGCCGAAGCCATGGCGTCGCGCGGACGCATGGCCTGCTTGGTCTCGACGTCGACGATCAGCTTGTCGAAGTCGGTGCGCTGCTCGACACGGGTCGCCTCGACCTTGTACGTGACCTTGAGCACCGGGCTGTAGATCGAGTCGACCGGGATCCGGCCGATCTCCTGGCCCACCTGCTTGTTCTGCACCGCGGAGACGTAGCCGCGACCGCGCTCGACGGTCAGCTCCATCTCCAGCTTGCCCTTGCTGTTCAGCGTGGCGAGCACGAGGTCGGGGTTGTGCACCTCGACACCGGCCGGGGGCGCGATGTCGGCGGCGGTGACCAGACCCGGGCCCTGCTTGCGCAGGTACATCACGACCGGCTCGTCGTGCTCCGAGGAGACGACCAGCTGCTTGATGTTGAGGATCAGGTCGGTGACGTCCTCCTTGACGCCCGGCACGGTGGTGAACTCGTGCAGGACACCGTCGATACGGATGGACGTGACCGCCGCACCCGGGATCGAGGAGAGGAGCGTACGGCGCAGGGAGTTGCCGAGGGTGTAACCGAAGCCCGGCTCCAGCGGCTCGATCACGAACCGGGAGCGGAACTCGTCGACGACCTCTTCGGTCAACGAGGGACGCTGAGCGATCAGCATGTGTGAATCAGTTCCTTCAGTCGTGGACGCCCGCTATTTGACGCCCGACGGTCCGCACGGAGAACCGCGCGGGTACTGCAAGGGTACGGGCGGTACGTACCACAAGGACCCGTACCGCCCGAAACCCGAAGACATCCTGCCAAGCCCGGCCGTGGAGCGGCCGGAGGCCGTGCGTCAGACGCGACGACGCTTCGGCGGACGGCAGCCGTACTGCGACATGTGGGGAGTAACCCCCACGCCCCCAGCCGGAGCCGGGGACTCTGCGTCAGACGCGACGACGCTTCGGCGGACGGCAGCCGTTGTGCGGGGTGGGGGTGACGTCCTGGATCGAGCCGACCTCGAGGCCGGTGGCCTGGAGGGAGCGGATCGCGGTCTCACGGCCGGAGCCGGGACCCTTGACGAAGACGTCCACCTTGCGCATGCCGTGCTCCTGCGCGCGGCGGGCGGCCGACTCGGCGGCCATCTGCGCGGCGAACGGAGTCGACTTGCGCGAGCCCTTGAAGCCGACGTGGCCGGCGGAGGCCCAGGAGATCACGTTGCCGGTCGGGTCCGTGATCGACACGATGGTGTTGTTGAACGTGCTCTTGATGTGCGCGTGGCCGTGAGCGACGTTCTTCTTTTCCTTGCGGCGCACCTTCTTGGCAGCGCCCTGACGTCCCTTGGGGGGCATCTCTTACTCCTACGGGAGGTGGTCGGTCCTACAGCGAAGACCGCTGGCATGCGGGCCCTGGAGTCGCCCCCAAGATCCGCAGTGTCCGCTGAGGACTACTTCTTGCCCGGCTTCTTCTTGCCGGCGATGGCGCGACGCGGGCCCTTGCGGGTGCGGGCGTTGGTGCTGGTGCGCTGACCGTGCACGGGCAGGCCACGGCGGTGGCGCAGACCCTGGTAGCAGCCGATCTCGACCTTGCGGCGGATGTCGGCCTGAACCTCACGACGGAGGTCACCCTCGGTCTTGATGTTGTTGTCCACGTACTCGCGGATCTTGACCAGCTCCTCCTCGGAGAGGTCGCGAACGCGGGTGTTGGGGTTCACGCCGGTCTCGGCCAGCGTCTGCTGCGAGAGGGTCCGGCCGATGCCGAACACGTAGGTGAGGGCGACCTCCACACGCTTGTCGCGCGGGATGTCGACACCGGAAACGCGTGCCATTCAATGGCTCCAGTTGATTCGCGGAGGTCTTCCACAGGACCGCTCCCATTCGCCTCCCCCACTCTCGGCTTCGCTCGAGCGGGAGGTGCCCCCATCACCTCTCGGGTGGGGGTACGAACTGGGTCCCCGGCCTCCGACCGGGGGTGCCGCCACTTCACGGCCGAAGCCATGGAAGTACTAGACGGGCCCTGCGTATGTACGTATCGCTTGCGTCGCGCGAAGTTCTGCGAATGCAGACCTGCGTCAGCCCTGGCGCTGCTTGTGCCTCGGGTTGTCGCAGATGATCATGACTCGGCCGTGACGGCGAATCACCCTGCACTTGTCGCAGATCTTCTTGACGCTCGGCTTGACCTTCATGGGTGTGAGGTTCTCCGGGTCAGTGCCACCACCCCCCAGCCTCCCGGCTGCGGAGTGCGGGCAAGATCTACTTGTACCGGTAGACGATCCGGCCACGCGTCAGGTCGTACGGAGACAGCTCCACCACGACCCGGTCGTCAGGGAGGATACGGATGTAGTGCATACGCATCTTGCCGCTGATGTGTGCCAGGACCTGGTGGCCGTTCTGGAGCTCGACCTTGAACATGGCGTTCGGAAGAGACTCGACGACAGTGCCCTCGATCTCGATGGCACCTTGCTTCTTGGCCACGCTTCGCCCTTCGAATCGACTACCTTGATCGGCTCCGCCAACCCCGCTCCCATTCCGTGGCGATCATGGAGATCACTTGGTACGGAATGAGGACATGCGGGGACACGAAAGCCGACGCGTCAGTCTACGCCAGTGCCGAAGGAAAAACGAAATCGGGGGGCAATGAGCAAGCCTGCCCGGCCCCCAAGATCGTTAACCACCGCGCTGTTCAGCCCAGGGGGTCGGGCGCGGGCGTGACCCCGTACGGTGCGAGCCGCTCGCGACCGCAGTCGGGCGCCGTGAGCACCAGCGGCCCCTCCTCGGTGATCGCGACCGAGTGCTCCCAGTGCGAGGACCAGGTGTCGTCGGTGGTGACGACCGTCCAGTCGTCGGAGAGCACCCGGGTCTTCGGGGTGCCGAGGGAGACCATCGGCTCGATGGCCAGGCACATGCCGGGCACCAGCTTGGGCCCGCGGCCGCGGCGGCGCTCCACGTAGTTCAGCAGATGCGGGTCCATGTGCATCTGGCTGCCGATGCCGTGGCCGCCGTAGTCCTGGATGATCCCGTACTTGCCGCCGCCCGGACGCGGCTGGCGGCGGATGTAGGTCTCCACCGCACGGGAGATGTCGACCAGCCGGTTGCCGGTCTTCATCGCGGCGATGCCCGCCCACATCGACTCCTCGGTGACCCGGGAGAGTTCGACCAGCTCGGGCGCGTGCCCCTCACCGACGAAGGCGGTGAAGGCGGCGTCGCCGTGCCAGCCCTCCACGATGGCCCCGGCGTCGATGGAGATGAGGTCCCCGTCCTTGAGGACGACCTCCGCGCTCGGGATGCCGTGCACCACGACCTCGTTCACCGAGGTGCAGATGGTGGCCGGAAAGCCTCCGTAGCCAAGGAAGTTGGACTTCGCGCCGTGCTCGGCGATCACCTTGCGCGCGGCGTCGTCGAGGTCCTTCGTACTGGCCCCGGGCACCGCGGCCGCACGGGTCGCGCGGTGGATCTCGGCGACGACCAGCCCCGCCTCACGCATTTTCGCGATCTGCTCGGGGGTCTTGATCTCCACCATGGGGGCGTCGCCTCTTCGTCTTCCGCTACGGGGTCCGCGGCCGGACGGCCCGCGGTACGCGGCTCACCGCCGCAACCACCCATTGTGCACCGAGACCGCGGCGACCGTCGCACGGCCTGGGCCCGCCCACGGGCGTCGGCCGCCCCGCGGTGCCCGCACACGACGAAGGCCGCTCCCCCGTCACCGGGTTCGCGGCCTTCGCCCTCGTTCTCCGTGCTGTGTGCGTCTCGTCACTCGCCGGGCTTGAGCGCGGCCATCGCGCGCTCGGTGACCTCTTCGACCTTGCCGAGCGCGGAGATCGTCACGACCAGGCCCTGCGCGCGGTAGTAGTCGATGATCGGCTCGGTCTGCGTGTGGTAGACCTCCAGCCGCTTGCGCACGGTGTCCTCGCTGTCGTCGTCACGCTGGTAGAGCTCGCCGCCGCAGGTGTCACAGACACCTTCCTGCTTGGGCGCGCTGTACGTGACGTGGAAGACGTGCGCGGAATCATTGCGGCAGATACGGCGTCCCGCGATGCGCTTGACGACCTCGTCCTCGGGGACCTCGAGGTCGAGCACCGCGTCCAGCTTCATGCTCTCGGTCTTCAGCGTCTCGTCCAGCGCCTCGGCCTGCGAGACGTTGCGCGGAAAGCCGTCGAGCAGAAAGCCGTTCTCGGCGTCGGGCTGCTCCATGCGGTCCTTGGCCATCCCGATGGTGACCTCGTCCGGGACCAGGTTTCCGGCGTCCATGAAGGCCTTGGCCTGCTTGCCGAGCTCGGTGCCCTGGCTGATGTTGGCGCGGAAAAGGTCACCCGTGGAGATGTGCGGAATCGACAGGTTCTTGGCGAGGAACGCGGCCTGCGTTCCCTTACCGGCGCCAGGTGGCCCGACGAGGACGATACGCATCAGCGGAGGAACCCTTCGTAATTGCGCTGCTGGAGCTGGCTCTCGATCTGCTTCACCGTCTCGAGACCGACACCCACGATGATCAGGATGCTCGTCCCACCGAACGGGAAGTTCTGGTTTGCCCCGAAACCAACCAACGCCATCGTCGGCACAAGAGCGATCAGGCCCAGATACAGCGAACCCGGCCAGGTGATCCGGTTGAGTACGTAGCTCAGATACTCAGCGGTCGGTCGGCCAGCCCGGATGCCCGGGATGAAGCCACCATACTTCTTCATGTTGTCCGCGACTTCGTCGGGGTTGAACGAGATCGCCACATAGAAGAAGGCGAAGAACACGATCAACAAGAAGTACATAGTGATGTAAATCGGGTGGTCGCCCTGGGTCAGGTTCTGGTCGATCCACCGCTTCCAGCTCGAATCCTCGCTGGAGAACTGAGAAATCAAAGCCGGGATGTAGAGCAGCGAAGAGGCGAAGATGACAGGAATCACACCCGCCTGATTCACCTTCAACGGGATGTAGGTGGACGTACCGCCGTAGGACCTGCGGCCGATCATCCGCTTCGCGTACTGCACCGGAATCCGGCGCTGGGCCTGCTCGACGAAGACCACCAGGCCGACCATGACCAGGCCGACCAGGACCACGGTGCCGAACTCGATCCAGCCGCCCGCGAGATCGCCCTGCTCCTTGATGGCCCACAGGGCGCTCGGGAAGGTCGCGGCGATCGAGATGAACATCAGGATGGACATGCCGTTGCCGATACCGCGGTCGGTGATGAGCTCACCGAGCCACATGACCATCGCGGTACCCGCGGTCATGGTGATGACCATGGTGATGGTCACGAAGATCGACTGGTCCGGCACGATCTCACCGGCGACGCGGCAACCGGAGAAGAGCTGACCACTGCGGGCGGTGGCCACCAGGCCGGTGCCCTGCAGGATCGCGAGCGCGACCGTCAGATAACGGGTGTACTGCGTGATCTTCGCGGTACCCGCCTGCCCCTCCTTCTTGAGGGCCTCCAGGCGTGGGATCACCACGGTCAGCAACTGAAGGATGATGCTCGCCGTGATGTACGGCATGATGCCCAGCGCGAAGATCGTGATCTGCAGCAATGCGCCGCCACTGAACATGTTGACCAGACCGAAGAGGCCGCTGTTGGCCTTCGCGTCCTCCATACAGGTCTGGACGTTCTGGTAGTCCACACCTGGAATGGGTACGTGCGTACCGACCCGGTACAGGACAATGATGCCCAGTGTGAACAGCAGCTTCTTGCGCAGGTCGGGCGTCTTGAACGCCCGGGCGAACGCGGTGAGCACGGTGCCTCCTGCGACCCCCGCGCTCGTGCGTCAGAGGTGACGGTCTTGAGGTTCGACGAATGTTTTACGCATGCGTTGAGTCCGCCGTACCGCTCTACTCGCCTTGTGGGCAAGCGGATCGGCAAGGGGCACGGACCCAACCCGTTACAGCAACAGCGCACGCCACCTTACCTGCGACTGTGCCCCCCTTGGAACGACCAACCGGGGATACCCCATTTGTTGGGATATCCCCGGTTGGGATCGTTCATGTCACTGGGCTCAGACGAGCTCGGTGACGGTGCCGCCGGCAGCGGCGATCTTCTCCTTGGCGGAGCCGGAGACGGCATCCACCGTCACCTGCAGCGCCACCGAGATCTCGCCCTGGCCGAGGACCTTGACGAGGCTGTTCTTACGGACCGCACCCTTGTCGACCAGGTCGGCAACGGTGACCTCTCCGCCCTCGGGGTAGAGCGCGGAGAGCTTGTCCAGGTTCACGACCTGGTACTCGGTCTTGAACGGGTTCTTGAAGCCCTTCAGCTTCGGAAGACGCATGTGGAGGGGCATCTGGCCACCCTCGAAGCGCTCCGGAACCTGGTAACGGGCCTTCGTACCCTTGGTACCACGACCGGCCGTCTTACCCTTCGAGGCCTCACCACGACCGACACGGGTCTTGGCGGTCTTGGCACCCGGGGCGGGACGGAGGTTGTGGATCTTGAGCGGGTTCTGCTCCGCCATGATCAGTCGACCTCCTCGACCGTCACGAGGTGGCGGACGTGGCGCACCATGCCGCGGAACTCGGGACGATCCTCCTTGACGACCACGTCGTTGACCCTCTTGAGGCCAAGCGAACGCAGCGTGTCACGGTGGTTCTGCTTGCTGCCGATGTACGACTTCGTCTGCGTGATCTTGAGACGGGCCATTACGCACCCGCCCCGGCACGCGCACGCAGCAGAGCCGCGGGGGCGACGTCCTCGAGCGGCAGACCGCGGCGGGCCGCGATCTCCTCGGGACGCTGCAGACCCTTCAGGGCCGCCACGGTCGCGTGCACGATGTTGATCGCGTTGTCGGAGCCGAGCGACTTCGACAGGATGTCGTGAACGCCCGCGCACTCGAGCACGGCACGCACCGGGCCACCGGCGATAACACCGGTACCGGGGGAAGCCGGCTTGAGCAGGACGACGCCCGCGGCCTTCTCACCCTGGATCGGGTGCGGGATGGTGCCCTGGATACGCGGGACCTTGAAGAAGTGCTTCTTGGCCTCCTCAACGCCCTTGGCGATGGCGGCCGGCACCTCCTTGGCCTTGCCGTATCCGACACCCACGGTGCCGTCACCGTCGCCCACCACGACCAGCGCGGTGAAGCTGAAGCGACGACCACCCTTCACAACCTTGGCGACGCGGTTGATCGCGACAACGCGCTCAACGTACGCGGTCTTCTCGGCGGCAGCAGCGCCGCCGTCACGGCCCTTCCGGTCCCGCCGCTCGCCGCCACCGGCACCGCTTCCGCGGCGCTGGGGTCCAGCCATTGGAATTACCTCTCTCTGTTTCCGCTAGCTACGGCAGGCTCAGAACTTGAGCCCGGCTTCGCGGGCGGCGTCCGCCAGGGCGGCGATGCGCCCGGCGTACTGGTTGCCACCACGGTCGAATACGACAGCCTCGACACCCGCGGCCTTGGCACGCTCGGCGACAAGCGCGCCGACCTTGCCGGCCTGCGAGGACTTGTCCTCGGAGCCACCGCGGATCGAGGTGTCCAGGGTCGACGCCGACGCCAGGGTGTGACCCTTGATGTCGTCGATGACCTGGGCCACGATGTGGCGGTTCGAGCGCGTCACGACCAGGCGCGGACGCTCGGCGGTACCCGAGATCCTCTTGCGGATGCGGATGTGGCGGCGCTTGATGGCAGCGGCCTTGTAGGCCTTGCCCTTCGCGATCTTCACACCGTATGCCATGGCTTACTTACCCGCCTTTCCGACCTTGCGGCGGATGACTTCGCCCTCGTACTTGACGCCCTTGGCCTTGTACGGGTCGGGCTTGCGCAGCTTGCGGATGTTGGCCGCAACCTCGCCGACCTTCTGCTTGTCGATGCCCTCGACCGAAAGCTTGGTCGCGGACTCCACCTTGAAGGTGATGCCCTCGGGGGCCTCGACCAGGATCGGGTGGCTGTAGCCCAGCGAGAACTCCAGGTTGGAGCCCTTGGCGAGCACGCGGTAACCCACACCGCTGATCTCGAGCTTCTTCACGTATCCCTGGGTCACACCGGTGATCATGTTCGCCACCAGCGTGCGGGACAGGCCGTGCAGGGCCTTGTTCTGACGCTCGTCGTTGGGACGGGAGACGTTCAGCACGCCGTCCTCGCCCTTGGCGATCTCGATCGGCGCGGCGATGGTGTGCGAGAGGGAACCCTTGGGGCCCTTCACGTTCACCGTCCGGCCGTCGATGGTGACGTCCACGCCGGTGGGAACCGGGATGGGGAGCTTGCCGATTCGCGACATTGCTATTCCTCCGTTCCCGATTACCAGACGTAGGCGAGGACTTCCCCGCCCACACCCTTCTTGCCTGCCTGCTTGTCGGTGAGCAGACCGTGCGACGTGGAGATGATCGCCACGCCCAGGCCGCCGAGCACCTTCGGCAGGTTGGTGGACTTCGCGTAAACCCGGAGACCGGGCTTGGAGATCCGCTTGATGCCCGCGATGGAGCGCTCACGGTTGGGGCCGAACTTCAGCTCCAGGACGAGGTTCTTGCCGACCTCGGCGTCCTCGACCTTCCAGCCCGTGATGAAGCCCTCCTGCTGGAGGATCTCCGCGATGTGCGACTTGATCTTGCTGTGCGGCATACCGACGCTGTCGTGGTACGCCGAGTTCGCGTTACGCAGACGAGTCAGCATGTCCGCGATCGGATCAGTCATGGTCATGAATTGGCCTTCGGCCTCTCTCGCCGGGGTTTCCTGTCTGTGCCATCCCTCTCCCCGATCCGGGACGGGACGGGTGCGGCACGGGGACCTACGGCGTAGTAAGTCGTACGGGCGTCCAGGCGCCCAACCCTCCAAGACTAAGCCATGAAGGGGTGGGCACCTGACACCGCCCTTTACTTACCGAGAGCCCAGCATTCACATCCAGCCTGTCGGCCCGAAGGGCCGCCCTTGAGGGGCGGTGGTCGGGCGACGGGTGGGCGGAATTACCAGGAGCTCTTGGTCACGCCCGGCAGCTCACCGCGGTGGGCCATCTCACGAAGGCACACGCGGCACAGGCCGAACTTGCGGTACACGGAGTGCGGACGACCGCAGCGCTGGCAGCGGGTGTACGCGCGCACACCGAACTTGGGCTTACGAGCAGCCTTGGCAATCAGAGCCTTCTTCGCCATCTCGCTCACGCCTCCTTGAACGGGAAGCCGAGGTGACGAAGGAGGGCGCGGCCCTCGTCGTCGTTGGTCGCCGTGGTGACCACGGTGATGTCCATACCCCGGACGCGGTCGATCTTGTCCTGGTCGATCTCGTGGAACATGACCTGCTCCGTGAGACCGAAGGTGTAGTTGCCCCGGCCGTCGAACTGCTTCGGGGACAGACCGCGGAAGTCGCGGATGCGCGGCAGCGCGAGCGACAGGGTGCGGTCCAGGAACTCCCACATGCGGTCACCGCGAAGGGTGACGTGCGCACCGATCGGCTGACCCTCACGCAGCTTGAACTGCGCGATGGACTTGCGGGCCTTGGTGACGGCCGGCTTCTGACCGGTGATCGTGGTGAGGTCCTTGATGGCACCCTCGATCAGCTTGGAGTCGCGGGCGGCGTCGCCCACACCCATGTTGACCACGATCTTGACGAGGCCCGGAACCTGCATGACGTTCTCGTACGAGAACTCCTTCAGCAGCTTTCCGGCGATTTCCTCGCGGTACTTCGTCTTGAGACGCGGAATTGTGGTGGTGGCAGTCATCAGATGTCCTCACCGGTCCGCTTGGCAACGCGGATCTTGTTGCCGTCCTCGTCGAAGCGGTATCCGACGCGGGTGACGACCTTGTTGCCGTCCTTCTCCACGACGAGCTGCACGTTGGACACGTGCACCGACGCCTCGGTGGTCACGATGCCGCCGGCCTGCGAGCCGGAGGCGGTGGGACCGGCCTTGGTGTGCTTCTTGACCCGGTTGACACCCTCGACCAGGACACGCTCCTCGCGCGGGTAAGCGGCAATGACCTTGCCCTGCTTGCCCTTGTCCTTACCGGTGATGACCTGGACCAGGTCGCCCTTCTTGATCTTCATGCTTACAGCACCTCCGGCGCGAGCGAGATGATCTTCATGAACTTCTTCTCGCGCAGCTCACGGCCGACGGGGCCGAAGATACGGGTGCCACGAGGGTCGCCGTCGTTCTTCAGAATGACGGCGGCGTTCTCGTCGAAGCGGATGTACGAGCCGTCCGGACGGCGGCGCTCCTTGACGGTGCGAACGATGACCGCCTTGACGACGTCACCCTTCTTCACGTTGCCACCGGGGATCGCGTCCTTGACGGTGGCGACGATGACGTCACCGATGCCCGCGTAGCGGCGACCCGAGCCACCGAGAACACGGATGGTGAGAATTTCCTTCGCACCCGTGTTGTCGGCGACGCGCAGTCGCGACTCCTGCTGGATCACGTCTATCTCCTGAATGTCTGCCGGTTCCCGGCGAGTGCGGTGACTCTTTCGAAGCTGTCACGGCACTCGCCGAGCCTGGCGGAACGAACCTGAGGGAAACCCCTCAGGAAATTTCCATCAAGCATTTCCGTACCGGACCCCGCCGGAATTCCGGCGGGGCACCGGGAGGAATTACTTGGCCTTCTCGAGGATCTCGACGACGCGCCAGCGCTTCGTCGCGGAGGTCGGCCGGGTCTCCATGAGGAGGACACGGTCGCCCACGCCCGCGGCGTTCTGCTCGTCGTGCGCCTTGAGCTTGTTCGTACGGCGGATGACCTTGCCGTACAGCGCGTGCTTCACACGGTCCTCGACAGCGACGACGACGGTCTTGTCCATCTTGTCGCTGACGACCAGACCCTCACGGGTCTTGCGGAAACCGCGAGCTTCCTCGGTCTTCTCGGTCACGTTGCTGCTCTCGCTCATCAGGCGCTCTCCACCGTCTCGATGCCCAGCTCGCGCTCACGCATCAGGGTGTAGATCCGCGCGATGTCCTTACGGACCGCCTTGAGACGGCCGTGGTTCTCGAGCTGGCCCGTCGCCGCCTGGAAGCGGAGGTTGAACAGCTCTTCCTTGGCCTCGCGGAGCTTCGCGAGAAGCTCCTCGTTGCCCAGCTCGCGCAGCTCGGACGCCTTGGTACCGGCCGACATCACAGGTCACCTGCCTCGCGCTTAACGATCTTGCACTTCATCGGCAGCTTGTGAGCCGCACGGGTCAGGGCCTCGCGCGCGATCTTCTCGTTCGGGTAGGACAGCTCGAACATCACCCGTCCGGGCTTGACGTTCGCGACCCACCACTCCGGCGAACCCTTACCGGAACCCATGCGGGTCTCGGCAGGCTTCTTGGTCAGCGGACGGTCCGGGTAGATGTTGATCCAGACCTTGCCACCACGCTTGATGTGACGCGTCATGGCGATACGAGCGGCCTCGATCTGACGGTTCGTCACGTAAGCCGGGGTCATCGCCTGGATGCCGTACTCGCCGAACGCAATCTGCGTGCCACCCTTGGACATGCCGTTGCGCTTGGGGTGGTGCTGCTTGCGGTGCTTGACCCTACGGGGGATCAGCATTTCGGTCAGGCCTCCGTTCCGGTGCTCTCAGCCGGAGCGGCAGCGGCGGGCGCCTCGGCCTTGGGGGCCTCGGCGGCCGGAGCCGACTGCTGCTGCGGCTTGCGACCGCGACCGCCACGCTCGCCACCACGGCCACCACGGGCCGGGCGGTCAGCGCCGCCACGGGCCGGACGGTTGCCGGCGCGGGCCGCGGCGTTCTCGGCGCGGACCTCGGCGATGTTCTTGACGTCGCCCTTGTAGATCCAGACCTTCACGCCGATGCGGCCGAAGGTCGTCTTGGCCTCGAAGAAGCCGTAGTCCACGTTCGCGCGGAGCGTGTGCAGGGGCACACGGCCCTCGCGGTAGAACTCCGAGCGGGACATCTCGGCGCCGCCGAGACGGCCACCGCACTGGATCTTGATGCCCTTGGCGCCGGCCTTCATCGCCGTCTGCATGCTCTTGCGCATGGCACGACGGAAGGAGACGCGGGAGGACAGCTGCTCCGCGACGGCCTGGGCAACCAGCTGAGCGTCGGTCTCGGGGTTCTTGACCTCGAGGATGTTCAGCTGGACCTGCTTGCCGGTGAGCTTCTCGAGGTCACCGCGGATGCGGTCGGCCTCGGCGCCACGGCGGCCGATGACGATGCCCGGACGAGCGGTGTGGATGTCCACCCGCACGCGGTCACGGGTGCGCTCGATCTCCACCTTCGAGATACCGGCGCGCTCCATGCCGGACGTCATCATCCGACGGATGGCGACGTCTTCCTTGACGTAGTCCTTGTACAGCTTGTCGGCGTACCAACGCGACTTGAAGTCCGTGGTGACACCGAGCCGGAACCCGTGCGGGTTTACCTTCTGGCCCATTACCGGGTTCCTTCCTTGCTGCTGACGACCACGGTGATGTGGCTGGTCCGCTTGCGGATCCGGTAGGCACGGCCCTGGGCACGCGGCCGGAACCGCTTCAGGGTCGGGCCCTCGTCGACGTACGCCTCACTGATGAAGAGGCTGTCGGCGTCGGTGTGGTCGTAGTTGTGCGCGGCGTTGGCGATGGCGCTGTCCAGCACCTTGCCGACCGGCACACTGGCGGCCTGCGGGGCGAAACGCAGGACCGCCTGAGCCTCCGTGGCATCCATGCCACGGATGAGGTCCACCACGCGGCGGGCCTTCATGGGCGTGACGCGGATGAACCGCGCCTGGGCCCTGGCTTCCATGGTTGTCCCTTCGGTGTTTGTCATGATCGTTTCCACCCCGCCTTAGCGGCGCTTCGACTTCCGGTCGTCCTTGACGTGGCCCCGGAAGGTGCGGGTCGGCGAGAACTCGCCGAGCTTGTGGCCGACCATCGACTCGGTGACGAACACCGGGATGTGGGTCTTGCCGTTGTGCACCGCGATCGTGTGGCCCAGCATCGCCGGGACGATCATCGAGCGACGGGACCAGGTCTTGATGACGTTCTTGGTGCCGGCTTCGTTCTGCGTGTCCACCTTTTTGATCAGGTGGTCGTCGACGAAGGGCCCCTTCTTGAGACTGCGCGGCATCTAAACCCGCTCCTAGCGCTTCTTGTTCGTCTTGCGGCGGCGGACGATGTACTTGCTCGATGCCTTCTTCGGCGAGCGAGTACGACCCTCCTTCTGACCCCAGGGGCTGACCGGGTGGCGACCACCGGAGGTCTTGCCCTCACCACCACCGTGCGGGTGGTCAACCGGGTTCATCGCCACACCGCGAACGGTCGGGCGGACGCCGAGCCAGCGCTTACGGCCGGCCTTGCCCCAGTTGATGTTCGACTGCTCGGCGTTGCCGACCTCGCCGACGGTGGCGCGGCAGCGCACGTCGACCAGGCGGATCTCGCCGGAGGGCATACGGAGGTGCGCCATCGCGCCCTCCTTGGCCAGCAGCTGCACGGAGGCACCGGCCGAGCGCGCGAACTTGGCGCCGCCACCGGGACGGAGCTCGATCGCGTGGATCGTGGTACCGACCGGGATGTTGCGCAGCGCCAGGTTGTTGCCCGGCTTGATGTCGGCCCCGGGACCGTTCTCGACGCGGTCACCCTGCGACAGGCCGCGCGGCGCGATGATGTAGCGCTTCTCGCCGTCGGCGTAGTGCAGCAGCGCGATACGCGCGGTGCGGTTGGGGTCGTACTCGATGTGCGCGACCTTCGCCGGCACGCCGTCCTTGTCGTGACGACGGAAGTCGATCACGCGGTAGGCGCGCTTGTGGCCACCGCCCTGGTGGCGGACGGTCACACGACCGGTGTTGTTACGGCCGCCCTTGCTGTGCAGCGGGCGGACCAGCGACTTCTCCGGCGTGGACCGCGTGACCTCGACGAAGTCGGCGACGCTGGAGCCACGGCGGCCCGGCGTAGTCGGCTTGTACTTGCGGATTCCCATTTCTCAGTCCTCGTCCGATTTCGGACGATCCGACCCGCTTAAGCGGTCGGACCGCCGAAGATGTCGATACGGTCGCCCTCGGCGAGGGTCACGATCGCGCGCTTGCTGTCGGCACGCTTGCCGAAGCCGGTACGGGTCCGCTTGCGCTTGCCCTGGCGGTTGATCGTGTTGACCCCGGTGACCTTGACCGAGAAGACCGACTGCACGGCCTGCTTGATCTGGGTCTTGTTGGCACGCGGGTCGACGACGAAGGTGTACTTGCCCTCGTCGAGCAGTGCGTAGCTCTTCTCGGAGACGACCGGCTTGAGCAGCACGTCACGGGGGTCCGTGAAGCTCTTGCTCAGCGGGGTCTCGACGGTCTGCTTGCCCTCCGCGGCGTGGCGCTTCGCCTTGGCGACGCGCGCGGCCTTGGCGGCCTTGGCCGCCTTGGAGGCAATGCTCGGGTGACGCGTAGCCATCAGGCTTCGCTCCCTTCGGTCTCATCAGCCTTCTGCGGGCCGGACACGAAGGACTCGAAGGCGGCCTTGGTGAAGACCACGTCGTCCGAGACGAGCACGTCGTACGTGTTCAGCTGGCCCGGCTCCAGGATGTGCACCTGGGGCAGGTTGCGGGCGGACAGCCACGCGGCCTCGTCGGCCCGCTCGACGACCAGGAGCAGGTTCTTGCGCTCCGAGATCTTGCCGAGCAGGGTCTTGGCGGCCTTGGTGGACGGCGCCTCGCCCGCGATCACGTCGGAGACGACGTGGATGCGGTTGTTGCGGGCCCGGTCGGTGAGGGCACCGCGCAGGGCGGCGGCCTTCATCTTCTTCGGGGTCCGCTGCGAGTAGTCACGCGGCACGGGGCCGTGGACCACGCCACCGCCGGCGAACTGCGGCGCACGGGTCGAACCCTGGCGGGCGCGGCCGGTGCCCTTCTGGCGGTACGGCTTCTTGCCGCCACCGCGGACCTCGCCGCGCGTCTTGGTCTTGTGCGTGCCCTGACGGGCCGCGGCCAGCTGCGCGACGACGACCTGGTGGATCAGCGGGATGCTGACCTTCGCGTCGAAGATCTCCGTGGGGAGCTCGACGGACCCGGCCTTGTCGCCAGCAGGCGAAAGGATGTCAATGCTGCTCATTACCTCAGGCCCCCTTGGCCGCAGTACGGACCAGGACGAGGCCGCCGTTCGGACCGGGAACCGCGCCCTTGATGAGCAGCAGACCCTTCTCCGCGTCAACGGCGTGGACGGTCAGGTTCTGGGTGGTGACCCGCTCGTTGCCCATACGGCCCGCCATACGGAGGCCCTTGAACACACGGCCCGGGGTGGCACAGCCACCGATGGAACCGGGCGAGCGGTGCTTGCGCTGGGTGCCGTGTCCGGCGCCGAGGCCACGGAAGTTGTGGCGCTTCATGACACCGGCGAAGCCCTTGCCCTTGCTCTTGCCGGTGACGTCCACCTTGATGCCGGCCTCGAAGGTCTCGGCGGTCACTTCCTGGCCGAGGGTGTACTCGCCGGCACCGGCGGTACGGATCTCGACGAGGTGGCGACGGGGCGTCACGTCGGCCTTGGCGAAGTGGCCCTTGAGGGGCTTGTTCACCTTGCGCGGGTCGATCTCGCCGAAGGCGATCTGGACCGACTCATAGCCGTCGGAGTCGTTGGTGCGGACCTGGGTCACGACGCAGGGTCCGGCCTTGACCACGGTTACCGGGACGACACGGTTGTTCTCGTCCCAGACCTGGGTCATGCCGAGCTTCTCGCCCAGGATGCCCTTGATGTTCTTGGTCGTCATCGTTGATCAGCCCGCCTTCAGAGCTTGATCTCGATGTCAACGCCGGCCGGAAGGTCCAGGCGCATCAACGAGTCAACGGTCTTCGGGGTCGGGTCGAGAATGTCGATGAGACGCTTGTGCGTGCGCATCTCGAAGTGCTCGCGCGAGTCCTTGTACTTGTGCGGCGACTTGATGACGCAGTACACGTTCTTCTCAGTGGGCAGCGGCACCGGGCCCGCGACCGACGCACCAGTGCGAGTCACCGTCTCGACGATCTTCTTCGCCGAAGAGTCGATGACCTCGTGGTCGTAGGCCTTGAGCCGGATGCGGATCTTCTGTCCCGCCATGGCTACTTCGTAGTCCTGTCTCTCGTAAACGCTCTGGAACCCGGGGGGCGAACACTCTCCCCCTCCGACCCACGCGGTCGGGCGTGTCGCGCTGCCGCCAACAGAAATCTCCGTACGGATTTCCCTGCCATGGGCTGCGGTCACGACCGCGGGACCGGGGATGAGACACCCACCGGGCGCCTGGCCGAGGCACCCCGCCGCACTTCCCGGAAGATTCCCGTACGTCCGCCCCAGCGCTGCCCCAGGAGAAACCCCTGAGGCAGTTGGAACGACGAGTACTGTGGGACTCGCTTCCGGTCCTCCCGGCGGGAGGCGCGCAGCATCGGCACTCAACCGAGCAACCCGGACAGTCTGCCATACGGGGCAGACCCGACGCCAATCGAGCCGGGGATCTTACCCCGCGGGGGCGTACGGCCAAACACGGGGCGGAAGTTGCCGAGCCCCGGACCCGACGCGGGCGCGAGCCGGACTACGCGTAACGCGGCAGGTCGTCGGTGGAGATGGTCCAGTCGCCGACGGTGACGGGCTCCCCGTAGACGAAGTCCTTGCGGGTCGCGTACCGCGGGCCGTCGGGGGTCCGGTGGATGTCGGAGAACACCGCCCCGGTGCCTGTACGCGGGTCGAAGACCGCGTAGACGGGCACGCCCATGAGCGGATAGTCGCGGACCTTGCTCACCCAGTCGTTGTCGGGGTTCGAGCGGGAGACGACCTCGATGGCGGCCAGCAGCGCACGAGGGTCGAAGGCGCCCTCGATCTCCATGTCGGCCTCGGCGATCACCATCAGATCCGGGTGGCGCAGTATGCCTTCGGCCGGGCTCTCGACGTCGGGGGTCCCCGTGTGGGCGACGATCTCCTCGGGCATCGCCTTCTCGAGCCGCTTGCGGATGCGCAGCGCGGTCAGCTCGTGCGGCCCTGTGGGCGCCATCATGTCGTGGACGATGCCTTCCCTGGTGATCTCGAACTTGCCGGGGAGGGTGTCGTCCATGGAGCCCAGGAACTCGCGGAGCACCTGGTACTGGTGCGTCTGTCGCTGCTCACCCGGAGCGATGCTCATCGAAGATCGTCCTCCCCTCGGTGCCGTGGCAGAGCCGGTGTGCAGGAAGTCTATGGGACGGCCTCGCAGCCCGTACCGGCCGCACGAAACGAAAAGGGCCCGTACGAACCCGTGGTCTCCCACGAGTCGTACGGGCCCTTCCGGTTGCTCAGTGAGCTACCAGGTCAGATCGACAATCACTTGTTGATCTTGGTGACCTGGCCGGCGCCCACGGTCCGGCCACCCTCACGGATGGCGAACTTCAGGCCCTCTTCCATGGCGACGGGCTGGATGAGCTCGACGGTCATCTCGGTGTTGTCGCCCGGCATGACCATCTCGGTGCCCTCGGGGAGGGAAACGACGCCGGTCACGTCCGTGGTACGGAAGTAGAACTGCGGGCGGTAGTTGTTGAAGAACGGGGTGTGACGGCCACCCTCGTCCTTCGACAGGATGTAGGCCTGGGCCTCGAACTCGGTGTGCGGGGTGACAGAGCCCGGCTTGATGATGCACTGGCCGCGCTCGACGTCCTCGCGCTTGATGCCGCGAAGCAGCAGACCGACGTTCTCACCGGCCTGGCCCTCGTCGAGCAGCTTGCGGAACATCTCGATACCGGTGACCGTGGTGGTGGTCTTCTCGGTCTTGATGCCGATGATGTCGACGGTCTCGTTGACCTTGAGGATGCCTCGCTCGATACGGCCGGTGACGACCGTACCGCGACCGGTGATCGTGAAGACGTCCTCGATCGGCATCAGGAACGGCTTGTCGACGTCACGCTCGGGCTGCGGGATGGACTCGTCCACGGCCTTCATCAGGTTGAGGACGGACTCACCCCACTCCTTGTCGCCTTCCAGCGCCTTGAGAGCGGAGACCTTGACGACGGGAACGTCGTCGCCCGGGAACTCGTACTCGGTGAGGAGCTCACGAACCTCGAGCTCGACGAGCTCCAGGATCTCCTCGTCGTCCACCATGTCGGCCTTGTTCAGGGCGACGACGATGTACGGAACGCCGACCTGGCGGGCCAGGAGCACGTGCTCCTTGGTCTGCGGCATCGGGCCGTCGGTGGCGGCGACCACGAGGATGGCGCCGTCCATCTGCGCCGCACCCGTGATCATGTTCTTGATGTAGTCCGCGTGACCGGGGCAGTCGACGTGCGCGTAGTGACGCGTCTCGGTCTGGTACTCGACGTGCGCGATGGAGATGGTGATACCGCGCTGGCGCTCCTCAGGAGCCTTGTCGATCTGGTCGAAGGCCGAGGCCTCGTTCAGGTCCGGGTACGCGTCGTGCAGCACCTTGGTAATGGCGGCCGTGAGGGTCGTCTTACCGTGGTCGATGTGACCGATGGTGCCGATGTTGACGTGCGGCTTAGTCCGCTCGAACTTCGCCTTCGCCACTGGGGTCCTCCTGTGGAGTGGTTCTGAACGCCTTGCTTCATCGGCGCCAGGTGATCTTTGCTGGGAAGCCCGGGCCCCGGGGCACTCCGCCGGTGTTGCGGCGAAATGCCCCGGAAGGCTCCGGAGTCAAGCCTAAGGCGTGAACTCTGTCGAGTTACTCGCCCTTGGCCTTCGCGATGATCTCCTCGGCGACGTTCCGCGGAACCTCGGCGTAGGAGTCGAACTGCATCGAGTAGCTTGCGCGACCCGACGTCTTGCTGCGGAGGTCGCCGACGTAGCCGAACATCTCCGAGAGCGGAACGAGGCCCTTGACGACGCGGGCACCGGCACGCTCCTCCATGGCCTGGATCTGGCCACGGCGGGAGTTGATGTCGCCGATCACATCGCCCATGTAGTCCTCGGGCGTGGTGACCTCGACGGCCATCATCGGTTCGAGCAGCACGGGGCTCGCCTTGCGCGCGCCCTCCTTGAAGGCCTGCGAGCCGGCGATCTTGAACGCGAGCTCGGAGGAGTCCACCTCGTGGAAGGCACCGTCGAGCAGGGTCACGCGGACACCGGTCATCTCGTAACCGGCGAGGATGCCGAACTGCATGGCTTCCTGGCAGCCCGCGTCCACCGAGGGGATGTACTCCTTGGGGATGCGGCCACCCGTGACCTTGTTGACGAACTCGTACGAGGTGTCGCCACCCTCGAGCGGCTCGACCGCGATCTGCACCTTGGCGAACTGACCGGTACCACCGGTCTGCTTCTTGTGCGTGTAGTCGATCCGCTCGACCGCCTTGCGGATGGTCTCGCGGTACGCGACCTGCGGCTTACCGACGTTGGCCTCGACCTTGAACTCGCGCTTCATGCGGTCGACCAGCACCTCGAGGTGCAGCTCGCCCATGCCGCCGATGATGGTCTGGCCGGTCTCCTCGTCCGAGTGGACCTGGAAGGAGGGGTCCTCCTCCGCGAGACGCTGGATGGCGACACCCAGCTTCTCCTGGTCACCCTTGGACTTGGGCTCGATCGCGACCTGGATGACCGGCGCCGGGAAGTCCATGGACTCCAGGATCACCGGGCTCTTGTCGTCGCACAGCGTCTCACCGGTGGTGGTCTGCTTCAGGCCCATCACGGCGATGATGTCGCCGGCGCCCACCGAGTCGATCTCCTCACGCTTGTTCGCGTGCATGCGGTAGATCTTGCCGATGCGCTCCTTCTTGCCCTTGACCGAGTTCAGCACCGCGGTGCCGGAGTCGAGGCGGCCCGAGTAAACCCGGACGAAGGTGAGCTTGCCCAGGTGCGGGTCGCTCGCGATCTTGAACGCGAGGGCCGACAGCGGCTCCTCGTCGCTCGGCTTGCGCGCGACGACCTTCTCCGGGTCCTTGACGTCGTGGCCCTCGATGGCCTCGACGTCCAGGGGCGAAGGCAGGTAGCGCACGACCGCGTCGAGCAGGGGCTGAACGCCCTTGTTCTTGAACGCGGTACCGCAGAACACCGGGGTGACGGTGGTGCCGTCGGCCTTGCCGGAGGCGATGGTGATCCGACGGATCGCGGCGATCAGCTGCTCCTCGGAGGGCTCCTGGCCCTCCAGGTACAGCTCCATGATCTCTTCGTCGTTCTCGGCCACGGCCTCGAGCAGCTTGCCGCGGTACTCGGCGGCAGCCTCGGTGTGCGTGTCCGGGATGTCGACGACGTCGTACGCCTCACCGAGCTTGGTGTCGGCGGACCAGACCAGGGCCTTCATGCGGACCAGGTCCACAACACCCTTGAAGTCGGCCTCGGCACCGATCGGCAGCTGCATGACCAGCGGCTGGGCACCCAGACGGTCGCTGATCATGTCGACGCAGCGGTGGAACTCGGCACCGGTACGGTCGAGCTTGTTGACGAAGCAGATACGCGGAACGCCGTAGCGGTCCGCCTGACGCCACACCGTCTCGGACTGCGGCTCAACGCCGGCGACGCCGTCGAACACCGTCACGGCACCGTCGAGCACACGCAGGGAACGCTCCACCTCGACGGTGAAGTCCACGTGGCCCGGGGTGTCGATGATGTTGATGGTGTGGTCGACGTCGTCCAGCGGCCAGTGACAGGTGGTGGCAGCAGAGGTGATCGTGATGCCACGCTCCTGCTCCTGCTCCATCCAGTCCATGGTGGCAGCGCCGTCGTGGACCTCACCGATCTTGTACGAGACACCGGTGTAGAACAGGATCCGCTCGGTGGTGGTCGTCTTGCCCGCGTCGATGTGGGCCATGATCCCAATGTTGCGGACCTTGGCCAGGTCAAGTGAAGTGGTAGCCATAAGGCTTCAGTCTTCTCTCGGTCTCGATGTGGGTAGCGACTACCAGCGGTAGTGCGCGAAGGCCTTGTTGGACTCGGCCATCTTGTGCGTGTCCTCGCGCTTCTTGACGGCCGCACCAAGGCCGTTCGAAGCGTCGAGAAGCTCGTTGAGCAGACGCTCGGTCATGGTCTTCTCGCGACGGGCGCGGGAGTAACCGACCAGCCAGCGGAGCGCCAGGGTGTTGGCACGGCCGGGCTTGACCTCGACCGGAACCTGGTAGGTGGCGCCACCGACACGGCGGGACTTGACCTCGAGGGTCGGCTTGATGTTCTCGAGAGCGCGCTTGAGCGTGATGACCGGGTCGTTGCCGGTCTTCTCGCGCAGGCCCTCCATGGCGCCGTAAACGATGCGCTCGGCGGTGGAGCGCTTGCCGTTCAGCAGCACCTTGTTGATGAGGGAGGTCACCAGAGGAGAACCGTAGACCGGGTCGATGATGACCGGGCGCTTCGGGGCGGGGCCCTTACGAGGCATTCTTACTTCTCCTTCTTGGCGCCGTAGCGGCTGCGGGCCTGCTTGCGGTTCTTGACACCCTGGGTGTCGAGCGAACCGCGGATGATCTTGTAGCGAACACCCGGCAGGTCCTTCACACGGCCGCCGCGCACGAGCACGATGGAGTGCTCCTGCAGGTTGTGTCCCTCACCCGGGATGTAGGCCGTGACCTCGATGCCGGAGGTCAGACGCACACGCGCGACCTTCCGCAGCGCCGAGTTCGGCTTCTTGGGGGTGGTGGTGAACACACGCGTGCAGACGCCGCGACGCTGAGGGGAACCCTCGAGTGCGGGCGTCTTGTTCTTCTCGACCTTGTCCTGCCGGCCCTTGCGGACCAGCTGCTGGATCGTAGGCACTACTTCTCCGGTTTCTGTGTGCCGATGTAAAGCTAACCTGGAACTTCGCCGACCCACGCGGTCGGGTGTGTCGAATCCCGCAGACTCCCGCCGCAAGGCAGGCAGAGGCGCGGATTGCGGTGCGGCCGATGACGGCGCCCGTACGGTTGAAGGCACGCACGGGGGCCAGGGCACACCCCAGGCACAAGGTCTGAGCGTAACTGGGATGGGGGGTGGGGTCAAAAGCGATGCGGCCAGGCCGGCTGGGAGGAAGATCGCATCAGAGGGACGTGACGGGACGGCAACGACGACACGCCTGACCGGTGGCAGTCCCCAGGGTCACACCCCGCAGCGCTCAGACGTACCCCCCAAGCGGTTCGACCTCCAGGCGATTCAGCGCCCGAGCGTCCAGAACTCGGTACCCGCACCCGGTGCCTGCCGAGGCTGCCAGCCAGACCGGTCCGCATCAGGGCCCCAGTCGGGAACTTGGCCATCGTAGTAGATAAATAGAGCCCAATAGTAGGCGTCCTCATGGAGGATGATTTCGCTTTGTTCAAGAAACTTTTGCTCGGGCCACTGCGCATTGATCCGAGCTACGGCTTCGGCGCGTCGAATTCCAAACATCTGGACCATCTCGTCAGAAATCTCACCGAGGAGTTCGAGGACATCTTCGCTGACATTCGCCAAAAATTCAGACATCTAATCTCCCTATTGCAGTGCTCGAGTCAGGATGCCACCCGCCCGATCACCAAAGAATGTGACCTGATTGCCGGACCAAACAGGCGGCCGCCCCTTTTTCATGAAGGGGTTAATATTTCTAAGCATTGGCCCCTCCACCACCTCGTACAGCTCACCTTTCCCGCCGCCACGGTAATATCGCACGAAGTCTACTAGAACCGGATCATCCCTCTGAAATACCTTAGAACTCAGACTATCGAACTCACCCTTAGGGATACGGAAATGTAGAACCGCCCCTTGATCTCCAAACCTGGCCGCCCAATCCTCAGCCTGCTGCCTGTCCCGTGTCGTATAGAAGCCGTTTCCGAAGTCCATGGGGCGTGAACTTCTCCCAGTATCCACACCACCCGCCCTAATATTCCTTTCTGCGACTCTATCCGTGCCATGATAAAGATCTACAAAATCATCACAGTCCGGGGCCAATCCCGTAGAGTCGGTAAACACTCTCGGGTTGGATACGTAGGCAGTCGGATTAGGCGAGGGCGCCAGGCCGAGGGGATCAGGTGTCGTGTAGCGGCCTATTCCCGGGTCGTAGTGTCGGAAGTAATTGTAGTGTAGGCCCGTCTCAAGGTCGGCGTATTGACCTGGGAAGCGGAGAGGCGTGTACGCTGTGGCATTTTCATTCCACGAAACAGTCCCCCACAGAGTACTTCGTGACTGCCAGGCGATGCCCCCTGCCTCGTCCACGAGTTCTGTCGGAGTGCCGACCGCATCTGAGACGACGGCATAAAATTTGACCTCGTCTTCATCGCCACCGATTCGACGCTCAGTCTGGGTCAGCGGTCTATGGCCTGCATAATCCCACGTGCGGACGATTCCGGTGGCAGTGCTGGCCTCCTCGACCAACCGGGAACCATCCCACGTAAAGTTCACATGCTCGACCACGGACTCTTCGTCAGCAGCCAGTTTCTGTTTCCCGATGCGACGGTTCAGAGGGTCATAAAGATAGCGCCAGGTGGTCCCGTCAGGCGTGACACAAGAAGTAAGCCGACTTTCCGCGTCATAGGTGTAGTGCCAGGTATCGGGCCTCCGGGACAGGCGCGGCCTCTGCCGTACGATCGTGCGGCCTGCTTCGTCGTATTCGTAACGCAGCTTTCCGGCGGTGAGCACCCGGGTTCCGCAGTAGGTTCGGTGTCCACGGACATCGGAGTTTGGCACACCGTCAGGCCATTGAGCCTCTCTCTGATTCCCGGCGCTGTCGTAGGCATACGTCTCATCCCAGTCGTGGGCAGCCACGGCGAGGGGACGCCCAGTAGCGTCCAGCGTGAAGCGCTGTGTAGTGCCAGTGACCGAATCAGACAGGGAATTCAGATAGTTGTCCGGCCGGTACTCGAAGTTCAGCGCTTTCAACGTGCGCTCGCCGGATACAAGAATCTGCTCTGTCGGCCGACCCACCTGATCGAATACCGTGGACAAGGTGACCAACCCACCGGCGGCACCGAATTCCCGCTCGACTTCGCGCCCCAGAACATCGTGCGAGAACCGCAAAGCACGGCCGGAGGCAGTCAACTCGGTGAGGTTTCCAGCCGAGTCGTACTGCCATGTGCTCACCGCGCCGGATGGCGTCCGGCGACCGTCGCGCCGCCCCAACTCATCGTATGTGTAGCTCAGTTCATGGCCATTCACCCGCTCACAACGAACCTGGCCGAACTCATCGCGGATAACCTCCAGTACCGCATCCGGACCAGCAGCCCGCTCCAGCCGCCCCATGCTGTCGTAGCAGTACTCAGTGACCTGGTCGGCAGCCACCTTGCGCAAGGCCAGCCCTATCGTGTCCCGCTGGTAGCGGATTACGTCACCGAGTGGTGTTGTCTTTTCCTTGAGCCGACCTGCAAGGTCGTACGCATAGTGCTGCGCGCGCCCGTCGAAATCGGCTTCAGCAATCAGACGCCCGGCTGGGTCATACGTGTAAGTCCACGCCAATCCTTGCGGATTGAGTACCCTAGCCAAACGCAGTTCGGTGTCATAGGTGAACTCGTATCGCACACCGTCCGGGCTCGTGCGGGCGGACATGACATCGAAGTGAGAGAACTCAAACTGAGAAACACCCCCGTTTGTATCGATGTGACGAATACAGTTTCCTTCACCGTCGTATAGCCAAGTCTCCTCACTCCCATCTGCAGTGATGCGACGGGCATGCTTGCCTTCGACCGTCCATTCCAGTCGAGTCTCGGCACCGAACGGGTCAACCTGTCGGTTTGGGCGACCAAAGGCGTCGCGCTCGTAGCGCGTGACGGCCCCTTGCGCATCCGTTACTTCGAGCGGCAAACCAGCGGGGTTATTCCGAATTAGCGTCGTATTCCCGAAGGCATCCGTGACAGCGGTCAGATGCCCGGCTGGGTTGTACGTGAACCGGGTGGTTCGGCCTGCGGGGTCGGTGGCCGTGACCGGCTTCCCATCTTCGTACTCCTGGACCCAGCGCGATCCATCCGGGTCGGTTACCACCGTCGGTAGTCCGAGGTGGTTGTACTCCGTGGTCAGCATCGCGCCGTCCGGGCGTATCTCCGCCGTCACACGTCCGCACTCGCCGTACGTATACCGAGAGGTGTGCCCCAACGGATCAGCCACCGAGGTCAGTCGCAGACTCTCGTCCCACTCCCGCACCGTGACGTTACCCAGCGGATCCGTCTCACGGACCAGGCGACAGGATTCGTTGTGCTCGTACACCCGTGTGTGCCCGAGCGAGTCGGTGACCCGAGTCGTACGCGTCCCGTCCTCATAGCTGAGCGTGGACGCCAGGGCGCCACCGGTGCCGCCCGTCTCGACGACTCGCCCTCGCTCGTCGTACAGGTACCAGTACATGGTCCCGTTGCGGTCGGTCCACGACGTAATGCGCCCTTCGTCGTCGTACGTGTAACGCATGGGCAGCCCGGACGAATTGACCTCCTCGGTGAGCTGCCCTGTCTCGTCGTAGCCGAAGGAAATGAGCGTCGTACCGGCGCTGTCGGAGTCGGACGGGTCGAGCAGCCTCAGCCGCACGATCCGGTCGAGGGTTTCGTGACGGTCCAGGGCAATGCGGTAGCCGCCCGAGTGGACGACGGTGCGCGGGAGGTCGCTGAGCTTCTCGTCGTACTCGATGGTGACGCGGTTGCCGTTGCGGTCGTGGATGTACTGGAGGGGGAGATCGATCGCTGTGCCTTCGGCTGCGGGCACAGGGCTGTGGAAGGCGTAAGTCAGCCCGGAATCGGGGTCGTTGACGTGAAGCGCACCGTCGAACCCGGGCGCGAAGCGGAGAGTAAGCCGGGAGCCGGGGGTCTCCGGGCGCACCGCCTCGCCGCTGTCGGAATCCGGCAGGGGGAAGCACAGTCGCGAGCCGTCGGCCGCGACGTAGACGACGCCTTCCTCATCGATCTGCAAACGCTGGTCGATCGTCGAAGCCCACGACGGGCCGAACCAACCCCCGTACCTGTACGAGGAGATGTGGGTCCGCTCCAGGATCAGCGGGAGCACGCCCGGCAGTTCGGCGTCCTTCTGCGTAAGCGCCATGTCGCCGGTCGCGACGTCGATCGGGTCCCGTACGAACTTCTTGAGAGCGTTCTGCACGGAGGCCGGTAGCTTGTCCCAACCCGGCCGCGCCTTCATACGGTTGAGCGTCGAGCAGTTCAGCTTCAGCGTCTGGCGCAGCTTGGACAGGTCCTTGGGCTTGAGCTTGCCCAGGCCCTTGCCGAGCAGCTTGCCCAGGCCGCCGAGGCCGACGCCGAGGGCCGCGCCCATCGCGAGCGTCTCGGCCAGCTTCTCGGGGTCCTTGAACGTGCTCGGGTCCTGCAACAGGGCATCCAGGGCCGAGTACTTGGCGCCCTGCGCCGCCAACTTGCCAGCCTGTGCAACGCCCTTGATCTGCTTGAGGGCGCGAAGGGCACGTATCAGAGCCCGGATCGTCTCCATGACGACGCGGATGGTGCGGCCAAGTGCCGTACCCGCCTTCTCGATCCGCGCGATGATCGCCGTCACCTTCGCGAACCGCGCACCTGCCGCGAGACTGCTGACCACGGCGGAGGCGCCACCGGTCAGCACGCTGAGGGCGAGACCGGCCATCTCGACCTCGATGATCTCCACGACGATCACGCCGAGTTCGCTCAGCAGCTGCTCCGCCTCGTCGGCGAACTTGTCCAGGCCGTCGGCGCCGTCACGCAGCCCGTCGGCCATCTTCGAAGCATGCTGCCGGGTCTTCTTCGCCCGCTTGAAGAACTCCTTGGCGGTCTTGCCCTCCCAGTCGACCTCCGCCAGGGCCTTCTCGGCGTCCGTGACCGAGTCGTCGACGGCGTCGGCAAGCGCACGCCACTTCTTCGCGATGTCCCGCACCCCGTCCGGATCCACCGCGGGATCCGAGATGCCGAGGAACTGCATCATGCTGGCCAGATTGTCGCCGGCCATGTGGTTGAACTTGTTGATCAGCTTGAGCGGGTTGATGTCATCAACGTGATGCAGCGGATTCCAGTCGACCACGACTCCGACCTCAGCCCTTCTTGCCCTTGCCCTGCGCCGCGTCCAGCAGCACGTCCAGGACGTCGAAGGCATCGGACAGATCGGTCATCAGCTTCGCCTCGTCGTGCCACTCGTCCACCACCTGCTCGACGAGCTTGGACAAGGTCTCCATGCCCTCGCGCACGTCGTCGGTCGCGCTCATCAGGGCGCCGAGTGCGCCCAGGGCGGACAGGTCGTCCGTCTGCGACTTGAACTGCTGCAAGGGCTTGGAGATGTGGTGCGGGGCCCTGCGGAGCAACGGGGCCGCATTCGCTATCGACGCCGACTCTTTACCGAGATCGCCCATGACTAGGCCCGCCCCCTGCAGCGCTGGTGTGTGCACATGCCAACGAAGCACGTTAGCTCACCTGGGTATCGGAAATCCATGCGATACGTCACCAGCCGACCACGATGTGGAACAGCGCCGGTGTCGAGGAACGCGGTCCCACCTCAGCGCTGTTGCCCTCACTCAGACCCGAATCAACTTGAGCGGCCTCGCCCCCCACCAGGCTCCGAGACCGCGCCGCCCCGGACCGATGGGACTGGCACACCAGACCTGACTGAGACGCGAGTTGATGTTCCGACGGAACGGACTGACACAGAGCACGGTCCCGTTGATCCTGAGGAAGTATGGGGCGTTGGCGCCGCGCCCGTTCCTCACTGCTGCCAACGGATAGCAGTGCCCCGCGGGCGAAACGACCTCACGCATCAGGGCGGTCACCCACAAGGAGTGACCGCCCCATGACGTGCCGCCGACATCCATACCGTCAGCGGTTGACCGACTGAGCCTCCTGCACGACCACGTTCTGCGTGCCCTCGAAGGTGCCGTCCGGCAGGTCGCCGCCCGTACCGCCGCTGCCCTCCCAGGTGATCTCCCAGGTAACCGTCGCCTTCAGCGGGAAGGACTTGCCGGCGCTGGAGCGGCCGTACTGCACGCCGCACGGCGGGGTCTTCTCCGCATCGCCCCGGCGGTACGGTCGGCCGATGCTGCCGTCGTCGTTGATCGCGCACTCGCCGGAGGCGGGGTAGGTCCGGGCGTCACCCGATCCTGGGTCGAGGTGGAGGCTGACCGGCTTGGCGGTGGTCTCGGCCCAGACGCCGGTGCCGGGCAGTTCGGCCCGCACCACGACGTCGTCGAACTTGGCCTTGTCGAGCCAGACCCAGGTGGGGAGGTTGACCTTGGTCGGGCCGTCGGGCTTGAGCTCGACCTTGGTGTCCGGGATCTTGATCTCGTTGTACGCGTAGGCCGCGAGGACGTCCGGGGTGGGTGCGTTGGGGTCGTTCGGCAGGGTGCCGGCGTCCTGCCAGAACAGGAACTTGTCGCACTTGAAGGACTCGTCGCTGAACTCCATGTCCTCACGCACGACGGCCCGCCACCACTTGCCGTCCTTGCCGAGGTTGTAGTTCTTCCAGGACGGCTCGCCGGTGCCGTCGTCCCGGCCCTTCTCGTAGTGGTCGACGAGGAGTTGCTCGCCCCAGCCGGTGTAGGCGCCGACGCGCACCGTGGTGCGGCCACCGCTCTTCTTGACCCCCTCCACGGCATCCTTCAACTGCTCGGGGGTGGCCACCGGTTCGTACCAGCAGGCGGGCGGCTTCCAGTTCGGGTCGGCCGGTATCAGAGGCTTGCTGCCGGAGCCGCCGCCCTTGACGTTCGTCACCTGGATGTTGGAGGCGGTGGCAGAAGCGTTGAGGGTGTTCTTCTCGGCCCCGCCGCCTGTGCCGGGCCGGTGGACGTCGTCCCCGACACCACCTGGTGCGATCGTGCAGACCACGGCCAGGCCCACACCCGAGACCTGACCGAGAGTGCGCAAACGGCGATTCATGTCAGCACCCCCCTCGTTTGGTGTCCGCAGTGGTCGTACGCCACACACCCTCGGGCGACTTCACGAGCGTGGTGCGGTACTGGAGCCGCGGGCTGTCGCCTTCGGGCGTGCCGGTCTGCTTCCCTGTCTTGCGGTTCTTGGCAAACGCCTTGCCCTCGTCGAGGCAGTAGGTCAGTACGCCCGTGTCCTTCTTCACGACCTTCGCCTGAGGCTCGGACACGGTGATCTCGCCCACCAGCGTGACGTTGGCCTTGATGTACTGCTTCACCCAAGTCTGCGAGGAGACAAGGGACTCGCCCTCGTTGTAGAAGTGCAGGTACTTCGCGTCCGCGTCGGCGTCGATGACCGCGGCGTGGTCGGCGCGTACGTGCTCGCGGCCGTCGTCGAGGATCGCCTGGAGCTCGGGGTCGCTGTTCTTCCATCCCTCGAACTGCATCGTGAAGTCCGAGGGGAGCTTCACTTCCGGCCGCCCGGCCTTCGACGGAGGCTCACTCGTCGAGGCCGAAGCCGACGGCTTGTCGCTGCCGCCGCCCGCGCCCTCGATCTCGTCGGAACCGTCGTCGTCACCGCCCGACGAGCAGGCGCTCAGGGCAAGAACCAGGCTCGCAGCCACTGCGGCAGCGGCGGACAGGGTGCTGCGCTTCACTTCGAACTCCCAGTGGGGGATGGGTTATCGGCCATCTAGGTCTTGTGTCTCACTTGCATCATGCCACTCGGACGCGTGCCTCATCGGGGTCGGGTGACGGTGCTCGAATCCGCATGCGGGACCTCGCCCTCCCACAACATGCGGACGCCTCTACCGCACACCGCAATCAGGAAATTGCGGGGGTGGGCTGCCTTCAGCTCCAGGCTCTGCCCATCGCGCAGGTGGATATCCAACGAGCCTTGCGAACGGGGCAGTTGAACCGCTCCCCGCAGCTCAGCCAGCGGGATGGTCACCTCGCGGCCATCCACTCCGACCAGGTACAGCGCCTCCGGACCGACCGCACACACGCCATCCTGGGCAGGGCCCACGTCGAGTTCGGAAACCGGTCCCGGCGCGCGCCCGTCGGATGCGTTCAGCCCTAGCCTCACCGAGTACGCGGGATGCGGCTGCGCAGCCACGAGGCGGCGGGTCCTTCGGCTCAGCGCTCGCTCGGCGCGGTTCGCCCAGCCGAGCCGGACCAGGATGCTGCCGGGACCGAGCGAGGTGAGTGTCATCAGGTAGCAGAAGGACGCCAACTGCCCGGAGAACCAGAGCAACGCCGCCGCCCCCAACAGCAGGGGACCCACAACTCCCATCCAGAGCATGGGCAGTACGTGCACCGGCGCGGGCACGGTGCCATTCGATTCATCCGAGTCCAGCCGCTGCGCCCGTTCAAGGCGCGCCTGTTGCGTACTGCTCACATCAACTCCGTTCCGCCGTGGGTCCAGTAGGTGAAAAACAGAGAGGGCGGCCGCTCCATGAACGACCGCCCCCTCTCCCCCGTCCTACTCTTTGGGTCCAACTCCCGCCAGGGACTCAGCGGTTGACCGCCTGTGCCTCCTGTACCTCGACCTGCTGGTCGTTGCCGTACTCACCATCGGGCAAGTCGCCGCCCGTACCGTTGCTGCCCGTCCACGTGATCTTCCAAGTGGCCGTCGCGTTCAGGTCGTACGTGCCGCCGCCGGAGGACTTCCGGTACGTGACACCGCACGGCGGCGTCTGCTCCGCCTTGCCGCGGGCGTACGGCTCACCGATCGAACCGTCCTTGTTGGGCTCGCAGTTGCCGGAGGCCGGCAGGACGTCGGCGTCTTCGGTGCCCGGGTCGATGTGCAGGCCGACGGGCTCAGCCGTCGTCGTCGCCTCCATGTGGAAGCCCGGGAAGTCCAGCGAGGCCGTCACGGACACCGGCTTGTACTCACCCTTGTCCAGCCAGGCCCAGGTCGGAAGGTTGACCTTGCTGGCGCCCGCCGGGGCCAGCGTCACCTTCGTACCCGGGACCTTGATCTGGTTGTAGGCAAGGCCCGCCAGGACCTCCGGGGAGACCGCCTGGGGTTCGTCGGGCTGTTCGCCTTCCGGTACCCAGAAGGGGTCCTTGTCGCAGGCCCACTGCTCCTCGTACGAGGCGTCGGGGTTCTGGACAGCGCCCCAGTACATGCCCTTGTCGCCGTCGTGGTACTCGTCCTTGGCGTACTTTTCGTTCTCGTCGGATATCTCCCCGACGTAGTCACGGCCGTCGGGGTCGTGCACGGCACCGAAATAGATGTTGTGCCGGAGGTCGCGGAACTCGCCGGACTTCCACTGGGGGGCGTACCAACAGCCGGGCGGCTCCCAGTTGGCGTCCACGGACGTCAGGCCCCCGGAGCCCTTCGTACCGCCGCCAACTCCGGACCCACGGAAAACAATCTTCGCATCGATCGCACCGCCGCCGTCGTCCGTCTTCTTTGCCCCGCCAGTGGCCTTTCCATAGTCGTCTTCAGCCGCAGCAGGGAGGCCGGTGACAACTGTGAGGAGGGCTCCCACCGTCATCACAGTCAGAATTCGGCGTCCATTCATCACATGCATTGCTTGGCTTCCCCCGCAACCTGGATCTCCTTGGCGCGCCACAGCCCTTCGGTCTTGTCGGACGCCGCCATCTGGATCTGCCAGAAGTAGTAGTCTTTGACGCTCTTCTTCGTGCGGCGAACCTCTCCGGTCTTCACGTCCTTGCCGTAAAGCTTGGAGCCATCACTGCACATGCTGACGAAACCGGTCTTGCCGCTGTCCGACAGCTTGACCTTGGCGTTGTAGTAATGGCGCTTGCCGGTGATCGTGGCGCCCGCGTCAGCGTGCCCCTTGATCTGGCTCTTCGCGTAGTCCAAAGCCGTGCCCGGATATTCGCTGTAGAACCTGTGCGCAGGCTCCTTGGGGTCCTGCTTGACGATTCCGTATTCGATGGAACGGAGGAAGTTCTGCGCGTCGTTGAGCGGGGCTGCCTGCTCGGGCGTTACCTGAGCCTTGTCGAAGACGAGCTCCACGTCCGACGGGAACTTCATCACCGGCCGGTCGATCTTCGGCCCCGCGCTAGCCGAAGGACTAGCAGGCGCGCTCGACTTGCTCTCCCCGCCCGCCCCCTCGATCGGCTCCTTGTCCTTGTCGTCATCGCCGCCCCCGCAACCGGTCAGAAGCAGGGCAGCAGCAGCCGTGAGCGAGACGGCGGCGGGCAGCACACGAGTGCGGTACACGGACAACTCCCGGTGGGGATGAGACTTCGACTGGCCTATAGACGCTAGCGAGCGGCGAGTTGGTTCCGCCACTATTTCCGGGTCGAGATTGGATCACATCGCAATCTGCCCGAACTCACCCGAACCCGCATCGGACTTGAGGACCTTGACGAAAGCGGTGAAGGCTCCAGGCGGGAAGGAGAGCAAGCCCTGAGCTGGATCCTTAGAGTCGCGTATCGCGACCCGGGCACCGAAGTCCGCTATCTCCACACATGTGTTGCCATCGCCCCCTTCGGAGAAGGACGACTTCTTCCAGTGACGACGTCCGGTCACACGTACTGCCCTCACAATTCCTTCGCAAGATGATGAATGAGGTCCGCTGACTCCGCGGGGCCGAGTGCTGCGTTCTCCACCTTACGGAAGAGCGTTCGAAAGCGGCCCAGTTGAGACTCGGCATCCAGGAAGGCAGTCCCGCTCGGCGAATCTCTGAGCACCGTGTCCAGGCGCGGAACGCGGCCGCCCAGATGCATCATGGCGGCACTGGCACCTGCGAACCCGTCGACATCGAACGGAATGACGCGCACCGTGACGTGCCCGCACTCCATCTCGTCCAGGATTTGCCGCAGTTGAGCCCGAGCCACCTTCCGGTCGGCGACACGGATACGTAGTGCGGCTTCGTGGATGATCGTCTCGTACGGGACTGGAGATTCGCGTGTGAGCACAGTCCGCCGTTTCATCCTGTGCTCAACGCGTGGGGCCAGCTCGCTCTCGGGCAATTCCGGCACCATGTATCCGAAGACGGCCCGGGCGTAATCCGGAGTCTGCAACAGACCCGGAACGTGAGTGATCACGACTTCACGCAAGAACACCGCGTGATGTTCCAGTTCGGCGACGTCCAGGAACACTGGCGGCAGGACGCCCCGGAACTCCTCCCACCAACCCTGCATGCGCTCGGTCGCCATGGCCACCAAAGCATCGACCAGTGCGCGGTCGGCACACGCGTAGTGAGCGACCAACCGGCGCACTCGCTCCTCGCTCACCCCGGCGAAGCCGCCCTCGACTTGGCTCATCTGCGCCGACGTCGAACTGAGCAAGCCCGCCACCTCGCGGGCTTTCATGTCCGCCGCCTCTCGTAGCCTGCGCAGTTCACGACCCAGGCGCTCCTGCCGCGCGGTAGGTCGACTCCTTGGCGCCATGCCTCCCCGCCTTCAACTCACCCGCCATGACTCTTCGTTCGTGGGCCAGATTACGCAATGGCTTGCGTGAGCAAAAATTTTTGCTCTACTGTCAGTGATGCGACGCACACCCTGCGGATTCCCGAGGCCCCGGAAGCGCACCGCCCCGTCCTGCCACGACGGCCGCGACACTGCCACCGCCCGCCACGATCCGCATACACCCAACTCCCCCTCCCCCTCCCCCACCAGGAGTTCACGCATGCCCGAAGCTGAGACCGTCCCCACCACCCCCTGGGAGTACTCCCTCTACATCCCCCACGACCTACGCGCCGTCACCATTTGCCGCCGCACCCTCCGCCTGATCCTCACGATGCACGGCTTACTCCCTCTCGCCGAGAAAGCCGAACTCCTCGCCACCGAGCTGATCTCGAACTCCGTACGCCACACCAAAGGACCCGCCGCCCTGCGTGTGCGCTGGTCCGCGGGCGTCCTCCGTATCGGAGCCTGGGACGCGGACCCGGAGCCGCCCCTGCCACTCGTCCTACCCCACCCACCCCAACCACCCGACTCCGCAGCGGAGTTGGCGAAAGCCACCGACCCGAACCCCACCGACCAGGACCACGGCCGCGGACTCAGCCTGGTCCACGCCTGCGCCGACCTCTGGGGCTGGCACCCACAGGCCACCGGAAAGTATGTGTGGTGCGAGCTCGGTTCCTCGCAGCCCGCTCCCAGCGTCCCGATCAGCGCTCGCCCGTAGACAGACAGAAAGCCCGAAGGGCGGCCACCCCACCCGGGGTGACCGCCCTTCAACAGCCTTACGGCAGCGGGACCTTACTGGTTGTACGGCCCATAGTCGTAATCCTCCAGCGGCACAGCCTGACCCGACCCCGTCCCGAACGGCGAGTAGTCGATGTCGTCGTAGCCGACCGCCGAGTACATCGCGGCCTTGGCTTCCTCGGTGGGCTCGACCCGGATGTTGCGGTAGCGGGAGAGGCCCGTACCGGCCGGGATGAGCTTACCGATGATGACGTTCTCCTTGAGGCCGATGAGGCTGTCGGACTTGGCGTTGATCGCCGCGTCCGTCAGGACTCGGGTCGTCTCCTGGAAGGAGGCGGCCGACAGCCAGGATTCCGTCGCCAGCGAGGCCTTGGTGATACCCATCAGCTGCGGCCGGCCGGAGGCCGGGTGGCCGCCTTCCTGGACCACACGACGGTTCTCGGTCTCGAACTTGGAGCGCTCGACGAGCTCGCCCGGCAGCAGTTCGGCGTCGCCGGACTCGATGATCGTCACGCGGCGCAGCATCTGCCGGATGATGATCTCGATGTGCTTGTCGTGGATCGACACACCCTGCGAGTTGTAGACCTTCTGGACCTCGCCGACCAGGTGCACCTGGACGGCGCGCTGGCCGAGGATGCGCAGCACGTCGTGCGGGTTGGTGGCACCCACGGTGAGCTTCTGGCCCACCTGGACGTGGTCGCCCTCGCCCACCAGGAGACGGGCACGCTTGGAGATCGGGAACGCCGTCTCGTCGCTGCCGTCGTCCGGGGTGACGACGATCTTCTTGGTCTTCTCGGTCTCCTCGATGCGGACGCGGCCCGCGGCCTCGGAGATCGGGGCGACACCCTTGGGCGTACGAGCCTCGAAGAGCTCGACGACACGGGGCAGACCCTGGGTGATGTCGTCACCGGCCACACCACCGGTGTGGAAGGTACGCATCGTCAGCTGGGTACCGGGCTCACCGATGGACTGGGCGGCGATGATGCCGACCGCCTCACCGATGTCGACCAGCTTGCCGGTGGCCAGCGAGCGGCCGTAGCACATGGCGCAGGTGCCGACGGCGGACTCACAGGTCAGGATCGACCGGGTCTTGACCTCTTCGATGCCGGCCGCGACCAGCTGGTCGATGAGGACGTCACCGAGGTCGACACCGGCCGGGGCGAGCACCTTGCCGTCCACGACGATGTCCTCGGCGAGGCAGCGCGCGTACACGGAGGTCTCGACGTCCTCCGTCTTGCGCAGGGTGCCGTCGGCGCCGCGCTCGGCGATCGCCAGGCGCAGACCGCGGTCGGTGCCGCAGTCCTCCTCGCGGATGATCACGTCCTGCGAGACGTCGACCAGACGACGGGTCAGGTAACCCGAGTCGGCGGTACGCAGGGCGGTGTCGGCGAGACCCTTACGGGCACCGTGCGTGGAGATGAAGTACTCCAGGACGGAGAGGCCCTCGCGGAAGGACGCCTTGATGGGACGCGGGATGGTCTCGTTCTTGGCGTTCGACACCAGACCACGCATACCGGCGATCTGACGCATCTGCATCATGTTTCCGCGCGCGCCCGAGTTCACCATCATGAAGATCGGGTTGGTCTTCGGGAAGTTCTCGTTCATGGCCTCGGCAACCTCGTTGGTCGCCTTGGTCCAGATCGCGATGAGTTCCTGAGTGCGCTCGTCCTTGGTGATCAGACCGCGCTCGTACTGCTTCTGGACCTTCTCGTCCTGCGCCTCGTAGCCCTTGACGATCTCCTTCTTCGCCTCGGGAACGACGACGTCGGAGATGGCCACGGTGACGCCGGAGCGGGTGGCCCAGTAGAAGCCGGCCGCCTTCAGGTTGTCGAGCGTCGCCGCCACGATGACCTTGGGGTAGCGCTCGGCCAGGTCGTTGACGATCTGGGAGAGCTGCTTCTTGCCGACCTCGTAGTCGACGAACGGGTAGTCCTCGGGCAGCAGCTCGTTGAAGAGCGCGCGGCCCAGGGTGGTCCGCAGCCGGAACGAGTCGCCCTGCTGCCAGTCACCGGCACCGAACTCGTCACCCTCGACGTCGGCCGGAGGGGTCCAGCCGCGCGGCGGGATGGTGCCCACCGGGAAGCGGATGTCGATCTTCGACTGGAGCGAGAGCTCGCCCGCGTCGAAGGCCATGATCGCCTCGGCGACGGAGGCGAACGGACGCTCCTCGCCCTTGAGTTCGCGCTCGGCGCCGCCCGTGGTCAGGAAGAACAGACCGAGCACCATGTCCTGGGTGGGCATGGTGACGGGGCGACCGTCGGCGGGCTTGAGGATGTTGTTCGAGGACAGCATCAGGATGCGGGCCTCGGCCTGCGCCTCCGCGGAGAGCGGCAGGTGCACGGCCATCTGGTCACCGTCGAAGTCCGCGTTGAAGGCGGTGCAGACGAGCGGGTGGATCTGGATGGCCTTGCCCTCGACCAGCTGCGGCTCGAAGGCCTGGATGCCGAGGCGGTGCAGGGTGGGCGCACGGTTCAGCAGAACCGGGTGCTCGGCGATGACCTCTTCGAGCACGTCGTACACGACCGTGCGGCCGCGCTCGACCATGCGCTTGGCGCTCTTGATGTTCTGCGCGTGGTTCAGGTCGACCAGGCGCTTCATCACGAACGGCTTGAAGAGCTCAAGCGCCATCGCCTTCGGCAGACCGCACTGGTGCAGCTTGAGCTGCGGGCCGACGACGATCACGGAACGGGCCGAGTAGTCGACGCGCTTGCCGAGCAGGTTCTGACGGAAGCGGCCCTGCTTGCCCTTGAGCATGTCGGACAGCGACTTCAGCGGACGGTTGCCGGGGCCCGTGACCGGGCGGCCGCGGCGGCCGTTGTCGAAGAGCGCGTCGACGGCCTCCTGGAGCATGCGCTTCTCGTTGTTCACGATGATCTCGGGCGCGCCGAGGTCGAGAAGCCGCTTCAGGCGGTTGTTGCGGTTGATGACACGGCGGTACAGGTCGTTCAGGTCGGAGGTCGCGAAGCGGCCACCGTCCAGCTGCACCATCGGACGCAGGTCCGGCGGGATGACCGGCACGCAGTCGAGCACCATGCCCTTGGGGCTGTTGGACGTCTGCAGGAACGCGGAGACGACCTTGAGGCGCTTGAGCGCACGGGTCTTCTTCTGGCCCTTGCCGGTACGGATGATCTCGCGGAGGCGCTCGGCCTCCTCCTCCAGGTCGAAGGACTCCAGGCGCTTCTGCAGCGCCGCGGCACCCATCGAACCGTCGAAGTAGGTACCGAAGCGGTCGCGCAGCTCGCGGTAGAGCAGCTCGTCGCCCTCGAGGTCCTGGACCTTGAGGTTCTTGAAGCGGTTCCACACCTCGTCGAGACGGTCGATCTCGCGCTGGGCACGGTCGCGCAGCTGCTTCATCTCGCGCTCGGCGCCTTCGCGCACCTTGCGGCGCACGTCGGCCTTGGCGCCCTCGGCCTCCAGCTCGGCGAGGTCCGTCTCGAGCTTCTTGGCGCGGTTCTCCAGGTCGGAGTCGCGGCGCTGCTCGATCTGCTGACGCTCGACGGAGACATGCGCCTCCAGCGAGGGCAGGTCGCGGGTGCGGCGCTCCTCGTCGACGAACGTGATCATGTACGCCGCGAAGTAGATGACCTTCTCCAGGTCCTTCGGGGCGAGGTCGAGCAGGTAGCCAAGGCGCGACGGGACGCCCTTGAAGTACCAGATGTGGGTGACGGGAGCGGCCAGCTCGATGTGGCCCATCCGCTCACGACGCACCTTGGCGCGAGTGACCTCGACGCCGCAGCGCTCGCAGATGATGCCCTTGAAGCGGACACGCTTGTACTTACCGCAGTAGCACTCCCAGTCCCGGGTCGGACCGAAGATCTTCTCGCAGAAGAGTCCGTCCTTTTCGGGCTTCAGGGTGCGGTAGTTGATGGTCTCCGGCTTCTTGACCTCGCCGTGGGACCACTGTCGGATGTCGTCCGCGGTCGCCAGGCCGATCCGCAGCTCGTCGAAGAAGTTGACGTCGAGCACTTGTCGTCAATCCCTCTTTCGGGGGTTGTGCCCCTCACCTCGCCGCAGCGGGAAAAGGGGGCGCTTCATCAATGGTCTGAGGGGTCCGGGGAGCGGCCGGGGTCTACGGGTCGAAGACCCCGGCCGGACTGTCAGACCTCTTCGACGCTGCTCGGCTCGCGCCGGGACAGGTCGATTCCGAGTTCCTCGGCGGCACGGAAGACGTCCTCGTCCGTGTCGCGCATCTCGATGGACATACCGTCACTGGACAGCACCTCCACATTGAGGCACAGGGACTGCATCTCCTTGATGAGCACCTTGAAGGACTCGGGGATGCCGGGCTCCGGAATGTTCTCGCCCTTGACGATGGCCTCGTAGACCTTCACGCGGCCGGTGACGTCGTCGGACTTGATGGTCAGCAGCTCCTGGAGGGCGTACGCGGCGCCGTACGCCTCCAGCGCCCACACCTCCATCTCACCGAAGCGCTGACCACCGAACTGGGCCTTACCACCCAGCGGCTGCTGGGTGATCATGGAGTACGGACCGGTCGAGCGGGCGTGCAGCTTGTCGTCGACCAGGTGGTGCAGCTTGAGGATGTACATGTACCCGATGGAGATCGGGTCCGGGAACGGCTCGCCGGAGCGGCCGTCGAACAGCCTCGCCTTGCCGGACGGCAGCACCATGCGGTCGCCGTCGCGGTTCGGGATGGTGTGCTCGAGCAGACCGGCCAGCTCGTCCTCGCGGGCGCCGTCGAAGACCGGGGTCGCGACGTTGGTGCGCGGCGCGACCTGGTCGGCCTCGATCGCCTGGAGGCGCTCGGCCCACTCGTCCGCGAGGCCGGAGACGTCCCAGCCCTGGCTGGCGAGCCAGCCGAGGTGGATCTCCAGGACCTGTCCCGGGTTCATTCGGGACGGCACACCCAGCGGGTTGAGGATGATGTCGACCGGGGTGCCGTCCTCCAGGAACGGCATGTCCTCGATCGGCAGGATCTTGGAGATGACGCCCTTGTTGCCGTGGCGTCCGGCGAGCTTGTCACCGTCGGTGATCTTGCGCTTCTGCGCGACGTAGACGCGCACCAGCTGGTTCACACCGGGGGGAAGCTCGTCGCCCTCCTCGCGGTCGAAGACGCGGACGCCGATGACCTTGCCGGTCTCGCCGTGCGGCACCTTCAGCGAGGTGTCACGGACCTCACGGGCCTTCTCACCGAAGATCGCGCGCAGCAGGCGCTCCTCGGGGGTCAGCTCGGTCTCGCCCTTGGGGGTCACCTTGCCGACGAGGATGTCACCGGCGATGACCTCGGCACCGATCCGGATGATGCCGCGCTCGTCGAGGTCGGCGAGGACCTCCTCGGAGACGTTCGGGATGTCCCGGGTGATCTCCTCCGGGCCGAGCTTGGTGTCACGGGCGTCGACCTCGTGCTCCTCGATGTGGATCGAGGAGAGGACGTCGTCCTGTACGAGGCGCTGCGACAGGATGATCGCGTCCTCGTAGTTGTGGCCCTCCCACGGCATGAAGGCGACGAGGAGGTTCTTGCCGAGCGCCATCTCGCCGTTCTCGGTGGCGGGACCGTCGGCCAGGACCTGGCCCTCGATGACCCGGTCGCCCTCGGTGACGACGACCTTCTGGTTGACCGAGGTGCCCTGGTTGGAGCGGGAGAACTTGGCGACGCGGTACGTGGTGTACGTGCCGTCGTCGTTGGCGACGGTGACGTAGTCGGCCGAGACCTCCTGGATGACACCGTCCTTCTCGGCCTTGATGACGTCACCGGCGTCGACGGCGCAGCGGTACTCCATGCCGGTGCCGACGAGCGGCGCCTCCGCCTTGATGAGCGGAACGGCCTGGCGCATCATGTTCGCGCCCATGAGGGCACGGTTGGCGTCGTCGTGCTCCAGGAAGGGGATCATCGCGGTCGCGACGGACACCATCTGGCGCGGGGAGACGTCCATGTAGTCGACGTCGTCGCCGGGGACGTAGTCGACCTCGCCGCCACGGCGGCGGACCAGGACGCGGGACTCCTCGAAGTGCAGGTCCTCGGTGAGCGGCGCGTTGGCCTGCGCGATGACGAAGCGGTCTTCCTCGTCGGCGGTCAGGTAGTCGACCTCGTCGGTGACGACACCGTCGGTGACCCTGCGGTACGGGGTCTCCACGAAGCCGAAGGCGTTGACCCGGCCGTAGGAGGCGAGCGAACCGATCAGACCGATGTTCGGGCCTTCGGGCGTCTCGATCGGGCACATGCGTCCGTAGTGGGACGGGTGCACGTCTCGGACCTCGAAGCCGGCCCGCTCACGGGAGAGACCACCCGGGCCGAGCGCGGACAGACGACGCTTGTGCGTCAGCCCGGACAGCGGGTTGTTCTGGTCCATGAACTGGGACAGCTGGCTGGTGCCGAAGAACTCCTTGATGGAGGCGACGACCGGCCGGATGTTGATCAGGGTCTGCGGCGTGATCGCCTCGACGTCCTGGGTGGTCATGCGCTCGCGCACGACGCGCTCCATACGGGCGAGACCCGTACGGACCTGGTTCTGGATCAGCTCGCCGACGTTGCGCAGGCGGCGGTTGCCGAAGTGGTCGATGTCGTCGGTCTCGACGACGATCTGGGTGCCGCTGTCGCCGACCGTCTCGGTCTCACCGGCGTGCAGCTTCACCAGGTACTTGATCGTCGCGATGATGTCCTCGACGGTCAGGATCCCGGCGTCCAGCGGGGCGTCGGCGCCCAGCTTCTTGTTCACCTTGTAGCGGCCGACCTTGGCGAGGTCGTAGCGCTTCGGGTTGAAGTAGAGGTTCTCGAGCAGCGTCTGCGCGGCCTCACGGGTGGGCGGCTCGCCCGGACGCAGCTTGCGGTAGATGTCGAGGAGCGCGTCGTCCTGGCCCTGGGTGTGGTCCTTCTCCAGGGTGGCGCGCATCGACTCGTACTCGCCGAACTCCTCCAGGATCTGCTCGGTGGTCCAGCCGAGCGCCTTGAGCAGCACGGTGACCGACTGCTTGCGCTTGCGGTCGACACGCACACCGACCATGTCGCGCTTGTCGATCTCCATCTCCAGCCAGGCACCCCGGGACGGGATGATCTTGGCGGTGAAGATGTCCTTGTCCGAGGTCTTGTCGATGTTGGAATCGAAGTAGACACCGGGCGAGCGGACGAGCTGCGAGACCACGACACGCTCGGTGCCGTTGATCACGAAGGTGCCCTTGTTCGTCATGAGCGGGAAGTCGCCCATGAAGACCGTCTGGGACTTGATCTCGCCGGTCTCATTGTTGGTGAACTCGGCGGTGACGAAGAGCGGGGCGGCGAACGTGAAGTCGCGCTCCTTGCACTCGTCGATGCTGTTCTTCGGCGGCTCGAAGCGGTGGTCGCGGAACGTCAGGGACATCGACCCGGAGAAGTCCTCGATCGGGGAGATCTCCTCGAAGATCTCCTCCAGACCGGACTTGGTGGGGACGTCCTGTCCACTGTCCAGAGCCGCCTCGACACGAGCCTTCCACGCGTCATTACCGAGCAGCCAGTCAAAGCTCTCGGTCTGCAGAGCAAGAAGGTTCGGAACCTCGAGGGGCTCCTTGATCTTTGCAAAGGAGATGCGCAGCGGGGCGGTGCTGGCGCCGTTGTTCGTATTCGCGGTCGAGGCAGTGCGCGAGGCGGCCAAGAGGGGGTCCTTCCGAGGGCTCGGACTCACTACGCGCGTACCGGCCCCATGCGGGAACTCAGAGCGGAAAAACTGGAGCAACCCGGTGAAAGGCCAGGTCAGGGCCGGTTTTTTCCTCTGTGCTCAAGCACGGGCATGCCCCTGGTGACGGGCAGGAGGCAGCTAACAGGCAGCGCAAAGGGTCAGTGTAGCCACTTGGCCCACTGATGTCCACTCCGGGTTTTCCGGGACCATCACGTGCCCCACGACCCTCGTTGTTCTCATCACTCGCGGTAAGCCATGCCCTCGATGCACATCGATACTGCCCTCTTCGCCACCGATCCATGCCTCGGATCAGAATCGGATCTGGCGACGCGTCCTGAGAATCGCGCGCCGCGTCCGGTTCGTCAAGGGCCCCCAGGCCAAACCGCATGCCGCGCTCGTCACTGCCGAGCGGCGCCCCGTGTGCCCTCGCCTCCCGGCGGGCCGGAGCGAAGATCACCCTACTCGCCGGAACCCGTCACGCAAGGGATGCCGATCCCCCGGCCCCGTCAACGCCGAAGGGCGACCACCCTGATGGGTGATCGCCCTTGGCGGTCCTGCCGTTACAGCCGGGAGCCCCGGCGGCGGGACGAAAGAGTCACGGGGACTCGTGAGGTCACTTGACCTCGACGGAGGCGCCGGCGCCCTTGAGGGCCTCGGCGGCCTTCTCCGCGGCGGCCTTGTCGACCTTCTCGAGGACCGGCTTCGGGGTGCCGTCGACGAGGTCCTTGGCCTCCTTCAGACCCAGCGAGGTCAGCTCACGCACGACCTTGATGACCTGGATCTTCTTGTCGCCGGCGCCGGTGAGGACGACGTCGAACTCGTCCTGCTCGGCAGCGGCCTCGGCGGCCGGGGCACCCGGGCCCGCGACGGCGACGGCGGCCGGAGCGGCAGCGGTGACGTCGAACTTCTCCTCGAAGGCCTTCACGAAGCCGGAGAGCTCGAGGAGGGTCATGTCCTCGAACTGGGCGAGCAGGTCTTCCTGGCTGAGCTTCGCCATGATGGGCGGTCCTTCCACTAATTCGGCTGGTGCCGGATGTACATGTGAGGCGGGCGTACGTCGGGCCCGCTGTCGACCGTCGCCCCTAGCGGGCGACGATCAATGTGCGAGCCGAATTACTCGGCACCGCCCTGCTCGTCCTTCTTGGCGCGAAGCGCTTCCGCGGTGCGGACGAACTTCGACGGGAGCGCCTGGAAGACAGCGGCCGCGGAGGACTGCTTGGCCTTCATGGCGCCCGCCAGCTTGGCGAGCAGAACCTCGCGGGACTCGAGGTCCGCAAGCTTCTTGATCTCGTCGGCGGACAGCGGCTTGCCGTCCATGACGCCACCCTTGACGACCAGGGCAGGGTTGTCCTTGGCGAAGTCACGGAGACTCTTCGCCGACTCCACCGGGTCACCGGTGACGAAGGCGATCGCCGTCGAGCCCTTGAACAGGTCGTCGAGCGTGGAGATCCCGGCCTCGTTGGCCGCGATCTTGGAAAGCGTGTTCTTCGACACGCGGTACGTAGCGTTCTCACCGAGCGAACGGCGCAGCTCCTTGAGCTGCGCCACGGTGAGACCGGTGTACTCGGTCAGCACAGCGGCGTTGGAGCTACGGAACTTGTCCGTCAGCTCGGCAACCGCAGCAGCCTTGTCGGGCCTCGCCATGAGCCTCGGCCTCCTTCCGGGTGAATACGACCGCGCGGACCCGAAGGAGGACTGGGAAAAACGAAACGCCCCGGCGCAGGTGCACGGGGCGTGAGCTCGACCGGTACCGGATTCGTTCATCGAATCGAGGCCGGGAGCGCTTCCACAGTCACCTACGCGGGTCGCCCGCATATTTCAGCGGATCCTTCGGCCACCGTTCTCTCGGCTGAGAGTCCGGTAAACGACCAGCGGTCTTTGGCTTCTGGTGAAGAGTACGGGAACGGCTCGCGTGCAAGCAAATCCGCGCCCGGGAGCCCGCGCACGCGCAAGTCCGCAGGCCGGGAAGGCGTACGGACCGGTCACCGCACCGGGGCGCGGCAACCGGTCCGTACCCGCCGCCCTTACTGCTGCGGCTGCTGCTTCAGGAGCTCCTGGAAGTCGACCGTGTCGTCGGCCGGCGGGGCCTCGGAGGTGACGTGGATTCCGTAGTTGCTGTAGTAGGCGGTGGAGTTCAGCGCGCCCTGGGCGGTGTCGGCCTTCTCGACCTTCTTGACCATCAGGTTCTCGTCGTTGACCCAGATGTCGATGGTCTCGGTGGTGATACCGGAGGCCTGGAGCTGCTTCTTGAGGTCGGCGAGCTGGTCGGCGCTCAGGTTGGAGTTCTTCGCCGCCAGGTCGGCCACCTCGACGGTGCCGCTGTAGTGCGTGGTCTGCTCGCCGCGCACCTTCTCCTCGCCGACCTTGCGCACGTCGCCGGAGGCGAGCAGCAGCTTCACCGACTGGTTCGGCGTGGAGTTCTGGAGCTGGTCCTTCATGTACGCGCCGCTGGAGCCGCCGACCAGGTCCTCCAGGTCGTCGTAGCTGTAGTGGATCCAGTGCTTGCCGTCGGCCTGCGCGGCGAAGGTGTCGCCCATCTTCGCGAAGTACTCGTCGGGCAGGTACCGGGCCTCGATCGAGCTGGAGCCCGCCTGCTGCATCTGCTGAGCCATCTGACCACCGGTGTACGTGATGGTCATGTTGCCCGTCGGACCGTCCTCCCAGGACAGCTCGCCCTTGGAGGTCATCGACAGGACGTTGCCGAGCGACATCGAGGCGTCGACCTCGGAGCTCTCCGCGGCGTCGGTGGACTCCTCCACCGAGCGCAGGGCCGTCATGGCGTTGGGGGCGTTGTTGCCCTCGGAGTCCGAGCCGTCGGTCTTGCCGGAGGCCTGCGGGCTCGCGACCGCCTTGTCGTCCTTCTTGTCGTCGGAGTCACCGCAGGCGGCGACCGATGTGAGGGCCGCGACCACGGCCACCGATATACCGAGACGGCGTACGTTCACGCTCTTCATTTCCCACCCCTGTGAATCCCAGATTTCTGAGCCTCTGCACGCTAGTACATGAGGTCTCGGACCGGTCCCGGGAACCAGACGGCCCCGCACCGCCGGGCGGTTGCGGAGCCGTCGGATCCCATGGCCGAAAAGCGCGCCTGGTGCGGGCTGTCGTCCGCCCGTCACCAAGGGCGCGGGCGGACGACGGCCACGGTCAGGAGGCGCCCATGGCCTCCATCTCCTTGGCGAAGTCGAAGGTGTCGGCGACCGGCGGGGCCTTCACCTCGACCGGTTTGTTGTAGTCGAGGAAGGTGATCGTCAGGTCCATCGGGCCCTTGGCGCCCTTGGCCCGCATCCGGAACTGCTTGGTGTGGTCCTCCTCGTCGGCCCACATGTCCATGGTGAAGGTCTTGATCCCCATGGACTCGTACTCCTTGAGGCTCTTCTCGCGGCTCTTGCGCTTCGGGCCGCTCGTGCCCTTCAGGGAGTCGCGCATCTGGTCGAGGGTCACGGTCCCCGTGTAGTGCTGGGTACGGACGCCTTCCACCGTCTCGGTGCCGACCAGCTTGAGGTCCTTGGAGCCGTTCAGGAAGGAGGTCTCCGCGGCCGGGTTCTTCTCGGCCTGGTTGGAGACGCCGTCCTCGCCCTCGGTGAGCTCCTTCTCGTCCATGGAGATCTTGATCCAGGACTTGTTGTCCAGCTCCGGGTCGGGCTTGCCGTTGCCGATGTACATCGTGCCGTCGATCAGCCGGAACTCACCGGTCTCGGGCGTCCCGGACTCGCTGGTCGTCGCCTTCATGCTGACGCGCAACGGGTCGATGCTCATCGCGGCCTCGGCCTGGACCTTGCCCTCGCCGGGCACGGTGCCCTTGGCCCGGTAGCGGAAGGAGGTCAGCTTCTCGCTGGCCTCCGTCGCCTTCTTGACCGCCGCGGCGGGCGCCAGGCGGGGCGAGGCCTCCGCCTGCTTGCGGCCCTCGGCCTTGGCGTCGCTCTTGCCGTCCTTGTCGGAGGACGACGAACACGCCGCCGCCCCGCACACCAGCGCCGCCGCCACTACGGCGACGCCCGCCTTCTTCCGTACCGCACGCATGGCTGAAGCCACGTCCCCACCCCTGAAACACATGGCCGGAAACAGGTGACTCCCCCCAAGGGACCTGCCTGATCCGGGCAATCGAAGAGAAATGATCCGAAGAAGTGCAAAGAGGAACTCAAATCAGCACTTCGGAGGGGACATTACCCGACCGCTGACCAGGGCCGCACACAGATTCCCCACGCCTCGGGTACGCAAAGGTCACAGGCGGGTTCGCGCCACCGCGGCCGGAACTCTCGTACGGCCCCGGAAACGGGAACGGGCCCCGCCCTCGTACCGGAAGTACGAAGTGCGGGGCCCGTCCCACAGCGCGTGCGCTGAGGGAGCGACTGCCGGAACTGAGCCAGGGCTCAGACGGCGGCCGGGTCCTCCTCGACGAGGAGGTTGCGGGTGCGGTTCGGGTCGAGCGGGATGCCCGGGCCCACGGTGGTGCTGAGGGCGGCCTTCTTGATGTAGCGGCCCTTGGCGGCGGACGGCTTCAGACGGAGGATCTCCTCCAGAGCCGCACCGTAGTTCTCCACCAGCTTGGTGTCGTCGAAGGACGCCTTGCCGATGATGAAGTGCAGGTTCGAGTGCTTGTCGACGCGGAACTCGATCTTGCCGCCCTTGATGTCGTTCACGGCCTTGGTGACGTCGGGGGTCACCGTGCCGGTCTTCGGGTTCGGCATCAGACCACGCGGACCGAGCACGCGGCCGAGGCGGCCGACCTTGCCCATGAGGTCCGGGGTGGCGACGACGGCGTCGAAGTCCAGGCGGCCCTTGGAGACCTCGTCGATCAGTTCGTCGGCGCCGACGATGTCGGCGCCCGCGGCACGCGCGGCCTCGGCACGGTCACCGGTCGCGAAGACCAGGACCCGGGCGGTCTTACCGGTGCCGTGCGGGAGGTTCACGGTGCCACGGACCATCTGGTCGGCCTTGCGCGGGTCGACACCCAGACGGAAGGCGACCTCGACGGTGGCGTCGAACTTGGCCGAGGAGGTCTCCTTGGCGAGGCGGACGGCCTCGAGCGGGGCGTACAGCTTCTCCCGGTCGATCTTGGCGTCCGCAGCGCGGAGGTTCTTGCTGCGCTTCACTTCTGCTCCTGAGGTAGTGCACCGGGCGGCCGCGCCGCACCGGCGGAAAAGGGAGTCGTGGTCCGGGCCGCGCTCGGCCCTGCCACAAGGTCGTACGGGGTGTGTCAGCCCTCGACGGTGATGCCCATGGAGCGGGCGGTACCGGCGATGATCTTCGACGCGGCGTCGAGGTCGTTGGCGTTGAGGTCGGGCATCTTGGTGGTGGCGATCTCGCGGACCTGCGCCTGGGTGATCTTGGCGACCTTGGTCTTGTGCGGCTCGCCGGAGCCCTTCTCCACGCCCGCGGCCTTGAGGATCATCTTCGCGGCCGGCGGGGTCTTGGTGATGAAGGTGAAGGAACGGTCCTCGTAGACCGTGATCTCCACCGGGATGACCCAGCCACGCTGCGACTCGGTCGCGGCGTTGTAGGCCTTGCAGAACTCCATGATGTTGACGCCGTGCTGACCCAGCGCGGGGCCGACCGGCGGAGCCGGGTTCGCGGCACCGGCCTGGATCTGGAGCTTGATCAGCCCCGTGACCTTCTTCTTCTTGGGAGGCATTAGCTCTCTCCGGGTCCTAGTGAGAGTGAGACTGCCCGCATCCGGTCATCCGGATGGAGGCATACCGCACAACGATAACGGTTCGCGACGCTGGGCCAAAAACGAGCAGGCCGGACGGCCCCTGAGGACCGCCCGGCCCGCGCTGTTCGCGCTGCCGATCGACAGGTGTTCGCGCTGGTCAGCAGACCTTGCTGGACGCCGCCTGGCCCGGCAGCGGCTCACCGGGGGCGCGCAGGGTGCCGACGCCCGCCGTGCAGTGGCTGGCGGTCGCGGCGGGGTCGGACCAGAACTCGGCGACGTTGGTGTTCACCCAGGACCGCTCCCCGTGCCGCAGGTCGTCGCTGTAGCTGTAGACGGCCGTACTGACGTCGTAGTCCTTGACCTTGTCCCGGTAGGCCTGCCAGACCCAGACGTAGCTGTAGTTGCGGTTGCAGTCGGACGAGTAGAACTGCTTGACGGAGGCGACGTGTTGACCGCCCTTGTCGATGTACGCGGTGGTGCCGATCTGCCGGGCGTCCGCGCAGACCCCGGCCGCCTGGGCCCGGGCGCTGAGCGGGTTGCCGGCCGCGGACGGCGCGGTGGACCTGGACTGCCGCTGCTTGTCGGGCGAGGGCGAAGGTCCGGTGCCCGCGAAGGCCGAGGAGGCCGGTACGAGAAGGGCCGCGGTACAGGCGATCGCGGAGATGACGGTGGTGCGAGCACGCATGGGATGTCCCCCTAGCTCGGCGAATGTCGGCCCGAATCACGTGGCGACCTCACGTGGCGACACGATCAACTCCCCTTAATTCAGGGCAGGTCGATACACATCACCGCAAAGGAAACTGTTAACGCGATTCGGTCACCAAGTCAGACCCGCGTCCCCCCTCGATGGTTGTGCCGCACCTCACACATCACCCGATCGAGTCGCCCACCGAACCACCGTTCCCGCTCCACGCGCGGCCGTGCGCTCCCCCGCGCACACGCCCGTGCGCACAGCCCCGTACGAACAGCGCGCACGCCCCCGTACGAACGCCGCCGGGCCCGGCCCCTCGTACGAGACGAGGAGACCGGGCCCGGCGGGCGGTGTCTGCGAACCGGACCTGAGGGGTCAGTTCTTCTGGATCTGGTCGAAGCTCAGCTCGACCGGGGTCTCGCGGCCGAAGATCTCCACGAGGCCCTTGACCTTCTTCGAGTCGGCGTTGATCTCGTTGATCGTGGCCTGGAGGGTGGCGAACGGGCCGTCGGTGACGGTGACCGAGTCGCCCACCTCGAAGTCCAGGACCTGGACCTCGACCTTGCGCTGCGGCGCCGGCTTGCCCTCGGCCTCGGCCGCCTCGCGGGCCGCCTTCTCCTCGGCCTCGGGGGCGAGCATCTTGACGATCTCGTCCAGGGTCAGCGGGTACGGGTCGTAGGCGTTGCCCACGAAGCCGGTGACGCCGGGGGTGTTGCGGACGACGCCCCAGGACTCGTTGGTCAGGTCCATGCGGACCAGCACATAGCCGGGCAGCTTGTTCTGACGGATCGTCTTGCGCTCGCCGTTCTTGATCTGGGCGACCTCTTCCTGCGGCACCTCGGCCTGGAAGATGAAGTCCTCGACGTTCAGCGAGACGGCGCGCTGCTCCAGGTTGGTCTTCACGCGGTTCTCGTAACCGGCGTAGGTGTGGATCACGTACCACTCGCCGGGCAGGGTGCGGAGTTCCTCACGCAGGGCCGCGACCGGGTCGACCGGCTCGGCCTCCTCGGCGGGCTCTTCCTCGTCGGTCTCCTCGGACTCACCCTCGGCGGCCTCCTCGGACTCGGCCTCTTCGGCGTCGTCGTCCTCGGCGGTCTCGGTGTTCTCGTCCTCGGTGGTCTCGTCCTCCGCGGCCTCGACCTCGGCCGTGGCCTCGTCCTCGACGTGTACGGCCTCTTCTTCGGCCGGTGCGCCCGCGGCGGCGTCGGCTGCCTCTGCCTGGTCCTCGTCCGCGGCCTCGACGATGTCCCGCTCGTCCTCAGCGGACTCGAAGCTCTCGCCCACAGACTCAGCGGCGTCGTTCAGGTTCGGGTCAGACACTGTGGCTGCTTCTTCCTGGATACAGAGTGGTGGAACGCGCGAATAGGGACGCCAGGGACGGCGTCCTTCGCTTTCGGCGGCTCAGCCGAAGACGTACTTCGCGACCTCGTCAAGCCCATAGTCAATCACGGTCACGAGACCGATCATGATGACAACGAAGACAATCACCACGGTGGTGTATGTCGTCAGCTGGCTCCGGGACGGCCAGACGACCTTGCGGAGTTCCGCGACGATCTGGCGGTAGAAGAGTGCGAGCCGCGCCAGCGGGCCCTTCTTGCCGCGCTTGCCGCCCTTGCGTGACTTCTTGGACTCGGCAGCCTCGTCCTGAGCATCAGGCTTGTCGATGGAGCCCACGGCGTCCGTCACTCGTCCTCACCTGATTCCCGGGTCGTGGCCGTGCCGCGCCCGGTCGAGCCGCACGGCGGTGCAGTACGTACATGCGCACACATCCTCGCGGAGTGTGTAGCAGGGCCGGAGGGACTTGAACCCCCAACCGCTGGTTTTGGAGACCAGTGCTCTACCAATTGAGCTACGACCCTTTGATTTCCCTCAACCTACCGCATCATTCCACGCCGTCCGGATCGCTCCGGATTCTTTGTGGATCAGCGGCGGCTGAAGGCCAACGAGGCATGAGTGTACGTGTTTCACGGGCGCACGTCGAACAGAAAGTCCCGCGGTGCGACGGGGCGGGCACCTTGATCGCTCGAGCGCACGGGTGTTCGTTGTGCGGAATGCCTGTGTCGGCGGCGTTCACCGTCTGGAAGCATGTCCTTCATGAGTGCTGCAACCTCACCCACCGAGCGCAGGGTCTCCGCCCGCGTCGGTGCGATCTCCGAGTCCGCCACCCTCGCCGTCGATGCCAAGGCCAAGGCCCTCAAGGCGGCCGGTCGTCCGGTCATCGGCTTCGGCGCGGGGGAACCCGACTTCCCGACCCCCGACTATGTCGTCGAGGCCGCCATCGAGGCGTGCAAGAACCCGAAGTACCACCGCTACACCCCGGCCGGCGGGCTGCCGGAGCTCAAGGCGGCGATCGCGGCGAAGACGCTGCGCGACTCCGGCTACGAGGTCGACGCCTCGCAGGTGCTCGTCACCAACGGCGGCAAGCAGGCCATCTACGAGGCCTTCGCCGCCATCCTCGACCCGGGCGACGAGGTCATCGTGCCCGCCCCGTACTGGACCACCTACCCCGAGTCGATCCGGCTCGCGGGCGGCGTGCCGGTCGAGGTCACCGCCGACGAGACCACCGGCTACCGGGTCTCCGTCGAGCAGCTGGAGGCCGCGCGCACCGAGCGTACGAAGGTCGTCCTGTTCGTCTCGCCGTCCAACCCGACCGGGGCCGTGTACCCGGAGGCCGAGGTCGAGGCCATCGGGCGCTGGGCCGTGGAGCACGGCCTGTGGGTGATGACGGACGAGATCTACGAGCACCTGGTCTACGGCGACGCGAAGTTCACCTCGCTCCCGGCGGTGCTGCCCGAGCTGCGCGACAAGTGCATCGTGGTCAACGGTGTCGCCAAGACGTACGCGATGACCGGCTGGCGGGTGGGCTGGATCATCGGCCCGAAGGACGTGGTCAAGGCGGCGACCAACCTCCAGTCGCACGCCACCTCCAACGTCTCCAACGTCGCGCAGGCCGCCGCGCTCGCCGCCGTCTCCGGCGACCTGGCCGCGGTCGACACCATGCGTGAGGCCTTCGACCGGCGCCGCCGCAAGATCGTGGAGATGCTGAGCGCGATCGACGGCGTGGTGTGCCCCGAGCCGGAGGGCGCCTTCTACGCGTACCCCTCGGTCAAGGGTCTGCTCGGCAAGGAGATCCGCGGCAAGCGCCCCGAGAGCTCGGTGGAGCTGGCCGCGCTCATCCTGGACGAGGTCGAGGTCGCGGTGGTGCCGGGCGAGGCCTTCGGTACGCCGGGCTACCTGCGTCTGTCCTACGCGCTGGGCGACGAGGACCTGGTCGAGGGTGTCTCGCGGATCCAGAAGCTGCTCGCGGAGGCCCGGGACTGATCCCGCCCCCGCGTCCGGCCACCACGACGGGGCCGCTCCTCCGACCGGAGGGGCGGCCCCGTCGTCGTACCAAATCGCTTGTGGGAGCGGGGAGTTGACCGTACGCGCGTCCGAGGGCGAAGGCGCACACACGTGCTCTCGGGCACACAAACGGTGAACTCGGCTACCGATGTGCCGCGGGCATACGGCAAGATCCTGGGATGGAGCGTGTACGAGAACTTCCCGACGTCCCTCCGCGCACGGCGTCCGGCCGTGATCTCGGCAAGTTGCCGAAGGCGCATCTGCATCTGCACTTCACCGGCTCCATGCGGCACACGACGCTGCTGGAGCTGGCCGAGAAGTACGGCGTCCACCTGCCGGAGGCCCTGCGCGATCCCGAGCCGCCCAAGCTGCGCGCCACCGATGAGCGCGGCTGGTTCCGCTTCCAGCGCCTGTACGACGCGGCCCGGTCCTGTCTGCGTGCGCCCGAGGACATCCAGCGGCTGGTGCGCGAGGCGGCCGAGGAGGACCTGGCGGACGGCTCCGGCTGGCTGGAGATCCAGGTCGACCCGACCTCGTACGCGCCGCGGCTCGGCGGGCTCATCCCGGCGCTGGAGGTCATCCTGGACGCGGTCGAGACGGCCTCCCGCGACACCGGGCTCCAGATGCGCGTACTGGTGGCCGCGAACCGGATGAAGCACCCGCTGGACGCGCGCACCCTGGCCCGGCTCGCGGTGCGTTACGCCGACCGCGGGGTGGTCGGCTTCGGTCTCTCGAACGACGAACGCCGGGGTATGGCACGGGACTTCGACCGTGCCTTCGCCATCGCGCGCGAGGGCGGACTGCTCTCCGCGCCGCACGGCGGCGAACTGACGGGGCCCTCCTCGGTACGCGACTGCCTGGACGACCTGCACGCCGGGCGGATCGGGCACGGGGTGCGCGCCGCCGAGGACCCGCGTCTGCTGAAGCGGCTCGCCGACCGCGAGATCACCTGCGAGGTGTGCCCGGCCTCCAATGTCGCCCTCGGCGTCTACGAGAAGCCCGGGGACGTACCCCTGCGCACCCTGTTCGAGGCCGGGGTGCCGATGGCGCTGGGCGCCGACGACCCGCTCCTGTTCGGCTCGCGGCTGACCGCGCAGTACGAGATCGCCCGGCGCCACCACGACTTCGAGGACGCCGAACTGGCCGAGCTGGCACGGCAGTCGATCCGCGCGTCGATGGCGCCCGAGGAGCATCGCGAGCGGCTGCTCGCGGGAGTGGACGCCTGGCTCACGGAGTGAGGGCGGCCACCCGGCTCACGGCGTGAGCCGGGGCCGGAGTCCTGGCCTCAGGCGATTCCGGCGAGCAGGGTGCGGGCCAGGCCCGCCGCGAACTCGTCGAGGGACTGCGGGGGTTCGCCGGTCTCGGTCATGTCGTAGACGAAGGCGCGGTGGGCGCAGGCGCCGAGCAGCAGCGAGGCGGCGGCGTGCGGGTCGGCGTCGGGGCGGATGCGGCCCGCGCGCTGCTCGGCGCCTAGGTAGGCGGCCAGGCCCTCGATGGGGCGGTGCGGTCCGGCGCCCAGTGCGCGCATGGCCTCGGTGTGCCGCTCCCTGAGCTGGGTCTGGGCGTAGAGCGAGGCGCCGATCGGGAAGCTCTGGCGGTAGAAGAGCGCGGCCTGCCGGGCGATCTCGATGAGGTTGCCCTCGACGGAGCGTTCCGGCGGGGCGGCGACGAGTTCGTCGAGCAGCGGGCCGAGCCGGGGCAGGCGTTCGGTGAGGACGCTGATGAACAGCTCCTCCTTGCTCGGGAAGTACTTGTACAACGCCGCCTCGGAACAGCCCGCCGCCTTCGCGATCTCCTTGGTGGTGACGCGGGCGAGGCCGAGGCGGAGCATCAGCTCGTGCGCCGCGTCGAGGATGCGGAGCCTGGTCGGCTGCTGCGGCATGGGGTCGCTGACTTCCTTCCGGGCGGTGACGGCGGGCAGTGGGTCCGGGCCGATGGGAGGCCCGGGGCTCCCGTATTGCGGTGGCGGACGGGACGACAGACGGTATCCGGCGCGCGGCCGGTTCCGCGGACACACCGGCGGATCGTACGGAGATGGCCCCCGGTAGGCTCCCGCTCGGTGGGTAAGTATTCACTCACCCGACGCGTGCTCCCGCACATACTTCTCAGGGGTTGTCACAATCACGCTCGCGGAGTCGTCCAAGAACTGTCATCAACGGTCATGAGTGCTCCCGCCGGAGCTCTCACGAGAGCTGGAGGTGCACCGATGCGGCTCACGGTGTTCGGAGCCACGGGCGGAGTCGGCCGGGAGATCGTGCGGCAGGCGCTGACCGCGGGCCACAAGGTGACGGCGGTCGTACGCGATCCCTCGAAGCTCGCGAGCGGCACGCCGCGACTCGAACTCGTACGCGCGGACCTGTCGGACCCCGAGGCGCTGCGGCCCGCGGTCGCCGGGAGCGACGCGGTGCTGTCCGGGCTCGGCGCGCGCAGCCGCCGGGACGCGAGCGCGGGCGTCGTCACCCGCCTCACCCGCAGCGTCCTCGCCGCGATGGAGGCGGAGGGCCGGGGGCGGCTGCTCGTCGTCAGCGCGGTGCCGGTGGGCGAGGCGCCCGCGGGCCAGCCGCTCCAGGACCGGCTCGCGCTGAAGGTGATCAGGTCGGTGCTCCGGGCCACCTACGCCGATCTGGCCCGGATGGAGGCCGAGTTGGCGTCCAGTGCCGCGGACTGGACGTGCGTACGCCCACCGCGCCTGCTCGACAGCCCGCTCAGCGGCAGCTACCGCAAGGTGGTCGGCGCCAATCCGCCGAGCGCGCGCACCATCGGCCGGGCGGACGTGGCGCACGCGATGCTGGCCCTGATCGACGACACGACGACGCTGCGGAAGCCGGTCGGGGTCGCGTACTGAGTCGTGTACTGAGCGGAAGCCGCGTACCGCGCGGGGCCCCTGGGCGCGCGCCGGTGTCAGATCTCGACGCCGACCGTCACCGGCTCGTTGACGAGGGTGATGCCGAAGGCCGCGTGGACCCCGGCCACCACTTCGCGGGCGAGGGTGAGCAGGTCCTCGGTGGTCGCGGAGCCGCGGTTGGTGAGGGCGAGGGTGTGCTTGGTGGAGATACGGGCGGGGCCCTCGCCGTAGCCCTTGGTGAAACCGGCCCGGTCGATCAGCCAGGCCGCGGAGGTCTTGGTGCGGCCCTGCCCGGCCGGGTACGCGGGCGGCTCGGTGTCCGGGCCGAGGCGCTCGGCCACCCGGCGCCGGAAGAGGGCGAAGCCCGCCTCGTCCAGGATCGGGTTGGTGAAGAAGGACCCGGCCGACCAGGTGTCGTGGTCCTCGGGGTCGAGCACCATGCCCTTGCCCGCACGCAGGGCGAGCACGGTCCTGCGGGCGTCCTCCAGCGGGACGCGGTCGCCGGTCCCGACGCCGAGGGCGCGGGCGGTCTCCGCGTATTTGACCGGTGCTGACAGACCCGCTTCGTCACTGAGCGAAAAGCGCACCCTGAGGACGACGAAACGGTCGGGTTCGGCCTTGAAGCGACTGTGGCGGTAGGCGAACCGGCACTCTTCGTTCGTCAGCGTGACCGTTTCGTGCGTCCGGCGGTCGTACGCGATCACCTCGGTGATCACCGAGGAGACCTCCTGGCCGTACGCGCCCACGTTCTGGATCGGGGTCGCGCCCGCCGAACCGGGGATACCGGCCAGGCACTCGATTCCGGCGAGACCGGCCTCGACGGTACGCGCGACGGCGTCCGTCCAGACCTCACCGGCGGCCAACTCCAGCTCGGTGCCGCGCAGTTCGAAGCCGCGGGTGGCGATGCGCAGCGCGGTGCCCTCGAAGCCCTTGTCCCCGATGACCAGATTGCTGCCGCCGCCGATCAGGAGCAGCGGGGTGCCCTCGGCGTCGGCGCGCCGGACGGTCTCGGTCACCTCGGCGTCCGTGGTGGCGGTGACCAGGCGGGTCGCGGGACCGCCGAGCCGGAAGGTGGTCAGCGGGGCGAGCGGGGCGTCATGGAGTTCCTGCACGGCCCAAGCCTACGGTCCGTGGCACGGTTGCCCGGCCACGGACCGTCGGGGCGTCCGCTCAGACCCCGGCTCCGGCACGCTCCGGCAGCGCGGCCCCGCGCCCGGCCTCCGGTCCGTTCCCGGGCTGCCCGCCGAACTGCCCGTCCTTGTCCAGCCCGGCGCCGCGCGGCATCAGCAGCGCCGCGACCGCGCCGAGAAGCACGACCCCCGAACCGATCCACAGCGCGGGCACGAGCCCGTCGACGAAGTCCTGCGGGTCGCGGTACCCGCCCCGGGCGGAGAAGACGGAGGCGAGTACGGCGATGCCGAGCGCGCCGCCGACCTCGCGCAGGGCGTTGTTGGCGCCGGAGGCGATGCCCTGTTCCCCGGTGCTCACGCTGGACATCACCAGGTGCGCGGCGGGCGCGAAGTACAGCGCCATGCCGACGCCGCTGATGATCAGGGCGGGCAGTTGGGCCGCGTACGACACATCGGTGGCGGCGACCATGGCGTACAGCGCGAGTCCGGCGGCCTGGAGGGTCAGGCCGAGCGCGACCACCGGGCGGCCGCCGATGCGGTCCGAGAGGATGCCCGCGAGCGGGGCGACGAGCATCGGTACGCCGGTCCACGGCAGCATCCGCAGCCCGGCCTCGGTGGGCGAGTGCCCGCCCACCACCTGCATGAACTGGCTGAGCAGGAAGATCGAGCCGAACATGCCGACGTACATCAGCAGGCTCGCGGCGTTGACGCCGCTGAAGGCACGGCTGCGGAACAGCCGCATCGGCAGCATGGGGCGCCGCGTGCGCTGCTCGTGCAGGACGAAGGCGACCAGGAGCGCGGCCCCGGAGAACAGGCTGAGCAGCACCAGGCTCTCGCTCCACGGGTGGCTGGAGGTGCGCACCAGCCCGTACACGATCCCGAACAGACCGCCGCTGGCGAGCACCGTGCCGACCGGGTCGAGGCGGGCGCCGGGCGCGTGGGACTCGGCGAGCCGGAGCCGGGCGAGCGGGAGCAGGAGCAGGCCGATCGGGACGTTGAGCCAGAAGATCCAGTGCCAGGAGATGTGTTCGGTCAGACCGCCGCCGATGAGCGGGCCGCAGGCCACCGCGAGCCCCTGGCAGGCGCTCCAGATGCCGAGCGCGGCGCCGCGCCGGGCCGCCGGGACGGCCGCGGTGAGCAGGGTGAGGGTGAGCGGCATCATCACGGCCGCGCCGACGCCCTGCACGGCACGCGCCGCGATCAGTTCCCCGATGCCGTCCGACAGGGCCGCCGCCGCGGAGGCCGCGGTGAAGACGGAGAGCCCGGCGAGGAAGAGCCGCCTGCGCCCGAACCGGTCACCGAGCGCGGCACCGAACATCAGCAGCGCGGCGAAGGTCAACGTATAGGCGCTGACGGTCCATTCGAGGTCGTCGAGCGAGCCTCCGAGGTCCTTGCGCAGCGAAGGCAGGGCGGTGGTGACGACGAGGTTGTCGAGGGCCGCCATGAATCCGGCGGCGCTGGTGATGACCAGCGCCCATATGGCGCGCGCACGGTCGGGCCCTGCGCTCGCACTGTCGTCGGTGCTGCTGTCGTCAGTACTGCTGTCGTCGGTGCTGTGCATAACTCCCCCAAGTGAGCTGTGATTCACGGGACTTGCGTGGCGGGTGCCTGGCTCGCCGGGTGCGTACGACGCGGCGGGAACAGGCGACGGCAATTAGTTATTGATCACTAACTTTCGCGGACAGCAGTAGGTACGGCGGATGCGGAACGTGACACGGCACGGCACGACCCGACAGGCCGCACCCACCACTCAGCCGACGTCACCGACCGGGCGGGCCTTCTCGTAGATCCCGTCCCAGACGCGGTGATCGGGCGGAAAGCCCATCGCACGAAGGACGTTGACGAGCATTCCGTACGCCATGAAGGTGGTGGTCTCCTCGATGTCAGCGCCGAGGGCCAGGTGCATGGCGTCCCAGACCTCCAGCCATTTGCGCCGGACCGCCGCCGCGAACTCCTCGTCGCCCGAGACCCGGGCGGCGGCAGCGGCGGCGAAGAGCTGGAGCTGAATGTCGAGCACCGCGGGATCCTCGGCGATCAGGGTCTGGTACGCCGCCCCCATCGCCTCGACGGCCTCGACACCCTCCACGCCTTCGCCGGCCCGCACCATGACGCCGCGCATCTTCTCCAGGCAACTCTCCACCGCGGCAAGGAAGATGGCCTGCTTGTTCGGGAAGAGCCGGAAGAGGTACGGCTGCGAGACGCCGACCCGCCGGGCGATGACCTCGGTGGACGTCCCCCGGTAACCGGTCCGCGCGAACTCCTCGACGGCCGCGGCGATCACCGCGGCCCGCCGCTCCTCTGCACTCATCCTGACCATGAAGAGAAAGTTAGTGGCCAATCACTAACTAAGCAAGTCCCTATCCACCGAAGCCCGTTGCCCGACTCCGCCCGGCAGCAAAAAGGGGCGCCCGCCGACAGCGAGCGCCCCCGAACCTCTTGGCGTAGCCAGGTCCCCCGGTCAGGCCAGGCGCACGACGGCGCGCGCCATGCCGAGGACCTTCTGTCCGCCGGACATCGCGGTCAGGTCGACCCGCACCCGGTTGTCGTCGAGCTTGGCCGCGACCTTGGCGCTGACCTCGATGGTGGCGCCCTCGTCGTCGTTGGGCACGACCACGGGCTTGGTGAAGCGGACGCCGTACTCGACGAGCGCGCCCGGGTCGCCGATCCAGTCGGTGACCACACGGGCGGCCTCGGCCATGGTGAACATGCCGTGCGCGATGACGTCGGGCAGGCCGACCTCGCGCGCGAACTTCTCGTTCCAGTGGATGGGGTTGAAGTCGCCGGAGGCGCCCGCGTAGCGCACCAGGGTCTCGCGGGTGACGTGGAAGGTCTGCGCGGGAAGCTCGGTCCCGGTCTCGACGTCCGCGTACGCGATCTTCGCTGCCGTGGTCATGCCGCGTCCTCCTTCGCCCGCGAGACGAGCTTGATCCAGGTGGTGACCACGTGCTCGCCGGACTCGTCCTCGATCTCGCCGCGGACGTCCACGATGTCGTTGCCCGCGAGGGACTTGATCGCCTCGATGGTGGAGGTGACCCTCAGCCGGTCACCGGCCCGTACCGGCCTGGTGTACGCGAACTTCTGGTCGCCGTGCACCACCCGGTCGTAGTCGAGCCCGAGCGCCGGGTCGTCGACCACGCGGCGGGCGGCGGCGAAGGCGATGGCGAACGAGAAGGTCGGCGGGGCGATGACATCGGCGTAGCCGAGCGCCTTCGCCGCCTCCGGGTCCGTGTACGCGGGATTGCCGTCGCCCACGGCCAGGGCGAACTCGCGGATCTTCTCGCGGCCGACCTCGTAGGAGTCGGCGGGCGGATACGTCCGCCCGACGAAGGACTGATCGAGCGCCATCGGCTCGGCACCTCCTGGGAGTCACAGACAGTTCGGGGCAAACGACGGGCCTGCCTCGAGGACCTGTGTACCGGACCGGGGTTGCCGGGCGGCGACCGTGTCGGAGGCGGGCGGCGAAGCGTCCCGGACGCTTGGTATCACGCGCGGGGAGAACGCCGCGAGGCCGCCCCCTGTGCGGGGACGGCCTCGCGATCGAGCCTGTTTTTATCGCGTCTCGCGGTGCGCGGTGTGCGCGTTGCAGCGCGGGCAGTGCTTCTTCATCTCAAGACGGTCCGGGTCGTTACGCCGGTTCTTCTTGGTGATGTAGTTCCGCTCCTTGCACTCCACGCAGGCCAGCGTGATCTTCGGGCGGACGTCGGTGGCAGCCACGTGAGTGCTCCTAGGACGAACTGATGGACAGATGTTTTAACGCAAAGAAGAGTAGCCGATCGAAGGACCGAGCCCACAATCGGCTACCGAGAGTAGCGGTGACCGGACTTGAACCGGTGACACAGCGATTATGAGCCGCTTGCTCTACCGACTGAGCTACACCGCTGCGATGCGATGCGGACCCCCGTACGAGACGGGAATTCTCACTGCATCAGAGCCCCAAAACGGAATCGAACCGTTGACCTTCTCCTTACCATGGAGACGCTCTGCCGACTGAGCTATTGGGGCGAGCGATGAAGACATTACACGCTCGCCGCCCGTTCGCCCAAATCCGTTTCAGGGCGGGCGGCCTCGCATGTTCCGGCGACCGTTCAGGTCTCGTTCACCCCCGCCCCGGGCGCCCCGGCGGCCACGACAGGGCACCGGCCACCGCTCCGCGCACGCCGTCCGCGACCACCCGTCGCACCGCTTGCGAAGCATCCGCGAGAGCCCTCGTGCGCCCGCCCGGACCGTCGCACCACACCGGTACGACTATTGCCCTCTTCCGCCCCCGCCGCCCGGCCCGGTCCTAGGCTCGGGTCACGCTGAGTGATCTTGCACGGAATGGGCGCCCTCCCCCGCGCCCGTGCGCCGGACCACGCGCCGTGCGCCGTACGAGTCCTCAGGGCCGAGTGCCGTACGAGCTCTGGAGCGCGATGCCCGACAGCCAGCCGCAGCAGCCGTCCTCACGGGGCCCGCGCCCCGGCGACGGCAGGTCCGAGCCCGCCTCACTGGTGCTCTGCGGTGCGCGCCTGACCGACGGCCGGACCGTGGACGTACGGCTGAACGCGGGCCGCATCACGGCCGTCACCCCCGCCGGCGCCCGCCCCGCCCCCACCCCCGCCACCCGCATCGACCTGCACGGCCACCTCCTCCTCCCCGCCCCGGTGGAACCGCACGCCCACTTCGACGTGGCGCTGACGGCGGAGGGGGATGGGGCGGGGAGCGGTCGCGGGAGGGCGGAGGGTTCGTCCCAACCGGCGGGCGGCGCCTGCCCGTTGCCCGGTCCCGCGTACCAGCCCGGCGACATCCAGCGGCGAGCGACCGAGGCGGCACTGCTCCAGCTCGGCCACGGGGCGACGGCGATGCGCTCGCACGTACGCGTCGGCGGGCCGCACGGGCTCGCCGGTCTCCAGGCCCTGCTCCGCGCCCGGCGTTCGCTGCACGGACTCGGCGAGCTGACGACGGTGGCGGTGGCGGGCGTGCTGACCGGCCGGGACGGGGCCGAGGGGCGGGCGCTGCTGCGGGACGCGGTCCGGATGGGGGCGAGCGCGGTCGGCGGCTGCCCGGACCTCGACCCGGACCCGGAGGGCCACATCACCGCCCTCCTCGAACTCGCCGCGGACTGCGGCTGCGCCGTCGACCTGCACCTGGACGGCGGCGCCCCGAAGCTCCTCGACCGGCTGGCCACGCTGGCGTCCGAGCTCGGCGTCGCGGTCACGGTCGGCCCCTGCGGCGGCCTTTCCCGCCTGCCGTACGAGTCCGCCGCGCGCGTCGCGGAACGGCTGGCCGGGGCGGGGGTCGGGGTGATCTGCCTTCCGCAGGGGGGATGCGGGATGGCGGGGTGGCGAGGCGGTTCGGGGGCGGAGTGTGAGGGCGGTCGGGGCGGCGGGGCGGGTGCGGAGTGTCAGGTCCAGGTCGGGCGGTGCTGCGGGCTCGGGCCGTCCGTGGTGGCGCCGGTGCGGCTGTTGGGTGCGGCGGGGGTGCGGCTGGCCGCCGGGAGCGGGGCGCTGCGGGACAGCGCGCGTCCGGTCGGCCGGGGCGACCCGCTGGAGGCCGCGTTCCTGCTCGCCGCCCAGCACGGGCTGAGCCCGGCGGCGGCCTACGCGGCCGTCTCGGCCGACGCCCGAGCCCTCCTGGGCCTGCCGGAGGTACGGATCGCCCCGGGCTTCCCGGCCGAACTCCTCGCCGTCCGGGGCACCGACCTGTCCGCCGCGCTGTCCCTCGCGTACAGCCGCATCGTCATCCACCGCGGCCGCGTCGTGGCGCGTACCAGCGCGGTGCGCGAGTACTGCGACTCGGCGGTGGCGGCGGGCTTCGACCTGCCGCGTCAGGTGCGGGTGCCCGGGGGTGGGGGCAGCGGGGGTGCGGGGGCGGACGGGGACGCCGGCGGGGGCAGGTAGGGCGGGGCAACCGAGGCCGGGGGCAAGGCTGTTGAAGGCGTGGGGGTGGGGCGGTGTGGGGGGTGGGGCGGCGTTGCGGTGGGGTGGTGGGGCGGTGGGGCGCGTCGAGGTCGTGTGTTCGCCGGGCTGACCCGGTGTGCCTCGTACGCTTCGTGCGCCTCGTACGCCGATGTGGGAGGTCGGTGCGTGCGGGCGGCTGTGGCGTGCGGGCAGCCGTGGCCCGTGTGGGCGGCCGTGGCGTGCGGGCGGCCGTGGCCCGTGCGCAGGGGTCCGGCCGCGCGGGCGAACTGCCGCTGGCCGTCGTACGGTCGAGTCATGCGCATTGTCATCGCCGGAGGTCATGGTCAGATCGCGCTGCGGCTTGAGCGGCTGCTCGCCGCGCGCGGTGACGAGGTGGCGGGGCTCATCCGTACGCCCGGACAGGGCGACGCCCTGCGGGCCGCGGGGGCCGAACCGCTCGTCTGCGACCTGGAGTCGGCGTCGCTGGACGAGGTCACCGGACATCTCCGGGGCGCCGACGCGGCGGTCTTCGCCGCGGGCGCGGGACCGGGCAGCGGGGCCGCGCGCAAGGTGACCGTCGACCGGGACGCCGCCGTGCTGTTCGCGGACGCCGCGGTACGGGCGGGAGTCCGGCGGCATGTGGTGGTCTCGGCCATGCGGGCCGACCCGGAGCACCGGGGCGAGGAGGTCTTCGACGCCTATCTGCGCGCGAAGGGCGAGGCCGACGCGTATGTGACGGCACAGACCGCGCTCGACTGGACCATCCTGCGCCCGGGCATCCTCACCGACGACGCCGGAACCGGCACGGTCCGCCTCGCCGCCGCCACCGGCCGCGGCCCGGTCCCGCGCGACGACGTCGCCGCCGTGCTCGCCGAACTCCTCGAAACCCCGGCCACCGCCGGTCTCACCCTGGAACTCATCAGCGGCGGCGACTCGGTTCCGGTCGCGGTACGGGCGGTTTCGGGGAACTGAGCGCGGCCGGGAGCGCCCACCGCGGCGATGAGTTCCGGCCCGGCCGCGAGTCCTTACTGGTGACCGTCATCGCGCCGTCGTACGACGGCGCGCCCGGCACGAGACACCGCACACCGCGGAGGACACCATGACGACCACCCCGGACGGACCGGCCACGCCGAACGATCGACCGGCCGCGCCGAACGATGGACCGGCCACACCGAATGATGGCCCGGCCACGCCGAACGAACCGACGGCCCCGCGCCCCGGCCTCCCGCCCGTGGTCGATCTGGCCACCTGGCAGACCGCCCGTGACGAACTGCTTGTCCGCGAGAAGGCCCACACCCACGAGGGCGACGCGATCGCCGCGGCCCGGCGCAGGCTGCCGATGGTGGAGTTCGACGGGACGGTCGAGGTCGTCGGGCCCGACGGCCCGGTCCCCTTCCTGGACCTGTTCCAGGGCCGCGACGAGCTCGTGGTCTACAAGCACATGTGGTACGACGGAGCGCCGCACCAGGGACAGTGCGAGGGCTGCACCACCACGGCCTGGCATCTGGACGACGCCGCCTACCTCAACGCCCGCGGCGTCTCGTTCGCCGTCCTGACCACCGGCCGCGCCGACGAAGTGGCCGCCTACGTCGCGTTCATGGGCTACACCCAGCCCTGGTACTCGGTACGCGACGTGGCCGAGCCGGTCGGTGGCGCGATGGGCTACCTCACCTGCTACCTGCGCGAGGGCGACCGCACGTTCCTGACCTACTCGACAACGGGCCGGGGCAACGAGCGGGTCAACTCGGCGATGGGCCTCCTCGACATGACGCCGTACGGGCGCGGCGAGGCGTGGGAGGACAACCCGGAGGGGCGGCCCGTGCTCGGCGACGTCCGCGAGGGGTACCCGGCCGAGGGCCGCCAGGCCTGCTGGTACTGGCGCTCGGACGCGGACGGAAACGCCACCTGGGGCCCGACCGGCCGTCCCGTACCGCAGTGGACCCGCCCCGGGGCGGGTCCGGTGGAGAGCCTCGGCCGCCAGGACGGGCCCCACTGAAAGGCGGGCTTACGGCCGCGCCGAGCGGCGACCCCACTGAGCGGCGAACCCCACTGAAGGGCGGGCTTACGGCCACGCTGAGCCGGGCAGCGAACCCGGCGGTCGCGCTGACCGCAGACCCGGCGGTCCCACTGACCGAATGGACCCGACGGCACGTACTGACCTGCGGACCCGCCGCCCGTACCGACCCGACGCCCGCACCGACCGGCCGCCCTCGCGCCCGGCGCGTTGCCCACGACCGCTCGGACAATCCCGGCAATATCACCGTCCATGACGTATGCCACCCCCCAGTCGAACCCGTCCTCCTCGCCCTGCCCCTCGACCCGTCCTACCCCCCTCCCCTCGCTCCGGTCCGGCCCGCGACGGCGGCGGCTGCCCCTGCCGCTGGGACTCGGCGTGGCCAGGGCCCTCGGCGCCTGCGCCCTCGGGGCGTGCGCCTTCCTCGTCGGCCCGGCCACGCCCGCGCTCTCCGCCGACCAGACCGAGCCGAGCTGTGCGGGGCTCCCGGCGGGCGAGTACGCCAACCCGAACGACGCCCACTCCTTCTACGCCTGCGGGCCGCTGCGACCGGCCGAGGAGACGCCCTGCGAGCTCGACCAGCAGGGGCAACGGCTGTACTACGTCGACGGTTCGGGCCCGGACCCCACGACGAGCCGGTGCGACCGTGCCGCGGCGGCACCCAGCGACCACACCCCGACCCTGACGGCGGGCCAGGCGCGCGCCACGACGATGTACCCGTACGTGATCCACGGTCTGACCGCCACGGCCGAACGCGAGGACGGCAGCCCGCTGTTCGGGGCCGAGATCACCTTCACGGCTGCCGACGGCACCCACCTGTGCACCGCGTACACCGACCGCAACGGCAGGGCGCTCTGCGACAGCGAGCCCGTCTCGGTCAACGCCCAGACGCTGCGCCTCGGTTACGAGGCCGCCTACCCGGGCACCGAGGACGGCACCTGGAACCCGGCGCACGCCCAGGGCGGCATCACGGTCCCGAAGTAAGCGCCGCCCTCAACGGCGCGCCCCTCTCCGCGCGTTCCTGTCCTCCTACTCCCTCCTCCTGCTCCTCCCTCGTACTCCCCTCCTCAGAACTGCCGGACTTCGCCGGGTGGCTCAGAACAGCGCGAGCTGCCCGGCGAAGTCCGGCACCACGAACCCGGCCAGGTCCGGCTGACTCTCCGCCTCCCACGGCGCACGTCTCAACGAGCCGGGGCACGAGACCAGTTCACCGGGTCCGCGAGGCCCCGACGGATCATGACGGGCGAAGCGCCCCGCGACGACGGCGATCTCGCGGCGGCACTCGGGACAATTCCTGCGACGCGACGACATGCCTCCCAGTGTGCGACGCCCCACTGACACCGCCCCGGCGAAAGCCCCTGGCGCGCCCCGCTGCCGCCGCCCCATCCCCGACGGTCGGGCCCCGAACCGCCGCCCTCAACCCCGCTACCCTCAAGACCGCCGCCCTCAAGCCCACCGCCCTCAAGCCCGCCGCAGCAACTCGGCCCGGGTCTCCCTCAGTCCGCGCTCCAAAGCGCGCGTGCGCCGGGTGAGTTCCTCGACGGTCTCGTCGAGCCGACGCACCTGGCCCTGCAACTCCCGTACCGTCGCGCGCAGTTCACGTACGCGGGGATCCTCCGTGGGATCCGCCACCACGGGCGGCAGTCCGGGTGGCCCCTGCTCCAGCGTCCCCTCGGCCACGAGCAGTCCGTACGCGAGATCCACGGAACGGGGCACCAGGAGGCGCAGTCCGCGGGCCATCTCCTTGGCCTCCGGCAGCCGGTCACCGGGCCGGTACGTACCGGCCTCGATGTCCGCCCGGATCGTCGCGGCGATCTCCTCGGACGTGATGTTCTGTCGCAGCCCCTCCATGCCGGGGACGCTAGCCACCCCACCTGCGCGGCTCCGGCCGCCCGCCCGAAGCGCGGGCGAATCCTCCGCGACGATCAGGTGAAGGGCCCGTCCGAACCGCGCGTACGGTCCGAACGGCGCTCACCACGCCCCGGACGCGTACGACGAGAACGTCCGATACGGCGCAGACGTTCGAGGAGACCCGGTCGAGCCACCACGGCTCCCCCGCCGCCCCGCCCACCGCGCCCGTTCCAGTCGTCCGAAGCGCGGTCGGGTTCGCGATCAGGTTCGCGGTCACGTCCCGGCCGAGACCGCACCGCGTACCACCACCGCAGCAGGATCAGCGTCAGACACAGCGCCCCGAGCGCGCCGAGGACCAACGCGGGCCCGACCATGCCGTTGACGGCGCCCAGGACGGCGCAGCCCGCGCTGCCCGCGACGAGGATGCAGAGGTTGAAGGTCTCCCAGCCGAAGGTGCCGCTCTCCCGCGCCACCAGGTCGTCGAACTCGCGGCCCGCCTGCTCCTCGTAGCGCTGCCGGGCGCGCGCGAGGGCGAGGGTGTGCCCGACGTGGTTCATCCCTTCCGGGATCGACTCCTCCTCGTAGCCGCGCCGTTCCCGGCGCCGTTCCCGCCGCCGGTCGCGGAGGGCGGCGAGGGCGGAGAGCGGGTTACGCGCCATGTGCCGTCCCTCCTCCCGTACGGGGCCGCTGCCCGAGCCGCACCATGACTACGCCAACGCCAGGGTCGCACCGAGGAACTCGGCCAGGCTCTGCAGCGAGCGCACATGCGGGGTGGTGAGGTCGGTGTCCCCGGGAGCGTCGACGGCCAGGACGCCGAACTCCCGGGAGCCCGCCACCACCGGCACCGCGATCACCGAGCGATAGCGGGCGCCGGACTGGTCGACCTTGCTGACCAGTCCGGTGTCCGCGCCCGCGTGATACGGGGCCCTGCCCTCCAGGACGTCGTGCAGGAAGTGGCTCCCGGCGGAGCCGTCGATCTTGCCGCGCGGGCTGTAGGGGCGGCCCGCCCAGTCCTCCAGGGTGAACTCGTGCCGCGTCGGGTCGGTGAGGCGGTAGAAGGCGCTGCGGGCGGTGGGCAGTCCTGCGGGGTCGAGCGGTGCGGTCAGGGTGGCGGCGCCGACGAGCACCGCGCGGAGGATCTTGGTGGATTCACCGGACTGGGCCGCCGTGAGAGCGGCGGGCGGGGTGGCGGTGGTGGCCGCGTAGGCCTGCGCGTACTCGTGCGCGAGTTTGCCGAGCGGTTCGGAGAGGTCCGCCAGAACGTCGTTGTACCAGAGGCGGAGTTGGCCCGCCGTCCGGCGCGCCTCCTCGCGGGCCTTGGTCTTCTCCCGCTCGTTGAGCGCGGTCTCGCTCGCCGTCACGAGCACGACGACCAGGGCTGCCGCCGCTCCCATCCACAGCGCGCTGTCGCGGTCCTTGAACTTCTCGTCCCCGGCGAGCACCGAGGACACGAACACGCCCGCGGCCAGCACGCTGGACAGCGTCAGCAGAAAGATCTTCAACCAGTACTTGCGAAGCCAGGCCATCCCACCCCACTGCCCCCGTTCCCGGGCTTCCTTCGCCACCGGGTACGGGCCCAATTGTAGGGAGCGGAATGGGAGTTGACCGTGCGCGGCGAACGCGTGGGCATACAGGTGGACATACAGAGAGACCCCCTCCGCTCCACGTTTCCGTGGACCGGAGGGGGTCTTCCCCTGAAGTGGCGGCGCCAGGATTCGAACCTGGGAAGGCGAAGCCGGCAGATTTACAGTCTGCTCCCTTTGGCCGCTCGGGCACACCGCCGGGGTTGCTGCCTGGTGAACCGCGCTTTTCGCGCCGTTCCGTGGCAACGACGTAAACGATACCCGATCCCCCGGGGTGCTTCGCCACTCGGTTGACCGGCGGATGGATCACTCGGCGGCCCGGGTCCCGCGCGGGCCGTCAAGAGCGCCCCGCCTGCGAGAACCGTGCCGCAGGGCGACCGGTTCCCGGATCCGACTCCTCTAGGCTTTGTGGGATGCGGCGCAGCTCGATGGCCGCCCCGACGCACCCTAAGGAGCCACAGGACATGGCCGACTCCAGTTTCGACATCGTCTCGAAGGTCGAGCGGCAGGAGGTCGACAACGCCCTCAACCAGGCAGCCAAGGAGATCTCGCAGCGGTACGACTTCAAGAACGTGGGCGCCTCGATCGCCTGGTCCGGCGAGAAGATTCTGATGGAGGCCAACTCCGAGGACAGGGTCAACGCCATCCTCGACGTCTTCCAGACCAAGTTGGTCAAGCGCGGTATCTCGCTGAAGTCGCTGGACGCGGGTGAGCCGCAGCTGTCCGGCAAGGAGTACAAGATCTTCGCCTCCATCGAGGAGGGGATCTCCCAGGACAACGCGAAGAAGGTCGCGAAGATCATCCGCGACGAGGGCCCGAAGGGCATCAAGGCGCAGGTGCAGGGCGAGGAGCTGCGGGTCACCTCCAAGAGCCGTGACGATCTGCAGGCCGTGATCGCCCTCCTCAAGGGCAAGGACTTCGACTTCGCGCTGCAGTTCGTGAACTACCGGTAGAAGCGGAGGCCCGCGCGCAGCCGGGCAGTCGTGAACCGCCGGGCATGCGTGAACCACCGAGGGATCGTGAACCGCCGAGGAATCGTGAACTGCCGGTAACCCGGCCCCCGTACCGGACGCAAGCCCGGCGCCGTACAGTGCGGCGCCGGGTTTGCGTCGTGTCGGCTCCGGGCGCGCTCCGGCCGGGCCGGGCCGCCGCCGTACCGAGGACGGAGAACGGACCATGTCCGACCAGCTCAGGCGCACCATGGGGGTGCCCGACGCGGTGGTGATCGGGCTCGGGTCGATGGTCGGGGCGGGGGTGTTCGCGGCGTTCGCGCCCGCGGCGCGCGCGGCCGGGTCCTGGCTGCTGCCCGCGCTGGCCCTTGCCGCCCTCGTCGCCTACTGCAACGCCATGTCCTCGGCCCGCCTGGCCGCACGTTATCCGCGCTCCGGCGGGACGTATGTGTACGGGCGGGAGCGGCTCGGGCCGTTCTGGGGGTGGCTGGCGGGCTGGGCCTTCGTGGTCGGGAAGACGGCGTCCTGTGCCGCGATGGCGCTCACGGTCGGCGCGTACCTGTGGCCGGAGCAGGCGCACGCGGTCGCCGTCGCGGCGGTCGTCGTACTCACCGCGCTGAACTGCCTGGGCGTACAGAAGTCGCTCTGGCTGACCCGGGTGATCGTCGCCGTTGTCCTTGCCGTACTGGCGGTCGTGGCCGTTGTCTGTCTCGGCTCGTCCGAGGCGGCGGCCGACCGGCTCACCAGCGGTGGCCCGGCGGGCTCCGGGGGTGTATCCGGACTGCTCGAAGGTGCCGGGCTGCTGTTCTTCGCCTTCGCCGGGTACGCGCGGATCGCCACCCTCGGCGAGGAGGTGCGCGAGCCCGCGCGCACGATTCCGCGCGCGATCCCGCTCGCCCTCGGCCTGGCCCTGCTCGTCTACGCGACCCTCGCGGTGGCCGCGCTCTCCGTGCTCGGGCCCGACGGTCTCGGCGCGGCCGGTGCGCCGTTGTCCGACGCGGTGCGCGCCGCGGGGGTGCCCGAACTCGCGCCGGTGGTACGGGCCGGAGCGGCGCTGGCCGCCCTCGGCTCGCTGCTCTCCCTCGTCCTCGGTGTCTCGCGGACCTCGCTCGCGATGGCCCGCGACGGTCATCTGCCGAAGGCGCTCGCGCACGTCGACCCGCGGTTCCAGGTGCCGCGCCGGGCCGAACTCCTGGTGGGCGCGGTGGTCGCCGTGGTCGCCGCCACGGCGGATGTGCGCGGCGCCATCGGCTTCTCGTCCTTCGGCGTGCTCGTCTACTACGCGATCGCCAATGCCTCGGCCTGGACGCTCGGCTCGCACCGGGTGCTGCCCGCGGTCGGGCTCGCCGGATGCCTGGTGCTCGCCTGTGCGCTGCCCGCCGGATCGGTACTGCCGGGTGCGGCCGTACTGGCGGCGGGGGCGGCGCTCTACTTCCTGCGGAGGCGGCGCGGCGGCGGGGCTACCAGCGCGTCGTAGCGAACGCCTGGTCGGTACTGACGACTTCGCGGCCCAGTGGCATCAGCGAGATGGGGATCAGCTTGAAGTTCGCGAAGCCGAGCGGGATGCCGATGATCGTCAGGCACTGCACGATGCCGGTGGTGATGTGCGCGAGCGCCAGCCACCAGCCCGCGAGCACGATCCACAGGATGTTGCCGACGAGCGAGGGCGCCCCGGCGTCGGGCCGTTCGACGGTGGTCCGGCCGAAGGGCCACAGTGCGTAACCGGCGATCCGGAACGAGGCGATGCCGAACGGGATGCCGATGATGGTGATGCAGAGGATGAGCCCGGCGAGCAGATAGGCCAGGAAGAGCCAGAATCCGCTCAGCACGAGCCAGATGACGTTGAGGATTGTTTTCATCGCTGGGGACCTGCCATCTTTTCGAGGCGGGCGATGCGCTCCGCCATCGGGGGGTGGGTCGAGAACAGCTTCGTCATACCACCGCCGCGCCGGAAGGGGTTGGCGATCATCATGTGGCTGGCCGTCTCCACCCGCGGTTCGGGGGCCAGCGGTAGTTGTTTGGTGCCCGCCTCCAGTTTGCGCAGGGCGCTGGCGAGGGCGAGCGGATCGCCGGTGAGCTGCGCCCCGGAGGCGTCGGCCTCGTACTCGCGGGAGCGGCTGATGGCGAGCTGGATGATCGAGGCGGCGAGCGGGCCGAGCAGCATGATCAGGAGCATGCCGAAGATGCCGGGGCCCTCGTCGTTGTCCGAGCGGCCGATGGGGATCAGCCACGCGAAGTTGACCAGGAACATGATCACCGAGGCCAGGGCTCCCGCGACCGAGGAGATCAGGATGTCCCGGTTGTAGACATGGCTCAGCTCGTGCCCGATGACGCCGCGCAGCTCGCGCTCGTCGAGGATGCGCAGAATGCCTTCCGTACAGCAGACCGCGGCGTTGCGCGGATTGCGGCCGGTGGCGAAGGCGTTCGGCGCCTCGGTCGGCGAGATGTACAGGCGCGGCATGGGCTGGCGTGCCTGGGTGGAGAGCTCGCGGACCATCCGGTAGAGCGCGGGCGCCTCGAACTCGCTGACCGGGCGCGCGCGCATGGCCCGCAGCGCCATCTTGTCGCTGTTCCAGTACGCGTACGCGTTGGTGCCAAGAGCCACCACGACCGCGATGATCAGTCCGGTACGCCCGAAGAAGCTGCCCAGAAGAATGATGAGCGCGGACAGTCCCCCGAGGAGTACCGCGGTTCTCAGCCCGTTGTGCCGGCGGTGCACGGAACGCCCTCCTGTTGCCTCGCGCAGGGAAACCCGCTGCTGACCCGATTGCTTGCCTTCCACCTTCCAGTGGACCCTCCCGTACTGGTCAACGCCAGGCGAGGACCGCCAGTTCCCCGGTCGGCCGGGAACGCGCACGTGGGGAGGGTGGGCCGGGCGGGTGACGGTGGGGCGGAGGTGCGGGAGGGACGGGAGCGGCGGCCCCCGGAACGCCTTTAGAAGAGGCCCATATCGGCGAACCGGAGCACGATCTGCGGGGCGCCGGAGAGGGCGACGGCCACCACGGCGGTCGCCGCGAGGGCGAGGGTGAGGGGTGCGGGGACGCGGTGCTTGGGTGCGGCGCCGACGGGCGTGCCGCCCGCCGGGGTACCGGCTCGCGCTCCGGACTCCGCGCCCGCGTGGGCGCCCGCTTCCACGCCCGCGCCCGTGGGCTCCTCGGCTCCCGCGGCCTGCGGCGCGCGGAACAGCACCGCCGTCCACCGCAGGTAGTAGACGAGGGCGATCACCACGTTCACGCCCATCAGGACGGCCAGCCAGCCGAGGCCCGCGTCGACGGCGGTGGCGAAGACGGCGACCTTGGCGAAGAGCCCGATGATGCCGGGCGGCAGACCGGCCAGGCACAGCAGGAAGAAGCCGAGCAGCAGGGCCATCAGGGGGCGCGTGGCGTACAGGCCGCGGAAGTCGGAGATCCGCGCCGACGGCTTCGTACGGGCGAGGACGGCGACCACCGCGAACGCGCCGAGGTTCACCGCCGCGTACATCAGGGCGTACGCGAGGGTCGAGCCGATGGTGCGCCGGCCGTCGTCGGTGTAGGCGGCCGCGGCGAGCGGGACGAGCAGATAGCCCGCCTGTCCGACCGAGGACCAGGCCAGCATCCGTACGGCGCTGAAGGCGCGGTCGGCGCGCTGGCGCAGGGCGGCCACATTGCCGACGGTCATGGTGAGCGCGGCGAGGACGGCCAGGGCCGGGCCCCAGATGTCGTGCCCGTAGGAGGGGAAGGCGACGACCGTCACCAGGATGAGTCCGGAGAAGCCGACCGCCTTGCCGACCACCGAGAGGTAGGCGGCGATCGGCAGGGGGGCGCCGACATAGGTGTCGGGGACCCAGAAGTGGAAGGGCGCCGCGGCGGTCTTGAAGGCGAAGCCGACCAGGGTGAGGACGACGCCGGTACGGGCGAGGGTCTCCAACTGCGCGTCGACGTCCGCGATGTCGGTGGCGATCTCGGTGAGGAAGAGGCTGCCGGTGGTCGCGTACACGAAGCTGATGCCGAGCAGCGACACGGCGGTGGCGGTGACCGAGGACAGGAAGAACTTCAGCGCCGCCTCGGTGCTCCGGCGGTCCCCGCGGCGCAGGCCGACCAGCGCGAACGCGGGCAGCGAGGCGACTTCGAGGGCGACGACGAGGGTCGCCAGGTCGCGGGAGGCGGGCAGCAGGGCGGCGCCCGCGGCGGAGCTGAGCAGCAGGAACCAGTACTCGCCCGCCGGGAGCGGCTCACCGGAGCGCGCGCCGGTGGTACCGGGCGCGGTGGCGCCCTTCCCCGCGCGGGCGTGCGGCTTCGAGTCCCGGATGGTCGTCATGGAGAGCAGCGCGGTGAGCAGGGCGCCGCCTAGCACCAGGAGCTGGACGACCAGGGCGAACCTGTCCGCCGTGTAGCTGCACACGTCCGGCTTGCCCTGGAGGCAGAAGGCGTCCCGGTCGCCGTCCAGGAGCGGGAGCAGGGACAGCCCGGCGAGCACGAGTCCGGCGATCGAGATCCAGCCGAGCAGCGGCTTGCGCGCGGTGGGCAGGAAGAGGTCGGCGACCAGGACCACGAGCGCGGCGACGGCGGTCACGGTGGGCGGCGCGATGGCGAGCCAGTCGATGGACTGCACCGCCGACTGCGCGAGGCCGGTGGTCCCCGACTGCGCGAAGCCGGTGGCCGCCGACTCCGCGAGGCCGCCCGCGGCGGGCCCCGTCACGGCAAGGTCGGTCATGACGCGCCTCCGGCGAGCAGCTTCTGGACCGCCGGGTCGGTGAGGCCGAGCAGCACTGCGGGCCACAGTCCGGCGACGACGGTGAGAACGACGAGCGGGGACCAGGCCGCGAGTTCGTAGCCGCGGACCTCGGCGAACTCCGGCGCCTTCTCCGGGACCGCGCCCATGCACACCCGGCGCACGACGACGAGCAGGTACGCGGCGGTGAGCAGGGTGCCGAATCCGGCGAGCGCGGTGTAGGTGAGGAAGGCGCCCCGGTGCAGGCCCTCCGCGGGGTCGAAGGAGCCGAACATCGCGAGCATCTCGCCCCAGAATCCGGCGAGTCCGGGCAGTCCGAGCGAGGCGACGGCGGCGAAGGCGAGCAGTCCGCCGAAGCGGGGGGCGCGGCCGTACAGGGCGGCGCCGGTCTCCTTCGCCAGGGCGTCCAGGTCGCTGCTGCCGGTGCGGTCCTTGAGGGCGCCGACCAGGAAGAAGAGCAGGCCGGTGATGAGGCCGTGGGCGATGTTGGCGAACAGCGCGCCGTTGACCCCGGTCGGCGTCATCGAGGCGATACCGAGCAGGACGAAGCCCATGTGCCCGACGGACGAGTACGCGATGAGCCGCTTGAGGTCGCCGCCCGCGCCCTGCCGGGCCAGCGCGAGACAGGCCAGCGAGCCGTAGATGATGCCGACCACCGCGAAGGCGGCCAGATAGGGCGCGAAGGTCTCCGCGCCCTCGGGCACCACCGGCAGCAGGATGCGGACGAAGCCGTACGTGCCCATCTTCAGCATGACGCCGGCGAGCAGCACCGAGCCGACCGTGGGGGCGGCGGTGTGGGCGTCCGGCAGCCAGGTGTGCAGGGGCCACATCGGGGTCTTCACGGCGAGCCCGATACCGATCGACAAAGCGGCGATGACCTGCACGGATGTGCTCAGCGAGCGGCCGTTGTCAGAGGCGAGTGCCACCATGTCGAAGGTGCCGGAATCAATGCCCACGAGCAGCAGCCCGAGGAGCATGACGACGGAGCCGAGCAGGGTGTAGAGGATGAACTTCCAGGCCGCAGCGGCCCTGCCCTCGCCGCCCCAGCGGGCGATGAGGAAGTACATCGGGATGAGCACCATCTCGAAGGCCAGGAAGAACAGCAGCAGGTCGAGGACGGCGAAGGTGGCGAGGGTGCCGGACTCGAGGACGAGTACCAGGGCCACGAAGGCCTTGGGGGCGGGCCCCTCGGGGCGCTTGAAGTAGCTGTAGAGCGCGCACAGGAAGGTGAGCAGCGCGGTCAGGACGACAAGGGGGAGCGAGATGCCGTCGACACCGAGGTGGAGACGTACGTCGAGCGCCGGGATCCAGCTGATATCGGTGCTGGCCTGGATCTTCGACGGGTGGTCGTGGTCGAAGCCGAGGGCGAGGACCACCGCGGCGAGGAGCACCGCGCCGGTGACGACGACGCCGTGGCGCAGTACGGCCTGTTCGGGGGATTTCCCCTTCAGTCCGGGCGGGGCGGGCAGCAGGGCCGCGGCGGCGCCGATGAGCGGGCCGACCACGATCAACGCGAGAAGAAGCTGCATCACGGACGAACTGATATCGATCACGGCTCACGACCCCGCGTTGACGTTGGCAAGGACGACCACGGCGAGCGCCAGGACCAGGGAGCCGGCGAGCAGTGCGCTGACGTAGGTCTGGACGTTGCCGGTCTGCGCGCGGCGTACGGCGGCGCCGAACCATCGGGGCGCGGTGGCGGCGGCCCGTACGTAGGTGTCGACGACCTCGCGGTCCAGGAAGGCCACGAGCCGCGCGGCCTGTTTGACGGGGCGTACGAACAGCGCGCTGTAGACGGCGTCCAGGTGGAAGCCCGCGGCGGCGGGCTTGTGCAGCGGGCCGAGCAGCAGCCTGCCCGGGTCGGCCGGGTCGGGTGCGGAGGCGATGTTGCCGTACACCTGCTCGTGGGCGGCGATGGCCTCGGCCTCGACCTCGGCGGGGCTCTCCGAAGGGTGCGCGGTGACGGCGCCGATGGGGAACCGTGCGGCCATGGCGGTGGTGTGCCGCCAGGTGCCGTAGGTGACCAGACCGCCGACGAGTGCCAGGCCGGTGCCCAGTACGGAGGTGGTCAGGGTCGGGTTGAGCGAGTGTCCGTCGAACCAGTCCGGGAGGACGCCGACGGCGAGACCGAAGGCGAGGGAGGGGAGGGCGAGAACCCATAGCACCAGGTTCATCACCACCGGCTCCTTGCCGTGGGCGCCTGCCTCGGCCGCCTCGGCGGCGGCCTTGCCGTTCGGTACCGGACCGGCGAGCGGGGAGTGGAAGGTGAGCAGCCACAACCGGGTCGCGTAGGCGGCGGTGAGCAGTGCGGTGCCCAGGCCCGCGACGAGCACGATCCAGCCCGCCGCGCCCGGCACCTGGCTCTCGTGACCGGTGGCCGCGTGCTCGGCCGCACCGAGCACGGCCTCCTTGGAGAAGAAGCCGCTGAAGGGCGGCATCGCCGCGAGCGCGAGCAGGGCGACGGTCATCGTCCAGTAGGCGTCGGGGATCCGGTCCTTGAGGCCGCGCATACGGGACATGGCGGCGAGCGAGTTGGTACCGGCCGCGTGGATCACGACACCGGCCGCGAGGAAGAGCAGCGCCTTGAAGGCACCGTGCGACAGGAGGTGGAAGACGGCGGCGCCGCGCTCGCCGACGGCGAGGGCGCCGGTCATGTAGCCGAGCTGACCGATCGTCGAGTACGCGAGGACCCGTTTGATGTCGTCCTGGGCGAGGGCGGCGATGCCGGAGCCGACCATGGTCACCGCCGCCATCACGGCGAGTACGACCAAGGCGGCCTCGGAGGAGACGAAGACCGGGAGGAGCCGGGCGATGAAGTAGACACCGGCCGCGACCATGGTCGCGGCGTGGATCAGTGCCGAGACCGGGGTGGGGCCCGCCATGGCGTCGGGCAGCCAGGTGTGCAGCGGGAACTGCGCCGACTTGCCCGCGACTCCGGCGAGCAGCAGCAGGGCGATGACCGTGGGGTGGTCGAGGCCGCCGTTCGCGACGGTGCCGAGGATCCGGGTGATCCGGAACGACCCCGCCTCGGTGGCCAGGGCGAACAGACCGATCAGGAACGGGACGTCGCCGAGCTTGGTGACCAGGAAGGCCTTCAGCGAGGCGGCCCGCGCCTCGGGGGTCTCCCAGTAGTGGCCGACCAGGAAGTACGAGCAGATGCCCATGATCTCCCAGCCGACCAGGAGCACCATCAGGTCGCCGGAGTAGACGACGAGCAGCATCGCGGAGGTGAACAGCGAGACGATCGCGGCGTACGAGGGGTAGCGGGGGTCGTTCCGCAGATAGCCGGTCGAGTAGAGCTGCACACAGGTGGCGACGACACCGACGAGCACGGCCACGAGGGCGGCGAAACCGTCGATGTGCAGGGCGAGTTCGATCGGTACCGAACCGGTCGGGGTGAGCTCGCGGGCCGCGGCGACCGGGCTGTTGCCGCCCTGCCGGACGGCGACGGTGACCGCGAGGACGGCCGCCGCCAGGGTGGGCAGTACCGCGAGCGGCCGTACGAAGCCGGGGGCGGTGCGGCCGAGCAGCAGTCCGGCGAGGGCGCCGAGGGCGGGCAGCAGCGGGACGAGTACGGCGAGGGTCGTGGTGGTCACGCGGCGGCCTCAGTCCTGTCTGCCGTGCCGGGGGCGTCCGCGGCGGTCCCGGTGCCGTCGGGGCCCACGATGTCGTCAGGGTCGTGGGGGTCGTCCGGGCCGTGGCCCTCGGCCGTGTCCCGGAGGCGGTCGATGTCGGAGGTGCCCCGGGCGCGGTAGACCGCGAGGACGACGGCGAGACCGATACCGATCTCGGCGGCCGCGATGGCGATGATGAACAGGGTCAGCGCCTGGCCGGAGTGCAGGGTGTCCTCGGCGGTCTGGGCGAACCACGCGTCGAAGGCGACCAGGTTCAGGTTGACGGCGTTGAGCATCAGCTCGACCGACATCAGCACCAGGATCGCGTTGCGCCGGGCCAGGACTCCGTAGAGGCCGGTGCAGAAGAGGAGCGCGGACAGCACCGCGGGATAGGCGAGGTGCATCAGCGCTGCTCCTCCTCGTTGGCGGGGGCGTCTCCCCGAGTAGGGACGTCGGCGGGGGCGTTGCCCGAAGCGGGGGTGTGCGCCGGGGTGCTGCCCGGCGTGGCGGCGCGGGCGCGGCCGTCGGCCGGGCGGGTCGGGGCCGGTGCGGCGCCGGTGCCCGTGCGACCGCCGTCGGCGCCGCCCGGTGTCTCGCCCTCCGCGTTCTTGCGGGAGATGACGATGGCGCCGACGAGGGCGGCCAGCAGCAGCACGGACAGGGCCTCGAAGGGGAGCACCCAGCCCCGGAACAGGCTCTCTCCGGTGAGTCTGGTGCTGCCCTGGGGAGCGCCTTCGAGGTCGATCCAGGTGGTACGGAAGGCGTCCACCACGACCCAGATCAGCGCGGCGGCCGCGGCGACGGCGACACCGAGGGCGACCCAGCGGTTCTCCGAGTCGGCGTCCGGGGACGGGCCGATGGGCGCCCTGGTGAGCATGAGACCGAAGAGCAGGAGGACGACGACGGAACCGACGTAGATCAGTACCTGGACCCAGGCGATGAACTCGGCGGTGAGCAGGAGGTATTCGACGGCGAGTCCGCCGAGCGCGACGACCAGCCAGAGCGCCGCGTGCACAAGGCGCCGGGTGGTGACGGTGACCACGGCCGCGCCGAAGGTCACCAGGCCGACGAGCAGGAAGGTGACCTCCACACCGGTCGGGGACAGAAACCCGTGCGTCTGGGCCGCGAGGCCCACGTGGCTCACCTGGCTCAGGTCACTCACGCCGTTCCTCCCTGCGGGCCGGACTCTTCGGGGCCGCTCTTCCGGTCGCTCTCGGGAGCGTCGGCGGGGCGGGCATCGGCGTCGGAGCCAGTGCCCGTGGCGCTGCCCGTGCCGGTGTCGGCACCGGTTCCGCTGCCCGTGCCGGTGTCGGCACCGGTTCCGGTAGCCGTGCCGGTGCCGTTGTCCGTGTCGGTCGCGGCGTTGGGGTCCGCTGCCTCCGCGCCTTCGGCGGCCTGTGCCTCCCGGGCGGCCTCCGCCTCGGCCGCCAGCTTGTCCGCGGTCTTGCGGGCGGCGGCGAGTTCCTTGGGTTCCTCGGCGCGCGGGTCGAGGGCGGGCGGCTCGGGGACGGTCCACATCCAGTCGCGGAGCTTGTCGCGCTCGTGGGTGAGTTCGCGGATGTCGGTCTCGGCGTACTCGAACTCCGGCGACCAGAAGAGGGCGTCGAAGGGGCAGACCTCGATGCAGATACCGCAGTACATGCACAGCGCGAAGTCGATGGCGAAACGGTCGAGCACATTGCGGCTGCGCTCGCGCCCGCCCGGAGTGGCGGCCGGGACCGTCTCCTTGTGGGAGTCGATATAGATGCACCAGTCCGGGCACTCACGGGCGCAGAGCATGCAGACCGTGCAGTTCTCCTCGAACAGGCCGATCACTCCGCGGGTGCGGGGCGGCAGTTGGGGCAGCGCGTCGGGGTACTGCGCGGTGACGGTCTTCTTCGTCATCGTGCGCAGGGTGACGGCAAGCCCCTTCGCGAGGCCCGAGCCGGGGAACCGCGAGCGGCGCGCGGGGTTGTCGGCGCGCGCCGTGGACCCGGCGGAAGCCTGGGACGGGTGCGCGTGCTGGTGTCCCTCGTGCGAGGAGTGGGTGTGCGTGTGGTCGTGCGACGAGGACGGCGAGTGCGGCGAGGATTCGGTCATGGTTACTCGATCACCACCTTGACGACGCCGGTGAGGGCGATCTGGGCGAGGGCGAGCGGGACGAGCAGCGTCCAGGAGAGCTTCTGGAGCTGGTCCTCACGCAGCCGGGGATAGGTGACGCGCAACCAGATGACGAGGAAGGCGAGTACGGCCGTCTTCAGCAGCGTCCACACCCAGCCGATGTCGGCGCCCCACGGTCCCTGCCAGCCGCCGAGGAAGAGGACGGTGGTCAGTCCGCACAGGACGACGATGCCCGCGTACTCGGCGAGCAGGAAGAGCGCGAAGCGCAGGCCGGTGTACTCGGTGTACGCGCCGAAGATGATCTCCGAGTCGGCGACCGGCATGTCGAACGGCGGGCGCTGGAGTTCGGCCAGACCGGCGATGAAGAAGACCAGCGCGCCGACGATCTGCCAGGGCAGCCACCACCACTCGAAGGCGTCCACGATCCCGGGCAGCGAGACCGTGCCCGCGGCCATCGCGACCGAGGCGGCGGCGAGCAGCATGGGCAGCTCGTACGCGAGGAGCTGCGCGGCCGTGCGCAGACCGCCGAGCAGCGAGAACTTGTTCGCGGACGCCCACCCGGCCATCAGCGAGCCGAGCACGCCGACACCCATCACGGCCAGGACGAAGAAGATGCCCGCGTCAATGACCTCGCCGACCGCCCCGTCGCCCTTGCCGACCGGGATGGCGAGGAGGACGAGCAGGTACGGCAGCAGCGCGACAGCGGGCGCGAGCTGGAAGATCCGCCGGTCGGCACCCGCCGGGACCACGTCCTCCTTCTGCGCGAACTTCACGCCGTCGGCGACGAGTTGGGCCCACCCGTGGAAACCGCCCGCGTACATGGGGCCGAGCCGCCCCTGCATGTGCGCCATCACCTTGTGCTCGGTCTGGCCCACGACCAGCGGCAGCACGAGGAATGCGACGAAGACGATCAGAAGTCGCAGCGCGACGTCGAGCACGTCGTTCACTGCGTACCTCCGGGGGCTTCCGGGTCGGGGGTGGGGTCGGGCTCGCGGGTGGGGCGGGGGTCTTCGGCGTCCGTGGACTCGCTGTCCGTGGACTCCTGGTCCTTGGACTCGCGGTCCGTGGACTCGCGATCCCTGGACTCGCGATCCCTGGACTCGCGATCCCTGGACTCGCTGTCCGGGGCGGTCACTTCGGCCTGGCCCGCCTCGGGTGCGCCGGACTTTCCGCCATCGGACGGCGGCGCAGGAGGCGGCGGTTTCTCGCCACCACCCGAGGGCTCGGGAGCGGCCGGTTTCTCCTCGGCGACTGCCTCTGGGGCCTTGTCGGCCTTCTCAAGCTTCTCGACAGGTTCCTCTGCGGCCTTCTCGGCAGCTGTCTCCGGGGCCTTGGCGTCAGCCTTCTCGTCGGCAGCCTTCGCGTCGGACTTCGCGTCGGACTTCTCGGCGTCAGCCTTCGCCTCGGCCTTCGCGCCGCTCTCCCCCGCCGAACTCTCGGACTCGTCGAAGGCCGGTCGCGCCTGGTGCCACGGAGCATCGGACGCGGCACCCGCCGAAGCGGCACCCGAACCCTCACCAGCACCCGCGCCGCCCGTACCGGAACCCGTGTCCGTACCGGAACCCGCGCCCGTACCGGCACCAGCACCGTTCCCCGCGCCAATCTCCCGCGCCTGACTGACCGACCCCTCGGCCGCCGTCCGCGCCCGGCGCGCAGGCCGCTCGGTACCGGCGCGCCCAGCCGCGGGCGCGCCCTCGGCGGCACCCGTAGCGCCGGCCTCCGTGCCCGTCTCCGTGCTCGCGCCCGCGCCGGCCGCACGCCCCGCGCCCCGCGCCGCAGCCCGCGCGCCCCGCTCGGCAGCGCCACCGGCCGCACGTTCCGCTCCGGCCGCACGACCCGCACCACCGGCACCCGCCGCACGCCCCGCCCCCCGGGCAGGCCGAGCCGGAGCAGGCGGCAACTGCCCCTTGAGCGGCCCCCATTCATTGGGATCGGGGACACCGGGCGGCAGCATCTGACGGCGCTTGGGCCCGCCGTGTTCGGACTCCCCGGGCTCCTTGGCACCCGGCCAGGCCTTGGCCACGCGGGCGGCGAGGACGAAGTCCTTGCGCAGGGGGTGGCCCTCGAAGTTCTCGGGGAGCAGCAGCGGTTCGAGGTGCGGGTGGCCCTCGAAGACGACGCCGAACATCTCGTGGGTCTCGCGCTCGTGCCAGCCCGCGCCCGCGTAGATACCGACGGCGGTGGGCAGTACGGGCGCCTCGTGCGCGACGGTGGTGCGGACCAGGAGGCGGCGCACCGGAGCGAGGGCCACGACGTGCGCGGCGACGCGGAAGCCGGTGCCGGGCTCGTCGACGGCGCTCAGCCAGTCGAAATACGTGCAGCCCAGGGTGTCCCGGGCGGTGGTGAGCGCCTCGGTCCAGCGCTCGGGCGGGACGTCGACGGTGAGGACGTCGTAGCTCTCCTCCGCCGTGGCGCCCTCGCCGAAGAGTTCCTCGACGGGTGCGGTCAGCCAGCCGGTCACCGGTCGCCCTCCCCCGGTACGGGCGGCTTGACCAGGCCGCTCTGCAACTGGGCGGTGGACGGGCGGGCGGTGGCCGCCCGCTTGCCGTACCGGTCCCGCAGCGACTCCTCGGCGATCTTCTCCTGGAGCTTGAGGATGCCCTGGAGCAGCGCCTCGGGCCGGGGCGGGCAGCCGGGCACGTACACGTCGACGGGGATGATCTGGTCGACGCCCTTGGTCACCGAGTACGAGTCCCAGTACGGGCCGCCGCAGTTGGAGCAGGCGCCGAAGGAGATCACGTACTTGGGCTCGGGCATCTGCTCGTAGAGCCGCTTGACCGCCGGGGCCATCTTGTCGGTGACCGTGCCGGAGACGATCATCAGGTCGGCCTGGCGCGGGCCCGGCGCGAACGGGATGACGCCGAGCCGGATGAAGTCGTGCCGTGCCATGGAGGCGGCGATGAACTCGATGGCGCAGCAGGCGAGTCCGAAGTTGAAGACCCAGAGGCTGTAGCGGCGGCCCCAGTTGAGGACCACCTTCATCGGCTCGGGCGCGAGCCGCGAGAGCACGCCGAGTTTGCCGCGGCCGGTGGCCGGGACGCGTACCGGGTCGGGCAGGTCCTGTGCGGTGGCGCCGTGGGGTGCGGCGTTCCCGGCCGCCCCGGCGCCCGGGGTTTCGGTCACATCCATGAGAGGACTCCCTTCTTCCAGGCGTAGAGCAGCCCTATGGCGAGGAAGCCGAGGAAGACGAACATCTCGACCAGGGTGGCGGCGCCGAAGGCGGGCGCGGCGAAGACCGTCGCCCAGGGGAACAGGAAGATCGAGTCGACGGCGAAGATCACGTAGAGGAAGGCGTACACGTAGTAGCGGACCTGGGTGTGCGCCCAGCCCTCGCCGACCGGGTCGACGCCGCACTCGTAGGTGAGCAGCTTCTCGGGGGTCGGCACCATCGGCCGCAGCAGCCGGTTCGCGCCGAAGGCGACGGCCACGAACAGCACGCCGACCAGGGCGAGCAGCCCGACGGTCGAATACGACGCGAAATAGCCTGCGGCGAGAACGGTCGGTTCCTGCACGTCCGCTCCTCGCTCCTCGGCCCGGCGCTCTCGCGCCCGCGCTCGATCTGTCCGACAACCTGTACGCACGGGAGTCTAGGCCCTGCTAAGGGCAGGGTAAGCAGGCCGTCTCACGTGCTGGTCCGGGAGATGGGCACACCTGGGCGGGGGACGGCCCGCTCGCGGGTGGCAGGGGTGGCGGCAGGGGGTCGCGACCGGGGTACTTCGGCGCGCGTCCGCCGCGTGGCGTCGAGCGGGACGTCAGGCGGGTCGTCAAGTGCGGCGTCAAGTGGCGGGCGGAATCGGGCCGGTGGGCCGGAGCAGGTACGGCGGTGAGCGGGAAGCGCTGCCGGCCGGTGAGCGGGAAGCGGTACCGGCCGGTGCGCGGGAAGGCGCACCGCCGGTGGCCGGGAAGGGTGGGGTTAACCCCAGCTGAACCGGCCGGTGCACCTCATGGCGCCGCGGCGCGCGGCCGGGCAGGCTGTCCGCCATGACCGCACGCACGCTCACCACGACACGGAGCGGCGAGGCGGACGGCCAGGACCGTCCGCCGCAGCCACGCTTCGCCTTCGACGCCTTCACCTGGAAGGAGATCGCGCATCTCCTGCTGAACCTGCCGACGGCGCTGATCGGGTTCGTGTACGCGGTGACGGTGCTGTCCACCGGCGCGTTCCTGACGGTGACCCTGATCGGTCTGCCGCTGCTGGCGCTCGGCCTGCTCGGGGCCCGGCAGCTCGGCAAGGCGGAGCGGGCGCGGGCGCGGAAGCTGCTCGGGCTGCGGATCGACGAGCCGAGCCCGCTGCCGCGCCGTGACCAGGAGTTCCTGACCCGCCTGTGGGCCCAGCTCAAGGACACGGTGGCCTGGCGGACGATGCTGTACGAGTTCATCCGGCTGCCGTGGGGTGTGCTGACGTTCGCCCTCGTACTCGTCTCGCTGTTCGTGCTGTGGCCGGTGCTGCCGTTCCTGGCGCGCGGGCTCAGCAACGTCGACCGGATGCTCATCCGGGGACTGCTCTCGCCCTCGGACGAGTTGGAGCGGCGGATCGCCGAACTGGAGTCGGACCGGGGTGTGGTCGTGGACACCGCGGCCGCCGATCTGCGCCGTATCGAACGCGATCTGCACGACGGCGCCCAGGCCCGCCTGGTGAATCTGGCCATGGGCCTCGGCCTGGCCAAGGAGAAGCTTCTGGAGGACCCCGACGGGGCGGCCCAGATGGTGGACGAGGCGCACGGCGAGGTGAAGCTCGCCCTTCAGGAGCTGCGCGATCTGGCCCGCGGCATCCACCCGGCCGTCCTCACCGACCGGGGCCTGGACGCCGCGCTGTCCTCGGTGGCCTCGCGCTGCACCGTGCCGGTGACGGTCACGGCCTCGCTGCCGAGCCGTCCGGTGGCGGCGATCGAGGGCATCGCGTACTTCACGGTCTCCGAACTGCTGCAGAACATCAGCAAGCACAGCGGCGCGAGCGCGGCGACGGTGGATGTGTGGCGGTCCGAGGACCGGCTGCTCATCCAGGTCTCGGACAACGGCCGGGGCGGGGCGAATCTGGACGGCGGTACGGGCATGGCCGGTCTCGCCGACCGGCTCGGGGCGGTGGACGGTCTGTTCGTCATCGACTCCCCCGAGGGCGGGCCGACCACCGTCACGGCCGAACTGCCGTGGCGGGACCGCGTCGAGGAGCCCACGCGGGACGACGTCCGGCGGGGGTAGGGAAAACCCCCGGCCGAAGAGACCGACGCACCGCATGGTCCGCGGCCGCGTCCGGGAGGACTGTGGAGTGGGCCGGTCGACGGGCGACGGCCGGGAGTGAAGCGGCCAGGCCAGGAGCGCACCGGCCAGGGAAGAAACGGAAGTGAGCGATGTCCAGCGAGTACGGACAGGGGTACGGCCGCGGGCATGGGTTCGGCGCGGCGGACGGGTCCGGGGTCGGTCCGGCGGGCGGGGCCCGGCACCGGGTCCCCGCGGTGCTGCGCGCGCCTGTCGAGGGGCGGACGCTGCGGGAGCTGGGCTACCAGGTGGTCGGGCTGCCGATCTCGGTGGTGGTGTTCAGCTTCGCGGTGACCATGTTCGCGCTCGGGGTCGGGCTGCTCGTGACCTTCCTCGGCATCCCGGTGCTCGCGCTCGGCCTGTTCGCGCTGCGCGGATTCGGCGCACTGGAGCGTGCGCGGGCGCGCGGGCTGCTCGGGCTCCAGGTGGCCGCCCCGGCGCCGCTGCGGCCTGCGAAGAACTCGCCGTTCTCGTGGATGGGCGCGGTGCTCAAGAGCGGCAGCTCGTGGCGGCATCTGCTGTACGCGGTCCTGCACATGCCCTGGTCGGTGTTCGCCTTCAGCCTGTCGGTGTCCCTGTGGACGTACGGCTGGGCGGCGCTCACCTACCCGCTCTGGCACTGGGCGCTGCCGGTCTACGCGGGGGTGGACGGGATCCAGCTCTACGGGGACGAGCGGCACAGCGTCTATCTGGACAACCCCTTCGAGCTGACGGTCACCGCGCTCGTCGGCCTGCTCCTGACGCTGGCGACGCCGTGGATGATCCGCAGTCTGACGATGGTGGACCGGCTGCTGGTCTCCGGGCTGCTCGGCCCCTCGCAGGTGGAGAACCGGGTGGTGGAGCTGGAGTCGGACCGGGGTGTGGTGGTGGACACCGCGGCCGCCGATCTGCGCCGTATCGAACGCGATCTGCACGACGGCGCCCAGGCCCGCCTGGTGAGCCTGGCCATGGACCTGGGCCTGGCGAAGGAGAAGCTGGCCGAGGACCCTGAGGCCGCGGCCCGGATGGTGGACGAGGCGCACGGCGAGGTGAAGACCGCGCTCCAGGAGCTGCGCGATCTGGCCCGCGGCATCCACCCGGCCGTCCTCACCGACCGCGGTCTGGACGCCGCCCTCTCCGCGGTCGCCTCGCGCTGCGCGGTCCCTGTCCTGGTGGAGGTCGACCTGCCCAGCCGCCCGGCCGCCGCGATCGAGGGCATCGCCTACTTCACCGCCTCCGAACTGCTGCAGAACATCAGCAAGCACGCCCGCGCGACCCAGGCCACGATCGACGTCTGGAGGGTGGACGACCGGCTGATGCTCCAGGTCATCGACGACGGGGTGGGCGGCGCCGACGTCACCGCGGGCTCCGGCCTCTCCGGTCTCGCCGAGCGGCTCGACGCGGTCGACGGCATCCTCGTCGTCGACTCCCCGCCGGGCGGACCGACCCGGGTCGTGGCCGAACTCCCCTGGCGGCGCTGAGCGGAGCGCGTACGGGGAGTGCCTACGGGAGCGCGTACGCGGGCGTGGGCGCGCGGCGCACGTACGCGGGCGCCCGAGCGGCGGGAGGATCCCGCGCCCGGCACCACCCGCACACCCCCGTGCCACCCCCCGCTCCCCCACTCACACCCCGTCCGCCCCCTGACAGCTCCGCTCCGCCACCTCAATCCGGCCACTGGACTTCGGCCCGGGCCGCCCGCACGGCAGGCTTTGTCCGGCCCGGGCGCACACGGATCCCGCATGCTGAGATGCTTCAGTCCGGCGCCGTGGCAGCGGCGCCGTGGGACCGAGAGCTGTGGAGGACTGGGTGCGGGTGGTCATCGCCGAGGATTCGGTGCTGCTGAGGGAGGGCCTGACCCGGCTCCTGACCGACCGGGGCCACGAGGTGGTCGCGGGCGTCGGCGACGCCGAGGCACTGGTCAAGACGATCGGCGAACTCGCCGACCGGGACGAACTGCCGGACGTGGTGGTGGCGGACGTACGGATGCCGCCGACCCACACCGACGAGGGCGTACGCGCGGCCGTGCAACTGCGGCGCGCGCACCCTGGCCTGGGAGTGCTCGTACTGTCCCAGTACGTGGAGGAGCGGTACGCGACCGAGCTGCTCGCCGGGTCCAGCCGGGGCGTGGGCTACCTGCTCAAGGACCGGGTCGCCGAGGTGCGGGAGTTCGTGGACGCGGTGGTCCGGGTCGCCGAGGGCGGCACCGCGCTCGACCCGGAGGTGGTGGCGCAGCTTCTGGGCCGAAGCCGCAAACAGGACGTCCTCGCCGGACTGACGCCCCGGGAGCGCGAGGTCCTCGGGCTGATGGCCGAGGGCCGGACCAACTCCGCGGTCGCCAAGCAGCTGGTCGTGAGCGACGGAGCGGTGGAGAAGCACGTGAGCAACATTTTCCTGAAACTGGGGCTCTCGCCGAGTGAAGGCGACCACCGGCGCGTGCTCGCCGTACTGACCTATCTCAATTCCTGAGCGGAACCGGACGGGCCGGACCGGGGAGCGGCACTCGACAGCGCGGAGCGGAACAGAAGGCTACGTCCGAGGACCTAGAACCAATGGATGAGCGGCGGGTCACCGAAGGGTGCGCCCAGGGGGGCCGGAAATCATGGCACAACAGGACAAACGGATAGTCCGGTGTGACGACCGGGACACGGAGAACCAGGGGAAGGTAACCCTTACCCACGTATGGTGGGGCTCGGGAGGACCGGTCCGCCGGCCGCTCCCGCCGACCCGTTTCGAGGGAGGTCCAGTTCAGTGACCAGCGAGGTCAGCAGCCCGGTCGCACAGACCGCTGCCGCACAGACCGCCGCCGAGCCGACTGCCACCGAGGAGTCCGGCGCGGCGAAGGATGTCCGCCGTCTGGACCGGGTGATCATCCGGTTCGCGGGCGACTCCGGGGACGGCATGCAGCTCACCGGCGACCGCTTCACGTCCGAGACCGCGTCGTTCGGCAACGATCTGTCCACTCTGCCGAACTTCCCGGCCGAGATCCGGGCGCCCGCCGGAACACTGCCGGGGGTCTCCTCCTTCCAGCTGCACTTCGCCGACCACGACATCCTGACGCCGGGCGACGCCCCGGACGTCCTGGTGGCGATGAACCCGGCGGCCCTCAAGGCGAACCTGGCCGATGTGCCGCGCGGCGCCGAGATCATCGTGAACACGGACGAGTTCACGAAGCGGGCCATGGCGAAGGTCGGTTTCGCGGCGGCGCCGTGGGAGGACGGCTCCCTGGACGCCTTCCGCGTCCACCAGGTGCCGCTGACCACGCTGACCGTGCAGGCCCTGGAGGGCTTCGACCTCTCCCGCAAGGAGGCGGAGCGCTCGAAGAACATGTTCGCGCTCGGCCTGCTGTCGTGGATGTACCACCGGCCGACCGCGGGCACCGAGGCCTTCCTGCGCAAGAAGTTCGCGAAGAAGCCGGAGATCGCCGAGGCGAACCTGGCGGCCTACCGGGCGGGCTGGAACTTCGGCGAGACCACCGAGGACTTCGCCGTCTCCTACGAGGTGGCGCCCGCCACCGGAGCCTTCGCGCCCGGCGTGTACCGCAACATCTCCGGCAACCTGGCGCTCTCGTACGGCCTGGTCGCGGCCGGGCAGCAGGCGGACCTGCCGCTGTACCTGGGCTCGTACCCGATCACCCCGGCCTCGGACATCCTGCACGAGCTGTCCAAGCACAAGAACTTCGGCGTCCGCACCTTCCAGGCGGAGGACGAGATCGCCGGGATCGGCGCCGCGCTCGGTGCCGCCTTCGGCGGCGCGCTCGCGGTGACCACCACCTCGGGCCCCGGTGTCGCGCTCAAGTCGGAGACGATCGGCCTCGCGGTCTCCCTCGAACTGCCGCTCCTTGTCATCGACATCCAGCGCGGTGGCCCGTCCACCGGACTGCCGACCAAGACCGAGCAGGCGGACCTGCTCCAGGCGATGTACGGACGCAACGGCGAGGCACCGGTCCCGGTGATCGCCCCGCGCACGCCCGCGGACTGCTTCGACGCCGCACTGGACGCGGCCCGGATCGCGCTGACCTACCGCACGCCGGTGTTCCTGCTCTCCGACGGCTACCTGGCCAACGGCTCCGAGCCGTGGCGGGTGCCCGAGCCGGACGAACTGCCCGATCTGCGCGTGCAGTTCGCACAGGGACCCAACCACACACTGGCCGACGGCACCGAGGTGTTCTGGCCGTACAAGCGCGACGAACACACGCTCGCGCGGCCGTGGGCGGTGCCCGGTACGCCCGGTCTGGAACACCGGATCGGCGGCATCGAGAAGCAGGACGGCACCGGCAACATCTCCTACGACCCGGCCAACCACGACCACATGGTGCGCACCCGCCAGGCCAAGATCGACGGGATCGAGGTCCCGGATCTTGCCGTGGACGACCCCTCGGGGCAGGCACGGGTGCTCGTGCTCGGCTGGGGCTCGACGTACGGACCGATCACCGCGGCCGTACGCAGGCTGCGCGGCGCCGGTGAGGTCATCGCCCAGGCGCACCTGCGGCACCTGAACCCGTTCCCGGCCAACCTCGGCGCGGTGCTCGCCGCCTACGACAAGGTGATCGTGCCGGAGATGAACCTGGGCCAGCTCAACACGCTGATCCGGGCCAGGTTCCTGACCGACACCCGGTCGTACACGCAGGTCAGCGGCATGCCGTTCAAGGCCGAACAACTCGCCACGGTCTTCAAGGAGTCCCTCGATGGCTGAGATCCTCACCGAGACGCCTCTCACCGGCGGCCCCGTGCCCACCGCGCCGACACTGCTCTCGCTGGTGCCCAAGGCCGAGGGCAAGCAGTCGATGAAGGACTTCAAGTCCGACCAGGAGGTGCGCTGGTGCCCGGGCTGCGGTGACTACGCGATCCTGGCCGCCGTGCAGGGCTTCATGCCCGAACTCGGCCTGGCCAAGGAGAACATCGTCTTCGTCTCCGGCATCGGCTGCTCCTCCCGCTTCCCGTACTACATGAACACCTACGGGATGCACTCCATCCACGGCCGTGCCCCGGCCATCGCGACGGGCCTGGCCACCAGCCGCCGCGACCTGTCGGTCTGGGTCGTCACCGGCGACGGCGACGCGCTGTCCATCGGCGGCAACCACCTCATCCACGCGCTGCGCCGCAACGTCAACCTGAAGATCCTGCTCTTCAACAACCGGATCTACGGGCTGACCAAGGGCCAGTACTCGCCCACCTCCGAGGTCGGCAAGATCACCAAGTCGACACCGATGGGCTCCCTGGACGCCCCGTTCAACCCGGTGTCGCTGGCGATCGGCGCGGAGGCGTCCTTCGTGGCCCGGACCATCGACTCCGACCGCAAGCACCTCACCGAGGTACTGCGGCAGGCGGCCGACCACCAGGGCACCGCGCTGGTGGAGATCTACCAGAACTGCAACATCTTCAACGACAACGCCTTCGAGGCCTTGAAAGACAAGGACCAGGCCCAGGAAGCGGTCATCCGCCTCGAACACGGGCAGCCGATCCGCTTCGGCGCGGACAACACCAAGGGCGTCGTACGGAATCCGGCCACCGGTGACCTGGAGATCGTCACGGTCACGGACGCCAACGCGGACCGGATCCTGGTCCACGACGCGCACGCGACCAGCCCGACGACCGCCTTCGCGCTGTCCCGGCTCGCCGACCCGGACACCCTGCACCACACCCCGATCGGTGTCCTGCGCTCCGTCGAACGCCCGGTCTACGACACCCTGATGTCCGACCAGCTCGACGCCGCCGTGGAGCAGAACGGCAAGGGCGACCTCGGCGCCCTCCTGTCCGGCAACGACACCTGGACGGTCGCGGGCTGACCCGTACCCACGCCGGAGGCTGACGCGGGCTGACCGCACGCACACCAGAGGCTGATCAGGAACGACAGAGGCCGGCGGCGGAAGAAACCAACTCCCTTCCGCCACCGGCCTGTTCGTGTCTCGGGCGGCTAAGTCCGCGTCGCTCACCCGGCGGCCCGCGTCCGCCTCAGATGCCGTACGGCGCCGATCGCCAGATCCAGTACGAGGAAGCCGAGCAGGGTGACGCCGAGCACCGGCACCGCCCAGCCGACCAGGGCCACCAGCGGCACACCCACCACCAGGACGGGCACCGGCACACCGCGCCAGACACCCCGCGCGGGCGCCTTGCCGACCGGCGCGCTGCGGTCCGCCCGGGTCGGACGGCGCTGCCACCACATGCGGTAGCCCAGGGTGATCACGGTGATCAGCGCGATCGCGAGGACGGCCAGCACGATCTGGTTGGCGATACCGAAGAGCACGCCCATGTGCCCCTGCACGCCGAGCTTGCTGAGCTTGGCGAGCACCGGGTAGTCGGCCCAGCGGGTGCGGTCGGTGATCTCGCCCCGCTCGGCGTCGACGGCGACCTGGTCGTAGTGGACCGGCCAGGTGTTGTCCTTCTGCGCGACGGTCCAGGCGGTGCCGCCTTCCGTCGGCGGTACGACCTTGACGGTGCCGCCGAGCCCGGCCTGCCTGGCCTCGGCGAGCACCTTGTCGAAGTCGGCGGGGTCGGCCGCGGCCTGCTCGGGCTTGGTGCCGTGGCCCGCGTGACCGCCGTGCCCGGCGTGCTCACCGCCGCCCGACTCCCCCGCACCGGCGCCCGGCAGCGCGGTGTCCAGCTCCGGGGCCGCCGCCTTCGTGGACTCCTGGAGCTTGTCGAACCGCGCGCCCGCGTACGTCGACCAGGTCAGCCCGGTCGCGCTGAGGAACAGCAGCCCGAGCGCGAGCCAGACACCGGTCACCGCGTGCAGACTCCGGGTACGCCGCACTCCCTTGGCCGAACGGTCCGGCACCAGGACGCCCCGTACCGACTTGGCGCGCTGCCCCCTGCTGCGGCCGAGCCACAGCGCGAGCCCGCCCGCGACGATCACCCACAGCCAGCTCGCGGCCGTCTCCGAGTAGAGCCGCCCCGTCTCGCCGAGGTGCAGATGGCGGTGCAGATCGTCCAGCCAGGTGGTCAGCGGGGTGTAGCCGGACCAGGTCGTCAGCTCGCCGCGGACCTTCGCCGTGTACGGGTCGACGTACACCGTCCGCTGCTTCTCGCCGAGGTCGGGCCGCGAGAACACGACCTTGGTGGTGTCCTCCCGGCCCGGCGGCGTGACCACCGAGTCGAGGGTGCCCTCCGGCTCGGCCGCCCGGGCCGCGCGGATCTGCTCCGCGAGCGGCCGCGGCTCGCCGCCGACGCGCTCCACGGTCAGCTCCTGGTCGTAGACCAGCCGGTCGAGCTGCGGGGTCGCGGTGTACGCGAGCCCCGACAACGCCGCGACCAGCAGGAAGGGCGCGACCAGCACTCCCGCGTAGAAGTGCAGCCGCAGCAACAGCGCCCGGACCCCGGCCCAGGACCGGCCGCTTGTCCCGGCTCCCTCTTCCCTTTCCCCCTCTTCCCTCTCTCGAATGTCCTGCTTGTCGTCACCGTCTTGAACTTCTCTGCTGTCCTGAACTTCTGGACTGCCTTGAGCTTCTGGACTGCCTTGATCTTCTTGCAACTTGGGCATGCGTCTACTCCTGGTGCCCCGCGTGAACGCACACGGGTACGGCGAAGCCGGTACGGGCGCGCCGCCGCCTCACGGCCCTCGGTGGGCGGGAAGGTCGGTCCGGCGCGTGACGGGAACCGCGGCTGGGCCGCCACCCGGGCCGGTCCCGCCCACGCATGCCGCAGCGCGCACCGGCGGCTTTCGCCGGGTGCGCGGGAGGTCGTCGCGTCGGACGGTCGTCAGGCCCGGGCCGGGAGCGGCGGGCCTCGCCGTGGGCGGGAGCGGGCGAGCAGTACGCCGAAGGGGGCGCCGAGCGGCGCCGGGTCCGGGAGCGGAGCACTCGGCGGCAGGGCGGGAAGCGGCAGCGGTACGAGAACCCGTACGCGGCGGACGGCGAGCGCGGCCAGGGCGGCCAGTCGGCGCAGAACCCTTTCGCCGTACAGGACGCAGGCCACCGTGCCGAACGTCGCCAGCGCGTGCGCGAACGCCATCCCGCCGGAGAATCCGTGCCCCGCCATGTCCGAACCGGCCATGCCCGAACCCGACATATCCGAGCCCGACATGACGCGACCGTCCGGCATGACGTGGCCGTCCGGCATGACATGACCGCCGGGCCTCGCATGTCCGCCCCGCATGACGTGCCCGTGCCCCGCATGCCCCGCCGCCCCCGAGCCGCCCCCACTCCGCATCGCGAGGTGATGCAGGACGAGGTGCAGTGCGAACTGGGTGGCGCCGAGCGTCACCGTGGCCACGTCGAAGCGGTGCCGACGCCCGCCGAGGAGGGCGGTGCCGAGCAGGGTCAGTACGGCGAACAGGAGCGCGAGCCATCCGGCGCCGGGCAGGCTGCCGCCCGCCGCGAGGTGGCCGAGGGCGCCGAGACCGAGAGCGGCGACGGCGAAGAGGAGGCCGTTCCGGCCCCGTTCCGCCACACTCGCTCGCCCGCGCATCCGCTCAAGATATCCGCGCCCTGGAACGGGCGAATGACCACCCCGGGCGGAAAAGGCCAGCTCCGGGGCGTGCACACCTGACCCATATCTGACGCACCATCAGTTACGGGTCACTCAGGGCGAGTTGGAGTGCAAGAGGGCCAGAAGGTTGCCTCCAGCATCGGATTGTTGCGCTCCGAAGCCCTTTGCCCTCGGCTTTCGGGTCACGCTGCGCTCCCATAGAGTGACCGAGCGGAGGCTCAAAACTCCGAAAGCTTGTGAAGAACTCATATCTCGGGCAGTCCTCGCCGGAATCCGGGAACCGTGGTCCGGACCGGCCGGAGAGCAGGGAGAGCAGGGCATGAGCCTGGTCGTCACCGGAGCGACAGGTCGTCTCGGGCGGCACGTCGTGGCAGCGCTCTCGGCCCAGGTCCCGGCGGAGAGCCTCGCCGTCGTGGTACGCGACCGGGCGAAGGCCGCCGATCTGTCGGCGCGCGGCATCCACGTACGCGTCGCCGACTACGACGAGCCCGGCACCCTCAGGGACGCCTTCGAGCCGGGCGACCGGGTACTGCTCATCTCCGCCGACGAGGTGGGCCGCCGGGTCCCCCGGCACCGCAACGTGGTGGACGCCGCAGCCCGCGCGGGCGTGGCCCTGCTCGCCTACACGGGCGTACTGGGCGGACCGCGGGCCGACTTCCTGCTCGCGGCCGAGCACAAGGCGACCGAGCGGGCGATCCTCGAGTCCAAACTGCCGTACACCTTTCTGCGCAACGGCTGGTACCACGAGAACTACACCGAGCACCTCGCACCGGTACTGCGCGACGGATACGTACTGACCTCCGCCGGGGACGGCCGTCTGGCCTCCGCCGCGCGGGCGGACTACGCGGCGGCCGCGGCCGCCGTGCTCACCGGGGAGGGGCACGAGGGCCGGGCGTACGAGCTGAGCGGCGACGCGGCCTGGAGTTTCACCGAATACGCGGCCGAGGTGGGGCGGGCGACCGGGAGGAGCATCCGGTGCGAGAACGTCACACCCCAGGAGCATCTGCGCAGGCTCGCCGAGAACGGCACCCCGGGGCCGATGTCCGAGGTGTTCGTCGACGTCGACGGCGCCATCAAACGCGGCCTCCTCTCGGCCACCCCCGGCCATCTCTCCGCACTCATCGGACGCCCGACCACGCCCCTGTCCGAGGCGATCTCGGCGGCCGTGGGGCGCCCGGGGCACCTGGACACCTCGGGTCAGCCCGTCTCGTAGCGGCACCCGCGGACCCCACGCACCCCGCACCTGTCCGTTTCGTCCCCACTCCGGTTTCAACTACCCCCGGACGACGGGAGGTTGAGGAAGCCCTCGGCCAGTCGCCGTGCGTCCCACGCCCGTTACCCCCGGCCGTGCCGGATGTGAACGGAGTGAACGCCCCTCACATCAAGAATCACAGGAGCGGGGCAGCCACCCTCAGCTGCGGTTGTCCGTAATCCGAACGGGTCAGTCACATATACGTTCTTGACGGTTCACCTATGCGCACAGCACCATCGTGACCCACATTCCCCCCACGGAATCCGGAGTCCCCCACATGAAACTCTCCGTTTCCCTGCGGGCCGCGGCAGTGGCAACCGTTGCCGCCGCAGGCCTGTTCACCACCGGCGCGATGGTTTCCAACGCCTCGCCCGCCCCGGCCCAGGCCGAGGCACCGGACATATCCGTCGCGGACGTCAAGGCGGACCTCGACCAACTCCAGTCCATAGCCGAGCAGAACGGCGGCAACCGGGCACACGGCAGCGCCGGGTACAAGGCGTCCATCGACTACATCAAGGGCAAGCTCGACGAGGCCGGGTTCAAGACCAGCCTCCAGGAGTTCGACTCGGGCGGCCAGACCGGCTACAACCTGATCGCCGACTGGCCGGGCGGCGACGAGGGCCAGACGGTCATGGCGGGCGCGCACCTCGACAGCGTCGGCGAGGGCCCGGGCATCAACGACAACGGCACCGGCTCGGCCGGCGTCCTGCAGACCGCGCTCGCGGTCGCCAAGTCCGACTTCAAGCCCACCAAGCACCTGCGGTTCGCCTGGTGGGGCGCCGAGGAGCTGGGTCTGGTCGGCTCCAGCCACTACGTGGACCAGCTCTCCCAGGACGACCGCTCGAAGATCAGCGGCTACCTGAACTTCGACATGATCGGTTCGCCGAACCCGGGTTACTTCGTCTACGACGACGACCCCGAGATCCAGAAGGTGTTCACGGACTACTTCAGCGGTCTGAACGTCAAGACCGAGGACGAGACCGAGGGCGACGGACGCTCGGACCACGCCGCCTTCCTCGAGGCCGGCATCAAGGTCGGCGGCCTGTTCACCGGCGCCAGCAACGAGATGACGGAGCAGCAGGCGCAGGACTGGGGCGGCAAGGCGGGCGAGCCGTTCGACAAGTGCTACCACTCGTCCTGCGACACCACCGAGAACATCAACGAGCAGGCGCTGGACCGCAACAGCGACGCCATCGCGCACGCGATCTGGAAGCTGGCCTCCTGACCGAGGCCGGCTGACCGGGGGAACCAACTCCCCGGGGAAGCACGCCACTTGAGGGATGCCACTGCCCGCAGGACGTGCGCTTCCCGGGGGCTTGGCCCACAGGTCCCGCCCCGGGCCCGGGCGCGCACCGCACGCGCGCCCGGGCCGGTGAGCTCCCCGCCCGCCGATGACCCGATCCGGGGACTCGTCCGGCCCGCCCGGAATGACGGCGGCCGCATGCATGTTCATTACTTGCATATGCATGCAGCCGCCGTCGGTGTGTTCCGGCGGCCGAACCCCTGGGGGACCCCCGTGACCCGTAAGTTCCTGTTCGTGCTCGGCAGCAGCCGCAGCGAGAGCAACACCGAACTGCTCGCCCGCGAGGCGGCGGCCCAGCTCCCGGCCGAGGTGGAGCAGCGCTGGATCCGGCTCGCCGAGCACCCGCTGCCCGACTTCACCGACCTGCGCCACGACACCGACCACATACGGCCTACCGAGGGCAATGTGGCACTGCTCCTGAACGCCACCCTCGAGGCCACCGACCTGGTGATCGCCTCGCCGCTGTACTGGTACTCGGTCTCCTCGCTGACCAAGCGCTACCTCGACTACTGGTCAGGCTGGCTGCGTACGCCCGGTGTCGACTTCAAGGGGACCCTCGCCGGGCGCAACCTGTGGGGCGTGAGCGCGCTCGCGCACCGCGAGGAGGAGGTCGCCGCCCCGCTGGTGGGCACCCTGGAGACGTCCGCCGCGTACATGCGGATGCGTTTCGGCGGCGTCCTGCTCGGCAACGGCAGCAGGCCCGGCGACGTCCTCAAGGACTCCGACGCTCTGGTCCGCGCCAAGACCTTCTTCGCGCAGGAGCCGGTGCCCGCGCGCTTCCCGTACGAGAAGTGAGCCGTACGAGAAGTGAGCCGTACGGAAAGCCCGCGAGGTGTGTGCGTGGGTGGGGCGCCGGTCAGGTGGTGATGTCCTTCGTGGTGAACCGGGCCCAGGCCGCCGAGCCGAACACCGCCGCGTACAGGGCCTGGAGGCCGAGGTTCTTGACGATCTCGTCCCAGATGACCGGCTCGCGCATCAGGTCCGCGAAGGACAGCCAGTAGTGCGAGAAGAAGTACGGCTGGATGGCGTGCAGTTGGGGAATCTGGTCGAGGATCTGCACGGTGATCAGCAGGCCCACGGTGGTCGCCATGGCGGCGATCCCGCTGCTGGTCAGGGTGGACAGGAACAGTCCGATCGCGGCCACGCCGATCAGTGAGGCGGCCACCAGCGCGGCGATGACCACGGCGCGTTGCAGCCCCTCGGCGAAGCTGATTCTGGTCCCCGAGATCGTGGTCAGCTCCCCCATCGGGAAGAGCAGGGCCCCGACCGCCAGTGCCGAGAGTGCGACGACCAGGGTGGCCACCAGGCAGAAGATCATCGTGGTCGCGTACTTGGCGAGCAGCAGCCGGGTGCGGCCCGCGGGGGCGACGAGCAGATAGCGCAGGGTTCCGCCGTTGGCCTCGCCCGCGATCGAGTCGCCCGCGATGACACCGACCGCCATCGGCAGGAAGAACGGCAAAGTGGCGGCGAGGGCGGTGAAGACCAGGAACAGACCGTTGTTGGTGACCTGGGCGATGAAGGCGGGACCCGCCTCCTCGCCGCCACCGCCGCCGCCGACCGAACCGCCGTCGGCCGTCTCCACCTTGACCGCGATACCGAACAGGATCGGCACGGCGGCGAGTACGCCCAGCAGGGCCAGGGTGCGCCAGCGGCGGAAGGTGATGCTCAGCTCGCTGCGCAGCAGCGCGGCCGACCAGCGGCCGGGGACACGTGCGGCGGCCGCTCCCGCCGGGGCGCCCGTCTTCGGCGGTACTTCCGCGACCTCAGCCCGCGACATCGAAGCCCTCCCCGGTCAGCTCCACGAACGCGTCCTCGAGGGTGCCCCGCTCCAGGCCGAAGCCGCGCACCCGTACCCCGGCGGCGACCAGCGCCGCGTTCACCTCGGCGAGGTCCTTCTGCGGTGGTTCCCCGGTCACCCGGTCCTCCTCGGTCACAAGATCGGCGACGCCGTGTTCCTTGAGTACGCGGGCGGCCTCGCCGGTGTCCGGCGTGGTGACCGCGAGCCTGCCGCGGGCGCGGGCAGCGAGTTCGGCGACCGGGCCCTGGGTGAGCAGCCGGCCCTGCGCCATGACGGCGGCGTGCGTACAGACCTGCTCGATCTCGTCGAGCAGATGCGAGGAGAGGAAGACGGTGGTGCCGTCCGCCGCCAACTCCCTGATCAGCGCCCGGATTTCGCGCATGCCCTGCGGGTCGAGCCCGTTGGTCGGCTCGTCCAGTACGAGCAGGCGGCGCGGTTGCAGCAGCGCGGCCGCAAGGCCGAGCCGCTGCTTCATGCCGAGCGAGTACGCCTTGGCCTTCTTGCCGGACGCCGCGGCGAGCCCGACCCGTTCCAGCGCGGCGCCCACCCGCTGTTTGCGGGTGGCACCGTCGGAGGTCGGGTCGGCGGCGTCGTAGCGCAGGAGGTTCTCGCGCCCGGACAGGAAGCCGTACAGCGCGGGTCCCTCGATCAGCGCGCCGACCTGCGGCAGGACGTGGCGCGCCGACTCGGGCATGGTGCGGCCGAGGACGCGGGCCGTACCGGAGGTCGGCTCGATGAGGCCCATCAGCATGCGGATGGTGGTGGTCTTGCCCGAGCCGTTGGGCCCGAGGAAGCCGAAGACGCTGGCGGCGGGGACGGTCAAGTCGAGCCTGTCGACGGCGAGTTGGCCGCCCCGGAAGCGCTTGGTGAGCGCCCGCGTGGCGATCACCGCGTCCTGCTCGTCCCCCACTGTCCTCTCGGCTCCGGCCACGCCCTGCTCCTGCGCGGACGGTTCGGCCATGGTCTCCCCCGGTGTCGTACGAAGCTGCGTGGTGAAGCGGTGTTGCGAAGCGCTGTGCTGAAGCGGTGCGGTGAGCAAGCGATGGTGTCGTGCGGTGGGTACTGCGCCTGCGGTACGCGGCACGGGCCGCCGACGGGCGGGCGGGCGCGCGGGCGGCGGTGTGCCTCCCCCTCGAACGGTACAAGCCGTTGTGGCGGCCCGCCCCGTGTCTGCCGGGCGCGTATCCGGGCCCCGACCACGAGCAGCGGCCCCGCGGTGCGCGGAGCCGCTGCTCGGCGGCGTGCAACTTCCTTGGTTACGCGCCTACTTGGCCGACTCGGCCGCCTTGATCAGGGCGTCCTTGGTCACGGCTCCGACGTATGCCTTGCCGTCGTCGGTGACCAGGGCGTTGATCAGCCGGGTCGAGAAGACACGGCCGGTGCCGAAGTCGCCCTTGACCTTGTCGCCGAAGGCGTCGAGCAGACCCGCGGCCTCGGGCGGCAGGTCACCGCTGTCGGCGTTGGGCAGGCCCTGGCCGCCCGGTGCGGTGAACTCGGCGATGGCGCTCCAGCCCTCGCCGATGATGTTCGGCTCCTGGACGTCGCCGCCACCGAGGCCCTTGCCGAAGTCGGGGCGGCCGCCGTGCTTCCCGGCCTCCTTCTCCGCTTCCTTCGCGGCGTCCTCGGCCTCGGTGACCTTGGTGCCCTTGGCGGGCTTGAAGTCGAAGACGGAGGCGTCGGGCCTGCCGAAGTCGACCTTGGTGTAACCGGCCTCGACCACCGCGGCGCCGCCGCCCGCCGGGGTCAGGGTGACCCGCAGCGGCGTACCCGTCTTCGCGTCGACCGCGATGGTGACGGCGCCGACCGTGCTGCCCTTCTCCTTGGGCGTGACGACCAGCTTGTACGCGTCGCGGCCCGCGACCTGGGCGGTGCCGCCGACCTCGATGGAGGTGGTCTCCTCGGAGGTCTTGAGGATCTCCTTGGCGAGCTCCTCCGGGGTGGCCGGGACTCCCTTGGGCAGCTTCGGCTCGTGCTCCGGCTTGATGCCCTTGCTGTGCCCGCCCTTCGCGCCCTTCTCCGTGGCGTGGAAGGCCTCGTCCGAGGCGCTGTCGTACGCCCAGACCTCGTCGCCGTTGTGGATCACGCTGTACTCGGAGGTGTCGTCCAGGACGGACACCTTCTGTCGCTCGGGTCCATCGACCGCGACCCGCAGCGTGTGCGTGCCCGAGGCCAGCTCCATCAGCCTGGCGCTCGGGTCGGCGCCCGCGGAGCGCTCGCCGCCCGCGAAGTCGCCGAGCTTGTCCAGGCCCGGCAGGCCCAGATCGGTGCTGATCTTGACGGTGCCGGAGAGCTGTTCGGTCTCCGACGTGGCGATCTTCTCGATGAGTTCCTGTGCAGTGGTCTTCGGCAGCTCGGGGTCCCCCGAGTCGGCGAGCGCCGGGACGAGCCCGATGGTCGCCGCCGCCACCCCCACGACCGCGACCGGAACTCCGTAGCGCGCGAGCTTGCCGCGCGTACGGGAGGTCCTGCCCTCGGCCGGCGAGTTGCCGGACTCGTACGGTGCCATGTGTGCCCTACCTCCGTATCAGCGGCGGCCTATCGACCCAATGTGCCCTCGATCCACCCCAGGCCGCCAGTTCCCACCCGAAATCGGTATCGGAGCGGTGACTCCATCTGACCAAAGCCGGGCCACCGTGGCGTCAGCCCGCGGAAGCAACCTGACGTACACCTGCGGGATGACACGAGGCGCGCCGCACCCCGGAGCCGTCTCGGGGTGGACCGCACCCGAGTGGCTCAAAACCGCTGTACGGGACAAGGGTCGGTGGCAGGGCCCGGAGCACCCGCGCGCGAGGTGGGCGAGGCCCTGGGCGAGCGGCCCGGGGCTCGGTCGTCCGCGCCCCGCCCCGCCCCCATTCGGCGGCGTCAGACAGTGGGCCGAATCCGGTGAGCAACGGGACCTGCGAAGCCTCGCGCAGCGAATCCCCGGAAACGAAAAACCGGACATTCGGCCGGAGAATCGCCCGTAATCACCCCGCATTCCCGCGGGGTTCGTTCATGCCACATACAACCGACACACAAGTGCCGCTCTAGCAGCGGACAATGACGCCCCGAACCCCTCAACTCGGCCGTGTTCTCAGGCGAATTGGTTGACGGAGCCACGGGAAGAACGTTTCGCCGCCGTACGGGAATTCACTTTCCCGCAATGCGCGTAGCGCAGCGGCCTTACACAACTGCGGTACAACAAGGACCCGTTGGGGATTTTCTCCGCACAATCGGAGGGGTCCACAGCAAGGGGCAATTGGGGACAGCCGGGAGAGACCGGAACCCCCGATGCACTGTGACCGATGACACATGTCCGCATTTCGGTGCACCGCACAGGGCGTCCGACCGGCTTTCGCGAGCCATCCGATCGCCCCGCGAAAAGCCCAGCTCAACGGCCCAACAGGCACAGAGCGAACAGCCCTTCGCACCCGAGCGGGCTCAAGGCAATTGGCGCCGCATCGCACCGATGGACGGCGGCCACGGTGAGCCGCCGGGACAGTGACGGGCAATTGCCGTATGCACAGGCCGAGTTGCTTCTCACGCCGGTGATAAGCTCCCGGCAACTTCCAGTGGGCTGACGGTGCGTGGATCGCGCCAGGGGGATCAGCCGCTCAGGCCTCATCTCGGAGGGACGTCTGCCGGCGCGGTAGCTAGGCTGCGGCAGCCTGTGGAGACACGGCTTCTTCCGAAGTGGGGGAGGCGCCAACCGTTCTTCCCGTTACGCCACTTGAAGAGAGTTCCATGACGTCACTTGTGCAGGACCCCGTGTTCTGGGTCCTGGTCGCTGTACTGCTGATAGCCCTGGCCGCCTTCTCGAGCGCGCGCAGGACTAATACCGGTTTGCGTAAGAGTAACGCAGAACTGAACACCGAACGGGCCGCGCTGATCGGCCAGTTCGAGGAGCTGAGAGTGCATCAGGCGAGCGTGCAGGCGCGGCATGCGGCCGACCTCGCCGACGTCCGCTCGGACGCCCTTGAAGAGACCAAGACGGTTCTCAAATCGGCCATGCGCACGCTGCAGAGCCTCGCCGACGAACAGCAGATGGTCATCGACCAGGCGCAGAAGAAGTACGGCGACGACCCGCAGATCCTTGCCGACCTGATGGCCATCGACCACACCAACAGCCAGTTCGGCCGCCGTGCCCAGGGCATCGCGGTGCTCTGCGGTGGCTGGCTCGGCCGTCGTGAGGCCGTCGCCTCCGTCTACGACGTGGCGCGCAGCGCCCAGGGCCGCATCCGCCAGTACGACCGGGTGCGCATTCACGCCCAGGCGAACTTCTCCGTGGTCAGCCGGGCCGTGGAGCCCGTCGCCGTGGTGCTCGCCGAGCTGCTCGCCAACGCGACCAAGTACTCGGCCCCGACCACGCCCGTCGAGATCAACATCAAGGCGGTCTCCAAGGGCGTCTGTCTGATCGTCGACGACGGCGGTCTGGGCATGGGCCAGGAGGAGAAGGAGCGCGCCGCGGCCCTGCTGCAGCCCTCCGCCCCGGTCACCATGTCCGACCTCGGCAACCCGCCGCAGTTCGGCTTCGCCGTCGCCGGTCTGCTGGCCGGCCGCTACGGCTTCCAGGTCTCCGTCGACTCGGTCTCGCCGTACGGCGGTGTCCGCGCGGTCATCCTGCTGCCCGACGAGCTGCTGACCGCCGAGGCCCCGCCGGTCCCGACCGTCGTTCCGGCCCCGATGCCGGTGCCCGACGAGTACGGCCGCGACTCGGCCCCGCAGCTCGCCCCGGTCAGCGACCTGGGCACGGCGGTCCCGGCCCCCGTCCAGCTCAACGGCACCACCGCGGGCGGACTGCCCAAGCGCCGCCGCACCAGCCCGGTCGCGGTCGTACCGCAGCCCGCGCCGGCCGCCGAACCCGTCCGGTCCAGCCAGGAGACCGCCTCGCTGCTCGGCGCCTTCCAGCGCGGCACGGTCTCCGGGCGCTCCACGACGTCTGACACGGAAGGACAGGAGAACTCGTGAATTCCGATCTCTCGTGGGCGCTCAATGACGTGCTGCAGGTACGCGGCGCGCGGCACGCCATCCTCGTCTCGGCGGACGGCCTGCTCCTGGAGCACTCCAGCGATTTCGGCCGCGACGACGCGGAGACGGTGGCCGCCGCGATCAGCGGCATGCAGTCGCTGAGCCGCGCACTGTCCCCCTTCATCGGAAGCACCAGGACCGGCGGCTGGCGCCAGACGCTGCTCGAGTACAACGACGGCTGGATCTTCCTCATCGCGGCGGGCAGCGGCGCCTATCTGGCCGCGACCGCGGCGTCCGACGTCGACATGGAGGCCATGTCCTTCCGGATGCAGCAGCAGGTCAGCGCGCTGGGCAAGGCGCTCATGACCCCGCTGCGCGAGACCCCGGGCACCGGCGCATGAGCGCGCCGGGCGAGGAACAGGCGGTCACGAGCGGCTTCATCCGCTCGTACGTCATCACCAATGGGCGCGACCTTCCGGCCGCCGACGGTTTATCGCTGGTCACCCTGGTCACGATCGCTCCGGACCGGGTCCCTCCCGCACGACTGAGTCCCGAACTCTCCCGCGTCTGGGAGCTGTGTTCGGGCGGGTACCTGTCGGTCGCCGAGGTCGCCGCCCGGCTGGAGCTTCCGGTCGGTGTGGTGCGACTGCTGCTCACCGATCTGACGGATCAGGGCCATCTGCTCCGGCGGGCGGCCCCGCCGCCCGCCCAACTCGTCGACAGGAAGATCCTCAAAGAGGTGCTGCATGGACTCCAACGCCGCTTCGGCTGACAGCATTTACGTGCCGGACGCGGTGCGGACGGCGGCCAAGATCCTCGTCGTCGGCCACTTCGCGGTGGGCAAGACCACGCTGATCGGCACCCTCTCCGAGATCGCCCCGTTGCGTACCGAGGAGAAGATGACGCAGGCCGCCGCGCACGTGGACGACCTGCGGGGTGCCCCGGACAAGAAGACGACGACGGTCGCCCTCGACTTCGGACGGCTGACGCTCAGCGACGAGCTGGTGCTCTACCTGTTCGGCACTCCGGGCCAGCAGCGGTTCATGCAGCTGTGGGAGGACATGGCCAGGGGCGCGCTCGGCGCGCTGCTCCTGGTCGACCCCTCCCGGCTCGCCGAGACCTTCCCGGTGATCGACCTCATCGAGAAGTACGGTCTCGAATTCGCCATCGCGGTCAACAACTTCCACGCCGACACGGCGTACGCGGAGGCGGAGCTGCGGGAGGCACTGGACCTGCTGCCGCACACCCCGGTGGTCTTCTGTGACGCCCGCGACCAGCAGAGCTCGGCGCAGGCCCTGATCACCCTCATCCGCCATCTCCTGGCGCGCGCCTCGTAGCGGCGCGCTTCGCCACAACGTCCTGTCCCCACATCAGCCCGACCCGGAGCACTCCAGACCGAGACCGGGACCCAGACCGAGGAACTACGCATGGAATCTCAGCAGGGAGCCGACGTGCAGGCCGCGCCCGCGGGGTGCCCGATGCACCAGAGCGGGCGGGTGCCGCTGTACGGAGACGAGTTCGCCGCCGCGCCGCAGAAGGTCTACGACGAACTGCGTGCCCAGGGCCCCGTGGCGGCGGTGGAGATCGCACCCGGCGTGGACGCCTCTCTGGTCATCCAGCACGACGCCGCGCTGCGTGTGCTCCAGAACCCGTCGCTGTTCGCCCGTGACGCGCGTCGCTGGGATGCCCTGAACGAGGGCCGGGTCCCGGCCGACAGCCCGGCGCTCGGCATGATGTCGCCCCGCCCCAACGCGCTGTTCAGCGACGGCGCGGAGCATCTGCGGCTGCGCAAGGCGGTCACCGAGAGCATGGCGCGCATCAACACCGCCCGCCTCGGCCGCAGTGTCGAGCGCATCGCCGACTACCTCATCGACCAGTTCAGCGAGCGCGGCCACGCGGACCTGCTCAACGAGTACGCCAGGCTGGTCCCGATGCTGCTGATCAACCAGCTCTTCGGCTGCCCCGCCGAGATCGGCGACCGCGTCACGCACAACATGTCCGCGCTGTTCAACGGCGAGGACGTGGCGCGCTCCTTGGCCAACCTGGACGCCGCCCTGCTCGAACTGGTCGCGATCAAGCGCCGTCAGCCCGGCGAGGACATGACCTCCTGGCTGGTCCAGCACCCGGCGGGCCTGAGCGACGAGGAGCTCAAGGACCAGCTGATGATGCTGGCCGGCGCGGGCATCGAGCCCGAGCGCAACCTGATCGGCAGCTCGCTGCTCCTGCTGCTCTCCGAGCAGGAGCCGACGCCGGGCAACCGGGGCGCGGGCCTGCTCGTCGAGGACGCCATCGACCAGGTCCTGTGGCACCACTCCCCGATCGCGAACTACGCGGCGCACTACCCGGTCCAGGACGTCGACCTGGACGGAACCATCCTGCGCGCCAACTCCCCCGTACTGATCAGCTTCGCGGCGGCGAACTCCGACCCGGTGCTCACCGACGCCCGGCAGACCCTCAGCAAGGGTGCGCATCTGTCCTGGGGCGCGGGCCCGCACGCCTGCCCGGCCAAGTCCCCGGCCACGCTGATAGCGCTGACGGCGGTCGAGCGGCTGCTGAACGCCCTGCCCGACATGGCGCTGACCGTACCGGCGGGTGAACTGGCCTGGCGGCCGGGCTGCTTCCACCGTGCCCTGGCGGCCCTGCCGGTGCGCTTCACGCCGAGCCCCGCAGGACGCGCAACAGCGCAGCGTCAGCCACCTGTTTCGTTTTCCACCACCGCCGAACCGGCCCCGGTACCGATTCCGGTTCCGCAGGCCGCAGAAGCCCCGAAGAAGACAAAGGGCTGGTGGAGCTCCTTCCTGGATGTGTTCCGCGTATGACGGCGTTCCCGTCATATGTCCTACACATGTGACGGGAACAATGGCGTGATCGTGCATGAGCGGGGTGTGAACAGGGGTAGGTTGCGTCGACCGCGACAACTGCTCCCCTGCATCTAGGAGTTGGAGTGACTCCCCCTGTTGGCGGCATAGCCCTCGACCGCCGTGCTGTGGTACCTCTGCTGCGACGTTTGCGTTCCCCGGAGGGGCTGGCCGATCCGTTCCCCCTCTTCGACGAGATTCGCGCGATGGGTGAGATCGTGCCGGCCCCCTGGGGCGGGCACCTCGTGACCGGCTTCGAGACCTGTAACCAGATTCTTCGCAGTCGGGAATGGCTGGTGCCGGACTTCGACTGGCAGTCCCGCCAGACCGACACCGCACGCTGGCAGGCGACGGGCACCCGGGAGATGAGCAAGACCCTGATGCGCCTCAACCCACCGGAGCACACCCGCCAGCGGCGCAGCCTCGGCAACCTCTTCGACCGGAACACGATCGAGGACTTACGGCCCCAGGTCGACGCGCACGTGACCGCGCTGCTCGACCGGTTCGACGAGCAACTGCGCTCCGGCGAGGCCGACTTCGTCCAGATCGTCGGCGACCTGCTGCCCGCACGCACCATCGGCGGCTGGCTCGGCATCCCGGAGCAGGACGACCAGTACCTGCTGCAACTCACCCACGACCAGGCGCACGCCCACGAACTGCTGCCCAAGAGCTCGGAGTTGGCGCTCTCCGCCCAGGCCACGGTCGAACTTCGCACCTACTTCACCGAGTTGGTGCGCGACCGCCGCGCACACCTCGGCGACGACGTGCTCTCGCACTGGATCCGGGTCTGGGACGAGCTCGAACCCGACCGGGAGACCGCCGACGAGATGGTCTACGTACTGACCATGTTCGTCACCGTCGCCTCCCTGGAGACCACGGCCACCCTGCTGTCCGTCGTGGTCTGGCTGCTGCTCCAGGAGCCGGCCCGCTGGGACTGGCTGCGGCGCAACCCGGAGCACATCGACGACGCGATCGAGGAGGTGCTGCGCTACGACCCGCCGATAGGCCTCAACTCCCGTGTCGCCGCACACGACTTGGAGCTCGCCGGAGTCCCGCTGCCCAAGGACTCGATGGTGCACGTCCTGTACGGCGCCGCCAATCACGATCCTCGGGTCAACGACGACCCGCACCGCTTCGACATCCTCCGCCGGGGCAACCACCTCACCTTCGGCGGCGGCATCCACTACTGCCTGGGCGCGGCCCTGGCCCGGCTGGAGGCGCGGACCCTGCTGACCCGCCTCCTGGAACGGTTCCCGACCCTGCGGGTGGCCACGCCGCCCACCTACGAGCCCCGGATGGTCTTCCGCCGGGTGCGCACCCTAGGACTCGCCCTGTGAGATTCATGAACCTGTTCTCGGGCGGTGGCGACACCGCCCCCGACCTCAAGACGCTGCGCACCCGGCGGGTCGGGCACGTCCTGTACGTCGAGCTGCACAGCCCGGCGACCGGCAACGCCGTGACCGAGCCGATGCTCGACGACCTGTACGCGGTGTTCTCGGCCCCGCCGCCGGAGACCCGGGTACTGGTCCTGTCCGGGGCGGGCGAGGACTTCTGTCTCGGCGGCGACCGGGGCGAGTTCGCGTCCATGGTGGACCTGGACCCCACCGGCAGCGGCGTCCGGGTCTCGGGCGACAAGGCCCGCAGGGTCTGCGAGTTGATCACCGGCAGCCCCGCGGTCACCATCGCCCGGCTCCAGGGCAAGACCATCGGTGCCGGGCTCGCGCTCGCGCTCGCCTGCGACCTTCGGGTCGGCGCCGACACGGCCACCTTCCGCCTGCCGGAGCTGGCCCTCGGCCTGCCCACGGCCTGGGGAGGGGTGCTGCCCCGGCTGATCCACGAGGTGGGCGCGGCCCGGGTCCGCGAACTCGTCCTCACCGGCCGCTCCTTCGGCGCGGCCGAGGCCCACGCCCTGTCCGTCCTCCAACGGATCGTCCCCGAGGGCGAGTTGGACGAGGCGGTGGAGTACTGGGCCAAGCCGGTCGGCAGGCGCCCCACGGCCGCCCTACGGGTGACCAAGGCCCTGCTGCACTCCTACGGGGCACCCACCCGCCTGGCCGACCCGTCGGTACTCGACGGCGAGCTCATGGCCTCGGTGGTGGCGGCCGCGCACTACGAGCGGGAGCGCGCGGAAGGCTGAGAGTACGAACCACTGGGAGTAGGAACCACTGCGGGTGTGAAGCGCCGACGGCGTGAACTCACGGTGACAGGGCGGGCGTTGGCCGTACGGGCCGACGCCCGCCGTCCGTTTTCGCGGGGTACTCGTCGTTCCTGCCACTGGGAGCGGGGCGGCCGCACTGCCTAGCGTCGGACCCGAACCGAAGGGGAACCCGATGACAAAGCTGCTCCTGTCCCTGCACGTACTGGCCGCGGTGCTCGCCGTCGGCCCGGTCACGGTCGCCGCGAGCATGTTCCCGGCGTACCTGCGCCGGGCTCAGGCCGAGGCCGGGCCGGTGGCCGGGAGCGGGCCTGTGACCGGGAGCGGCTCGTCGGCTTCCGGGATCGGGTCGGTGACCGAGAGCGGGACGGCGGCCCGGGCCGGGACCCTCGTCGTCCTCCGTACGCTGCACCGCATCTGCCGGGTCTACGCCACGATCGGCCTGGCGGTGCCCCTGCTCGGCTTCGCCACGGCCCTGAGCCTCGGCGTACTGGACAGCGCCTGGCTGATCGTCTCCATCGGCCTGACGGCCCTGGCGGGCGCGATCCTCGCCCTGCTGATGCTGCCGTGGCAGCAGGAGGCGCTGGACGCGGTGGAGGCGGGCGCCGACGAGGGTGCGGACCGGACAGAGGGTGACGGGAGTGGCGGGGCTGCCCCCGGTGCCGACGGTACGGAGGACGGCGCCGCTCTCGATCCACGTGCCGCGCGCATGCTCGCCATGGTGACCGGCATCTTCAACCTGCTCTGGGCCACCGTGACGGTCCTGATGGTGGTCCGGCCGGGCTCGACCACCGGGGCTTGAGAGCACGGGGGGTTGAGACCACCACGGCTTGGGACCACCGGTTGAGCGGGGACCCGGCGGCCGGGCGCCCGGGCGGCAACAAGCCCTGGAAACAGGGCAGTTGCCCCTCCTGCGTCCGTACCGGCGGGACTCAGCCCGCCCGGTGGACGACCGCGTCGCAGAGTTCCATGAGGGCGGTCTTCGCGGAGCCCTCGGGCAGCGGGGTGAGGGCGGCGCGGGCCTCTTCGGCGTAGCGCACGGCGTCCTGGCGGGCCTGGTCGATCGCGGGGTGTACGCGCAGCCGGCGCAGTACCTCCGCATGGCGGGCGTCGTCGCTGAGGTCGCCGTCCAGGAGGGCGACCAGCTCGGCGTCCTCCGGCAGGCCGAGCCGCGCGGCCCGCTCGCGCAGCCGGAGCACCGGCAGCGTGGGGATGCCCTCGCGCAGGTCGGTGCCCGGGGTCTTGCCGGACTCGTGGCTGTCGGAGGCCACGTCCAGTACGTCGTCGGAGAGCTGGAAGGCGACACCGAGCCGTTCGCCGTACTGCGCGAGCACGTCCACGACCCGCTCGTCCGCACCGGACATCATCGCGCCGAAGCGACAGGAGACGGCGACCAGGGAGCCCGTCTTGCCACCGAGGACGTCGAGGTAGTGCTCGACCGGGTCACGGCCGTCGCGCGGGCCCGCCGTCTCCAGGATCTGGCCGGTGACCAGGCGCTCGAAGGCCTGGGCCTGGATGCGGACGGCCTCGGGGCCGAGGTCGGCCAGTATCTGGGAGGCGCGGGCGAACAGGAAGTCGCCGGTGAGCACGGCCAGCGCGTTGCCCCAGCGGCTGTTGGCGCTGTCCACGCCGCGGCGCACGTCCGCCTCGTCCATCACGTCGTCGTGGTACAGCGTCGCCAGGTGCGTCAGCTCGACCACCACCGCCGAGGGCACGACCCCCGGCTCGTTCGGGTCACCGAACTGGGCGGCGAGCATCACGAGCAGCGGCCGGAACCGCTTGCCGCCCGCCCGCACCAGGTGCTGTGCCGCCTCGGTGATGAACGGGATCTCGCTCTTGGTGGCCTCGAGGAGGCCCTCCTCGACAGCCGTCAATCTGCCCTGGACGTCGGCCTCGAGAGCCTGGTCCCGCACGCTCAGCCCGAAGGGCACGACGACGGTCACGAAAGGTTCTCCTGTCTGCTGACAAATACGACGTCGATCACACGGTTTGTCGATGTGTCGCTGCGTTCACTCAACTCAGCGTATCCGGTCGACTTTCGATCACAGTGAGCGCCTGCCCGCACAGCCCGGACACCATCCGGACGCCATGCGGTCACGATCCGCCACCTTTCACCCGGGACCCCCGGAAATACGGGCCCACCGCGCACCGACGGCCACCGCCCGTGCCGTACGGCGCACCCGTCCCGAACCGTTACACCTGCGAAAGCGGTCACCCACGGTGCCAGGAACCTGCCCGCGCACGGACGTCCCGGAGCGCGCGATTTTGGCCACTTCCCCGTGGACGGACCACCAGCCACCCGCACGGCCCTCTCCACTTCCGCTCACCCTCGACCCACCCCCAACTGGGCGTAAATTACTCCAATTATCCCAACTGGCCGATGGGGCCCCGAAGATGATCTTCGAATCACCGACCGGGACAGTGGAGCAGGGGCGGGAGCGAGCAGGGCGAAGACTGGGAGGACAGCGCCTGAACGACGGGGGCTGAACAGGACACCCCGCCCGAGGGGACACCCCGGCCCGAGCACCCTCCCCTTATTCCGAGCACGTGCCCCCTACCCGAGTCCCCGGCTCCCCGGCTCCCCGAGTCCCCGGCTCCCCGACTACCCGGCTCCCCGACTACCCGCTCCTCGGCTCCTCGACTACCCGAACAGTCGCTCCAGCACCACCGCGACCCCGTCGTCCTGGTGCGAGACGGTCACCTCGTCGGCGACGGCCTTGAGCTCGGGGTGGGCCTCGGCCATCGCGACGCCGTGCGCGGCCCACTGGAACATCGGGATGTCATTGGGCATGTCACCAAAGGCAATGGTGTCGGCCGGGCCGAGCCCGAGCCGCTCGGCCGCGAGGGCGAGGCCCGCTCCCTTGGTCACGCCGTAGGGCTGGAGCTCCACGATGTCGGTTCCGGCCCGGGTGACGGTGACCAGTTCGCCGACCACCTGATGGGCCGCGGCGGCCAGTTCCTCGTCGGTGAGGTCCGGGTGCCGGACGAGGACCTTGTTGATCGGCTCGGTCCACAGCCCGGCGCGGTCGGCGACCCGGGTCGCGGGCAGGGTGGGGTGCGGCATCCGGTAGCCCGGCTCGGCCAGGGTCAGCCCCTCGGTGTCCGACTGGTTCACGGCGGCGTGCACGGCGCCGATCTCCGCCTCCAGCTTGCCGAGCACGGTGTCCGCGAGCTCCCGGTCCAGGATGACCGAGTGCACCAGCCGGTCCCGCTCCACGTCGTAGACCTGCGCGCCCTGCCCGCACACCGCGAGCCCCCGGTAGCCGAGTTCCACGAGCAGCGGCCGGACCTGTGGCACCGGCCGTCCGGTCGCGACGACGTGCCGGGCCCCGGCCGCGGCGGCGCGCGCGAGGACGGCTCGCGAGCGCGCGGAAACGGTGTCGTCCGAGCGCAGCAGAGTGCCGTCGAGGTCCGTCGCGATCAGCGCGAAGGGGACGCTGGTCCCCGTACGCGCGGCAGGGGCAGGCATGAGCATGGCTGCGAGCATACGGAGCGAAACCGCGGGTCCCGGCGGCCGGGCGGCGACGGGCAACGGCGCACGACAGGCGCACTCCCGACGCGAACAAGGCGCACGACAGGGCGCACGCGAGGAGGCGTGCGACAGAGCGTACGAGTGGACTCCCGCGAGGCCGTCCGACCGGGGCATGCGGCGCTAGTCATATGCGACCAGCAAGGACATTCCCGGCCCACTACCCCGTCCGCACTGTGATCTGCGAAACGCCTGCGCCCCGGCTCTCGCCGCCTCTCGCCCGTCCGGGTAGCGTCGCCTCGGCCCGTTGACTACCCGCGAGTAGCACCGGCGACAGGTACCGCAACAGGCACAGGGAGGCGTCCATGGCCCGCACCACGGCGAACGGCATCGAGATCGAGTACGAGACCTTCGGCTCCGCGGGCGACCCGGCCCTGCTGCTCGTCGGCGGCCTCGGTCAGCAACTCACCGCGTATCCCGAGGGGTTGTGCCGTCTGCTCGCCGACGCGGGCTTCCACGTCATCCGCTTCGACAACCGGGACAGCGGCCTGTCCTGGGGCCACCCCGACGACACCCCGCGCCCGGACTGGGGCGCCATCGTCACCGGCGACTACGCCTCCGCGGCCTACCTCGTCGCCGACCTCGCCGACGACGCGGCCGGACTCCTCGACGCGCTCGGCATCACCGGTGCGCACCTGGTGGGCATGTCGATGGGCGGCATGATCGTCCAGCAGCTCGCGATCTCCCGCCCCGACCTGGCGCTCAGCCTGTGCTCGATCATGTCGACGACCGGCGACCGCGCGGTCGGCCGCCCCACTCCCGAGGCGTCCACGGTCCTGTTCGCCCCGCCGCAGGCCGACCGCGAGGCGGCGATCAGCCAGCAGGTGCACGCCCTCCAGTTCCTCTCCTCCCCCGGCCACCCCACGCCCGAGGAGGAACTGCGCGCCTACGTCACGGGCGACTACGACCGCGCCCGCCGCCCCCTGGGCACCGCCCGCCAGCTCGCCGCGATCATGTGCTCCCCGGACCGCACCCCCGACCTCGCCAAGCTGACACTCCCCACCCTCGTCATCCACGGCGAGGACGACCCCCTGGTCGACGTCAGCGGCGGCCGCGCCACGGCCGCAGCCGTCCCGGGCGCGCGGCTCCTTGCGGTGCCGGGGATGGCGCACGACCTGCCGCGGCAGTTGTGGGGGTTGTTCACGGAGGAGATCGCGGGGGTGGCGGGCAAGGGCAACTGACTGCCGTTGTCGGAGAGTTCACCAACTCTCCGACGCCAGATCCGCACCCGGTCGGCTCACACTTCGACACACCCCCTGGCTTGCCCCTCGCCGATAACCTGGCAGGGCAACCCTTTGGAGGAAACAGTGTCCTCGTTCTACGAACGCCACCGCGACCTGATCGAAGAAGTCCAGCGCCTCACGCCCCTCGGCTTTCGGGTCGAGTGGTCCGGGGACACGATCATCATGCAAGCCCAGCCCTCCGGCATCCACCAGGGCAACGTCCGCAAGATCCGGGAACAATTCGACGCTCACCGCCCCGCCCGAACAGTGCCCAACGAGGGCGCCGAACTGACGTCGCCCACAATCGACAAGGGCCGTGTGCCCGACCTCTGCTACCTCCCCGAAGAGACGGAGCTGAGCGGGGAGAACTCCTTCCCCGCTGACCTCGCCTTCATCGTCATCGAACTCGTCTCTCCAACAAACCCTGAGAACGACTGGGTGGGCAAGCTGCGTGACTACGCCGCCATGCACATCCCGCTCTACCTCATCGTCGACAGCCGCGACTCCACCGTGACGCTGTTCTCCGATCCCGACCACGACCGCTACCAGACACGAACCGACAGAAAATTTGGCGACAGTATCCGCATCCCCGAGCCCTTCGGCTTCGAGCTGGACCTGAGCTCGCTCAATCCCTACAGCTGACCCTCTCGACCGGCGGCGACCTGGACAGCGCCACAACCCTCCGGGAGTCAATTCCCAAGCCAAGGAGGCCTGTTGGCAGGCTGCTGGCTACGGGCCTGTGCGCTCACGTCGTGCTTGAGTTACACGTCCCCGCCAACCAACCCGCACTCCGCCCACACCGTCTTGCACGGCACCGGCCCGTCGACCACTCCCCACCGGTCCGCCAGCGCCTCGACGAGGAGCAGCCCGCGCCCGCGCTCCTCCTCCCCCGACTCTTCGCCGCCGGAGGGAACGGTGCGTAGCCCTGCCCCCTCCGGCAGCGGACGGTCACCACGCGGATCCGTCACCTCGATACGGAGGGTGCCGCTCTCCGTGACCGCCATGCGCAGCCGGAAGTCACGCCCGCCGACCCGGCCGTGCACGGCGGCATTGGCGACGAGTTCGGCGATCACGAGCTGTGCCTGGTCCAACGGCAGCCTCCAACTGAGCAGTTGAGCAACCGCAAGCCGCCGGGCCAGGCGCGCGTTTCTTCTCGTCGCGGGCAACTGGAGCTTGAACTCATCGACGTACGGGGCCGCTTCGGTGATTTCTTGATTCACGTCACTCAGCGTGGTCGGTCGGTTCTACTCTGAGAAGTGCCGACGCGAGTACAGAGCGTAATGGTTCACCTTGGTGTGCCTGAGCTGTCGCCAGTACGCGTTGTACGCCAACACGCTGCCGTACTCGCCCGGTTGACGCCCACTCAGCAAGAAGGGAAGTTCACCGTGGCATACGAAGACGAGGGCACGGCCAACAACGTGTACAGCAACCCGGACGACGCGGACGGTCTTGACTGGGAGCCAGGCATCGAAGCGGACGACGGCGACCGGGTCACGCGCATGGCAGGCCGCCAGCTGAAACTCTGGCGCGAGGCGGCAGGACTCAGCCGCGCCGACTTCGGAGGCAAGGTCGGCTACGGCGGCGAGATGGTCGGCTCCATGGAGCGGGGACGGCGCAAGCTCCGTCCGGAGTTCCTGGAACTCGCGGACAAGGTGCTGGGGGCGCGAGGGCATCTTGAGGCATTGCAGGAGGACCTGAAGGAGGCCAAATCTCCCAGGCGCGCAAAGAACTTGGCCAGGCTTGAGGCACAGGCAGTCGAGCTGGCGGCCTACTCGAACCACACAATCCAGGCCCTCTTGCAGACCGAGGGCTACGCCCGTGCCCTCTACGCCATGCGCAGGCCAATGCACTCTGAAGAAGCCATCGAGCGGAGTGTCGCCGACCGCATGGCCCGCCAGACGATTCTGGACAACGGGAAGGTCGAGCCGATGTTCACCTTCGTCCAGGAAGAGGTGACGCTTCGGCGCCCCATCGGAGGCAAAATGGTCCACCGCCAGCAACTCGAACGCTTGCTGGCGATCGGCCAGTTGCGGAACGTGGAGATTCAAGTCATGCCTACGGACCTGGAGGACCACGCCGGCCTGACAGGAGCCTTCCGCTTGTTCAAGCTTCGGGACGGCTCCACTCTCGGATACTCCGAGGCGCAGAAAGTGCACAAGCTGATCACCGATGCGGCCCAAGTCCAGTCGCTGGAGATCCAGTACGGAACAATCCGAGCCCAGGCCCTGGGTGCTCAAGAGTCCCTGGCCTTCATCGAGACTCTGCTTGGAGAGACATGACCCCCAAGACAATCGCTCACACCACCGTCACGTTGCACTGGGTCAAGAGCAGCTACAGCAGTGGCGAGCTGGACTCGGACTGCGTGGAGGTCGCCTGGCGAAAGAGCAGCTACAGCTCCAACGAGGACGGCCAGGACTGCGTCGAGTTCGCCGCCGCCCTCGACCACATCCACGTCCGCGACTCCAAGCGCACCGACCTCCCGTACCTCACCCTCACCCCCACCGCCTGGTCGTCCTTCCTGACGTACGCCACCCGGGACTGAGGCGGTCGCCGCCCTCATCGCCTGATTGACCTGAGGCCGACGCACCTCGCGAGCGAGATCGTGATCGCGCGAACGACCGACGCCGACGAGGAAATTCATGACTGCCGTGTACGCCGACACCTGCCCGATCCTCCTCCCCTCCGGCACGCCCTGCGGTTCCGCCCTCCGCTGGGAAGTCACACCCGAGGGTGCCGACCCGTACGTGTGCTGCGGGCAGCACGTGACCGCACCGATCCTGAGCATGGACGAGCCGGTTCCTTTCAGCGCCCGGCCTGTCGGCTGACTCCGACGCAGCCCCCGCCCCGACACGTCCCCAACTGGTCCCAGAACACGTTGCGTTCGGCAATTCCCGCATGTGAGCATGACCTGTACTGATCACGTTCGGGGACAGGGCGGACACAGTGGGAGACGGGCGGGCGCCGACGTCGGATTCGGGTTCGGTCGAGGGCGGCGCAGGCGGGGCACCGCGTTCGCGACTGTGGGACCTGGTGGAGTCCACGGCAACTACGGTGCCGGATTCCCCACCCCACCCGAAGCCCGCACCAGCACCAGCACCAGCACATGAGCCCACTCCCGTACCCGCTCCCGAGCCGGTCGCCGGGCCCGCCCCTGGCACCGGGCCCGCCCCTGTCGCTGTCGACGTCGACGAGGCCCAAGTCCGGCTTGTCCGACGCAAGTTCCGCGTACTGCTCGGCGAGTTCCGCCGTGCGCAGGTGCTGATCCCGCTCGCGTCCGAAGAGCCCGTAGCGGAGGCGCCGCCGCTCTCCGGCGAGTTCGGCGGTGTCCGCTGGCTGTACGCCTTCTCGGACGAAGAGGCCCTGGCGCGTTGGGCGTTGGCGCGGGGCGAGGGCGACCGTATGTGGAACTACCGGCGGGTGCAGGGCGCTTGGCTGCTCGATGTGGCCGTACCGCTGGTCCGCATGCCGTGCGGAGTCGCGCTCGACGCCGGGCGGGAGGGCGGCGGAATGCTGTTCCCACCGGTGCGGGGAATCGTGCCGGAGACCGTGGCTGCGGACGTACCCGGGACGGCTGAAGTGACAGGCGACGGCGGACGAGCCGGTGCGGGTGGCACGGGCCCCGAAAGGAAGGACGGCCGTGGCTGAGAGCTTCGCGGGCCAGACCGACGACCAAGGGCTGGGGCAGAACGGCGCGGGTCCGGTCGCGGGAGGGTTCGGGCCCGCGGAGGGCTCGGGGTCGAACGGAGCCGGACCGGTTTCCGCGGAGGGCGCGGTACCGGACATCCGGACCATGGGCATGAACCTGATCACGGCCGGTATCAACGCGTCCCTGGCAGAGCTCAAAGAGCTCTCGATCGGCTGGGGTTACTCGGCGGCGGGCAAGGGCTTCTCCGAGCTGGCGCTGAACGGCCTGGACATCGGACACAGCGAACTCACCGATGTCTTCAAGTCGTTCTGCGAGCGGTGGGACTGGGGCGTACGTGACCTGATCGCGGAGGGGAACCACTTCGCGGAGTCGGTCGGGCTCTCGGCGGGCACGATGCATCAGGTCGACCAGTACGTGAGTGACGCGGCGAAGGTCGTGGCGAACGCGGGGATCGGCAACCCGATGCTCAGCGAGGAGCAGGCGGCCAACCAGTCCTGGAACGATCTCGTGAAGGAGAACCACGCCCTCGCGGACCCGAACTACAGCCCGGACTCGTTCGCGCACGCGCAGGAGACCTCCCGCCAGGCGCTGCGCGACGCGGGCCGCGACGCGGTCGAGTCGCCCTTCCTGATCCCCTTCGGCGGAGCGGAAGCGATCACCAGGGAGAGCGGTTCGGAGCACCAGGAGACCCTGGACCGCTGGTTCGGGACCTCCCCCGAGGAGCGCGCCGCCAACGGCGAGACGATGCAGCGGGTGAGTGACCCGACGCCGACGACCGCGTTCTGGGGTGCCGCGACCAACGAATCGAGCGGCGAACCGAGCAGCGAACAGGGCGAGGACGAGGACTGATGGGCTGGGATCTCCCGGGCGGCCTGGACGACAAGGCCAAGGACCTGGCCAACGACGGCGCAAGCAAGCTCAAGGACGGCTTCGACAAGGGCAAGGAGATCGCCGGCGACGGGGTCATCAAGGCCGGTCACGGCCTCGGCTCGGGCCTGGAATCGGTCGGCGCGGACGGGCTCGCCGACAAGGTCGAGGACGGCGCCGACCGTCTGGGCTCCGACCTCGGCGCCGAAGTCGACGAACAGCAGCTCGGCCAGACCGAGCAGGCCGGTGAGCTCATCCACGGCAACCCCGGCAAACTCCGCGATGTAGCCGGGCACTTGAAGGACTTCGCCGCCGCGTTCGGTGCGGTGGGCACGGGCATGCAGGCGGTGGACTCCGAAGGCTGGCAGGGCGTCTCCGGGGAGGCGTTCCGCAAGAAGTTCGGGGCGCACCCCACGAAGTGGCTCCGGGCGGCGGACGCGTGCGAGAAGGCCAAGGGCGCGCTTGAGGCGTACGCGGACGTCGTCCAGTGGGCCAAGTCCCAGGCCCAGATCGCGATCGACGGTTACCGGGAGGCCGAGAAGGCGTCCGAGGCGTACGAGAAGGAGGTCATCGCGTACGCCCTGGCGGAGATGAAGGGCAACGAGGACCAACTGACCAAACCGTCGACGACCGACCCGGGCGAGGAGGCGAAGGAAGCGGCACGCGCGCTTCTCGCCGAGGCGCGGCGGCAGCGCAACGCGGCGGGAACGGACGCGGTCACGCTGGTGCGGGAAGCCCTGCAACACGCGCCCCAAGAGCCCTCCCCCCTGGGACAGATGAAGGCGGCCTTCAACGACACCGGAACGGTGTTCAAGGTGGAGGCCGCGCACGCGGGCGCCGGTCTGTTCAAGGCCGGGGCGGGTGCGCTGAACACGGTCCGCGGCCTGAACCCGCTGGATCCGTACAACCTCACGCACCCGGCCGCCTACTACGAGAACCTCAACATGACGCTGGCGGGCGTCGGTTCGCAGGTCCTGCATCCGGAGCGGACGGCTCTCCAGGCGTATCAGGCGTTGAAGGCCGACCCGTCCGAGACGGGGGGCCGGTTGATCCCGGAACTGTTCCTCGGCAGGGGCCGGGGCCTGGGCAAATTCCCGACACGGGTGAACGGCGGCGCCGACGCCCCTTCCCCGGCCGAGGGCGGCCCGGGCCGCAAGGACGGACCGGACGGCGCACCGGCCACACAGATGGACGCGGACTCGCTGAACGCGGCGCAGGAGGCGCTGAAGGACACGATGGAGGGGAAGGGCGGCCCCGACGCGGACAAGAGCCCGGGCGCGGACTCGAACGCGGACCCGGATGCGAAGGGCAGCGACGAGTCACGCGACCGCGTGGAACAAGGCAAGGGCAACAGCGAGCCGGAGAACAGGCAGGAGTCCGGCGGGTCGGACCCGGTGAACATGGTCACCGGCAAGATGTACCTGCCGCAGACCGACGTCACGATCCCGGGCGCGCTCCCCCTCGTCTTCACCCGCCGCGTGGAGTCCGGCTACCGCCTGGGCCGCTGGTTCGGCCCGTCTTGGACCAGCACGCTCGACCAGCGCCTCCAACTCGACGCGCAGGGCGTGCTGTTCGTACGCGACGACGGCGCGGTCCTGTCCTACCCGCACCCGGCGCCCGGCGTACCCGTCCTGCCCGAACACGGACCGCGGTGGCCCCTGGACCGCACAGACGACGGCTACACGATCACGGACCCGGGAACCCTGCGCGTCTGGCACTTCGCCGACCGGAACGACCACCTCGCGGTCCTGGAACAGATCGACGACCGCAACGGCAACTGGATCACCTTCGAGTACGACGCGGAGGGGACGCCGACGGGGCTCGTGCACAGCGCGGGTCACCGGCTGAAGGTGAGCACGGAGGACGGTCGCGTAACCGCCCTGGCCCTGGCCGGAGCGGCGGACGACGGCTCGGACCTCACGCTGATGCGGTACGGATACGACGGAGGCGGCCAGGGCCAGGGCGGCGCGGGCGAGGTGAGCGCCGCCCGCAACCTCACCGAGGTCGTCAACTCCTCGGGCCTGCCGCTGCGTTTCACCTACGACGAGGCGAACCGCGTCACGTCCTGGACGGACACCAACGACCGCTCGTACTTCTACGCCTACGACGACCGGGACCGCTGCATCGCCGAGGGCGGCGAAGCGGGCCACATGACCCTGCGGATCGAGTACACGGACCCGGACCCGCAAACGGGCCTGCGCGAAACCCGCACCGTCACACCCGAGGGCCACACCCGCCGCTTCGTCATCGACCGCGACGACCAGATCGTCGCGGAGATCGACCCACTCGGCGCCACCGTCCGCTACGAACGCGACCGCCTGGGCAACATCCTGGCCCGCACCGACCCACTCGGCCACACGACCCACTTCACCTACGACGCCGACGGCCGGGTCACGGAAGTCATCCGCCCGGACGGCCGCCGCTCCACAGCCGAGTACGACCAACTCGGCCTGCCGGTACGGGTGTCGAGGTTCGACGGCACGACCGTCCGCCACGCCTACGACGAGCGTGGCAACCGCACGTCGACCACTTCTCCCTCCGGCCACACGACGCACTACACCTATGACGAGGCGGGGCGCCCCACGACGGTCACCGATCCGGCGGGCGGCGTATCCCACATCCGCTGCGACCGGGCCGGGCTGCCGGTCGCGGTCACGGATCCGCTGGGCGCGACGACGTATTGCGCGCGGGACGGGCTGGGGCGAGCGGTCGCGGTGACCGACCCGACGGGCTCAACTACGCGCCTGGAGTGGACGGTTGAGGGCAAGCTGGCCCGCCGGGTGACCCCGGACGGTACGGCGGAGTCCTGGACGTACGACGGCGAGGGCAACTGCCTCACCCACACCGACCCACTCGGCGGCACGACCAGCTTCGAGTACACGCACTTCGACCTGCTGACGGCCCGAACAGGGCCGGACGGCGTCCGCTACGAGTTCAGCCACGACACGGAACTCCGCCTCACTCAGGTCAGCAACCCCCAGGGGCTGACGTGGAATTACGAGTACGACGGCGCCGGGCACCTGGTCGCGGAGACGGACTTCGACGACCGGGTGCAGCGGTATGAGCATGATGCGGTGGGACGTCTCACGGGGCGGGTGACGCCGCTGGGCGACCGGATCACGTTCGAGCGGAATGTGTTGGGTCAGATCGTCCGCAAGGACGCAGCAGGCCAAGTAACCACGTACGCATACGACTTCACGGACCAACTCGCCGAGGCCACCAACCCGGACACCCAGCTCACCATCCTGCGGGACCGCTTCGGCCGAGTACGTTCCGAAACGGTGGCAGGCCGCGAACTGAAGTACACCTACGACGAGTTCGGCCGCAGGAACGGCCGGGTCACGCCGTCGGGGGCGGAGAGTTCGTGGACGTACGACGCGGCGGGGCGACGCGAGGAACTGACCACGTCGGGTCGGCGGATTTCGTACACCCGTGACGCGGCGGGCCGCGAACTCTCCCGTTCCGTGGGCGACTTGCTGTCGATCGACAGCACGTACGACCCGATGGGCCGCCTGAGCAGCCAGTCGGTCGCCGGTGAGGGCGGCACTCGAATCCAGCACCGCGCCTACCGCTACCGCGCCGACGGCAACCTGACCGCCATCGAGGACATGCTCGGCGGCACTCGCTCCTTCGACCTGGACCCGACGGGCCGGGTCACGGCGGTCCATGCCCACGGCTGGACGGAGACGTACGCGTACGACGCTGCGGGCAACCAGACACAGGCCAACTGGCCGGACTCCCACCCGGGCGGAGAAGCCAGGGGCGAGCGCGCGTACGAGGGCACGCGGATCATGCGGGCGGGCAATGTCCGGTACGAGCATGACGCGGCGGGCCGAGTGGTCCTGCGCCAGAAGGTCCGGCTGTCACGGAAGCCGGACACGTGGCGGTACAAGTGGGACGCGGAGGACCGCCTACGGGAGGTCGTGACACCGGACGGGGCGGTCTGGCGCTACGAGTACGACGCCCTGGCCCGCCGAATATCGAAGTCGCGCCTCGGCGACGACGGTCAGACGGTCACCGAACGCGTGGACTTCACGTGGGACGGCACGACACTGTGCGAGCAGGTCAGCACGGCTGCGTCCATGCCCCGCCCGGTGACGCTGACGTGGGACCACGACGGGCTGCACCCACTGGCCCAGACGGAACGAATAACGGCGGCCGAGGCTCCGCAGGAGGAGATCGACGCACGGTTCTTCGCCATCGTCACGGATCTGGTGGGGACGCCTACAGAGTTGGTGGCGGAGTCGGGGGAAGTGGCTTGGCGGACTCGGACGACGCTGTGGGGGAGCACGACGTGGACCAGGGATAGTACGGCTTATACGCCGCTGCGTTTTCCGGGGCAATATTTTGACCCCGAAACCGGGCTACAGTACAACGTATTCCGCCACTACGATCCAGGCACCGCCCGATACATCACAGCCGACCCGTTTGGGCTAATCCCATCACCCAATGCACTCGCCTACGTAGTCAACCCGCTCTCATGGTCTGACCCTCTCGGGCTTGCACCGAACTACGAAAATCAGATGCCCGAGGAGCTGGACCGAGAACTGGCTGATGCCGAGCGCTTGGGAGTCAAACCACTTAGAGTAGGCGACAATGGATTTGATGAAGTCATTAATTCTGGGACAATCAAATGGGCAGTGTCGACGAACGGTGAATTGCTAGTGATACCGAAATTCGCCGACGGTGTCGAGCTAAAGCATCCCGTGCTCACTAATGGGGCGCCGGTACAAGCAGCCGGCGAGGCAGATATCGCGGGCGGAAATGGGTCCTACTGGGGAATGGAGATCAATAACAACAGCGGCCACTACAGGCCCTCTCAGGAGAGCCTACGGATAGGCAGGGAAGCGTTCGAGAGGGCTGGCGTAGTCGGATTCGAGTAACACAACACTGGAGACGGTCATCCGCGAGGCAAGCATGCTCGAATCAAAGGAATTTCTGCACCTTCCACTAACAAGACTGGAGAGTCTCGTTTCAGAGATTCGAGCGACGGCAGCGCCTCAACAGGCGTGGGAGGCTCTTCGAGATTTCTCCGTCGGAAAAATGCAGACCCAAGAGATCGGCGTGATCGAGCGGGTCCGGTGGGGGAAGTTGGCTCTCGAAACAATCTCCAAGAAGCGCGAGGCCGAATACATCGACACCGCCAAGCAGGTCGCTGAATCAGCCAGAGTCCGCAGCTACTTGATCAAGGAGTTCGGACCCGCGGACGATGACGCCACAAGGAGCCCGGAGGACCTGAGCAGGTATGTGATCGATAACATCGAAACCGACTGTGCGACTGCTTCTGAAATGTCGGCACACTGGCGGGAACTCGAACCTAGCCAGATGTTGCCTCTTAGAAGAATCAAGAACATGCTAACCCCGCTCCAAGACATTCACCCCTACCTCGCTTCGCATTCTAAACTCAACAATGAGCTGAAAGAATGGCTCGAACTTATCCCAAAACTCCCCTAGCGTAATATCCGCTCCCGCCATAACGTCCGAGTCCATGCCTCCCACCCCGTCCCGCCGGCTTCCAAACCACAGCCTCTGCTTACGTGCCAGCAACCCCAGGTCTGCCATATTTCGACCAGAAAGAGGACCCTGCCCTAGAGCTCAACTAACCACTCATAGCCGACCAGTTGAGCATCCTCGTGCAGAAATTCGACGATCTGGACCGCCCCCGCTGGCGCTGCCTGATCAGCTTCCTTGCTCCGGATCGACCCGTCGGCGCCTCCACCCCGGAGCAGAACCCTCGTACTGGAAGACCAGCACGCACTCCCCCACGCGCGGGTCCAACCCGCGATCGGCTCGGGCCGCGTGCCGCCGCCATGGTTGGTGTGCAGGGTCAAGCGCTCCCAGGAACTGACCAAGTCACTGCGGACGTGCAGTCGCCACTCGTACTGGCCGGTGTCGTTCATCTCCATCGAGACGTGCTTGCGGTGGCAAGCGACTTGAGCGCCCACTTCCGGCCCGCAGACTTGGCCATGGCACTCGCGTCCGCCGAAACGCTTGTCGCCTGCACTGAGGGCATCGCGACCAGGTCGGTTCACCCCGAGCTCCACTCCCACTAGCGCCGCGAGGATGCACAGGAATCGGAAGCGACGCACGAACTCCCCTTTGCGGACAGGTGCTTCAGCAGCGTGGCGGCGGGTCACCGCGACCGTCCTCGTCTTCCCGAGCCACCTTCGCATCACCTTCGAATCCCGCAGTTCAGCACCACGACCGTCCAATAATCGAACGTTCGATCCTGAAATCGGTGCTCCCCCTGTTCTCCCGTAGGGCGCCCCCGATACCGTGAACCACCCCAGGGCCCCCTCCAGAGCCCCACCCCCACCGCGTACCACGCACGGAAAGCGAGGCAGCGAGACCGATGTCCGAGCAGCAGGCGCAGACCACCCCGTTCGACCTCCCCGAAGACCACCCCTTCGGGCCGCACAACCTCCCGTACGGGGTGTTCACCCCCGCCGAGTCCGACGCCCCCCGCGTGGGCGTCCGCCTCGGTGACTACGTACTCGACGCCGGTGCCGTGGCCGCCGCGCTCGGTTCGGCGCACGCCGCCGTGCTGGCGCGGCCCAGTCTCAACCCGCTGCTCGCCGCCGGGCGTGCGACCTGGACCGAGGTCCGGGCCGCGCTGATCTCGTGGGTGACCGAGGAGGCGCACCGGGCGATCGTCACGCCGCACTTCCACGCCCTCGCGGACGTGAGCCTCCACCTCCCCTTCGAGGTGGCGGACTACGTCGACTTCTACGCGTCCGAGAACCACGCCCGTAACGTCGGGCAGATCTTCCGGCCGGACGCCGAGGACTCGCTGACGCCCAACTGGAAGCACCTGCCGATCGGTTACCACGGGCGGTCGGGCACCGTCGTCGTCTCCGGCACCGAGGTCGTGCGTCCCTCCGGGCAGCGCAAGGCGCCGACCGACCCGACGCCGGTGTTCGGTCCTTCCGTACGGCTCGACATCGAGGCCGAGGTCGGATTCGTGGTCGGTGTGCCCACGCAGCTCGGCGAGACCGTCGCCCTCGCCGACTTCCGGGAGCACGTCTTCGGGCTGACGCTGCTCAACGACTGGTCGGCCCGGGACATCCAGGCGTGGGAGTACGTGCCGCTGGGCCCGTTCCTCGGGAAGTCGTTCGCCACCTCGGTCTCCGCGTGGATCACGCCGTTGGAGGCGCTGGAGGAGGCCCGTATCGCGCCGCCCGCGCGGACGCACGCGCTGCTGCCCTACCTGGACGACACCACCGAGGAGCTGAAGGGCGAGCCGGGCGGGTACGACCTGCGGATCACCGTGGCGATCAACGGGCACACGGTCTCCGAGCCGCCGTTCTCGACCATGTACTGGACGGCGGCGCAGCAGCTCACGCACATGACGGTCAACGGCGCTTCGCTGCGTACCGGCGACCTGTACGGCTCCGGCACGGTCAGCGGCGAGACCGAGGCCGAGCGCGGCTCGCTGCTCGAACTGACCTGGAACGGCAAGCAGCCCCTCGAACTCCCCGACGGCAAGCGGGCGTTCCTGGAGGACGGCGACGAGGTCACCATGACCGCCTGGGCACCGGGGCCGAACGGCACCCGGGTCGAGCTGGGCGAGGTGCGGGGGCGGATCACGGGGGCTCGCTGAGTAGGGCAGGAGGGGTGAGGGCGAGTCCCTGCGGGGACTCGCCCAGTGGCTCATCCACGGCTTCCCGGCTTCCCTCGCGTTCTCGGCTTCCCACGGTTTCCGGGTACGGGTACGTACCCGTACCCTAGACGCCATGGGAAGGAGTTTCGTGATGCCCGACGCCAACGTACGAATCCCCGAGGAAGCCAAGAGTCGGCTGGCCGCCATAGCGGCAGCCGAAGGTCTGTCCCTTCGTGCCTACCTGTCCCAGCTGGCAGAAAGCCTGCTTACTCCGCAGGAGCGGGCTGAACGGGCGGAACGGGCCCGCCGGGTGCTGGAGAAGTGGAACGGATACGCTCCGACGGCCACGGAACAACGCTCCATGGACGACGAGTTGGATCGGCGCCTTGCCCAGGTGACCGACCAGTGAGCGAACACATCCACATCGTCATGGACGACTCGACGATGGCCGCAGCAGGCCTCGGCAACGCTCTGGCGTCCAGGCTGATTCACCGGGCGCACTCCGAAGCGGGGTGGTTTCTGTACGCACCTGCGTGTGCGCTCGTAGAGGCCGACCGCGCCCGGCCCGGCACGGCCGAACACATCGTCGCGTTGCCGGCCGTCACCGTGCTCGAACTGGATCTTCCCGCCGCGCTCGCACTGACCGGGCTGGAGGGCTGGGCCACGGCGCACAGCGAATTCGCCGCACAGCCGACGCCGGAACGGCCCGACGGGGCGGTCATCGCGACCATCGAGCCGAAGCGGTGGAGCGGACGGCCGGTCCGAGTCCTGGATCTCACTTCCTGAGCTCCCTGACCTTTTGAACCATCCGCTCCTGAGCTCCCTGAACCGTCCGCCCAGACCGGGGCGGACCCAGGGCACGCCCCCTCACCTACCCCCAGCCACCCGCAAAACCGCCCCCGTAGTGAACGAAGCCTCCGGCGACAGCAACCACGCCACCGCGTGGGCGATCTCCTCCGGTTCGCCGGGGCGGCGCAGGGGCGAGGTAGCCCCGATGCGTGCCGCCCGGTCCGGGTCGCCCATGGCGGCGTGGATGCCGGAGTTGACGACGCCGGGGGCGACCGCGTTGACGCGGATGCCGTCGGGGCCGAGTTCCTTGGCGAGGCCGAGGGTCAGGGCGTCGACGGCCGCTTTGCTGGCCGCGTAGTGGACGTACTCGTCGGGGCTGCCGAGGGTGGCCGCGGCGGAGGAGATGTTGACGATGGCGCCGCCGCCCGCGGCGGTCATGTCGCGGGCGGCGCGGCGGCAGGTGAGCAGGACGCCGAGGACGTTGACGTCGAGGACGCTGCGCAGGTCCTCGGTCTGGGCCTTGGCCAGCGGTCCCGTGACGCCGGTGACGCCCGCGTTGTTGACCAGGCCGGTGACGGGGCCGAGTTCGGTGGCGGCGCGGTCGAAGGTCCGTTCCACCTCCGTCTCCTGGGCGACGTCGACGCGCAGCGGCAGGCAGCGCACTCCGGCCGTGCGGACCTGGGCGGCGGTCTCCTCCGCGGCCCAGCCGTCGGAGTGGTAGCCGAGGACGAGATCGTGTCCCTCGGCGGCGAGTCGGACGCAGATGGCGGCGCCGATTCCGCGGCTGCCGCCCGTGACGATGGTGACCGGACGCGACACTGACTGCCTCCCGTGGATACGCAAGGAACAGAGGCGCGGGCCCGGACGGCCCGGCATCGCCAAGCCTGCCACCTCCGGGCCCGCCACGGGCGGAAGTTCTCGGACGTAGCGGAAGCCCAGTCTCTTCTCGGCCGCGCCCGGTTCCCCTCCCCTCTTGAGCCCCCTTGAGTCCCTCTTGAGTCCTCCTTGGGCCACGGCGCCCGCGCCGTACTCCCCTGCCTCCCGCCGTACTCCCCCGCCTCCGCCGTACTCCCCTGCCTCCCCGACCCGTCCGCACTGTGGACGCACAGGCGGCGCAGCACTGGCAGATCTTCCTGCACGGGCGGGAAAACCACAGGTCACAGGCGTACGAGCCGGGGCGGGAGATGGCGCAATACTGTGGCAACACCACGCGGCGCGGGCCCTGGTTATGGTCCTTCGCATGTCAGCCGAACGCATTCGTGAGCACGCCGGAGCAGGGGCGCGAACCGTCGCCGCGCACCGGCGGCGGCTGCGTGCGGACCGTGCGCGGCAGCTCGCGGACCTGCTGCGTCGGCAGGTACTGACCGGGGGGTACGCGGAGGGGGTGCTGCCGCACGAGGCGGCGCTCGCCGACGAGTACGGGGCGACCCGCAACACCGTGCGGCAGGCGCTCGGACTGCTCAGTTCCGAGGGTCTGGTGAAGCGGTTGCCGGGGGTCGGGACGGTCGTGGTGGCCGACAAGTGCACCCACGGTCTGGAACGGCTGATGGGCCTCGCCGAGACCCTGCGGGAACAGGGCAGGGTCACCAACGAGGTCCGTACGGTCGGGCCGGTCCCCGCTTCGCTGCCGGTGGCCGAACGCCTCCGGGTGCCGCCGGGCGAGGACGTGCTGTACATCGAACGGCTGCGGAGCCTGAACGGCATCCCGCTCTCGCTCGACCTGACCTATCTGCCGCTGGACATCGGCACCGGGCTGCTCGGCGCCGACCTGGAACACAACGACGTCTTCCGGCTCCTGGAAGCCCTCACGGGCACCGCTCTCGGGCATGCCGAGATCACCCTGGAGGCGGTGACGGCGGACGCCCACTCGGCGGCGGTGCTCGGGGCTCCGCGCGGCGCTGCCGTGTTGATGCTGGAACGCCTCACCCATCTCGCCGACGGACGCCCGGTGGACCTGGAGTTCATCCGCTTCCGCGGCGACCGGATCAGTATGAGCGGCCTGTTGCACCGCTCCAGCGGTGACCTTCTCGCGAGCGGCTCCCCGAGCGCGAGCGAGGCCGCCCCCCGCTCCTGCCGCTGCCGCTGACCGGGCCTTCGCGCCTCTCTCCGCAGCAGCACCCCCTCAACATCTCTCCCCAACCACCTTCTTCCGTACGGGACTTGGTGCCTTCTTCGGACGGCAGTCGGCCCGGCGACTGGAGACAGCCATGCCCTTGGTGCCCCAGCGGGCCGATGTGCCCGTGACCATCGACGAGTCGAAGTGCATCGACGGCTGCACCCTGTGCGTCGACATGTGTCCGCTGGACTCCCTCGCCATCCACGAGGAGAGCGGCAAGGCCTATATGCACGTGGACGAGTGCTGGTACTGCGGCCCGTGCGCGGCCCGCTGTCCCACCGGAGCCGTCACGGTCAACATGCCCTATCTGCTCCGCTGAGAGGTTCGTCAACTCCCATGTCACACAGGTCTTTTACCCGCACCCACCAACGCCCTGCGGGCACCGCACGCCCCGCGCTCACCCTCCCCCTCGTCCTCCCCCTCACCCTCGCGCTCGCCCTCCCGCTGGCCGGGTGCGGGTCCTCCGGCGACGACTCGACCGTCACCGTCACGGTCGGCTACCAGTCCAAGACCATCAACACCGTGACGGCCGGGACCCTGTTGCGCTCCCTCGGCGCCTTCGAGAAGGAGCTGAAGGCGCTGGGCAAGCGGGACGGCAAGACCTACAAGGTGGAGTGGCAGGACTACGCGACCGGGGCGCCGATCACCGCGCAGATGACGGCGGGGAAGATCGACATCGGTTCGATGGGCGACTTCCCGTTGCTGATCAACGCCGCCCGTGGCAAGCAGCTGAACCGTCCCACCAAGTTGGTCTCGGTGACCGGCTACAACCTGCGCGGCGGCCTCAACACCGTGGTCACCAAGCCGGGTTCGAAGCTGAAGACGCTGACCGACCTGAAGGGCAAGAAGGTCTCCACGAGCGTCGGTTCGGCGGCGGACGGCACACTCGTACGGGCGCTGCAGCGTGCCGGTCTGGACGCGGACGAGGACATCCGCAAGCTCAACCAGCAGCCGGCGGTGGGTGCTTCTGCGCTGGGCTCGGGCGGCGCGGACGCGCTGTCGCAGTTCGTGGCCTGGCCCGGGCTGCTCGTCCACCAGGACAAGGCGCAGGCCCTGTACGACGGTGCCGAGTTGAACCTCCCCACCTTCCACGGGGTCACCGCCCGCGAGGACTTCGCCAAGGACAAGCCGGCCGTACTGGAGGCCTTCCTGCGGGCACAGAACACGGCGACCGACTATCTGCACAGCCACCCGGTGGCCGCCGCCGAGAAGGTCGCGGAGGCTACCAAGCTGCCCGCCGAGGTGGTGTACCTCTACAACGGCGCGCACGGCATCGCGACCTTCGACCCGACGGTGAAGCCGCAGCTGGTGGCCGCCCTGAAGAAGGACGTACCGGTGCTCGCGTCGGCCGGTCTGGTCAAGGACGTCGACGTCGACGGCTTCGTCGACGACCGGTACGTCAAGCGCGCGCTCGGCGCCGCCCCGTACGCCCAGCAGCTCGCGAAGACCGGCCCGAAGGCGCGGAGCGAACTGTGGGAAACCGGTGCCGGCCGCACCCGTTCCTTCGCCTCACCGGACCTGCTCCTCAAGGCGGTTGGCGCTGCGGACCCCAAGCGGATACGGGCGGCCTACGTACCCGACGCGGTCACCGGAACCCTGTGGTTCGCCGACAAGGCGGTATGGGTGCGCGAGGCGACCGGCAGTGGAAAGGGTCAACAGGACTCCGGTAACGGCGAGTTCAAGGCCTTCGTGACTCCGGCGGGGGCGGCGGCGTACGTGGCCGAGCACCCCGGCGCCCGTACCGTGTCGTACGCCAAGGCGGTCAAGTCCGCCGGAGGTGGCGGGTCATGAGGTGGTACCGCTACGCGCTGCGGGTGCTGTCGCTGGCCGTGGCGCTGGGCCTGTGGCAGTTCCTGACCTCGCGGGACGTGAATCTGTGGCTGCGCTTCGAGCAGTTCCCGACCGTGACGGACGTCGCGCACGCCTTCGGTGACCGGCTCGGCACCGGCGCGTACTGGCAGGACCTGACGGACAGCGTCCGGCGTATCGTCGTCGGTTTCGCCCTCGCGGCGGTGCTCGGCGTGATCGTCGGCACCGCGACCGCGCGCTCTCGGCTGGCCGAGGACCTGATCGGGCCGCTGGTCGAAGTGGTGCGGCCGATCCCGGCGATCGCCCTCGTACCGGTGGCGATCCTGCTGTTCCCGAGCAACGAGCAGGGCATCGTCTTCATCACCTGCACCGCCGCGTTCTTCCCGGTCCTGGTCTCCACCCGGCACGCGGTGCGCGCGCTGGCACCGGTCTGGGAGGAGGCCGTGCGCACCATGGGCGGCTCGCGCCCGCGGGTGCTGTTCTCGGTGGTACTGCCGGGCGCGCTGCCGGGGATCTTCGGCGGGCTCTCGGTCGGCATCGGGGTGTCGTGGATCTGTGTGATCTCGGCGGAGATGATCTCGGGCGAGTACGGAGTCGGCTACCGCACCTGGCAGGACTACACGGTCGTGGACTACCCGGGCGTCTTCGTCGGGATGGTCACGATCGGCGCGCTCGGCTGGCTGACCTCCACCGCCGTGGAAGTGACCGGACGCCGGGCCACCCGATGGCTGCCCGGCCGTGGGGAGGGCGGCAAGTGAACGTGAATCGGCTTACTGTGCAAGGGACTTCGGGTTCGCCCGCCCCCTCGGCCGCAGATACGGAACCGGCATCGGCCCCTGTGACGGGACCGGCCGCAGACCAGGACCCGGCTCCGGCTCCGGCCGCGAAGGATTCCGCGGCCCGCGAGGTGCGCGGCGCACGACTGACCCTCGACGGGGTCACGCTGGGCCGCCCCGGCCGTCCGGCGCTGCGCGAGGTCGACCTGGAGGTGGCGGCCGGGCAGATCGTCACGGTCGTGGGGCCCTCCGGCTGCGGCAAGTCGACGCTGCTGCGCACGCTGGCCGGGCTGCTCGCGCCGCTCGACGGTCGCGTCGGCCAGGACGGGGCGCCGCTGACCGGCCCCTCCGCCGACCGGGCTCTGGTCTTCCAGGAGGACGCGCTGCTGCCCTGGCGGACATTGCGCGCGAACGTCGAACTCCCCCTAGCCATCAAGGGGTTGGCTCGGAGGGAACGTCGTGTGCGGGCCACCGAGTGGCTGGAGCGGGTGGGGCTCGGCGACCGGCCGCGCCAGCTCCCGCACCGGGTCTCCGGCGGCCAGCGCCAACGCGTGCAGCTCGCCCGCGCCCTGGCCGCCGAACCGCGCGCGGTGCTCATGGACGAACCCTTCGGCGCGCTGGACGTCCGGACCAGGACCGAGATGCAGGACCTGCTCATCGAGGTACTGCGCGGCACCGGCGCCACGGTCGTCTTCGTCACCCACGACGTGGACGAGGCCCTCTTCCTCGGCGACCGCCTCGTACTCCTGGGTCAGGGCGAGCTGCTCTCCGTCCACGAGGTCCCGCACCCGCGCGACCGGGACGCCCGCGACGCACCCGCGACAGCGGCCCTGCGCAAGGAAGTTGTGGCCGCCCTGGGCTCCGCCCAGTCCTGAGCCCCCGGCCCCGTACCGCTTCCCTCCACCCACCTGCCCCACCCCACTTCCCCTCCCGCCCCACGTCCCCTCCCACCCCCTGCTCCCGTACCCGAAAGGCCCCCGTCATGGAGATCCCCGCACTCGACTCGGCCGAGGAACTCTCCTGCGACGTGCTCGTGATCGGCGGCGGCACGGCGGGGACGATGGCCGCGCTGACCGCCGCCGAACGCGGGGCGCGGGTGCTGCTCCTGGAGAAGGCGCACGTACGGCACTCGGGCGCGCTGGCGATGGGCATGGACGGGGTCAACAACGCGGTGATCCCGGGCCGGGCCGAACCCGACGACTACGTCGCGGAGATCACCCGCGCCAACGACGGCATCGTGGACCAGCGCACGGTGCGGCAGACGGCCACGCGCGGCTACGAGATGGTGCGGCGCCTGGAGTCGTACGGGGTGAAGTTCGAGAAGGACGAGCACGGGGAGTACGCCGTGCGGCAGGTGCACCGGTCCGGCTCGTACGTACTGCCGATGCCGGAGGGCAAGGACGTCAAGAAGGTGCTCTACCGGCAGCTTCGGCGGCGCGAGATGCGCGAGCGCATCCGTATCGAGAACCGTCTGATGCCGGTCCGGGTACTCACCGCCGACGGCAAGGCGGTCGGTGCGGCGGCCCTGCACACGAGGACCGGCGCCTTCGTGCGGGTCAGGGCCGGTGCGGTGATCCTGGCGACCGGCGCCTGCGGGCGGCTCGGGCTTCCGGCGAGCGGGTATCTGTACGGGACGTACGAGAACCCGACCAACGCGGGCGACGGTTACGCCATGGCGTACCACGCGGGCGCCGAGCTGACCGGGATCGAGTGCTTCCAGATCAACCCGCTGATCAAGGACTACAACGGCCCGGCCTGCGCCTATGTCGCCAATCCCTTCGGCGGCTACCAGGTGAACCGGCACGGCGAGCGCTTCGTCGACTCCGACTACTGGTCGGGCAGGATGATGGCGGAGTTCGCGGCCGAGGTCGCCTCCGACCGGGGGCCGGTCTATCTCAAGCTGAGCCATCTCCCCCAGGAGTCGATCAGCGCGCTCGAAGGCATCCTGCACAGCACCGAACGCCCCACCCGTGGCACCTTCCACGCCGGACGCGGGCACGACTACCGCACCCACGACATCGAGATGCACATCTCCGAAATCGGCCTGTGCGGCGGCCATTCGGCCTCCGGGGTGCGGGTCGACGAGCATGCGCGGACGACGGTGCCCCGCCTGTACGCGGCGGGCGACCTGGCCTGCGTCCCGCACAACTACATGATCGGCGCCTTCGTCTTCGGTGACCTCGCGGGCATCGACGCCGCCCAATACCGCGCCTACGAGGGCGAGTTGCCCGCCGACCAGCTCGCCGAGGCACACGAATTGATCTACCGCCCGCTGCGCAATCCGGACGGTCCGCCACAGCCCCAGGTCGAGTACAAACTCCGCCGGTTCGTGAACGACTACGTCGCCCCGCCCAAGTCCGGCGCCCGCCTCTCCCTGGCCCTGGAGCACTTCCTGCGGATGCGGGAGGACCTGGCGGAGATGGGCGGCAGCACCCCGCACGAGCTGATGCGGTGCGCCGAGGTGAGCTTCATCCGCGACTGCGCCGAGATGGCCGCACGCTCCTCCCTGGCCCGCACCGAGTCCCGCTGGGGCCTCTACCACGAGCGCCTGGACCACCCCGCACAGGACGACGACAACTGGCTGCACCACCTGGACCTGCGCAAGTCCCCCGACGGGACTATGGAGTTCACGGCACGGCCGGTGGAGCCGTACGTGGTCCCGGTCGAGGAGTTCACGCCCGTGGGCGGGCAACCTCGGCACCTGGGTGCGGTGGAGAGCGAGTACGTGGCGACGGCGGGGGCGCCGGGTGCGGTGCCGTCCGGTTCGGTGTCGTCCGGTTCGGTGTCGGGGGCGACGCCCGCATCCACGTCGGCTGCGAGGTCGGCCTCGGCTACGGCATCCGCGTCAGCTGCGGCAACCGTGTCGGCGGCGGAGAGGCTGCTGCGCGTGACCGGCCTGGCGGAGGGGCAGCCTCAACTCTCGGACCTGGAACCGTACTTGGCGGACGGCGACGCGGCGGTGCGGCGGGCCGCAGTGGCGACTCTGACCGAGACGACGCCGGACGGTACAGGTCCGGCACTCGCCGCCGCGCTGGCCGATCAGGACGGTGCCGTACGGGCGACCGCGGCGGCCTCGCTGCGTGAGCTGGTCGAGACCCTGCCTCCCGAACCCGCCCTGCGCACAGGCCTGTTGGAAGCCCTCACCGTCCCGGACGCCACGGTCCGCGCCGCCGCCCTGGACGTCCTGCGCGCCCTGCGCCTCGCGGACGCCGAGCTGTTCGGCCGGTCGCTGCACGACGAGGACCGGGCGGTACGCATCGAAGCGGTACGCGGACTGGTCTCCGTCGACGCCGCCGAGGCCCTGACGGCCGCCGGGTCGGACGGTTCGCGCGAGGTGCGTACGGCTGTGGCCAAGGGGCTCGCGTCCGTGGGTACGGGCGCGGGGGCCGGGGCCGATGCCGGTACGGGAACGAGTGCGGGAAGGGACACAGGTGCGGGGACGAGGTCTGGGACAGGGTCCGGGACGAGGTCCGAAACAGCCGACGCCGTAAGGGAGTTGCTCGGCACCTTGGTGGACGACTCCGACATCCTGGTACGGGCCGCCGCCCTGGAGACCCTCGGTGTCCGGGGCTGCGACGGGGAGTTCGCCGCGCGTGCGGTCGGCGCGCTGACCGATGCCGCCTGGCAGGTACGGGTGGGGGCGGCCAAGGCGCTCGGCGCGGCAACGGCCCCGCTCGCACTGCCACCGCTCACCCGGTCACTGCGCGACCCGAACGCCGACGTCCGCAAGGCCGCCGTACTCTCCCTGTCCCGCCACGCCCCGTCCCACACCGAGGCCCGTACCGCGCTCGCGACGGTCCTGGACGACTCCGACGCGGACGTACGGGCTTACGCGGGGCGGGCGTTGTGAGCCGCAGCGGACCCAACGCCCTTGTCCGAGATGAGGGTTGAGGGAGGGAGCCGAGGAGGCGGCAGCACTCGACCGGAGCGCACCCCGCCTCAGGCCGAGAGCCGCTGCCGCCCGCCGTAGGCACCCACCGCACCGTCGACACCCGCGAGACCACCGGCACCCTCAACACCCTCAGCACCGTCCACACCCTCGACCGCTTCCGCGCAGGCGTGGACCAGTTCGTCCAGGGAGATACCGAGTGCCGTGGCCAGGGCCGCCACCGTGAAGAACGCCGGGGTGGGCGCGCGTCCGGTCTCGATCTTGCGGAGGGTCTCCGCCGAGACACCGGCCGCCGCGGCGACCTCGACCATGCTGCGCGCGCCCCGCGCCCGGCGCAGCAGTTCACCGAACCGCTCCCCGCGCTCTCGTTCCCACGGGGTCAGAGGAGTTCTCACCATGAGCGTGATACTAATACCGGGATAGAAATACCGGTATTGCTATACCGGTGCCGGTCGGTCGTGGACGCCGGTCGAGCGCACGGGGAGAGGGAATCAGCACATGGTGGAGATCAAGTCCGACGCCTCACTGGAGGCCATGCGGGAAGCGGGACGAGTGGTGGCGCAGGCGCTCGCGGCCACGCGGGAGGCTGCGAAGGCAGGGGTGTCGCTGCGCGAACTCGACGAGGCGGCCCGCACGGTGATCGAAGCGGCGGGCGCCACCTCGCCCTTCCTCGGCTACCAGCCCTCGTTCGCCCCGGTCCCCTTCCCCGGGGTCATCTGTACCTCGGTCAACGACGCCGTGGTGCACGGCATCCCCACCGATTACCGGCTGCGCGACGGCGACCTGGTGAGCGTCGACTGCGGCGCCCACCTGGACGGCTGGACCGGCGACGCCGCCATCAGCTTCGTCGTGGGCACCCCGCGCCCCGGCGACCTCGAACTGATCGCGGCCACCCAGGAAGCCCTGGACGCCGGTATCGCCGCGGCGGTCGCCGGGCACCGTATGGGCGACATCTCGCACGCCATCGGCACCGTCGCCGAACGCGCCGGATGCGGAATGCCCGCGGACTTCGGCGGGCACGGCATCGGGCGGCGCATGCACGAGGACCCGCACGTCCCGAACCGGGGCCGCGCGGGCCGGGGCTTCCCGCTGCGGCACGGGCTCACCCTCGCCATCGAGCCGATGCTCATGGCCGGCGGCCGCGACGCCTACCGCGTCGCCCCCGACGGCTGGACCCTGCACACCATCGACGGCAGCCGCGCCGCCCACATCGAGCACACCATCGCGGTCACGGACGAGGGGCCACGGATTCTGACCCTGCCGTAGCGCCACGGTCACGGCCCGGCACCCAATCGCCCGCCCCACACCTCCCGACCGTAGCGACCCGGTTACGGTGGGCACCCGACGTAAGAAGCAATGCGCGAGAAGCCCAGACCAATGCGCAGGAGCGATACGCAGGAGCGATACGCAGGGGCAATGCGCGGGAAGCGGCGCGCAGGAAGCGATGCACGGCAAGAATGCGCCGGAAGTCTTGCGCAGCCGGCAGGGCGCGCAAGACACTCAATACACGCAAAGCGGATACGCGCGGGACATGCAGAGCGGACGCGGCGAGCAAGACCGGTGGGACGAGCGGGGCGGGCGCACCGCGCGGCAGGACGGACAAGGCAGGACAGTGACCGAAGGCGACACCGAAGTCGACACCGAAGTCGACATCGACTACACGGCGGTGTTCCGGGCGCTGCCCGGCGCCGTGGCCCTGCTCGACGCGCGCTTCGTGTACATCGACGTCAACACCGAGTTCCTCCAGCTCACCGGCCGCGAACGGGAACAGGTCGTCGGGCACTACATCTTCGACGTCTTCCCCGAGAACCCCGACGACCAGACCTCCCACGGCGTGAGCAACGTCAAGGCCTCGCTGACGCGGGCACTGAAGACCGGCGAGCGCGACAGCATGGCCCTGCAGCGCTACGACGTGGAGCGCCCGGACCGCCCCGGGGTGTGGGAGGAGCGCTACTGGAGCCCGGTCAACATTCCGGTACGCGGCCCGGACGGGCGCGTGGCCCTGCTGCTGCACCGGTCCGAGGAGGTCACCGAGCTCATCCGGGCCAGGGGCGGTCGGGCGGGCGGGGGCCGTACGCGCGCCCTGGAGGCGGAGCTGTACGGCCGCGCCCGCGAACTCCAGGAGGTCAACGAACGGCTGCGGCTCGCGCACGCCCGCGAGCGCGAGGTCGCGCTCAGCCTCCAGGAGGCGATGCTGCCCGCGCCGCGCCCGGTCGGGCACCACAGGGCCGCCGTGCGCTACCGGCCCGCGGCGGGCGCGCTGAACGTGTGCGGGGACTGGTACGACCTGGTCGAGCTGCCCGGCGACCGGATCGCGGTCGCGGTCGGCGACGTGGTCGGCCACGGCCTGGCCGCCGCGGGTGTGATGGGGCAACTGCGCAGCGCCCTGAGCGCCGCCTCGCTCGTCTCCAACGGCCCGGCCCAGGCCCTGGACGTACTCGGCCGCTACGCCCGGTTCGTCGAGGGCGCCGAGTCCACCACCGCCGTGACCACCTTCGTCGACTGGACCACCTGGACCCTCACCTACAGCTGCGCGGGCCACCCACCGCCCGCCCTGCTGTACCCCGACGGCACGGTCCAACTCCTCGACCGCGCCACCGATCCGCCCCTCGGCGCCCGGTTCGAGCCCCAGGCCCGGCCCCAGGAGTCCACCCCCTTCACCGAGGGCTGCGTCCTCGTCCTCTACACCGACGGCCTGGTGGAACGCCGCCACGAGGACATCGACACCGGCCTCACCCGCCTCACCGACTCCCTGACCCGCCACCGCGGCCGAGACGCCGAAAGCCTCGCCGACGCCCTCCTCCTCGACCTGCTCCCGGCGGGCGGCGCCACCGACGACACGGCCCTGGTCATCGTCCGGCTGTGACGGCCGCGCTGCCGGTCGCCGCGCGGCGCAGCCCCCTTGGTGCCAGGCTGGAAGGGGACCGTCACGTGTCCCTCACACGCGCAAAATCATTGGACCGATCCGGTCCGCGAGCCATGCGAGTCGTACGGGTCAGACGTACGTGGAGTGAGTCGTACGGGTCGCGGGCGTATGCGCGCGGGCCGGAGGAAGGCACGGCACTGCGATGATCACCACCGATTTCGTTCCTGGCTCGCCCTGCTGGCTGGACCTGGGCGCACCCGACGTCGAGGCCGCCGCGGACTTCTACGGCGCCGTGTTCGGCTGGCGGACCGAGTCCTTCGACCCCGAGAACAGCTATCTGCTCTTCCGGCTCGACGGCAAAATCGTCGGCGCCGTCGGCGCACTGACCGAGGCCGACGCGAAATCGGCCTGGATGATCTACTTCCACACCACCGACGCGGACATCACCGTCAAGGCGGTGGAACAGGCGGGCGGCACGGTACGCGTCCCGGCGTCCGAAGTCCCCTCCAACGTAGGCCGGTTCGCCCAGCTCACCGACCCCCAGGGCGCGCAGTTCGCCCTCTGGGAACCGGGCGAGCACAAGGGCATCGAACTCGCCGACGCCCCCGGCAGCCTCGGCTGGACCGAGCTGTACACCAGCGACTCGGCCGCAGCCCAGCAGTTCTACGGCAACGTCTTCGGCTGGACCACCCAGGACGTGCCGCTCCCCGGCGGCGGCGGAACGTACACCCTCATCACCCCCGCCGACTCCGGCGACGAACGCATGCACGGCGGCATCATGGGCATGCCCGACATGTTCACCGGCGACCAAAAGCCTTACTGGCACCCGGTGTTCGGCACCGCTGACTGCGATGCCACGGTCGCCCGCATCACCGAGAAGGGCGGCGCCGTCTCCATGGGCCCGGAGGACGCGGAAGGCGTCGGGCGCCTCGCGGTGGCCACCGATCCGGCCGGGGCGGAGTTCGTGGTGCTGACGCCGGCGGAGGGGAGCTGAGGGGCTGGCGCCATCAACCGCCGCCAGCCTTACGGGGGTTGGCGGTCTCGCCAGCGGGCAGGTCCGGGCGGAGGAATCCCGCCCGGACCTGCGTGGCATGGAGCCATAGAGATTCGCCCTGCTCCCGGATCACCATCAGCGAACGGCGATCACCAATCAGCGAACGGCGATCAGCGAACCCCATCAAGGATTCCGGGCCGGGCAGCGGTGATCATCGGTGCCCTTCCCACTGCCCTCACCGCTCCCCTCGTCCTCGCCGTCTTCACCACCCCTGCCGTCTTCACCGTTCTCGCTGCCCTTGACGAACTTCAGCCCGACCACACAGGCGACGATCCCCGCCAGAAAGACGCCCTTGAGGGGCGAGGCGGACTCGTGCCCGGTGAGCACGCCGTAGAGCACGGTCATGGCCGCTCCCCCGCCGATCCAGACCGCGTACGCGACGCTGAGCTGGATGCGCTTCATCGCGTACCCAAGACCCGCCATGCTGAGGACCACGCCGACCAGGAAGACGCACGTGGGAACCGGCTCGTGGAGTCCGTCGGACCGGCCGAGGGCCGTGGCCCACACTGCTTCGAAGACGGAGCTGAGGAAGAGGATCACCCAGGTCATCAGCCCACCACCTTGAGTCCGGCCACACAGCCGACCAAGCCGAGCAGCAGCAACACCCTTGCCCGGGTGGCGGTTTCGCGGCCGGTGACCATGGCCCAGCCCGCGGTGAGTACGGCACCGACACCGACCCACACCGCATACGCGGTACCGGTCGGCAAGGTCCGCATGGCAAAGGCGAGACCGGCCGTACTCAGCACGAAGCCCACCACGAAGACGGCGGACGGCAACGGGCGCCGGAAGTTCTGGGATCTGGAAAGTGCGGTGGCCCATACGGCCTCCAGCACTCCGGAAGCGACGAGGACGATCCACGCCATGACAGCTCTGACCTCCATGGCCAGTCTTGTCGCTGAGCGGGTACTGATCCGTCGTCCGCAGGTCCCGAAACGGGGCCTCGTTGTCCGTTGTAGCACAGGGGGTGCAGGCTGAGGGTGGGCGGTGACGCACGGCACAGGTCGTGCGTACCGGGCGGGGGCACGCCCGAACCCGCGGTGCCGTCCGGCCCCGTATCGCCCGGGGCTGCCCCCAGTGCTTACCGAGCGAGCGCATCCAAGCGGTCCAGGGCGGCGTCGGACAGCCGTAGCCCGGCGGCGGCGATGTTCTCGGCCAGGTGTGCGGGGTCGGAGGTGCCGGGGATCGCAAGAACATGTGGCCCGCGGTGCAGAGTCCAGGCCAGCCGGACCTGCGCGGGTGTCGCGCCCTGTGCGCGCGCCATCGCGTGGAGCCGGTCGTCGTGGGTGCACCGCCCCCAACCCAACCTCACCCCTCCTCAGGCGGCTCCCACCCCCACTCCTCCGCCGGAGGCTCCTCCCACAACTCGCCCTCGCCGCCCGCTGCCTGCGCACTCACACGTTCCGCACCCAAGTCCGAACGCGAGCCCCTACCCGGCGCCGAACCTGAACCTGCATCGCCCGCCGCACCGGATCCGCCACCGACTTCGACCCCAGCCCCGGCCCCAACCCCCACCGAAGCCAAAACCTCCAACACCCCTTCCCCCCAAGTAGCCAGCTTCTTCTCGCCGATGCCGCTGATGGTGCCCAACTCCCGCACCGAATGCGGCTGTACGGTGGCGATTTCGCGCAGGGTGGCGTCGTGGAAGATCACGTAGGCGGGGACGCCCTGTTCCTTGGCCTGTTGGCCGCGCCAGGCGCGCAGGGCTTCGAAGACCGGCTGGAGTTCCGCGGGCAGTTCGGCCGCGGCGGCTGCCGCCTTCTGCCTGCGTTCCGCGCGTGAGCCGCCCCCGGTTCCGGTCGACCCCGAACCGGCACCGCTCGCCCTGGCCGTCGGAGGCTTCGTCTCCTTGCGCAGGGGCACCTTGTGCTCGCCGCGCAGTACCGCGCCGCTCGACTCGGTGATCACCAGCGTGCCGTACTCGCCCTCCACCGCTAGCAGGCCCTGGGCCAGCAACTGCCGTGTGACTCCGCGCCATTCGGCCTCGGAGAGTTCGTCGCCGATGCCGAAGACCGAGAGCTGGTCGTGGTCGAACTGGATCACCTTCGCCGTGCGGCGGCCGAGGAGGATGTCGGTGATCTGGCCCGCGCCGAACTTCTGGCCGCGTTCGCGCTTGAGCCGCACCACGGTCGAGAGGATCTTCTGGGCGGCGACCGTACCGTCCACGGTTTCCGGCGGGATCAGGCAGGTGTCGCAGTTGCCGCAGCCCTTCTCGCCGGGTTCCTGGCCGAAGTAGGCGAGGAGTTGGCCGCGTCGGCAGTGGGCCGTCTCGCACAGGGCGAGCATGGCGTCGAGGTGCGCGCCCGCGCGGCGGCGGAAGGCCTCGTCGCCCTCGCCGAGTTGGATGAGCTTGCGCTGCTGGACCACGTCCTGGAGGCCGTAGGCCATCCAGGCGGTGGAGGCGAGGCCGTCGCGGCCCGCGCGGCCGGTCTCCTGGTAGTAGCCCTCCACGGACTTGGGCAGATCTAGGTGGGCGACGAAGCGGACGTCGGGCTTGTCGATGCCCATGCCGAAGGCGATCGTCGCGACGACGACCAGACCTTCCTCCCGCAGGAACCGTGACTGGTGTTCGGCGCGCATCCGCGCGTCCAGGCCCGCGTGGTACGGCACGGCTTCGACGCCGTTGCGGCAGAGGAACTCGGCCGTCTTCTCGACCGAGTTGCGCGAGAGGCAGTACACGATGCCCGCGTCGCCCGCGTGTTCCGAGCGCAGGAAGGACAGCAGCTGCTTCTTCGGCTCGGCCTTCGGCACGATCCGGTACTGGATGTTGGGGCGGTCGAAGCTCGCCTCGAAGTGCCGGGCGCGCGGCATGTCGAGACGCTGGGTGATCTCCTGGTGGGTGGCCCGGGTCGCCGTGGCCGTCAGGGCGATACGCGGCACGTCCGGCCAGCGCTGCCCGAGCACCGCCAGGGCCAGGTAGTCGGGCCGGAAGTCGTGGCCCCACTGGGCGACGCAGTGCGCCTCGTCGATCGCGAAGACGGAGATGCTGCCGCGGGCCAGCAGGTCGAGCGTGGTGTCCAGGCGCAGCCGTTCGGGCGCGAGGTAGAGCAGGTCGAGTTCACCGGCGAGGAACTCGGCCTCCACCAGGCGGCGTTCCTCGAAGTCCTGGGTGGAGTTCATGAATCCGGCGCGCACGCCCAGCGCCCGCAGCGCGTCCACCTGGTCCTGCATGAGCGCGATCAGCGGCGAGACGACAACGCCGGTGCCGGACCGGACCAGCGCGGGGATCTGGTAGCACAGCGACTTGCCGCCGCCGGTCGGCATCAGGACGACCGCGTCCCCGCCGTCGACCACATGGTCGATCACGGCTTCCTGCTCGCCCCGGAAGGCCTCGTATCCGAAGACCCGCCGGAGCGTGCCGAGCGCCCGGCTCTCCGGGGCCGAGGTGTCCGAGGGGGCACCGTCCGGTCGGGCGTCCGTCGGTGCCTCGCCGGGAAGTGCCCCGGTGGGCGCTCCGGCAGGTGCTTCAGCAGGTGCTTCGGCACCAGGTGTCACCGCGTCCTGCGCCAGCTCGGTCATGCCGTTGATCCCACCCGTCCGTACTGCTTCGTGTGCTGCTTCGTGTGCTGCTTCGTGTGCTGCTTCGTGTGCTTCGTGTACTGCTTCGGTGTGCCGTGTCGGTGCAGCTCCGCCCCGTGGCCGGCCGCCGGGGGCCGTACCGCCTGCCGGTGCGGCGCTCTGGCCACACCGGCAACGATAGGCCTACGCAAGGACACCACCGGAGTTATCCACAGGCTGTTCCCTGCCACCACCGGAGGGCACACGACAGCCGCGCCAACCGCCGCACCGACCACCGCGACGACCGGCCCGGGCCCGCGCTCCTCCACGCACCACCCGCCGGACCGCCGGACCCGCCCCCGGCCCCACGCCCCACCCGCACGAAGATGCGAACCCCGCCGCCCTGTGGTGATCCTGGTGTCAGGGGCACCGAGCGAGGAGACCTGTATGTCAATGATGGACAAGCTCAAGCAGATGCTGAAGGGCCACGAATCGCAGGCTTCCAAGGGCGTCGACAAGGCGGGGGACTACGCCGACGACAGGACCCAGGGCAAGTACGCCAAGCACGTGGACACCGCGCAGGACAAGCTGAAGGGCCAGTTCGGCGAGGGTGGCGGCGAGCAGGGGCGGGGCGAAGGCGGGCAGCGGCAGTAGCCGGATTTGCACGCGCGGCTGCCGCGCACAGCACCGTGGCCCGGCCCCCGAAGGGACCGGGCCACGGAACGTTACGCAGCGTACGGAATGTCACGCACAGTACGGAGGGCCGAATGCGCCGCTCACACAGCGGCCCCCGCGGTCACCGTGCGAACACTCCCGCGTCTCCCGCGAGATCCAGGAAGTACTGCGGCGCCACACCCAGGACCAGGGTGACGGCCACACCCACCGCGATCGCGGTCGTAGTCATCACCGAGGGCACCGCGACGGTGGGGCCGCCGGGCTGGGGCTCGCTGAAGAACATCAGGACGATCACGCGGATGTAGAAGAACGCGGCCACCGCCGAGGAGAGCACACCGATCACCACGAGCGGGGCGGCGCCTCCGTCGGCCGCGGCCTTGAACACCGCGAACTTTCCGGTGAAGCCGGAGGTCAGCGGGATTCCGGCGAAGGCGAGCAGGAAGACCGCGAAGACCGCCGCGACCAGGGGCGAGCGGCGGCCCAGTCCGGCCCACTTGGACAGGTGCGTCGCCTCGCCGCCCGCGTCACGGACCAGGGTGACCACGGCGAAGGCGCCGATGGTCACGAAGGAGTACGCGGCCAGGTAGAACAGGACCGAGGAGACGCCCTCGGGCGTGGTGGCGATGACACCGGCCAGGATGAAGCCCGCGTGCGCGATCGAGGAGTACGCGAGCAGGCGCTTGATGTCGGTCTGGGTGATCGCCACGATCGCGCCGCCCAGCATGGTGACGATCGCGACGCCCCACATCACCGGCCGCCAGTCCCAGCGCAGGCCCGGCAGGACCACGTAGAGCAGTCGCAGCAGGGCGCCGAACGCGGCCACCTTGGTCGCGGCGGCCATGAAGCCGGTGACCGGGGTGGGCGCGCCCTGGTAGACGTCCGGGGTCCACATGTGGAAGGGCACCGCGCCGACCTTGAAGAGCAGGCCCATGACGACCAGTGCGGTGCCGATGAGCAGCAGCGCGTCGTTGCCCATGGTGTCGGCGAGCGCCGGGTCGATGTCCTGGACGCTGCCGTCGACGACATGCGCGATACGGGCGTACGACACCGAGCCGGAGTAGCCGTAGAGCATGGCGATGCCGAACAGGGTGAACGCCGAGGCGAAGGCGCCGAGCAGGAAGTACTTGACGGCGGCTTCCTGCGACATGAGGCGGTTGCGGCGGGCGAGCGCGCACAGCAGGTAGAGCGGCAGCGAGAAGACTTCCAGCGCGATGAAGAGCGTCAACAGGTCGTTGGCCGCGGGGAAGATGAGCATGCCGCCGATGGCGAACATCGCGAGCGGGAACACCTCGGTGGTGGTGAACCCGGCCTTCACGGCGGCCTTCTCGCTGTCGCTGCCGGGTACCGAGGCGGCCTGGGCGGCGAAGGAGTCGACCTTGTTGCCGTGCGTTTCGGGGTCCAGGCGCCGTTCCGCGAAGGTGAAGATCGCGACGAGTCCGGCGAGCAGGATGGTGCCCTGGAGGAACAGGGCCGGGCCGTCGACGGCGATCGCGCCCATCGCGGCGATGTGCGCCTTGGTGGTGCCGTATCCGTCGGCGGCCAGGGCGACCACCGCGGCGAAGGCGGCGATCAGGGCGACGACGGAGGTGAACACCTGCGCGTGGTAACGGGACTTGCGCGGGACGAACGCCTCGATGAGCACGCCGACCAGGGCCGCGCCGATGACGATCAGCGTGGGCGAGAGCTGTGCGTACTCGATGTGCGGGGCGTCGATCTTGCCGATGTCGCGGGTTTCGCCGCTCATTGGCGTGGCGGCCGCCATTGTCCACAGGGTGTGGACGGCTGTTGCGCTCACTTGGACGCCTCCACGTCGGGCCGGGGATCCTTCTTCTGTACGTCGGACATGGTCTGCTTGACCGCCGGGTCGATGATCTCCGTGAGCGGCTTCGGGTAGACGCCGAGGACGATCAGCAGGGCGATCAGCGGGGTGACCACGGCGAGTTCGCGGAGCCGGAGGTCGGGCAGCTTCGCCAGCTCGGGCTTGACCGGCCCGGTCATCGTCCGCTGGTACAGGACGAGCGTGTACAGCGCGGCGAGCACGATGCCGAAGGTGGCGATGATGCCCATCGCGGGATACCGCGCGTAGGTACCGACGAGGACCAGGAACTCACTGACGAACGGCGCGAGTCCGGGCAGCGACAGGGTGGCGAGCGAACCGATCAGGAAGGTGCCCGCGAGCAGCGGTGCCGTCTTCTGCACCCCGCCGTAGTCCGCGATGAGCCGCGAGCCGCGCCGCGAGATCAGGAACCCGGCGACCAGCATCAGAGCCGCGGTCGAGATGCCGTGGTTGACCATGTAGAGGGTGGCACCGCTCTGGCCCTGCGAGGTCATCGCGAAGATGCCGAGGATGATGAAGCCGAAGTGCGAGATCGAGGCGTAGGCGATCAGACGCTTGATGTCGCGCTGGCCGACCGCGAGCAGGGCGCCGTAGACGATGCTGATCAGCGCCAGGACCATGATCGCGGGAGTGGCCCACTTCGATGCCTCCGGGAAGAGCTGGAGGCAGAACCGCAGCATCGCGAAGGTGCCGACCTTGTCGACGACCGCCGTGATGAGCACGGCCACCGGCGCGGTCGACTCACCCATCGCGTTGGGCAGCCAGGTGTGCAGCGGGAACAGCGGGGCCTTCACCGCGAAGGCGAAGAAGAAGCCGAGGAACAGCCAGCGTTCGGTCGAAGTGGCCATGTCCAGCGAGCCGTTGGCCCGGGCCTCGGCGATCTCCGCGAGCGAGAAGCTGCCCGCCTCCACGTACAGGCCGATCACGGCGGCCAGCATGATCAGGCCGCCCGCCAGGTTGTAGAGGAGGAACTTCACGGCCGCGTACGAGCGTTGGGCCGCCGCCGCCTTCTCGTCCTTCTGCGGGTGGGCCCGGTCCCCGAAGCCGCCGATGAGGAAGTACATCGGGATGAGCATGGCTTCGAAGAAGATGTAGAAGAGGAAGACGTCGGTGGCCTCGAAGGAGAGGATCACCATCGCCTCGACGGCGAGGATCAGGGCGAAGAAGCCCTGGGTCGGACGCCAGCGCGAGGACGAGTTCTCCAGGGGGTCGGCGTCGTGCCATCCGGCCAGGATGATGAACGGGATCAGCAGCGCGGTCAGGGCGACCAGGGTGACGCCGATGCCGTCGACGCCGAGTTCGTAGCGGACCCCGAACTCGCGGATCCAGGAGTGCGATTCGGTGAGCTGGTAGCGCTCGCCGTCGGGGTCGAAGCGGACCAGGGCGGCCGCCGCGAGGCCGAAGGTGGCCAGCGAGACGACCAGTGCCAGGACCTTCGCGGCGGACCGCTTGCCCGCGGGCACGGCCGCGGTCGCGATCGCGCCGAGGGCGGGCAGCACCGCCGTGGCTGTCAGGAGGGGAAAGGACATGGCAATCAGACCGCCCTCATCAGCAGGGTCGCGGCGACGATCAGAGCGGCACCGCCGAACATCGAGACCGCGTAACTGCGGACGTAGCCGTTCTGCAGCCTGCGCAGGCGGCCGGAGAGCCCGCCGACCGAGGCCGCCGTGCCGTTGACGACTCCGTCGACGAGTTTGTGGTCGACGTAGACCAGGGACCGGGTGAGGTGTTCGCCGCCGCGGACCAAGACGACGTGGTTGAAGTCGTCCTGGAGCAGGTCGCGGCGGGCCGCCCGGGTGAGCAGCGAGCCGTGCGGGGCGACGGCCGGTACCGGCTGCCTGCCGTACACCAGCCAGGCGAGCCCGGCCCCGATGACCAGGACGACCATGGTGGCCGCGGTGACGGTGGTCGCGCTGATCGGCGCGTCCCCGTGGTCGTGGTGGGTGACCGGCTCCAGCCAGTGCAGGAAGCGGTCGCCGATGCTGAAGAAGCCGCCCGCGAAGACCGAGCCGAAGGCGAGGATGATCATCGGGATGGTCATCGAGGCCGGGGACTCGTGCGGGTGGGGCTCCTCGTAGTCGGCGCCCGCGCCCGAGGCGGTGGCCGCCTCCTTGCGCCAGCGCTCCTCGCCGAAGAAGGTCATGATCATCACGCGGGTCATGTAGAACGCGGTGATCGCGGCGCCGAGCAGGGCGACGGAGCCGAGGATCCAGCCCTCCGTGCCGCCCTTGGCGAAGGCCGCTTCGATGATCTTGTCCTTGGAGAAGAAGCCGGACAGACCCGGGAAGCCGATGATGGCCAGATAGCCGAGGCCGAAGGTGACGAAGGTGACCGGCATGTACTTGCGCAGGCCGCCGTAACGCCGCATGTCGACCTCGTCGTTCATGCCGTGCATCACCGAACCGGCACCGAGGAAGAGCCCGGCCTTGAAGAAGCCGTGCGTCACCAGGTGCATGATCGCGAAGACGTAGCCGATGGGGCCGAGACCGGCGGCGAGGATCATGTAGCCGATCTGCGACATCGTCGAACCGGCGAGTGCCTTCTTGATGTCGTCCTTCGCGCAACCGACGATCGCACCGAACAGGAGCGTGACGGCGCCGACGATGGTGACCACCAACTGGGCGTCGGGCGCCGCGTTGAAGATCTCGCCGGAGCGGACGATCAGATAGACGCCCGCCGTCACCATGGTCGCGGCGTGGATGAGGGCCGAGACCGGTGTCGGGCCCTCCATCGCGTCACCGAGCCAGGACTGCAGCGGGACCTGGGCCGACTTGCCGCAGGCCGCGAGCAGCAGCATCAGGCCGATCGCGGTGAGCTTGCCCTCGCTCGTCTCGCCGGTGGACTCCAGGACGGGTCCGAAGGCGAAGGTGCCGAAGGTGGTGAACATCAGCATGATCGCGATCGACAGGCCCATGTCGCCGACGCGGTTGACCAGGAAGGCCTTCTTCGCGGCGGTGGCGGCGCTCGGCTTGTGCTGCCAGAAACCGATGAGCAGGTACGAGGCGAGGCCCACGCCCTCCCAGCCGACGTACAGCAGAAGGTAGTTGTCGGCGAGGACGAGCAGCAGCATCGCCGCGAGGAACAGGTTCAGGTAGCCGAAGAAGCGGCGGCGCCGTTCGTCGTGCTCCATGTAGCCGATCGAGTACAGATGGATGAGCGCGCCCACACCGGTGATCAGCAGGACGAAGGTCATCGACAGCTGGTCGAGCTGGAAGGCGACGTCCGCCTGGAAGCCCTCGACCGGGATCCAGCTGAACAGGTGCTGGTGCAGGCCGCGTTCCTCCGCGTCCTTGCCGAGCATGTCGGTGAAGAGCACCGCGCCCAGGGCGAAGGAGACGAAGGCGAGCAGTGTGCCGAGCAGATGGCCGGTGCGGTCCAGGATCCGCCCGCCGCACAGGAGCACGACGGCTCCGAGCAGTGGCGCTGCGACGAGCAGCGCGATCAGGTTCTCCACGAGCTGACCCCTTACAGCTTCATCAGGCTGGCGTCGTCGACCGAGGCCGAGTGGCGGGTGCGGAACAACGACACGATGATCGCGAGGCCGACGACGACCTCGGCGGCGGCGACGACCATCGTGAAGAAGGCGATGATCTGGCCGTCGAGGTTGCCGTGCAGCCGCGAGAAGCCGACGAAGGCGAGGTTGCAGGCGTTGAGCATCAGCTCGATGCACATGAAGACGATGATGGCGTTGCGCCTGATCAGCACCCCGGTGGCGCCGATGGTGAACAACAGCGCCGCCAGATACAGGTAGTTGACCGGGTTCACTGCGAGGCCTCCTCGGGCTTGTTCCGCTCAAGGCGCTCGGTGGAGCGTTGCTCCAGGGCCTTCAGATCGCCGAGTGCCTCGGTGGAGACGTCCCGGATCTGGCCGCGGGCCCGCAGCGTCTTGTTGACGGTCAGCTCGGAGGGAGTGCCGTCGGGCAGCAGACCCGCGATGTCCACGGCGTTGTGCCGGGCGTAGACACCCGGCGCGGGCAGCGGCGGGACCTGCTTGCTGCGTACGCGTTCCTGCGAGAGTTCGCGCTGGGTCTTGGCGCGCTCGGTGCGTTCGCGGTGGGTGAGCACCATCGCGCCGACGGCGGCCGTGATGAGCAGGGCGCCGGTGATCTCGAAGGCGAACACGTACTTGGTGAAGATGAGGGCGGCCAAGCCCTCGACGTTTCCTGCCGAGTTGGCCTCGCCGAGACCGTTGAAGTCGTTCAGCGAGGCGTTGCCGATACCGGCGCTCAGCAGGATGCCGAAGCCGAGTCCGCAGGCGGCGGCCAGCCAGCGCTGTCCCTTGATGGTCTCCTTGAGGGAGTCCGCCGCGGTGACGCCGACCAGCATCACCACGAAGAGGAACAGCATCATGATGGCGCCGGTGTAGACGACGATCTGCACGATGCCCAGGAAGTAGGCGCCGTTGGCCAGGTAGAACACGGCCAGGATGATCATGGTCCCGGCGAGGGACAGCGCGCTGTGCACGGCCCTGCGTAGCAGGATCGTGGCCAGGGCGCCGATCACGGCGACGGTGCCGAGGATCCAGAACTGCACGGCCTCGCCGGTGGACGTGGAGTAGGCGGCGAGCTCGCTCATACGTCCACCTCCTCCGACTCGGGCTTCTCGCCCTTGGACCGCGCGACCTGCCGCTCGGTGCCCTCGGCGGCCCGCGTCACCTCGCCGCGGTAGTAGTCCCCTTCGTCGGTGCCCGGATACATCTCGTGCGGGGCGTCGACCATGCCGTTCTCCAGACCGGCCAGGAGCTGGTCCTTGGTGAAGATGAGGTTCTCGCGGCTGGAGTCGGCGAGTTCGAACTCGTTGGTCATGGTCAGCGCGCGGGTGGGGCACGCCTCGATGCACAGTCCGCAGAAGATGCAGCGGGCGTAGTTGATCTGGTAGACGCGGCCGTAGCGCTCACCGGGCGAGTAGCGTTCCTCGTCGGTGTTGTCCGCGCCCTCGACGTAGATGGCGTCGGCGGGACAGGCCCAGGCGCACAGCTCGCAGCCGACGCACTTCTCCAGACCGTCCGGATGACGGTTGAGCTGGTGGCGGCCGTGGAACCGCGGAGCGGTGGTCTTCTGCTGCTCCGGGTACTGTTCGGTCAGCCGCTTCTTGAACATGGCCTTGAAGGTCACGCCGAAGCCCGCCACCGGGTTCTGGAACCCGGCCGGTTCGGCGGACCGGCCTGCCTGGCCTTCCGCGGGGGCACTGTGGCCCGGCGCGGGTTCGCCGCCCGTGGGCCGGTCGGGCACTGAGGACTGCTCAGCCATCGGACGCCTCCTTTCCGTCACTCTCAGTATTGGGTCCACCACTGACAACGAGGTCCCGCTGATGGCGCGAGGGCCTGCGCGGCACCGGCGGCAGGGTCTGTCCGGGCAGCGGTGGTACGGGGAATCCACCGGCCATCGGGTCGAAGGCGACCGGCTCGGCGGGGGCCTCGGCCTCCCGTACGGCGTCCTGTTTCTCGCGGTTGTCGCGCAGCATGTCGACCACGAAGGAGATCAGCAGCAGGGCGATCACCCCGCCGCCCACGTACAAGGCGATCTCCGCGAAGTCGTAGTCCTCGTTCTTCAGCGCCCGTACGGTCGCGACCATCATCAGCCAGACCACGGAGACCGGGATGAGGACCTTCCAGCCGAGCTTCATGAGCTGGTCGTAGCGGACCCGGGGCAGGGTGCCGCGCAGCCAGATGAACATGAAGAGGAGGAGCTGGAGTTTGACGAAGAACCAGAGCATCGGCCACCAGCCGTGGTTCGCGCCCTCCCAGAAGGTGCTGATCGGGGCGGGCGCGCGCCAGCCGCCGAGGAAGAGGGTGGTGGCGACCGCCGAGACCGTGATCATGTTCGCGTACTCGGCGAGCATGAACAGCGCGAACTTGATGGACGAGTACTCGGTGTTGAAGCCGCCCACCAGGTCGCCCTCGGACTCGGGCATGTCGAAGGGTGCGCGGTTGGTCTCGCCGATCATGGTGACGATGTAGATGACGAACGAGACCGGCAGCAGCAGGATGTACCAGCGGTCCTGCTGGCTCTCCACGATCGCCGAGGTCGACATCGAGCCCGAGTAGAGGAACACCGAGGCGAACGCGGCGCCCATGGCGATCTCGTAGGAGATCATCTGCGCGCACGAGCGCAGTCCGCCGAGCAGCGGGTACGTGGAGCCGGAGGACCAGCCCGCGAGGACGATGCCGTAGATGCCGACGGAGGCGACCGCGAGGATGTAGAGCATCGCGATCGGCAGGTCGGTGAGCTGCATGGTGGTGCGCTCGCCGAAGATCGAGACCTCGTTGCCCGCGGGGCCGAAGGGGATCACCGCGATCGCCATGAAGGCGGGGACGACGGCGACGATCGGCGCCATGACGTAGACCGCCAGGTCGGCGCGTTTGACGTTGACGTCCTCCTTCAGCATCAGCTTGATGCCGTCGGCCAGGGACTGGAGCATGCCCCAGGGCCCGTGCCGGTTGGGGCCGATACGCCGCTGCATCCACGCGACGACCTTGCGCTCCCACACGATGGACAGGAGCACGAGCAGCAGGACGAAGGCGAAGCAGAAGACCGTCTTGAGGAGGACGAGCCACCACACATCGGTGCCGAACACCGACAGGTCCTCCTGCGCGAGGGGCGTCATCGTCATCGGTTCACCTCCGGGGTGACGGTGGCCCCTTCGGTGCCGGGGGCGAGACGGACGAGGTGTCCGGGCAGCGCGCCGGTGGCGCCGGCGACCGGACGGACGGAGTTGAGCGGCAGCCACACCACGCGGTCGGGCATCTCGGTGATGAGCAGCGGCAGTTCGACGCTGCCCTCGGGCCCGGTGACCCGCAGCGGCCGGCCGTCGCTCACGCCGGTCTCGGCGGCGGTGGCGGCGGAGAGCCGGGCGACGGCGGGGTGCCGGGTTCCGGCCAGCGCCTCGTCGCCCTCCTGGAGCAGACCCCGGTCGAGCAGCAGCCGGTGCCCGGCGAGTACCGCCTCGCCGTGGGCCGGTCGCGGCAGCGGGACGCCGCTCGCGCTCGGCCCGGTGGCGAGCGGGCCGTTCCAGGCGCCGAGCCGGTCGAGTTCGGCGCGGGTGGTGCGCAGGTCGGGCAGGCCCAGGTGGACGTCCATGGCGTCGGCGAGCATGTGCAGCACCCGGGCGTCGCTCGGGGCGAGCGTGCGGGTCATCTGGTCCGGCTTGAGCGCGGACTGGAACATCCGTGCCCTGCCTTCCCAGTTGAGGAAGGTGCCCGCCTTCTCGGCGACCGCGGCCACCGGCAGGACCACATCGGCCCGGGCGGTGACCTCGCTGGGCCGCAGCTCCAGGGAGACCACGAATCCGGTCTCCTTCAGAGCGGTGCGGGCGCGGGCCGGTTCGGGCAGGTCGTCGATCTCGACGCCGCCGATGAGCAGGGCGCCGAGTTCGCCGGTGGCGGCCGCCTCGACGATCTGGCCGGTGTCGCGGCCGTGGCGTTCCGGGAGCCCGGAGGTGCCCCAGGCGGCGGCGACCTCCTCGCGGGCGCGCGGGTCGGTGGCGGGCCTGCCGCCCGGCAGCAGGGTGGGCAGCGCGCCGGTCTCGACGGCGCCGCGCTCACCCGCCCGGCGCGGGATCCACACCAGGCGCGCCCCCGTGGCGGAGGCGGTGCGGGCCGCGGCGGTCAGGGCGCCGGGCACTCCCGCCAGGCGTTCGCCGACGACCAGTACGGCGCCCTCGGCGCGCAGCGCCTCGGCCGCGCGGGCCCCGTCCTCGTCGAGTCCGGTGCCGGTGGCGAGGGCGTCCAGCCACTCGGTCTCGGTGCCGGGCGCGGCGGGCAGCAGGGTGCCGCCCGCCTTCTTCAGGCCGCGGGTGGTGTGGGTGGCCAGGGCGAAGGTGCGCTGACCGCCCTTGCGCCAGGCCTTGCGGAGCCGGAGGAAGACGCCGGGCGCCTCCTCCTCCGCCTCGATCCCGGCGAGCAGTACGGCGGGCGCCTGCTCCAGGAGCGTGTACGTGACTCCCGTACCGTCCAGGTCCTTCCCGCGCCCGGCGACCCAGGCGGCGAGGAAGTCGGCCTCCTCGGTGCTGTGCGCACGCGCCCGGAAGTCGATGTCGTTGGTGCCGAGGGCGACCCGCGCGAACTTGGCGTACGCGTAGGAGTCCTCGACGGTGAGGCGGCCGCCGGTCAGGACGGCGGTCCTGCCGCGTGCGGCGGCGAGTCCGGAGGCGGCCGCCTCCAGGGCCTCGGGCCAGCTGGCCGGGCGCAGTTCACCGGAGGCCGCGTCCCGCACCAGCGGGGTGGTCAGCCGGTCGCGCTGCTGGGCGTAGCGGAACGCGAAGCGGCCCTTGTCGCAGATCCACTCCTCGTTGACCTCGGGGTCGTCGGCGGCCATCCGGCGCATGACCTTGCCGCGGCGGTGGTCGGTACGGGTGGCGCAGCCGCCCGCGCAGTGTTCGCACACGCTCGGCGAGGAGACCAGGTCGAAGGGGCGCGAACGGAAGCGGTACGCCGCCGAGGTCAGCGCGCCGACCGGACAGATCTGGATGGTGTTGCCGGAGAAGTACGACTCGAAGGGGTCGCCCTCGCCGGTGCCGACCTGCTGGAGGGCCCCGCGTTCGAGGAGTTCGATCATCGGGTCGCCGGCGATCTGGTTGGAGAAGCGGGTGCAGCGCGCGCACAGGACGCAGCGTTCCCGGTCGAGCAGCACCTGCGTGGAGACGGGCACCGGCTTCTCGAAGGTCCGCTTCCTGCCCTCGAAACGGGAGTCGGTGTCGCCCACCGACATGGCCTGGTTCTGCAGCGGGCACTCGCCGCCCTTGTCGCAGACCGGGCAGTCCAGCGGGTGGTTGATGAGCAGCAGCTCCATCACACCGCGCTGGGCCTTCTCGGCGACCGGGCTGGTCACCTGCGTCTTGACGACCATGCCGTCGGTGCAGGTGATGGTGCAGGAGGCCACCGGCTTGCGCTGGCCCTCCACCTCGACGATGCACTGGCGGCAGGCGCCCGCCGGTTCGAGCAGCGGGTGGTCGCAAAAGCGCGGGATCTCGATGCCGAGCAGTTCGGCGGCCCTGATGACCAGCGTGCCCTTGGGCACGCTGACCTCGACGCCGTCGATGGTCACCGTAAGAAGATCTTCGGCGGCCTTGGGCGGCTTTCCGGCCGACGCTCCCGAGGAGGGAGCGCCCGTGGTGACCGTCATGCGTTCACCTCCGTGGGGTGGTCGGCCCAGGCGGTCGACCTGGCCGGATCGAAGGGGCAGCCCTTTTCGTCGATGTGCTGCTCGTACTCCGCGCGGAAGTACTTCAGCGAGGAGAAGATCGGCGAGGCGGCGCCGTCGCCGAGGGCGCAGAAGGACTTGCCGTTGATGTTGTCGGCGATGTCGTTCAGCTTGTCGAGATCGCTGTGGACGCCCTTTCCGTCCTCCAGGTCTCGCAGCAACTGCACGAGCCAGTACGTGCCTTCACGGCAGGGCGTGCACTTTCCGCAGGACTCATGGGCGTAGAACTCGGTCCAGCGGGTGACCGCGCGGACCACACAGGTGGTCTCGTCGAAGCACTGGAGCGCCTTGGTGCCGAGCATGGAACCGGCGGCGCCGACACCCTCGTAGTCGAGGGGGACGTCCAGGTGCTCGTCGGTGAGCAGCGGCGTCGAAGAGCCGCCGGGCGTCCAGAACTTGAGGCGGTGGCCGGGCCGCATGCCGCCGCTCATGTCGAGCAGCTGGCGCAGCGTGATACCGAGCGGCGCCTCGAACTGGCCGGGGTTGGCGACGTGTCCGCTCAGCGAGTACAGCGTGAAGCCCGCGGACTTCTCGCTGCCCATCGAACGGAACCACTCCTTGCCCTTGTTCAGGATCGCGGGAACCGAGGCGATGGACTCGACGTTGTTCACCACAGTGGGGCAGGCGTACAGACCGGCGACGGCCGGGAAGGGCGGCCGCAGCCGGGGCTGGCCGCGGCGGCCTTCGAGCGAGTCGAGGAGGGCGGTCTCCTCACCGCAGATGTACGCACCGGCGCCCGCGTGCACGGTCAGTTCGAGGTCGAGCCCGGGGCCGAGGGCGTCCTTGCCGAGGTAGCCCGCGGCGTAGGCCTCGCGTACGGCCTCGTGCAGGCGACGCAGTACGGGGACGACCTCGCCGCGCAGATAGATGAAGGCGTGCGAGGAGCGGATCGCGTAGCAGGCGATCGCGATGCCCTCGATGAGGGAGTGCGGATTGGCGAAGAGAAGGGGGATGTCCTTGCAGGTTCCCGGCTCCGACTCGTCGGCGTTGACGACGAGGTAGTGCGGTTTGCCGTCGCCCTGCGGAATGAACTGCCACTTCATTCCGGTGGGGAAGCCGGCGCCGCCGCGTCCGCGCAGACCGGAGTCCTTCACATAGGCGATCAGATCGTCCGGCGACATGGCGAGGGCCTTGCGCAGTCCCTCGTATCCCTCGTGGCGCCGGTAGACGTCCAGCGTCCAGGAGTTCTCCTCGTCCCAGAACGCGGACAGGACGGGCGCGAGCAGCTTCTCGGGGCTGAACTCCGGCTCGGGGCGGGCCGGATCGCCGTTCTCGGTGGCCACGCTCATCACTTCCCCTCCTCGTCGGCGGGGCGGGAGCCGGGGGTGGGGCCCGCAGGGTGGTCGGGGTCCGACGCGGAGGTCTCCTGCGGCGCGTCGTGGGAGCTCAAGTGCTCGGTGGGGGACGGCTCGTGCGGCGGTTGCTCACGGATGCGTTCCGCGCGCGGGGCCACGACCTGTGCGTACGGGGACTGGCCCTTGGCGAGCCTGAGGCCGACGAGCGAGGCGGGGCCCGCGCCGCCGGTCGCCTCGACCGCGCCCGCGCGCTCGTCGGGGAACCCGGCGAGGATGCGGGCGGTCTCCTTGAAGGTGCACAGGGGGGCGCCGCGGGTGGGCTCCACGGTGGCGCCCGCGCGCAGTTCGTCGACCAGGCGCTTGGCGGACTCGACGTTCTGGTTGTCAAAGAACTCCCAGTTGACCATCACCACCGGCGCGAAGTCGCAGGCCGCGTTGCACTCGATGTGTTCGAGGGTGACCTTGCCGTCCTCGGTGGTCTCGCCGTTGCCGACGCCGAGGTGCTCCTTGAGCCCGTCGAAGATGGCGTCGCCGCCCATCACCGCGCACAGCGTGTTGGTGCACACGCCGACCTGGTAGTCACCGCTGGGGCGGCGCCGGTACATCGAGTAGAAGGTGGCGACCGCGGTGACCTCGGCGGTGGTCAGGTCGAGGATCTCCGCGCAGAACCGCATGCCGGTCCGCGTGACGTGACCCTCCTCGGCCTGCACCAGGTGCAGCAGCGGAAGCAGCGCCGAACGCGAGTCGGGATAGCGGGAGATGACCTCCCGTGCGTCCGCCTCGAGTCGGGCGTGCACCTCGGCCGGGTACGGCGGGGCGGGGGGCTGGGGCATGCCCAGCGCCACCTCGTGTCCGGCTGGTGTGGATGTCACCGGTCGACGCCTCCCATCACGGGGTCGATGGACGCGACGGCGACGATGACGTCGGCGACCTGGCCGCCCTCGCACATCGCCGCCATGGCCTGCAGATTGGTGAACGACGGGTCGCGGTAGTGGACCCGGAACGGGCGGGTGCCGCCGTCGGACACCGCGTGGACGCCGAGCTCGCCCTTGGGCGACTCGACCGCCGTGTAGACCTGGCCGGGCGGGACCCTGAAGCCCTCGGTCACCAGCTTGAAGTGGTGAATCAGGGACTCCATCGAGGTGCCCATGATCTTCCTGATGTGGTCCAGGGAGTTGCCGAGGCCGTCCGGCCCCAGCGCGAGCTGCGCGGGCCAGGCGATCTTCTTGTCGCCGACCATGACCGGACCCGGTTCGAGCCGCTCCAGGCACTGCTCGACGATGCGCAGGGACTGGCGCATCTCCTCGATACGGATGAGGAAGCGTCCGTAGGAGTCGCAGGTGTCGGTGGTCGGCACCTCGAAGTCGTAGGTCTCGTATCCGCAGTACGGGCTGGACTTGCGCAGGTCGTGCGGGAGTCCCGCGGAGCGCAGGATGGGCCCGGTGGCGCCGGTGGCCATGCAGCCGGCCAGGTCCAGGTAGCCGATGTCCTGCATACGGGCCTTGAAGATCGGGTTCCCGGTGGCGAGCTTGTCGTACTCGGGAAGGTTGGTCTTCATGGTCTTCAGGAAGGCGCGGATCTGCTCGATCGCGCCGGGCGGCAGGTCCTGGGCGAGGCCGCCGGGGCGGATGAACGCGTGGTTCATGCGCAGGCCGGTGATGGTCTCGTAGATGTCGAGAATCAGTTCACGATCGCGGAAGCCGTAGATCATGATCGTGGTCGCGCCGAGTTCCATGCCGCCGGTGGCGATGGCCACCAGGTGCGAGGAGAGCCGGTTCAGCTCCATCAGCAGGACGCGGATGACGGTCGCGCGGTCGGGGATCTCGCCCTCGATACCGAGGAGCTTTTCCACCGCGAGGCAGTAGGCGGCCTCGTTGTAGAAGGGCGTGAGGTAGTCCATGCGCGTCACGAAGGTGGTGCCCTGCGTCCAGGTGCGGAATTCGAGGTTCTTCTCGATTCCGGTGTGCAGGTAGCCGATTCCGCAGCGGGCCTCGGTGACGGTCTCGCCGTCGATCTCCAGGATGAGCCGGAGCACGCCGTGCGTGGACGGGTGCTGCGGGCCCATGTTGACGACGATGCGCTCGTCGTCGGCCTGGGCGGCGGACCGGGCGACCTCGTCCCAGTCGCCGCCGGTGACCGTGTAGACGGTCCCCTCGGTGGTCTCGCGCGCGCCGGACTCGCCGAAGGGGTCCGAGGAGGACGAGGCGGCCGGGGAGGAGAAGTCCGTGTTCACGAGTACGACCTCCGCTGGTCCGGAGCCGGGATCTGGGCGCCCTTGTACTCGACGGGGATGCCGCCGAGGGGATAGTCCTTGCGCTGCGGGAAGCCCTGCCAGTCGTCCGGCATCATGATCCGCGTCAGCGCGGGGTGGCCGTCGAAGACGAGGCCGAAGAAGTCGTAGGCCTCGCGCTCGTGCCAGTCGTTGGTCGGGTACACCTCGACCAGCGAGGGGATGTGCGGTGCCGCGTCCGGCGCGCTGACCTCCAGGCGGATCAGCCTGTTGTGGGTGATCGAGCGCAGGTGGTAGACGGCGTGCAGCTCACGGCCCTTGTCGTGCGGGTAGTGCACGCCGCTCACGCCGGTGCACAGTTCGAAGCGCAGCGCCGGGTCGTCACGCAGCGTGCGCGCCACGCGTACGAGGTGTTCCCGCTCGATGTGGAAGGTCAGTTCGCCGCGGTCCACGACCGTCTTGTCGATGGCGTTCTCGGGCACCAGACCCTGTTCTTCGAGCGCGCCCTCCAGCTCGTCGGCGACCTCGTCGAACCACCCGCCGTACGGGCGGGCCGTGGGGCCCGGCAGCCGTACGGAGCGGACCAGGCCGCCGTAGCCGGAGGTGTCGCCGCCGTTGTTGGCGCCGAACATGCCGCGCTGGACGCGGATCTCCTCGCCGCCCTCGCCGCGCTGGCCCGGCAGGTTCTGCGCGTTGAGGTCGGCCTCGGGGTTCACGCCTGTGTCGGGACCACTGTTGCCAGTGGTGCCGTTGGTGCCGTTGGTGCCGTTGTTACTGCTGTTGCTCTTGTTGCTGTCGTTGCTCTTGTTGCTCTTGTTGCCGTTGTTGTCACTGTTGTTCGCGTTCATCGCAGCAGCCCCTTCATCTCGATGGTGGGCAGTGCGTTGAGTGCGGCCTGCTCGGCCTCGCGGGCGGCCTCCTCGCGGTTCACACCGAGCTTGGAGCCCTGAATCTTGGTGTGCAGCTTGAGGATCGCGTCCAGCAGCATCTCGGGCCGCGGCGGACAGCCCGGCAGATAGATGTCGACGGGGACGACGTGGTCGACGCCCTGGACGATCGCGTAGTTGTTGAACATGCCGCCGGAGGAAGCGCAGACGCCCATGGAGATCACCCACTTCGGGTTGGGCATCTGGTCGTAGACCTGCCTCAGGACAGGCGCCATCTTCTGGCTCACCCGCCCGGCCACGATCATCAGGTCGGCCTGGCGCGGTGAGCCGCGGAAGACCTCCATGCCGAAGCGCGCCAGGTCGTACCGGCCCGCCCCGGTCGTCATCATCTCGATGGCACAGCAGGCCAGGCCGAAGGTGGCGGGAAAGACGGATGACTTGCGCACCCAGCCCGCGGCCTGTTCGACGGTGGTCAGCAGAAAACCGCTCGGGAGTTTCTCTTCGATTCCCATTACTTGCCCCTTATGACCCCTTCAAGACAGTTGTACGTCTTTCGCGGTGTTCAGTCCCACTCCAGGCCGCCCCGGCGCCAGACATAGGCATAGGCAACGAAGACGGTGAGCACGAACAGGAGCATTTCGACGAGGCCGAACAGGCCCAGAGCGTCGAAGGTGACGGCCCACGGATAGAGGAAGACGATCTCGATGTCGAAGACGATGAAGAGCATCGCCGTCAGGTAGTACTTGATGGGGAATCGCCCGCCGCCGGCCGGAGTCGGGGTCGGCTCGATACCGCACTCGTAGGCTTCAACTTTGGCCCTGTTGTACCGCTTTGGCCCGATCAGCGTGGCCGCGACCACGGAGAAGATCGCAAAGGCGGCCGCTAGGGCTCCCAGTACGAGGATGGGCGCATACGCGTTCACCGCTCCTCGCTCCTCTCAGTCGGCACTGACTGCTTCGGCGACGCCGGGCCGGGGCCCGCTCCGATCCGCGTCCCTTGCGGTGCGCCCGCCCCTCGCGAAGGTCCGCCTGTCCGCGGATTCCACGAAGATCGCGCGCATGTGAAGCAGGTCACAAGCCCAACTGCCGTGCATCCTATGCCCGCCCGTCTGTGATCTGCGACACGGGGTACGGAACGATCTTTGTGATCTGCACCACGAGCGAGTGGATCTTGGCACCGGGTGTCGCGGGGCGTTCACACCGGGGACACCCGAGTGATCACGAGAAGTGACATCTGCGCCCGTCAGAGGCGATCCGGAGACTGTCTCCTTTATCAAGAGTCAACCCTGGAAGCAAAATTGGTGCTGGACGCACCTTCTTGATAATGCGCGGCGATTCACTCGACAGAAGGAGATCCGGTGACGGTCGTGGACGCCTTCCGCACGCGTGCACGGATTCACGAGCGGACGCGCCCCACCGTGTGATCGTTCCGTGACCTGCGCCACATTCGCGTACCGCCCAAAAAAGCGAGGCTTGGCCATTCCGCTCAACAGGTGGTAGGCAGCGGGCAATTCGGGCGTATCGCGAATAGGCCATGCACAGCGGGGTCTCAGATGGTGTCCGCATTGCCCGTTACGGCGTCAATAAAGGCCCGCGAGGCGGCTGTTGGACCGGACAAATCGGTAACTGTGGCGCAGCCCACGTTTCTTGAAGGTAACGGTGGAGCCCTGATAGCGGTTAAGCCATGTCCCACAGCTCTCACATACGCAGCCACCGGAAACCCCGCCGCAGTCAGTCGAAAATGGCACTGCGCGCCGGAGTTGCCGGTGGCTTCCTCAGCACCCTGGCAGTGGCCGGGGCATCGGGTCCCGCGGATGCGTCGGAGCCGGTGACCGAGACCATCGAACTGCCCACGATCACCGACGGTCTGGGCACCCAGACCGCACAGTCCGCGGCCCTCACCCAGCAGGCGGCCGACGGCTACGAACTCCAGGCCACGCGGGAGACCGCGACCGAACGCGCCGTGAAGCAGGCCAAGAAGGACCAGGCCGAAGCCGAGCGCAAGGCCGAGGCGGCCAAGAAGAAGGCCGCCGAGGAGAAGGCGGCCCGTGAGGCGGCCGCGGAGCGCGCCAGCCGCTCCTCCGCCCGCACCCCGCTCGCCCCCGTGACCTCACCCGGCACCGGCAGCGTCGCCACCGTCATCTCCTTCCTCAAGTCCCAGCTGGGCAAGCCCTACGTCATGGGCGCCACAGGCCCCAGCGCCTGGGACTGCTCCAGCCTGGTCCAGGCCGCGTTCCGGCAGGTCGGCGTCGACCTCCCGCGCGTCTCGCAGGACCAGTCGACGGTGGGCACCCAGATCCCCGTCTCCAGCGCCCAGGTCGGCGACATCCTCTACTGGGGCGGCGCGGGCAGCGCCCACCACGTGGGTGTCTACCTCGGCAACGGCCAGTACCTGGACGCCGCGAACCCCTCCAAGGGCGTCGTGATCCAGGACCTCTCCGGCTACCCGGCCGACGGAGCCGTGCGCGTCCTCTGATCCCGGAGCCCCGGTCTCCACAGCGGCAGCGGGCGTCGTACACGCCCCGCGCACCGCATACACGCGCGATACACGCGAGAAGGCCGCCGTCCCCCATGTCCCGGGGTCGGCGGCCTTCTTGGCGTCCGTGACGGCCTTCTGGCGTCCGCAGCTGCCCACATGACGTACGCGACGGCCTTCATGGCGCACGCGACGGCAGTTACGACGGCTCCCCGCCTCCCCCGGACGCGACTCAGGCCCTCCCCCGCACGCGGCTTTCGGCCCTGCGGACACAGAAACGCGGGCCGCCCCTTCTGCCGGGGGCGGCCCGCGTTCCGTACGCGCTCGGGCGTGGGCGTCAGGCCCGCGGTGCCACCTTGCTGAGGCCGTTGACGATCCGGTCCATGGCGTCGCCGCCGGTCGGGTCGGTGAGGTTGGCGAGCATCTTCACGGTGAACTTCATCAGGAGCGGGTGGGTCAGGCCCTTCTCGGCGGCGATCCGCATGATCTTCGGGTTGCCGATCAGCTTCACGAAGACGCGGCCGAGCGTGTAGTAGCCGCCGTAGGTCTGCTTGAGGACCTTCGGGTAGTTCTGCAGGGCCAGTTCGCGCTGTGCGGGAGTGGCGCGCGCCTGCGCTTGCGCGATGACCTCCGCCGCGATCTGGCCGGACTCCATCGCGTACGCGATGCCCTCGCCGTTGAACGGGTTGACCATGCCGCCCGAGTCGCCGACGAGCAGCAGGCCCTTGGTGTAGTGCGGCTGGCGGTTGAAGGCCATCGGCAGCGCGGCGCCGCGGATCGGGCCCTTCTGGTGCTCGTCGGTGTAGCCCCACTCCTCGGGCATCGACGCGCACCAGGCCTTGAGGACCTCGCGCCAGTCCAGCTCCTTGAACGCGCCGGTGGTGTTCAGCACGCCGAGGCCGACGTTGCAGGTGCCGTCGCCCATGCCGAAGATCCAGCCGTAGCCGGGCAGCAGCCGCTCCTGGCCGTCGCGGCGGTCCCAGAGCTCCAGCCAGGCCTCCAGGTAGTCGTCGTCGTGCCGGGGCGAGTCGAAGTACGTACGCACCGCGACACCCATCGGCCGGTCCTCGCGCCGGTGCAGACCCATGTGCAGGGAGAGCCGCGAGGAGTTGCCGTCGGCGGCGACCACGAGCGGCGCGTGGAAGGTGACCTCGCGCTTGTCCTCGCCGAGCTTGGCGTGCACACCGGTGATGTGCCCGGTGCGCGCGTCGACGATCGGCTCGCCGACGTTGCAGCGCTCGTAGAGCTTGGCCCCGGCCTTCTGCGCCTGGTGGGCCAGTTGCTCGTCGAAGTCGTCGCGCTTGCGGACCAGGCCGTAGTCCGGGAAGGAGGCCAGCTCGGGCCAGTCGAGCTCCAGGCGGACGCCGCCGCTGATGATGCGCAGACCCTTGTTGCGCAGCCAGCCCGCCTCTTCGGAGATGTCGATCCCCATGGCGACCAACTGCTTCACGGCGCGCGGCGTCAGACCGTCACCGCAGACCTTCTCGCGCGGGAAGGCGGTCTTCTCGAGGAGCAGTACATCGAGTCCGGCCTTGGCGAGGTGGTACGCGGTGGTCGAACCGGCGGGTCCGGCGCCCACCACGATGACATCGGCGGTGTTGTCGGCAACGAGCTCGGTCACGGCGGGTTCTCCCCACTGTCGTGGTGTCTTGGCGGATCAGGAGTTGCGCTGGTCCTGGACGGGTTCGGGTGCATGTGGACCGATCCGGGTTTCGCAATTCCGCGTGCCGAGGGGCACATGACACGTGCAGTCTATTCAGCGTCACTGATCACCCAGCCGAAGGGCCGCTTGTGACAGATCCGACGACTCCGGTCACGCCGCACACAGCCGTGGCGCAGGACCGGCCGCTGCCTGCCGTCGAACTGCGGGTTCCCACCGACGAGGACGCCTACGCCTGGCACCGAGCCTTCGACCACCCCGACGTCATGGAGTTCCACGGCGGCCGGTCCGCCGAGGTCTCCGTCTACCAGGAACTCACCGCCCGCCAGCGGCGGCACGACGCCGAACTCGGATTCTGTCTGTGGACCATGCTCGACTCCCACGGCGAGGTCATCGGCTTCACCGGCGCCCAGCCCTGGCCGCACGCGTGGGGCCCGGCCGGGGAGATCGAGATCGGCTGGCGCCTGGGCCGCGCCCACTGGGGCCTCGGCTACGCCACGGCCGCCGCGCACGCCACCCTGGACCGCGTCCGCGCGGCGGGCATACGCACCGTCGTCGCGATGGTCGACTCCCGCAACGAACGCTCCGTCGCGGTCACCCGCCGCCTCGGGATGGAACACGTCGAGACGTTCACGTCTCCGGCCAGCAGCCGCCAAGGGCTGTGCTTCCGGCTGGTGTTGTAGGAGCGGGGCAAAGCCCGCGAACCGGCGCCACACACGCCACCGGGCCGGAGGGGATTCCCTCCGGCCCGGTGGCGATTACGGCTGTGCCCGGGCCGCCGGGCGGCGCCTCACTCCATGTCGATCAGGCGCCACGTGGCCAGCGCCGTGTCGAAGTCGTCGGCGAGGGTGTCCGGCCAGGCCTCCTCGCGTCCGCTGAGCTGGATCGCGTACTCGGTGCCGTCGGTGTCCACGTACCCCTGGTCCTTGGCGTGGATGGTGCGCCCCGCCTCGTCGGTGTACGTGTACTCCCACAGCGCGCCCGAACGCCCCTGGAAGATGTTCGCCTCCAGCTTGATCCGCTGGTAGCCGTCCCGCTTCTCCTTGGCGATCCGCTCCATGTTCAGGAAGTTGTCGTACGAGGTGTACCCGGCGTCGGCGATCACTCCGACGACGAAGCACTCCACCCCGGTCGGACCGGAGAACGTGGTCTGGGTGCCCCGTTCGACCTTCCGCTCCTCCCAGTTCTCGGGCGCCGCGAAGGAGTAGCCCATCGGACTCGACACCTCGTGATAGCCGGCCGGCACCGAGGCGGCGCCGGTCGGCTCCTCGACCACGGGGTCGGTGGGCTCCTCGGTCACCGCGTCGCCGGGCTCCTCGGTCACCGGGTCGCTGGGCTCGGCCTCCGGGGCGTCGGTGACCGGATCACCGCCACCGTGCCCGTCCGCGCCGCCCTGATTGCCGTCCGCGCCCTGCTTCCCGTCCTCGCCCTGCCGGTTGTCGTGGGTGTTCTTCTCGTCGCGGTGCTTGTCCCACAGCACCACTCCGGCCGCCACGCCGCCGCCGATGAGGAGGGCGCCGACGAGGGTGAGGCTCCAGATGAGGGTGCTTCGGCGGCGTCCTTCGCGAGCGGGCTCGGCCGCCGGGACGGGGTGCCCCGGCTGTCCGCTCTCCGGAGCGCCCGGGTGGTACGCGTCCGGTCCGTACGCGTGCGGGGTGGCGGTGGCCGTCGGCTGGGCCTCGACCCCGGGCACGGGAGCGGGAACCGCGTACGGTTCGCCCAGGGCGGGAGCCGGAGACGGAGCACCCGGCGCGGGCGCCCCCACCATGTGCGCACCGCCCCCAGCGGCACCCGGTGCCGCGGACCCGGTGCGCAGACCGACCATGTACAGCAGATACGGCGAGAGCAAGGCGCTGCCCCCGATCCAGAGCAGGCCGAACAGCAGGGCTTCGGGCAGTTCGGTACCGGCATGAAGTGAACCGGAGCCCGTCGAGCCGCCATCGCCCTCGACCCCGATACCGCCGAAGGCGATGAGCAGGACGAACACGACGTAGGTGAGCGCCATGGCGGTGAAGTGCTCACCGCGGGTGGCCGACCTGCGGGCCGAGACGATCCCGAGGGTCAGCGCGCAGACGGCGCCGACGACGAGCGCGCCCACCACCCACCCGGTGCTCCCGACGTCACCGAGCTGGGAGAGCCCGAACGCCGCCGAATCCGAGCCGTCGCCGTAGTCCTCGCCGAGCCCGCTGTCGCGCGAGGCCGAGGCCTCGGCGGGCGCGCCCCAGGCGAGACCGAGCCCCGCGGCCGCGAGGTTGGGCAGTACCAGGAAGGCCACCAGGAACGGTGAGATCCCGGTCTCCGCGAGCCCGACGATCTCGTCGAGGTCTTCGACCTGGGTGAGCGCGACGAGGGTGGCCACGGCGCTGATCGCCAGCGCCCAGCCGAGCGCCCGGAGGGCGGTGGCGCCGGCCCGCCCCGCGAAGGCCAGCCCCGGACGTGTCACGAGCCACCGGGCGATCGCGGCCCGGTTCAACAGCCCGCCCGAGACCACCAGCGCCAGCACCATCGCCCCGAGCACGGACAACGCGGGCGAGGACCGGAAGTCCACTTCCTCCACCGAGGGCTGTGCCACCAAAGCGAGTACGAGGGTGCCGAGACCGAGCAGCAGCGCGATCCGAACTGCCGCTTCCAGACCGGAAGTTGGGCCCGGTACGAGTCCGCCGCCACCGAAGCCGCCGGGTTGCCCGGTGGCTGAGTGCTGCCACGGGTTCGCTCGCGAGGCGGCCGGGTACGGTGCGTTCGCTTGCGGTGCGCTTGCCTGTGAGGCGTGCAGTTGGGCCGCGCGGTCCAGTCGCGTACGGACCAGTCGCGTCCCGATGAGCAGGGCACCGATCCACAGCAGCGTTACGGCGAGCGGTACGAGCGACAGGGAGATGCTGCCGAACAGGGAGTCGGCCACGCCGTCGGAGCTGGAGAAGCCGGCGGGCTCGGACTCGGACCCGGATCCATAGTCGACGTTGGAGTCGGAGCCGGAGCCGTTCTCGGACCATCCCAAGTTGTCGGAGCCGCCGAACAGGCCTCCGGAGCCGTCGGAACCGTAGTCCTCGTCGGAGCCGTAGCCGCTGTCGTCGTCCGATCCGTAGCCGCCGTCGTCCGATCCGTAGCCGTCGTCGGACCCGTAGCCGTCGTCGTCCGAACCGTAGCCGTCGTCGTCGGAGTCTGAGTCGAAGTCGGAGGGCCGGTCCACCTCGACCTCGGCCGAGAACCCGCCGCCGACCGATTTCAGCAGCAGCCCGAGAGCGATCCGCGTCCGGTCCGAGTAGTCGACGACCGGGTCGTCCCCCTGCCCGTACGAAGGCACCGCCAACGCGAGCGCCCCGGCGAGAATCAGCCCGAGCGGCAACAACGCGGCCACCAGCGATCCCGCCCAGTCACCCCGGAAGACACGGCCGAAGAACTGGCCAACGGCGGTGGGTTGAGCGGGAGTTGGAGGTGGGGGCGGCGTCGTCGGCGAGGGCGGAGGCGAGGCGGGGAACTGGGCTGCGGGCGGGGCTGGTTGGGACGTGGGAGGCGCCGGGTTGATCACGGTCGCCGGGTGGGGTGCGGCTGCGGGCTGCGGTGGGGGCGGGAGTGGGGGTGCCGCCGGGGTCGGAGGCTGGGTGGGGGTCGGGGGTTCGGCGGGGGGCGCTTCGCCGGCAGGCTTGGCGTCGGCAGGAGTTAGCTCAACAGGCTTGCCATCAGTGGGAGTTGCGGAAGCTGCGGACGCTGCGGGAGGTGCAGTGGATGGCTCGGCGTCGGCTGACGACTCGGCGTCGGCTGACGACTCGGCGTCTGCGGGCGACTCGGCGTCGGCCGGCGACTCGGCGTCTGCGGGCGGCGCGTCATCAGCCGGAGCTTCGGCAACGGGCTCGGCGTCGTCCGGAGTGACCGGAGATGCGGCAACGAGGTTGATATCGGCGGGAGTTACGGCGGACGGCTCGGCGTCGGTGGGGGCCGGTGCGGGTCTGCACTCGCGCCCGCACTGCATGCAGTAGCGGGCCTCGTCGGGAGCCTGGGCACCGCAATGCGGGCAGGACGGCATGGGGACGCTCCGAGAACGGGGAGTTGGGCGAGCCCGATCCCCGCACCCAGCGGTCGGCGCGGGTCTCGGTCCACTGGTTCGTGAATGAGGGGACACATCTTTCACGACGCCCGGTTCCCGTCAACTCCCTTTGTGCAGGGGGCAATCGGAGAAAGGTCGAAGACGCGTCCGAACCAGCCGGTGCGGGCGGGGGTGCGATACGGGGCGCGGCGCGTCAAAACCCCCGAAACTCCCCGTACGGCGAGTGGCTGAGAGTCGCCCCTGCCCCCGCCCCCGGCCTACACCTGCCCTCTCCTCCACTCCGTCAGCTCGGCTTGAAGCCCCGGTGCAGCGCGACGATGCCGCCGCTCAGGTTCCGCCAGGCGACCTTGGACCATCCGGCCTTCTGGAGCAGGGCGGCCAGCGCGGGCTGGTCGGGCCAGGCGCGGATGGACTCGGCGAGGTAGACGTAGGCCTCGGGGTTGGAGGAGACCGCGCGGGCGACCGGCGGGAGGGCGCGCATCAAGTACTCCGTGTACACGGTGCGGAAGGGCGCCCAGGTCGGCTGCGAGAACTCGCAGATGACGACCTTGCCGCCGGGGCGCGTCACCCGGTACAGCTCGCGCAGCGCGGACTCGGTGGCCTGGACGTTGCGCAGACCGAAGGAGATCGTCACGGTGTCGAAGGTGTCGTCCTTGAACGGCAGCTTCGTGGCGTCACCGGCGGTCAGCGGCAGCCAGGGGTGGCGGCGCTTGCCGACCTGGAGCATGCCCTGGGAGAAGTCACAGGGCACGACGTAGGCGCCGGTCCGCGCGAAGGGCAGCGAGGACGTCGCCGTACCCGCCGCCAGGTCGAGCACCTTCTGTGCCGGTCGCGCGTCCACGGCGCGAGCGACTTCGCGCCGCCACAGCCGGGCCTGGCCCAGCGACAGCACGTCGTTCGTGAGGTCGTACCGGTCCGCCACGTCGTCGAACATCGAGGCGACTTCGTGCGGCTGCTTGTCCAGGGATGCGCGGGTCACGCTCTCATTGTGGCAGCACGGCCCCGGGGCCCGGGCGCCGGGCGGGAGGGTTCGTCGTCCGTGGTCGCGCGGGGGCCCTCACGGGTCACCGCCTCCGGTCCTGACGGGTCACCACCCCCGGTCCTCACGGGTCACCGCCTTCGGTAGACCAAGCGCCCCGCCACCACCGTGGCCACACACGTCCCCGCGCCCCGTACCGCAAGCTCCGCCTCGTCCGCCACGTCGAAGACCGCGAACCGCGCGACGTCCCCCACCGCGAGCGGTGGCAGCACCGGCAACGGCACCCCGCTCGCGTACGGGTCGAGCGCGGGCGTACCCCCAGGGGTGCCGGTTCGGGGCAATTGTGCGAGCCCGGCCCGGCGTACCGCGTCGAGTGCCGGGCCCCGCAAGGTGCCCGCGACGGCGACCGTGCCGTGGGCGAGCATGCGCTGGACGCCTCGGCGGGCGGTGGCGGCGCGGTGGGACGGGTCGGTGAGGAGGGCGGCCGCGCGGTCGCCGGTGAGCGGGGCGGTGCCGAGGGTGTCAGCCTCGCGGGGGTCGGGGTGGTAGGTCCGCTCCAGCAGTTCGGGGCCGTGCGGGTTGACCAGGCCGGGGAGCAGGATGCCGGGCCAGCGGCGTACCCGTACTCCGGGGCGGGCGGCGGCCGTCTCCTCGCCGGAGCCGACAGCCGCCACGTACTGCCCCTCGACCAGCACCGCGAGCTGCGAGGCCTCGGCGAGGTGAAGGGTCAACACCGCATGCCCGCCCCTCGGTTCCGCACCCCGCCCGCCGTTTCTGCCGTCCCTCAGTTGGAGGCGAGCAGCTTCAGCTCGGGGTGGGCGGTGCCGCCCTCGATGGCGGTGGAGGAGATGTGCGAGGCCACGCGGTCGTCGACCGGGTCGTTCGCCGGGTCGTCGTGCACCACGATGTGCTCGTACGTCGTGGTCCGCTGGGCCGGTACGCGGCCCGCGCGGCGGATCAGGTCGATGATCTCCAGGCGGTTGGAGCGGTGCTTGGCACCGGCCGAGGAGACGACGTTCTCCTCCAGCATGATCGAACCGAGGTCGTCGGCGCCGTAGTGCAGCGAGAGCTGGCCGATCTCCTTGCCGGTGGTCAGCCAGGAACCCTGGATGTGCGCGACGTTGTCCAGGAAGAGTCGCGCCACCGAGAGCAGCCGCAGGTACTCGAAGATGGTGGCCTGGGTGCGGCCCTTCAAGTGGTTGTTCTCCGGCTGGTACGTGTACGGGATGAAGGCGCGGAAGCCGCCGGTGCGGTCCTGCACGTCACGGATCATCCGCAGGTGCTCGATGCGTTCGGCGTTGGTCTCGCCGGTGCCCATCAGCATCGTGGACGTCGACTCGACGCCGAGCTTGTGGGCGATCTCCATGATCTCCAGCCAGCGTTCGCCGGACTCCTTGAGCGGGGCGATCGCCTTGCGCGGGCGCGCGGGCAGCAGTTCGGCGCCCGCGCCCGCGAAGGAGTCGAGGCCCGCCGCGTGGATACGGGTGATGGCCTCCTCCACGCTCACCTTGGAGATCCGCGCCATGTGCTCGACCTCGGAGGCGCCGAGGGAGTGGATCACCAGCTGGGGGAAGTCCTTCTTGATCGCCGCGAAGTGCTTCTCGTAGTACTCGACGCCGTAGTCCGGGTGGTGCCCGCCCTGGAACATGATCTGGGTGCCGCCGAGTTCGACGGTCTCCGCGCAGCGGCGCAGGATGTCGTCGAGATCACGGGTCCAGCCCTTCGCGGTGTCCTTCGGCGCCGCGAAGAAGGCGCAGAACTTGCACGCCGTGACACACACGTTGGTGTAGTTGATGTTCCGCTCGATGATGTACGTGGCGATGTGCTCGGTGCCCGCGTACCGGCGGCGGCGTACGGCGTCGGCGGCCGAGCCGAGTGCGTGCAGCGGGGCGTCGCGGTACACCGCGAGCGCCTCCTCGGCGCTGATCCGCCCACCCTCGGCGGCACGGTCGAGTACGGCTTGGACGTCCACAGAAGCGAGGTCGGCCTGCTCGGTCACCGGGGTCCCTTTCGACAGGTTCACCATGTGTGTCCCCTGCCCCCGTCGCACGGTCGGTGGCGCCGGAGCTGCCGACGGTGCCGATGCCGCGCACTGCCGGGGTGGTCGGAAACGTTCATGGCGTGACGGACCGCTCCAGCGTACGCCAGGGGTTCGTGGGGTTCGGCGCCCGGTGGTCCTGGGGCGGTGGTCCGCGGCTAGGCAGTCCTTGGGTCGGCAGTCCTTGGGTCGGCAGTCCTTGGGTCGGCAGTCCTTGGATCGGCAGTCCCGGGTTCGCCGGTCCCAGAATCGGCAGTCCCAGGACCTGCAGCCCCAGGACCTGCAGCCCCGGGACCGATGACCGCCCGCTCGTCCCCGTACGCCGCCGCCGGCTCAAGCCGCGTCCGTCGTCCGGGGTCAGGCCGCGTACCCCCCGAGCAGTACGCCGAGGAACGCGCCCGCGATGAGGAAGGGGCCGAACGGGATCGAGGACTTGCGGCCCGCCTTGCGCAGTGCGACCAGGCCCACCCCGTACAGCGCTCCGAGCAGGAAGCCGACGAAGACGCCCGTCACCAGGGCGCCCCAGCCGTACCAGCCGAGGACCGCGCCGAGCCCGAGCGCGAGCTTCACATCGCCGAAGCCCATACCGCGCGGGCTGATCAGGAACAGGACGAAGAAGAGGAGGCCCAGCCCGAGCACTCCGTACACCGAGCCGAGGAAGCGGCCACCGTGGTCCGGTAGCAACGCCGCCCCGCCCAGGAGGAGCAGCGATCCGCCCGCGAGCGGCAGCGTCAGCGCGTCCGGCAGCCGCTGTACGCGGAAGTCGACCATCGCGAGCAGGACGAAGACGGGCGCGAGGAGCAGCCAGGCGCCGAGCTCGGGCCGGGCACCGGTGGCGTGAGCCAGCGCCCCGCACACCAGCGCGGTCGCCAACGAGGTCAGCGGGGTGGAGGGCCCGTACGCACCGCCGTCCCGGGCAGGTCCCAGCCAGCCGCGCCCCGGACCGGTGAACCGCCGCCCCCGCGGGGTCCGTTCGTGCCAGTCCTCGCCGGAGGGCACCGCGAGCCGGTACGCGGGCCTCGGCAGCAGAACTCCGGCGGCGGCGCCCCACAGCGCGGCGGCGGGGACCAGCCAGAGGGCGGTGGTCATGGTCGGCCCGCCGTGGCCGGGGCTGCCGCAGTCCGACCCGCCACAGCCCGTCCTGCCCCAGTCCGACCCACCGCCGCCCGCCGCCCCGTGCGCCCGCTCATCCCGCGGACGCCGAGGCGTCGCCCCGCCAGGCCGGGAACAACTCGTCGAGGAGGGCCTCGGTGCGTGGCGGCAGACCGCGGGCGCCGCTCCTGGTGATCAGGTCGGTGGCGAGCGCACGCAGGCGTTCGGTGTCGCCGAGGGAGTGTGTGGCGCGGAGCAGTTCGTGCCACAGGCGCTCGTCGGAGGGGGCCGAGTTGAGGGCGGCGTTCAGTGCCTCGATGGCGCGCTCGGCCCGGTCCTTCTCCAGGTGGAACTCGGCGAGCGCCAGCCCGGTGTCGGCGACCAGGAGCGGCAGTTGCGCGTCGATGATCTCGTGCGTGAGCCAGCCGTACCGGCCACGCGGACGGTCCGGCAGCAACGGCCCGCGGACCAGTACCAGCGCGTCGGTGAGCAGACGGCCCCTGACGGCACGGTTGCCGACACCCCTGCCCTGCGTCGCCTCGTGGTACAGCGAGCGCAGTACGTCCAGGTCGGAGACCACCGACTTGGCGAGTGTGAGCCGCCCGGTGCCGTCGGTGCCCAGCCGCGGCCTGCCGTCCGGGTCGGCGCCGAGCCAGTCGCGCAGCCGCCCGATCAGCGCGTCGCGCACGTCCTCGGTGACGCCGCGCGGCCAGAGCGCGGAGGCCAGCACCCGCGGGTGCACACCCTCGCGGTGCAGCAGAAGCAGTGCGAGCGCCTCGTGCAACTGCGCGCTGCGCTCGTCGTCGGGGCTGTCCAGGCCCATGATCTCGTACGGTCCGACCAGGCGGGCGTAGACCGCGGGCCTGCCCTGCTCGGTGACGTCGACCAGGAACGGCGGGCGTTCGGCGGTGTTGCCGGAGCCGGCCTCCGCCGCCTCGGGGTCCGCGCCGAGGAAGAGGTCCACCACGGCGCGCTGCTGTGCCTGGGGCAGCAGTTGCGCGTCGAGTTCGAGACCGAGCAGCGGCGCGAGCAGCCGTCCCTCGGCGGTGATCTCCATCTCCCAGGCGGCGCCCGGCAGATCACCGGACTCGGTGCCCACGAGGTAGCCGATGCCGAGCCTGCTCGCGTCGGCGGCGAGTTCGGCGAGCTTGACCGCGTCCTCGGCGTCCGGCTCGGCGGCGAGCAGCACCAGGTGCGGAGCCCAACGCGTGTGCTGGGCCGGGCCGGTGCGGCCGGTGAGCACCGAGTCGTGACCGGCGGCGCCGAGCGCGCCGCGCCGCTGCCGGGTCTCGGCCTCCATCGTCTCGATGAGGGCCTCGATGTCCTCCAGGTGCCGCAGCCGGTTCGGCGCGAGCGGCGTGAGGTCCTGGCCGAAGCCGACGAGGGTGATGGTCATCCGGTCCGACCAGCCGTTGGTGGCGAGTTCGGCCGCCACGGAGGCGAAGACGGCGGCCCGGTCCTCGGCGCTGCCGCTCAGCGAGACGATGCCGGGCACGGCCTCCAGGTTGAGCAGCAGCCGCGAGTCGTCCATGGTGCCGAGGCTGACCAGACCGGGGTACGGGGCGGCGGTCTCGGCCTCTTCGTACTGTTCGGCGTCGGACCTCGCCAGCATCCAGAAGGTCTGGTCCTGGCCGAGCTGCCAGGGCGCGGGCGGTTCACCCGCGGGCTGGGCGAGCTGGAGGTGCAGGTCGCCGTTGCTCAGCCAGGCCGCGTAGACCGTGGGCAGCGGGCGGGACTCGGTGGCGAGCGCGGCGGCGAGGCCGCGCAGCGAGTGGTCGAGCAGTCGCACCGACCGCGGGTCGGCGCCGACGAGGAGCGCGTCCTGGGCGTCGGCCGCGTCCCCGGTGGGCGTCGGCGGCTCCATGCCGCGGCCGCGCACCGCGCCCATCGCCGACTGCCACAGCGCGTGCCTGCGCCGGACACCGAGCGCGCCGAGGAGTCCGGCCGCGAGCAGCGGGGCGCCGATCAGTGCCTCCGGCAGCCCGAAGGAGAAGCCGCTGTCCTCGGACGAGGAGGCGCTGGTCTGCGGGGCGCTCGGCAGGTCCGCGTGCTCGAAGCCCGCGTCGCCGGAAGGGCGCTGGGTGGGCAGCGTGATGTCGGTGGTGTCCTGGTCGACGGCACCGCTGCCGCCGCCCTGCTGTCCGCCGCCCTGACCGTGGTCGCCGGTCTTGGAGTAGTCGCTGATCTGCTGCTCGAGCTCGGGCGAGATCTCGGGCGCCTGCTGCGGCATCTCCACGAGTTCGCCGCCGCGGGCGTCACCCGGCATCTCCATGATCCAGCCCGGCCGGATCAGGCTCGCCTGGCTGAGCTTCGAACCGTCGGGCTGCGTACGGTCCTTGTTGAGTTCGTAGATCTCGTGGTACCTGCGGCCGTCGCCGAGGTGGCGCTCCGCTATCTCCCACAGCGAGTCGTGGTGACGGCCCTCGGGCGGCTGGATCCGGTAGAACTTCGTGTCGTCCTTGGCCGTGCTGCCGCCCTCGTTCGCCTGGCCCGCGGCGTTCTGCGCCTGCTCGGCCACCGCGCTCGCGGTCTGTGCCGCGGTCTGCCGCTCCTGCCCGAACAGACCCGGGGTCTGCTGCGCCGAGGCGACCGGCGCCTTGTCCGGTTCCGTCAACTGCTGCCCGAATTGCGACAGCCCGGGCGCGAAGCTCGCCGCCGTCGCCCCGAGCAGCAGGATCGCGGCCACCAACTGCCGCGCCAGCAGCTGGCTCGGCCCGGCACCCGGCACCCGCCCCGGTACGCCGACACCGGAGACGGCCGCCTTGATCTCCACCAGTACACAGGCGGTGAACTGGGCCCAGGCCAGCCAGACGGCCACGGTGAGCACCCCGATGAAGGTGTTGACCGTGATCTCCTGCTGGAGCCAGTCCATCGACGGCGTCCCGCTCGGCAGCGGCCAGCCCACCGCGATCACCAGCGCGCCCGGCACGGCGACCAGCAGCACCACGAGTGCGACGAACGCGAAGAACGCCCGCACGAAGTCCAAGAACGTACGGCTGCGCGGCAGCGACTGCGTACGCGGCTGGTTCGACCGACTGCTCGAGCCTGCCGATCGTGAGGTGGAGCGCGCCATGGCGGAAGTCCCCGTGTGTGGTGTGTGCTGAATCCGGTGTGCGCGGCCCTGCCAGGGGCGAGGACCACGGTGATGGTCGTGGATGGTGGCGGTACTGATCCGTCGAACTCGTTTGAGACTACTGAGATCGTACGGACGGTGTCGAAGCCCGGTCACGGCCTGTGGATAACTTGGTTCGGCTTGCCGCGAGCTGCCGCGAATACCGCCTTTTTCACCAGGTGAACCGACTTGGCGACGATTTGCCAGGGGCCGGGCGGGGCCGGGAGGGGCCAGGAGAGGCGACGACGAATTGAGGACACCCGCGAGAAGGGGCGGCGGGGACAAAGGAGGTAACGCCTGCGGTCACCCTCCAGGACCCTGCGGCGCGAGCGGGCGGCGCATCCTCCACGCCGCCCGCCCCGAACGTTCCACCAGCGACTACTTCGGATTCAGAGTCGCCGGACTCGGCTTTCCCTCAACGGACTCGGCTTCACCGTCGACGGACTCAGCCGTGAGCCCTACTGACTCCGCTGACCAAGAATGCAGAACTCGTTCCCCTCGGGGTCTGCCAGAACGACCCACGACTGATCACCCTGGCCGATGTCGACACGCTTCGCGCCGTGGGCCACCAGACGAGCCACCTCGGCGTCCTGGTCGTCGGGCCTGAAGTCGAGATGCAGACGGCTCTTGGCCTTCTTGACCTCGTCGATCTTGACGAAGTCCAGCCCCGGCGTACGATCCGGCGCCGGGCGGATCTCGAACTCCTCGTCATCGGCGTGGACGACAACCCAGCCGAGAGCCTCCGCCCACCAAGTTCCCAAGGCCACCGGGTCCGCCGAGTGAACGATTACTTGTTCCCATTCCAAGGTCATCCGGAGAGCTTAGACCGGCCGGAGCTTCGGACGACAGGCACTTTGACCTCGCCCGTCGGGCCCGCGCCCAAGCGCCCCTCACCCACCCAGGGCGCTCCACATCGGGGCCAGCGACCAACTCCCGCACCGTCACGACCAGTTGGAGCCCCAGGCCGCCCTCACCCACCCACACCGGCCATTCCTCCCCTCCATGACCCTCTCCATGGTCCTCATTCGGCCCCGTGTTCGTATCGGCCTTCGGCGCGGCACGCCCGTACCGGATCCTGAAGATCAACCGACCTGTCGGAGCAGGCCGTTGCCGCGTCGAGCAAGCCGCTGCACAAGAGGGACCGAGCAGCGCGGACCGAGCACGGCGGACCAAGCAGGCCGAAGTACACGAGGAAGACCCGAAGAGAAGAAGGGATGGGCATGGGCTCGTTGACGGGAAAGACCGCGCTGGTGACCGGCGGCAGCAGGGGCATCGGACGGGCGGCGGCCGAACGGCTGGCGAAGGAGGGCGCGTTGGTCGCCGTGCACTACGGGCGGAACGAGGCCGCCGCCGAGGAGGTGGTGAAGGCCATACGTGCCGAAGGCGGGGCGGCCTTCGCGGTGAAGGCCGAGCTTGGAGTGCACGGGGACGCGGAGACCCTCTGGTCGGAGTTCGACCGGCAGGCACTCGACCACGGCGCCGCCGCCGGGCTCGACATTCTGGTCAACAACGCCGGTGTGGCCCCGCGCGCAAGCATCGAGGAGACCACGCGGGAGGTGTTCGACGAGGTCTTCGCGGTCAACGTCCGTGCCCCGTTCTTCCTCACCCAGCAGGGCCTGAAGCGACTGCGCGACGGCGGCCGGATCATCAACGTCTCGTCCGGTACGGCACGTATCGCGGTGCCCGACGCCCTCGCGTACAGCATGACCAAGGGCGCCGTGGAGATCCTCACCCGCACTCTCGCGCAGGCCGTCGGCAGCCGCGGCATCACCGTGAACGCCGTGTCCCCGGGGATCACCGACACCGACATGACCGCGGGCATGCTGCACGGCGACCCCGCGGGCGCGCGGATGGCGGCGGATATGTCGGCCCTCGGCCGCGTCGGACAGCCCGGCGACGTGGCCGACGTCATCGCGTTCCTGGCGTCCGACGCGTCGCGGTGGGTAACGGGCCAGGTCGTGGACGCGAGTGGAGGGTCGCGGCTCTGATCCGGAACCCGCCGCGCACCACCCTCTGATCCGGAACCCGCCACGCTCCACCGTGGGCGTCTCCCCGTAGCGGCTCATTCGGCACCCTCGCCGTCGTCGCGAGTCTCGTTCCTACGGCAAGGGTCGGCCGCCAACGCCCGGTCCCGGCCGCCCCGTTGCTCCTCAGACCTCCCGCAACACCGCCAGCGCGAACGCGAGCCGCTGGTCCAGCCACGGTGCGCGCACCAGGTAGGCGCGGTAACCCCCGCGGGCCTGCGAGGTCATGGCCACCTTGCCGTCGGCGACCCAGGTGACGGGTTTGCGCGAGGCGGTGGGCTGGTCGCCGTCCTCCGCGCCGAGGCCGGACAGCGCGCCGAACATGCCGCCGAGGAACGCGCCCGCCGGCTCGCCGGTCGTCTCCTCCACGCTGCCCTTCACCCAGTGGTAGCGCGCCACGACCTCCCCGTACCCGGGCTGGGTCAGCCACCAGCCGTGCTGGACCGTGCGCCGGGCGGCGGGGGTGCGGTGGACGGTGCCCAGTTCGGTGCCGAGTTCGTCGTTGACCCGGAAGCGTTCGCCGCCCGTGCCCGGTACCGGGGTGACCCGGCACAGCAACTCGCCCTCGCCGTCGGCCTCGTGGAGGCGGTAGGCGCGGCTGCCGTCCTCGGCGGGTACGACGAAGACGCCGGGGGCGAAGGTACTGCGCGCGCCCTGCTCCTTGGGCCGGCGTACCGCGAGGCGGCCCTTGACCGGTTTGCTGCCGGGGCCCGCGCCCCGTTCGAGGTCCGTGACCGTGAAGTAGGTCAGGGACTGCCAGTGGACCGGGGCGACGGGCGGCTCCTCGCCCTGACTGCCGAGCATTGCGCGCTCCTTCCCAGAGTGGGTCCGTGCGGCGCTGACGGTCGTCGACCGGGGCGCCGGAATCCGCACGGGACTCCTGGGTACCGGAAACCCGGTCCCCGGCGCCCGGAGCGGCTCGGGTTCCGGCCAATCGGCGCTACCCGCAGCCGTGTTGACGGTGGAGGCCGCCGCCGGTGCCCTCGTCGGGACCGGGGCTCGTCCGGCCGATCACGGCCGAGTCGGGGCCGGACCGAGGCGAGGGCCGGCCAGTACCCCTAATCGTGTTGACCGCCCCGGCAGGCAGTGCTGGAGTCGGCACATGGAGAGCATCCCCGCCAACCGGCGGCTCTGGAACCGGATCAGCAGCGCCTACCAGCACGAGCACGACCCGCAGATCGGCGCCGCACCCCGGCTGTGGGGCATGTACTCCCTCCCCGACGCGCACCTGCACGCCCTGGGCGATGTCACCGGCAAGCGCGTCCTCGAACTCGGCTGCGGCGCCGGCCAGTGGTCCAGGGCGCTCGCCGCCGAGGGCGCCACCGTGGTCGGGCTCGACCTGTCCGAAGCCCAACTCGCCGCAGCGGCCCGCGCGATGGGAGCGGCCCGCTACCCGCTGGTGCAAGGTGCCGCCGAACAACTCCCCTTCGCCGCCGACAGCTTCGACCTGGTGTTCTGCGACTTCGGTGGGCTCAGCTGGGCGCCCCCGCACCTGGCCGTCCCGCAGGCCGCACGCGTCCTGGCCCGAGGCGGGCGCCTGGTGTTCAACGTCGCCAGCCCATGGTTCGAAGCGTGCTACGACGAAGCCGCCGACCGCGTGACCACGACGCTGCAGCAGGACTACTTCGGCCTGAACACCATCGCCGAAGGCAACGGCGCGACCAGCTATCAGCTCACCTACGGCGACTGGGTCAAGGTCCTGCGCGGCGCGGGTCTCCTCATCGACGACCTCATCGAACCGCGGCCCGAACTCGGAACACCCAACGGCTACAACGAAACCGACCCACCCGACTGGGCACACCGCTGGCCGGCGGAACTGCTCTGGGTAACCCACAAACCGTAAGTTCCGCCGGGCCTGCCCAGACCCTGTCCGGCTGATACGCACGGTCACCCGATCCGCCGGGCATGCCTAGTGCCTGGGGCCTCTCGCTGGAGGCCCTAACCGACCTGGTTCTCCGCCACGGCCCGGCCCTTCACGGTGATCGCGCCGCCGTAGAACAGACCGGTGAACACCGGGTCGTAGGTGAGCTGGACCTCGACCTCGACCTGGTCGGCATTGGCCGTGACGCAGTGGCTCGCGGCGATGTCGGCGGCGGTCATGCCCATCTCGCGGCCGAAGGCCTTCACCCGGGCGCCGCAGTTCTGGTAGTTGATGGGTGCCTCGTTGCCCCCGCAGTTCTGGTAGAGGCACTCGCGGTCGATGTCCTGGGCGGCGTAACGGGCGGCCTGTTCGGCGATGTCGGCGGCGCGTTCGCGCTTGGAGATGGACAGGCCGCCGTCGATGACGAACGCGGCCAGGGTCAGGAAGACGAGGGCGAAGATGATGACGGCTCCGGCGCCGCTGCCCCGGTCGTCCAGCCGGTCCGTACGCGCGGCCAGCCAGCCGCGTACGACGGACCGGACCGTACGCGGAGCCGAGCGGCGGGACGTACGTCCGGCCGTATGTGCCGCTCCCTCTGCCGCCGGGCGCCCCGGCCCGCCGCCGTTCACTCGACCCTCTTGAAGGGGTCGAGCGGCGAGCTGAAGCTGGCCTTCAGGGTGGTGGGGACATTCAGGCCGAGCATCCCAAGTCCTCTTACTTCACAGCTCACTTCGACGGTGAACAGGGTGTCGTTCTCGAAGCCGACGCTGGTCTGCCGTACCGTCACCGGGCCCGAACAGACGTCCTCCAGATCGGCCTTGGCCGCTTTGCGTGCCTCGGCGAGCGCGGTGGCGTGGTCCTTCTGGATGGAGCCCGCGCGTGCCGCGTCACGGGCGGCACCGTCCAAGGCGCCCCGGCCGTCGACGAGTTGGCCGAAGGCGACGAGTACGAGGATGAACAGGATCATCACCGGGGCGAGGATGACGACCTCGACGGTGGACAGGCCCGCGTCGCCGCCGCGCGCCCGCCGCGCCAGCGCGCGCCGTCGCGCCCCGAAGGACACGCGCAGCGCCGCACCACCCGCCCGGGCACTGCCGAACTCCCGTACCCCCGCCATCAGTTGTCCTCCACGAACCGCTCCACCGGGCCGCTCGACTGGGCGTGCACGGTGAGGTCGAGACCGGGGAACACGGAGGGGATCTTGGCGGTGATCTCGACGCCGACGGTGTTCTGCTCCGGCTGGAGCATGTCGACGTCCGGGCCGAGGACGAGCTTCGGGCCGAGCTGCTCGATGTAGTCGTCGACCACCTCGCGGGCCTTGCCGCGCCAGGCGCCGGGCTCCGCGTCGGCCGTGGCGCGTGCCTTGCGGGCGCCCGCCTGGGCGGCGGCCTGGGCGATGTGGTCGGCGAACAGATACAGCGCGAACTGGACCGTCGCGAAGATCATGAAGAACAGGATCGGCGTGAGCAGCACGAACTCGATCGCGCTCATACCGGAGTCGCCGTGGGTGGAGGCAGCCTCCACCCTCCGACGAACCCATCTGCGCACGCGCGACACCCGTTACTCGCTCTCGTCCTTCGGCCCGGCGTTCACCGGCCCGGTCCTCCTGCTTCCGCTCCGTACCGCTTCGGCTTCGTACCGCCTCGGTACCGCCTCGGCTTCGTACCGCCTCGGTACCGCCTCGGCTTCGTAGCGTCCCGGCCCGGTACCGCTTCGGCCCCGTACCGTTCTCGCGGCCGGTCAGCAGGTCTTGCTGGCGTCCGCGCCCTCGATGCAGTCGCCGACCTTGTCCGCGCCGCCCTTGAGGGCTTCGTTGATGATCGCGGCGACGACGCCGACGATGGCGACGACGACGGCCGAGATGATCACCCACTCGACGGCGGAGGCACCACGGTCGAGCTCGCCCGAACGCGCCCGCTCGACACGGGTCTTCAGGAAGGTGATCAGGAAGTCCACAGCGGGGTGGCTGAATCGCGGTCCGTTCATGGCTTACTCGTTCCTCTCAGTGCTCTGTGGTTCAGTTGCCCGAACTTGGCGGTTTCCGCCGGTACTTGTCGGTGCATGCCGCTACTTGTGCTGTTCTGCCGCGCTGTTGCCGCTGTTTGTCGCTCCTCGGGTACCACACCCATGGTGCGCCACGCGGTTGCGGCCGCCGGCTGCCGTATCAGACCTGGAACACACGCATCGCCGCCGGGAAGATCAGGAAGACAAGGAAGCCCGCGCACAGCAGCAGCTGCGCGACGAGCATGGACTGCGACTTCTCGCCCGCGCTGCCCTCGATCTCGGCGAGTTCGCGGTGCCGCATCGTCTCCGCGCGGGAGGCGAGCGACTCGCGGACCTTGGCGCCGTCGTCGGCGACCAGGGCGAGCGAGGCGGAGAGGTCCTTCAGCTCCTCCACGCCCAGTTCCTCACCGAGCTGGCCGAGCGCCTGCCACTGGCTGATGCCGGTGATCCGGGCGTCGGCGAGCGCGTTGCGGATGCGCTGGGTGGCCCAGCCGTCGGAGATCTCCGCCGCCGCCATCAGCGCCTCGGGCAGACCGCGCCCGCCGGCCAGGCTCATCGAGACCAGGTCGAGATAGGCGCCGATGACCCGGCGCAGGTCGCGGCGCTTGTCGGCGGCGTCGCGGCGTACCTCCAGGTCCGGCAGGAAGAAGAAGAGCGCGGCGAACATCAGCGCCAGCCAGACCGGGATGATCGGGCTGCTGCCGAAGCCGAGGGTCCACACGACGGCGAACATGAACGGCCCGAAGAACACACCGGCCGCCGCCAGCAGCACCTTCGTGGCCAGGAACTTCTCCCAGCCACGGTCGAGTACGGCCAGGTCGGCGCGGAGCGAGCGCTGCTCCCAGCCCTGCTGGAGGTAGAACTCCGCGACCCGCTGCCCGACACTGGAACGCACCCCGGCAAGCCGCCCGGACTCCTGCTCCCGGCCGCGCGAGGACTCCAGCGAGGCGCCGCGCGCCCGCATCGCGTCGATCCGTGCGACGGTCGCCACCGCACTGCGCTTGGACGGCATCAACGCCCGTACGAGGGCGAAGATGCCGAGGCCGAGCACGGCACCGACGATCACCGGCATGGTCAGGTTCATCGGCGGGCCCCCTCGTCATGGCTGGGCAGAGTCTGGGCCTGGCCCTGCTGCGGCGGCGGACCGGCCGGCGCGCCCGCTCGCGGCCGTACGAACTGCACGCCGGGCTCGTCGTGCACCAGGAAGCGCTCCGGGGTGTCGATGGTCGACAGCTTGCGCAGCCACCAGAAGCCGAGCGCGAACAGGCCGCAGACGCAGGCGAGTACGAGCTGCCCGACCGCCGTGCCGTACGGCGAGACGAACTCCCGGTTGAAGATGGACAGGCCGAGCACGAAGGCGATCGAGACGGCGACGACGATCTGCACCGAGCGCCGGGTGGAGGCACGCTGGGCCATCACGCGCTGGCGCATGTCGACCTCCTCGCGCGCCGACTTGGCGAGCGCGCCGAGGACCTGTCGCAGACCGGGGCCGCGCAGCTTGGCGTTGAGGATCAGGGCGGCGACGATGATGTCGGCGGAGGCGTCGTCGATCTCGTCGGCGAGGGTCTGGAGCGCGTCGGGCAGCGGCGTACGGGCACGCAGCCGGTCCACCAGGGCGTCCAGGTGCGGGCGCAGCACCGGCGCGGCGGCGCGGGCGGAGGCGGGGATGGCCTGTTCCAGGCCGACGGCTCCGGCGATGGTGTCGCGCAGCGACTCGGTCCAGGCGGCCAGCGCCTCGACCCGGCGCATCGCGGCGCGCTCCTCGGCGGCGCCGCCGAACAGCTTGTCCCAGAAGAAGACCAGCACTCCGGCCGCGATACCGGCGACCGCCCAGCGGGTGAGCAGCAGTACCACCAGGCCCGCACCACCGGCCATCGAGCCGCGCTGACCGGCGAACCGCAGGAGCTCACCGGCCCGTTCACCGGACTTCGCCTTCTCGTGCGCGGGCTTCGCGGGCAGTCCGCGCACCGCGATCAGCAGCAGCGCGAGCCCGCCGCCGACCGCGACACCGCAGCCCAGCGAGTACAGGACCGTGGTGGAGAACAGTCCCCCCATGGAGCCCAGCGAGTCGAGGCTCCCGGCCGCGGTACCCGGGACGCCACTCGTGTCCGTCATCGTGCTCACCCCCAGTTCCCGGTGGGCCGGTAGCCGAAGGCAGCGAGTTCCTCCAGGCAGGATATGGGCGCGTGCGGGACGATCTGCCCGCCCGGCGCCTCGGCGAAGACCTCGCTGGACAGCACCCGGCCGTCGACGCCGTTGACCTCGCGGACCGAGGTCACCATGCGCTGAAGACGCCCGCCGCTCTGGTAGTTGTTGCGCCGCTGGATGAACACGACGAAGTTCACCGCGCCCGCCACCAGCATCTGGCTCGCCTCGATGGGCAGCCGCTCGGTGGCCTGGAGCGCGTAGGTGGAAATACGGTTGAACACCTCGCTGGAGCTGTTCGCGTGGATCGTCGACAGCGAGCCGTCGTTGCCCTGCGACATGGCGTTCAGCATGGTGACGATCTCGTCGCCGAGCACCTCACCGACGATGACCCGCGAGGGGTTCATACGCAGTGACCGCCGCACCAGCTCCGCCATCGAAATGGTGCCCTGCCCCTCGGAGTTGGGCAGCCGTTCCTCGAACGCGACGACGTTCGGGTGCAGATCGGTGAAGGTGTCGAGGCCGAGCTCCAGGGCGCGTTCGACGGTGATCAGACGCTCGTGCGGCGGGATCTCGTTGGCGAGCGCCCGCAGCAGGGTGGTCTTTCCGGCGTTGGTGGCCCCGGCGATCATGATGTTCTTACGGGCCCGTACCGCGCAGGCCAGGAAGTGCGCGACCTCCGGGGTGAGCGTGCCGTTGCCCACCAGGTCGGACATGAAGACCTTGCCCATCCGGGCACGCCGGATCGACAGCGCGGGCCTGCGCGTCACGTCCATCACGGCGGACAGTCGCGAACCGTCCGGCAGCCGCAGGTCGAGCTGCGGGTTCGCGGAGTCGAAGGGACGCGAGGACAGACCCGAGTACGCACCGAGGATCTGGATCAGCTCGATGAGCTCCTCGTCGGACTCGGCGACCGGCTCGCCCGTGACCTCACGGCCGTCCGCGTAGCCGACGAAGACCTGGTCGCACCCGTTGATGTCGATGTTCTCGACCTCGGCGTCGTCGAGCAGCGGCTGAAGGCGGCCCACCCCGAACAGCGCCGCGTGCACGGCGGCCGCGTACTGCTCCTCGGTCTCCGCGTCCAGCGGCGTACGGCCCGCGCTGATCTCGGCGCGCGCGTACTCCTCCAGGATCTGCGCGATCACCGCCCGCGCGTACTGCCGTTCGTCCTCGCCGGACATCGGCGTGACACCGGACACCTGGTCCAGGCGGCGCTGCTCGGCGATACGGTCACCGGCGTCCTGCCGGAACCGCTTCACCAGTTGATGGTCGACGGAACTCATCGCCCGGCTCCCGCGGCCGGCGTCTGCCAGGCGGTGCCGTACTGCTGGTAGAGGTCCACGGTCACCTTGCGCGCCGAGCGGATCAGCAGCGACTTGTCGAGCCGTCCGCGCTTGCGCCCGGCCAACTGCTCGGCGCCGGACGGGTCGTGGGCCAGCGTGCCGAAGACGCGGGCGCCGGTCTGCGCGGCCATGAGCATCTCGTTGACCTGGTGCACCATCTTGGGCGCGTCACCGGTGTCGCAGATCAGGACGACCCCGATCAGCGGCGTCGCGAGCGAGGCGGCGCCCCGCGGCCCGCCGTGCAGCTTCGCGGACAGCGCGGCCGCCCGGTCCCGCACCCGCGCCAGCGACTCCGGCTCGGCCCGCGCCACCAGGAGCAGCAGCGCCGCCTGCGGGAACATCTCCATCACCGGGGTGTCCCCGCTGATACGTCCGCAGTCCGCGATGACGTCCGCGGGCGCGTGCGGCGAGTCGGCGAGCGAGGCGAAGGCCCGCCCGAGCGTCGGCCACAGACCGGCGAGCCCGGCCGCCTGCTCGGCGATCCCGAGCCCGACGAGCACTTCCAGTCCACCGCTCAACGGCTGTGTGTGGTCCCAGAGTTGATCCGGTACGAGGCCCCTGCGCGCGGTCGCCGCTATGGACAGCATCCCGGTGTTGGGGTTCAGCGGCCCGCCGTGCGCGGCCGCGCTGCGGTAGACCAGGTCGCCGCCCGCCGGGTCCGTCTCGGCGAGCAGCACCCGCCGCGGCCAGACGGCGGCGAGGGCGACGGCCGCGGTGGTGACGCCGGGCGAACCCTTGTCGGCGGCAAGAGCGATGAGCGCCATGTGTGTGACCCGCGCCTCAGCTGTTCGGGACGCGCACCAGCGCGACCTCGCCCGCGGACGCGGCGGAGGCCAGGGCTGCCGCGTCGTCGGAGTTGACGATGAGGTTCAGGGTGAGCTTGCCGCTGGAGATCTGGCCGCTGTCCTTCTGGGCCAGCGACTCCACCCGGGCGTCGGGCACGATCGGGGAGCCCCCCGCGCCGGGCGCGGCGTCGTCCTTGTCGTCGGTGTTGCCGCTGCTCGGGTTCTTGGTGACCTGGTAGGCGGCCACGACATCCCCCGACTTCAGCCCGGCCGGATACTGGCCCTCGTCCAAGGCGAGACCGACGGAGGACTTCCCGGCGGGCAGCCCGCTCTCCTCACCGAACAGCTCACCCACGGCCAGCACTCCCTCCGGAATGGAGTGCCGGGCCTTCAGCTTCTTCAGGCTGCTGAGCTGCGACCACTTCACGTAGTGGATGCTGTCGTCCTTGGCGACCATCACCGAGGTCACCTTGTCGTCGGTGACCGACTCCCCCGCCTCGACAGGCTGGGTGATCTTGACGACCTCGACCCGGTCACCGGCCTGCAGCACGAGCACCGTCGCGCCGAGCGCGCCGACGAGGATGAGCAGCACGGCGAGTGCGGCAAGCGCCGGTTTGCGCTCGCGAGGCGCGGTGGGAAGCCGCTCCCCCATGGTCGGCTGAGCCGGTGCGTTGGAGCGGTGGTTACCCGCCCCCGCGCGCTCCTGGATCTTCACGCAAAGCTCCCCGCACACCCAAGACGAATTCGGTCAACTCGTGCAACTCGCACACCTCGTACGAGAAACACACTCTCCGCGACACTCGGCACACCGGCGACGTTCCGAACTCTCGTGACCCGTCCGGTCCTTGGGGGCAACCCCCGTCGAGCGTCAAGCCTCCGCACCGTATCAGCAGCCCATAGGCCCCTCAAGGCGCGGCCACGGAGGCATCCGAGCCCCCTCGAATCCTCCCCGAACCCACACCTGAACGCCTTGCGCCCATCCATGTGCACGCTGTTTACGGGGCAGTTGGTTCCACGGCGACGGAACGGCTCCGGAACGCGAGCACCGAGGCCACGGATACGCGGCTGCGAACCGGCTGCGAAGCGTTGCGGAAATGACATCGGAACTCCGGACAACCCCTCAGGTTGGGGGCAACGTCCACGGTCAGAGGCCACGGAGAACCACCCCGACGTGTGCGACAAGTGCGCGGAACGACACAGTCAGTGGCGGAACGTGACGGGGTCGGGCTAGCGTCTTTGCGCTGTGAGGCCAGCACCGAGCACCTTCGACACTCGACCCCGCCCAGACCTTCGCCACCACCGGGAGACCACCGTGATTCGCCGAAACCTGCCAGCTGCCATTGTCCTCACCATCAGCGCAGCGCTGACGCTGACAGCGTGCGGAGGCGGCGACGACTCCAAGGACAGTGACGAGATCGTCGGCGCTGACAAGCAAAGCCCGGCTGCGGGAAGCAGCCCGAGCCCCTCCAAGGAAAGCGGCTCGCAGAACCTTCCCGACTTCAAGCTCCCGAAGGACATCAAGGTTGAGATCGAGCCGGTGGAGACCGGCAACGAATTGAAGGACCAGATCCTGCGGGAGCAGGCCGAGAGCCTGATGGCCAGGCAACGCATCCTGGTCGATCGTGACGTCAACTCCGGCTATCTGAACCGGTACTACGAAGGTGAAGCACGCGACTTCTACATCACCTTGATCAAGAAGGCGAAAGCCGAGGGCATGACCATCACTGGCACATATCGCTATTACGACAGGAAGATCACCCAGAACACGAAGGACCGGGCTGTCGTCACGTACTGCGAGGATCAAACGAAGGCGTACTCCAAGGACGTCAAGACCGGCAAGGCACAGAAGACCGAGCCGAGCCCGGAAGACTTCACCCTGAATACCGCCGTCCTGACAAAGACTCCCAACAGCACGTGGGTCGTTCAGTCCCTTACCGGAAAGACCCCTGCCCAGGAGTGCCAGTGACGACCCTCCTGCGCGGTACCCGCACTGTCGTATCCCTCGGCCTCGTGTCACTGGTCCTCTTGTATCCGGCCACCGCGGCCGGGGCAAAGGACGGCTTCCCCCCACCGCCGCCACCGGGAACGGGCGGCGGCGGCTCGTCAGGAAACGGCTCCATCGGGGCACAGGTTGAGTACCAGACGAACTTCACCGGCGGGCCCGGCGCCAGTCAAATGGACACGAGCTCGGGTCCCTGGAAGCCACCGCTGTGCTGGGCCCAGCCGAAGTTCACCCCCGACGAGTACAAGGAGTACAAGAAGAAGACAGCCCCGATCGACCCCTCGACCGGAAAGGTCCTCCCCGGCTGGGACAAAGGAACCGAATTCCATGAGGGCGACGACGGCGCTTGGTGGTTCAACACCTACGCGGTCGATCAGTTGAAGTCAGGGAAGATCGAGTTTCAGGATCTCAAGAAGTGCACCACGATCCCCAATGTCCAGTGGCGAAAAGCCGGTGACCCTCCGCCGGACATGATCTCCCCGCTCGCCCTTGCCGGACTCGCCTTCGCGGAGACGAAGCTTCCGGCTCCAGGCGTGGAACTGAGCCCCACGCCGGACAAACAGGTCGTGAACCTCCCTACGAAGGTGAAGTTCGACGCTCCACTCCCACGCGTCTGGGTGACGGCGACCTTCAACCACTTCGACGTCAACATCGCAGCGACTACGGTCGCCACGCCGGTCTCATTGCAGATCGATGCGGGGACGGACGCCGCCGACCCGCGTTCCTGTACCTACGATCTGGCGAAGTCCAAGACAGGCTTCCAGGTGAACACCCGCGACTCAGGGTGCAACGTGACCTACCGGCGATCCTCAAGGGACGGCGAGTTCCCCTTGCAGGCTCAGGTCAAGTGGAAGGTGACGTGGACGGACTCCGCTGACCCCGACGGCGCCCCTCAGGCACCTGAGCTTCCGCAAGGTGTGTCCACGTTCGAGCAGAACGTCGCCGTCAAGGAAATCCAGTCCATCAACCGCTGACTGAGCGGAGCGAGAGGAAAGGCCCCTTGGCCGCCAAGCAGCCCCGAGGAACCCATATACCAGTGCTGATCAGCCCCAGAGAACGGGCGCACTGGCAGGTGTTGGTCTTCGTCGTACTCGCTCTGCTGTGTCTGGGCTCATCCGCGACGGCAGTGGCGGCTCCAACGGCCCCGGCCGCCACCTCCCCCGCCCCACCCCTCAACACCCAAGCCGCCCACCTCGCCACCCTCCTCCGCAAAAACCCGGTCCACGTAACCGACCAACTCCCCCGCTCGGTACCGCGCTTCACCGCCGAGGAGTTCACGCGCCTGGCCCGCACCACCGGCGTCCCCACCTACGTCCTCGTCCTTCCCGGACAGCGGGACCCGGACGAGCTCCTCAAGGCGGTGCACGAGCACCTGCGCCGCGACGGCGTGTACGTACTCGTCGACGAGTCGGGGGTGGTGGCCGCCAAGGCCTACGGGGTGAAGGTGCCCGCCGAGGACGCGGCGACGGTGGCGCTGTACGACATGCCGGTGGACGCGGGCCCGGTGCACGGGTTCGCCCGGTTCGTCGAGGTCTTGGCCTCAGGAGAGGAGCGCGCCGAGGAAGCGGCGGAGCGGACGTACGAGACGGACCCGCCCGACGGCATGTACATCGGCCCCTCGGACCGCGACAACCAGTCCTTCGCCACCGGCATCGCGCTGTCGGCCGTCGCCGTGGCGATCCTGTTCGGCAGCCCGTACGTACGCAGGTGGTGGCACAACCGTCCGGCCAACCCGCGCCGTTTCCAGCGGTGCCGGCTGTTCCCCAAGCCGCTCGAAGCGTTCGCCGCGATCGTGGTCACGGGTGCTCTCGCGGGCGGCGCGCTCCTTCTCTTCGACGAGAAGCTGACGTCCGCGGCCCCGAACCCGCGCCCCGCCGACATGACGGCGCGCCTGGACCGCGTCACCGCAGGGCTGAAGCAGAGTCCGGTGTACACGGACCCGGAGAGCCCGCAGGTACTCAGCACCGAGCAGCGAGCCCAACTGGTGCGGCATCTCGGTGAGTTCAAGCGGAAGCACGGCGAGGTCTACATCACGCTGGTGCCTCAGGTGCTTGAGGACGAGTCGGAGGGATTCGGCGGCACGTTCTCCGCCGCGTTGCGCCAACGCCTCGGAGTCGAGAAGGCGTTGTTCCTCGTCGCCGACCCCCTCACCGGCGATATCGGCGCGGAGAACCAGGGCTTGGAACTGGACCTGGAGCAGGGCGACGAGGTGTACGGCATTCCGGAGTCCCTGGTCTACCCGGCCGACGACGCCGACGACCGCCCCGGAGGCGACCTCGCCGAGCGCCTCGACAAGGCGCTGACCTACCTGGACGACCTCCCGAAGAGCGAGTACGGCGATACGGGGCCGTACGACTCCGAAGCCTCGGACCCCGCCGAGGGCAAGAAGCTACGGCCCCTGTTCTCCGGGGATTTCGTGCCCGGCCTCTTCATCGGCGCCTTCGGCTCCGCGTTTCTGCTCGGTCTGCTCGCGGCTGTGCTGGGTGTGGTGCGGATCCGCCAACGCCGCAGCGGGCCACCGCGGTTGTCGGCGGGTCTGCGCTACTTCGACGCGCCGCGGCACCCGTCCGCAGCGTGGCTGCGCGGGATGGCCGAGCGCGAAGTCAGGCTGCTGGCAGGCATGTTGACGTATCGGGGACCGGACTTCGCCCCGGACCTGGACCCGTACCCGGAAGTGGCCCCGGAGACGGAGGCGGAGACTCGGGAGCAGGCCCTACGGGCAGCGACGGAGGCCGCCGGATTGCACCTGCGGGCGGCCCTGCGCCACCTAGGCCACCCGGACACCCCGCCGGCCCACGCGCATCGCCTCACCGTCGCCCGCACCGTGACCCCCTCCCAGTCCGCGGCCGCGATCTCCCTCGCCCGACTGGGCCGCGCCGCGCTCACCGGCGTCCCCGTCACCGACGCCTGCGCCATCAACCCCCTGCACGGCCCTTCCCGTGTCCGCCGTGACGTCCGCTTCAACGCCCGTACGGGACAACGCCGTTGGGTTCCCGTCTGCGAGTTCTGCGAGAACTTCGCCCTGGCGGCGCCTCAACTCCTGCCCGAGCAGCATCTGTTGCTTCCGGCGGACGGGGGTGGGGAGGCGGTTCCGTACGAGGAGGTGGTGGGGCCGTTGGCCGTCGTGCCGGAGGGCGGATTCGCGGGCCCTCGAACCCCATCTTCGACCGCTCATATTCCTTCGGTACCCTCGCCGGACCACGCAGGCGTCCCTCGGGGCGACATCGACGGTGACGGAAGAGGAACCGAGCGAAATGAGTGGAAACACTGACGCAGTCGGCGAGTTGCCCGTCAGTCGTGCGGTCCTGATCTCCGATTCCCGGGTCGCCGCGGAAGTGGCACGCATCGGGGAGCGCTGCGGGGTCGACTTCACCGACGACGAGGCCACGCGGGCGCATCTCGCGCGGCGCAGAGCGGCAGTGCGGTCGAAGGAACGCGGCTGGTTCATGTGGACCGCCGGTCTGACGACCATCGCCGGAGTGCTGCTTCTGGCCGGGCTGCCGATGGCCAAGCCCCTTGAAGAGGGCGCCCCGAAATCCGACTTCGTTCCGCTCGTCGCACCCGGTGCCGCGCTCACGGTCCTGGGAATCGCTCTCATCGTCACGGCACGCGGCTTGTGGCGGCGCGAACTCCGGGACCCGGTGCTGGTGGGCTACCGCGAGGTCCTGGCCGTCGCGCGGGCCCACGGTCTGCCGGTGTCGACGGTGCCCGACTGGCTGGTGGGCCGGACGAGTCAGGACAGGACCGAGATCGCACCCGTACCCACGCTGCCGGATGTGCGGCCCCTGTCGGCAGACGCCGCCGCGTCCGCCCCGCAGTCCGGAAGTGCCGCCGCCGCACCGCCGGTTTCCGTACCGGAGAAGTCGTCGGCGGTGCGTGAGTACGAACAGACCGCTGACAGCGGTGGCTGGCAGGGGCAACTCGGGTGCCTGGTCCTGCTCTCGGCGATCCTTCCCGCGGTCTGGGCGAGCAGCGAAGGGGAGCCGGTCGGCTACGCCGGATCCGCCGCACTCCTGGTCATCGCGGCCGTGATCGCGGTCGTCGCCGACCGGGCCAACAGCGCGAAGCAGGAACTCCGCGAGGCCGCGCTGTCGTACGCGCGCGCCGTGTCGGCCGCGCAGCAGGCGGGCGTCCGGGTTCCCCAACTGTCCCCGGAACTGCAGAAGTTGCTGGACGAGGACGAGGCAGAGAAGAGACGCTGAGGCGGCCTGTCGCACCCGCGACAGTCGGGGCCGCGGGCGCGGCCCGCTTCCCATGGACCGTGGGGCCGTATCGGTACCCACGCCCCGCCCTCCCCGAGCCGCCGACGATCAAGGCCGGGGCGAGCGAGCACCAGAACAGCACCATCAGTCGGCTGTGTCGCGCAGTTTCCGCGAGATTCTTGCCGCACAAAAGAATCATCATCGCCGCACAAAGAATCACCAATCACGGCACCATCACTGCATCATCACGGGGGAATACGTGAGTGACAGAACACGAGCAGATCTGGACATGATCAGGGATTGTTCCGATGCTCTGCGCCGTCTCCACGACGAGTTCAAGGAGCACGGGAATCCGGCGGACGGATACAGCGAGGAGTTGGGGAGCGACAAACTCCGCGACATCTTCGACGACTTCTCCGGAACCTGGAAGAAGACGCGCAAAAAGCTGATGAAGGACATCGACAAGCTCGCCAAGTTCACCAAGGGCGCCGCCGACACGTACGACGAGGTCGACAAGAAGCTGGCGGACGCGCTGCGGGACGTGAAGAAGCAGGGCAAGGAGAAGAAGAAGTGAGTCGGCCAAGGGACTGGGAACCGCTGCACGAAGGTGACCCGATACCCGGGGACCCGTACGAGGTGGCGCGGCTCGGCAAGAAGCTGCGCGCCATGGCCGACGAGATCGACAAGCAGTCCCGCAACATCAAGGCCCTTGCCTCGGTGGAGGGTTGGGACAGCGACGCGGGCCGCGCCTTCCACGAGATAGCCGGGAACACCTCCTCCCGCCTCAAGCGCGCCTACGACAGGTACGACGAAGCCGCGCTGGCCATCGGCACCAAGGTGAGCGAGAGCGACAGTGAGTCGAGCGAGTACGCCAGTGAGCTGAACCGCGCCCAGCGGATGGCCGACGCGGCTCTGCGCGAGTACCGCGAACTGGAGCCGGACTACAAGAAGGCCGTCAAGGAGCTCGCCCCGTACGAGAGCGGCAAGAAGGAGACCGGGGACGCGGTCGACCGCACGAAGATCGAGGGCCAGAAGAACCAGGCGCTCTCCCAGATGCGGGAATGTACCAACAAGATCGAGCGCGCCAAGGACATTCGTGATGACGCAGCCAAGGCGGCGGCCAAGAAGATCAAGAACATCATTCATCACGACGGCGTCCGGGACCCGGGCGGCTTTATGAACTGGCTGGCGGACTGGGCGGACACCTTCGCCAATATGTCCGCCATCTTCGCCACGCTCGCGGTCATCTGCGCGTTCGTACCACCCTTGCAGGTACTGGCACCGGTCTTCGCCGCACTGTCCGTCATTTCGAGCGCCGCGGCGCTGGCGGGCCACGCCTACGACATGATCGCGCGCGGCGGCAAGCTGAATCTGCTCAAACTGGGCCTGGATGTCCTTGGCGTTTTCCCGGGACTCGGCGTGATCAAGGGATTCGGTGCCTTGAAGGGCGTCAAGGGGCTCGCCAAGTTCCGCGCGTTCGGCTCGGGCGCGCTCAAGGGCGTGAGCCACAAGTTCTTCAACGGTATCGCCGTGAGCGGGATCAACGGCCTCCTCGGCAAGATGGGCAGGCCCGCGATCGCGGGCGAGAAGATCACGGCGGCGATCAAGGGCGCCGGTTTCGGCAGCGCCATGCACAAGATCTTCAACGGGCAGAACGGGCAACGGACCGGCGACCCGGGCGACAGCTACACGGGCCCCACGCCGACGCCCACTCCGCGCCCTTCCCCCACACCCACTGCTCCCTCCCGTCCCTCGCCCACCCCGCGGGCCTTCCACACGGCGCTGGCGGCCCCGTGACCCCCCACACGAGCAAGGAGCGCCGGTGAGCGCGACCATCCCCGAAGGCGGCACGGCGCCCGGCGCCGTGGCCGCAGACGCACCCGGGCAGACCGACATCGACGCGGGCGCCGTGACCGTCCTGAAGGCCGGAGAGTCCGAGGACGAACTCATCCACGTGCGCTGGGTGATGCCGGACGGGTTCTTCGACCTGCCCATGGAAGCGGACGGCATCGACGACCTGGTCGAGCAGATGATCGCGCTGTCCCAGCGCGTGCTGCCCAAGGCCAGCGAGGAGATGCAGTTCGAGTGGGCCATCATGTGCATGGCCAGCTACGACCTGCTCTACGAAACCGGCGTGCAGTACTCGGGCTTCGTGATGACCGAGGTCGACGAGACGCGCTGCACCGCCCATGTCAACGTCTCCCTGATCGACCTCGACGAGGGAGTGCTGGGCAACCCGGTGGGGTCCATCGCGTTGGCGCTGCGCACCCTGGACATCGGCGAGGTCACCGAATTCCGCCTCCCCTGCGGACCGGCGGTCTCCTGCGTGGGTACCCGGCAGGCGGTCGTCGACAAGGCGATCACCCCGTCGGGGCAGGACGAGCCCTTCTGGACCTCCTTCATCCAGGTACAGATCCCCCTGGCGAACGGCACGGCCCTCGTCATGGAGATGAGCACCCCGACACCGGAGGGCTGGGACGTCTTCTCCCAGATGTTCGCCGGGATCGTGAAGAGCGTCCAGCTCTACGACGTGTCGGAGCGACGGGTGGCGATGCCGGGATGAACGGGATGACCGGATGAACGAGGTGGAAGCGTCGAGTCCCGCCGGGGCGGCCGAAGAGGCGGCCCCGGCGGCGGCTCGGTCGCGCACCGAGCCACCCGAGGACTACCGGCTTCTGGTGCCCCGGGACTGGTTCCGGGTCGACCTCACCGAGGAGCGCTGGCGGGGCGGTCTCAAGAAATTCGTGAACCGGCAGGCAACGCGGAAACGGCTGTCCGCCGAGGCACAGCGCAGCTTGTGGGTATCCCTGCGGAACACCGCCGAAGCGGGCGTCTCGCACGGCGCCCTGGAGTTCTTCCTCAAAGCGGACGGAATCGGCCACAGCACCACTCCCGCGACTCTGCTGATCTCGCTGCTCCCGCTCCCCGGCGACCTGTGGGTCGGCGCCGAGGACTGGGCCGAGGAACTACGGAAGACACGTCGGGGCGAAATCGGCACCACGGACGAACTTCCCGCGGGAAAGGCGGTCCGCATCACGACGAAGTCGAGCCTCGACTACTACGTCGAAATGCCGGGCCGGGTCGGCTACTTGGCGCTCGGCTTCAATGTTCCGGTGAGCGGCGTGGAAAGCCCCATGGGGGAGTTGTGCGAGGCGATCGCCTACTCGTTGCGGTGGGTGTGAGAAGTAACGCCGCTCTCCCGACGACGTGATCCGTGCACGCCCACCACCGCGTACACGGTGACGTCCGGTGCCCGGCCCCCGGGCCGGGCACCAACCGTCAAAGGACCGCGGATCGGTCCTTGGCCCTTGATCAGCCCTTGGCCTGCTTCGCCAGTTCCTCGTCGATCTGCTCGAACTTGTCGGCGGCCATGGTGAGGTAGTCGCCCATGCCGTCGAGGCCGTCGACGGTGTCCTTGGCACCCTTGGTGAATTCCTCGAAGTTGTTGTCGAAGGTCTTCGAGGAGCTCTTGGTCACATAGCCGGACTCGACCAGGTTGGCGATGTACTTGCGCAGGCCGTCGAGCTTTTCGTTGAGCTTTTCCTTCTCCTTCACGACATGCTTGGCCGCATCGCGCATGTCCTGATATGTGATGTCAAGGTCTTTGGCCATGAAGCCGCTCCTAGTCAACTCGCCGCAGGGCCAACCCCCGTGGCTCCCCTTAACGCGTTCGTACTGCGCCTCGACGGCGTGACGACCGCACATGTGAAGGTCACACTACGGCGGCGGTCAGCGCACTCGCATTCCCGGTTCGAAAGCGTTGATGAGCTGTTGCAGAGGGGGTTGCAACCGGGAAGAAAACGGACATCGGGGTGGGTTCGGCAAGGCCCGGGACCGGCCTGCGCGGAGGTGGCCGGAAGGAAGGTCCGGGGAGGATTCGGGGACGGTTCGGGGGCCACGTCCGGGTCGGGGCGCGGGAAGATATCGTCACGTTCACTGTCGTCGCGTTCCGGAAGCGACCGCAGCGTCCATGAGGGGGGCCGAAGTGCGCCTGAATCTGACCGTCGTCGATCCGTTCAGCGGCAGTGCTGCCGATGTCGTCGTCGACGCGGATCCCGAGTCGACCGTGGGAGACATCGGGCGGCAGCTCGCCCAGCAGGTCGGCCAGGGCGGTGCGCAGATCATTCCGCTCGGGCAGCACCAACTGGCCGCCGAGGGCGGCGGGCCGGTGGTGTACGTGGACGGTTACGCCGTCGACCCGTCGGCCACCGTGGTGGGCTCCCCGTTGCGCGACGGTGTGGTGGTCAGCCTGAACGACCCGTCGGCGTGCATACCCGGCGAACCCTCCGGCCTGGTCGAACTCCGGGTGGTGGGCGGGCCGTTGGCCGGTGCCGTGCACCGGCTCGGGGTCGGGCGGTACGACATCGGCAGCGGTCCGGCGGCGCACATCCGGGTCGACGATCCCGAACTGGACGCACGGGCGCTGACCCTCAGCGTGACCACCGACGGAACCTGCCGCGTCGCGGTGCACACCGACGAGAAGAAGGTCACCCTCGACGGCGAGAAGTACTCCGAGATCGACGACGGCACGGGTAAGGGGAAGGGCAGGAAGAAGGACCGGGACGGCGGCGCCAACAACGGCGACGGCAACGCCCGGACCAGGCGCAGGCGGGGCAGGCGGCGGGACGAAGGGGAGGGCGACGGGCCCGAACCGGTGCCGCCCGCACGGGACTTCGTCAAGGGCGAGTGGCCGCTCGGCCGTCAGATCGCCGTCGGGAACACCCTCTTCGAGCTGATCCGCTACACACCGCCGAACGCGGCCCTGAAGTGGTCCGAGGACGGCATCGGCCTCGACTACAACCGGCCGCCCCGGCTGCGGCCGCCGAACCGCCCGACCAAGTTCCGCCTGCCGTCGCCGCCCGGCGACTACGAGGCCCGGCCGCTGCCCTGGCTGATGGCGCTGTTCCCGCTGGTGGGCGCGATCGTGGCGGTGGTCATCTTCGGCCGCTGGTACTACCTGATCATGGCGGGTCTGAGCCCGATCATGCTCTTCGGCAACTACTTCATGGACAAGAAGCACGGGCGCAAGTCCCATGCGAAGCAGGTCAAGGAGTACAACGAGACCAAGGAGCGGATCGAGAAGGACGCACAGGACGCGCTGGTCGCCGAACGGCTCGACCGCCGCCTCGCCGTCCCCGACCCGGCCTTGGTCCTCTCCCTCAGTACGGGTCCGCGTACCCGGCTGTGGGAGCGGCGGCGCAGCGACCACGACCATCTCGTACTGCGGGTCGGTACCGCGAAGATGCCGTCCGAGGTCGTGCTCGACGACCCGGAGAAGGACGAGCACCGGCGGCAGGTGACCTGGCAGATCGAGGACGCGCCGGTGTCGCTGGGCCTTCAGCAGCTCGGGGTCATCGGTATGGCGGGCCCCGGGGAGTCCTCGCGCGGGATGGGCCGCTGGGCGCTGGCGCAGACGGCGGTGCTGCACAGTCCGATGGACGTGCAGTTCTATGTGCTCACCGAGGCCACCGCGCAACAGAGTTGGGAGTGGGTGCGCTGGCTTCCGCACTCCCGGCCCGGGGGTGGGCAGGACATCAACATCCTGCTGGGCATGGACGCCGAGACGGTCGGTGCGCGGATCGGTGAGCTGACCCAGGTCCTGGACGCGCGGCAGAAGGCCAAGCAGGCGAACACGCAGATCAAGTCGTTCTCCGAGCCGGACATCGTGGTGTTCTGGGACGGCTCGCGCAGGCTGCGTTCGCTGCCGGGTGTGGTGAAGCTGCTGCGCGAGGGACCGAGTGTGTCGATGTACTCGGTGTGCCTGGACACCGAGGAGCGGTTCCTGCCGGGCGAGTGCCAGGCGGTCGTGGTGGCCGAGCCGAAGCCGGACGAGCGGGCGCCGAGGGCGGGCGTCGACCAGTACGCGCCGCCCGCCGCTGCCGCCAACTCCCCCCAGGGCCAAGGCGGTTTCCCCTCCTTCCAGGCCTGGCACCCCACCCAGGAGCAGCCGGACCGCGAGCAGGCGGAGGAACTGCGGCTGCGGGTGGAGCAGTCGGGCTCGGACCGGATCCTGAGTGTGCGGCCCGAGTTCGTCTCGCCCGCCTGGTGCGGCCGGCTCGCGCGGTCGCTGTCCGCGCTGCGCGACATCAGCGGCGAGACCGAGGACTCGGCGCTGCCCGGTTCCAGCCGGCTGCTCGACGTGCTCCAGCTGGAGCCGCCGACGCCGGAGGCGATCACGGCGCGCTGGCGGATGGGCGGCCAGTCGACGCTGGCGATGATCGGTGAGTCCTACGACGGCGCGTTCGGTATCGACATGCGCAAGGACGGGCCGCACGGTCTGATCGCCGGTACCACGGGTTCGGGTAAGTCGGAGCTGCTGCAGACGATCGTGGCGGCCCTCGCGGTGGCCAACACCCCCGAGAACATGACGTTCGTCCTCGTCGACTACAAGGGCGGCTCGGCGTTCAAGGACTGTGTGAAGCTGCCGCACACCGTCGGTATGGTCACCGACCTCGACGCGCACCTGGTGGAGCGTGCCCTGGAGTCGCTGGGCGCCGAGCTCAAGCGCCGCGAGCACATTCTGGCGGCGGCGGACGCCAAGGACATCGAGGACTACCAGGACCTGGTACGCCGCGACCCCTCGCACGCCCCGCTGCCCCGACTGCTCATCGTGATCGACGAGTTCGCCTCGATGGTGCGTGACCTGCCGGACTTCGTGACGGGTCTGGTCAACATCGCGCAGCGAGGCCGTTCGCTCGGCATCCACCTGCTGCTCGCGACGCAGCGCCCCAGTGGTGTGGTCTCGCCCGAGATCCGCGCCAACACCAACCTGCGTATCGCGCTGCGCGTGACGGACGCCGGTGAGTCCTCGGACGTCATCGACGCGCCGGAGGCCGGTCACATCTCCAAGTCCACGCCGGGCCGCGCGTACGTACGCCTCGGGCACGCCTCGCTGGTGCCGTTCCAGTCCGGCCGGGTCGGTGGCCGCCGTCCGGGTGCCGCCGATCCGCAGGCGCTCGCGCCGTGGGTGGGCGCCCTGGACTGGAACGAGCTTGGCCGCCAGGCGCTCACCAAGCCGAAGGCGGAGCAGCGCGAGGAAGAGGAGGTCACCGACCTCAAGGTGCTGGTGGACGCGATCCGGGCGGGCAACGCCTCGATGGGCATCCCGGCGCAGCACAGCCCGTGGCTGCCCGCGCTCGGCGAGACCCTGTTGCTCGACGAGATCGAGGTGCCGGTACTCGCGAACGCGGCCGCGGGCAAGCTGGCGCCCGCTCCGTACGGTGTCGAGGACCTGCCCGCCGACCAGGCGCGCCGCCCGGTCGTGGTGGACTTCGCGCACTTCGGGCATCTGATGATCGGTGGTGCGCCGCGCAGTGGCCGTTCGCAGGTGCTGCGGACGATCGCGGGTTCGCTGGCGCGTACCCACTCGTGCGCGGACGTGCATCTGTACGGCATCGACTGCGGCAACGGCGCGCTCAACGCGCTGACCCGGCTGCCGCACTGCGGTGCGGTGGTCAGCCGTAACCAGACCGAGCGTGTGGTTCGTCTGGTGAACCGGCTGAAGAACGAACTCTCGCGCCGCCAGGACCTGTTGGCCGAAAGCGGCTTCGCGGACATCGGGGAGCAGCGGGCCGCCTCGGAGGCGGCGCAGCGGCTGCCGCACCTGGTCGTGCTGCTCGACCGCTGGGAGGGCTGGCTGCCCACCCTCGGCGAGGTGGACCACGGTGCGCTGACCGACGAGCTGACCGCGATGATGCGCGAGGGCGCGAGCGTCGGCATCCACCTGGTCCTTACCGGTGACCGTCAGCTCCTGGTGGGCCGTATCTCCTCGCTCACCGAGGACAAGTACGGTCTGCGCCTTGCCGACCGCTCCGACTTCTCGATGCTCGGCATCCCCGCCAAGAAGGTCCCCGAGGAGATCCCGCCCGGCCGTGCCTACCGCAACGAGTCGGGTACGGAGACACAGTTCGCGCTGCTCAGCGAGGACTCCACGGGTCAGGGTCAGGCGGCGGCGCTGAGCGCGATCGGGGAGGCGGCGACCGAGCGCGACGCCGAAGTCCCGCGTGCGCAGCGGCCGTTCAGGGTGGACACGCTGCCCAGCCGGGTCTCCTTCGACGAGGCCTGGGAGCTGCGCGACCCGGAGCTCTCGCGTTCGAAGCTGTGGGGTCTGGTCGGCATCGGCGGCGACGAACTCATGGGCTACGGCCCGGACCTCGCCTCGGGTGTGCCGTCGTTCGTGGTGGCGGGACCGGCCAAGTCGGGCCGTTCCACGGTGATGATGAACTTCGCGCGGTCCTACCTGAACCAGGGCGTACGGCTGGTGATCGCGGCGCCGCGCAAGTCGCCGCTGCGTGAACTGGAGGGCCACGAGCAGGTGTTGAAGGTCTTCGTCGAGGACGACATCGACGAGGACGACTTCGAGGAGGTCATCGGCTCGGCCTCACTGGAGGAGCCGATCGTGGTGCTCGTCGACGACGGCGAGATCCTGGAGGACTGCGACGCCGAGAGCCACTTCAAGCGGATCGTGCAGCGCGGCGCGGACACCGGGCTCGCGCTGATCATCGCCGGTGACGAGGAGGACGTCTGCAGCGGCTTCTCCGGCTGGCAGGTGGACGCGAAGAAGGCCCGCCGCGGCATCCTGCTCTCCCCGCAGGACACCTCCGCGGGCGACCTCATCGGCATCCGCACCAACCGCGGCATGGTCGGCGGCCAGATCACCCCGGGCAGGGGCCTGCTGCACCTCGGCGACGGCGAGCACTTCACGGTGACGACGCCGCAGTAGGTCCGCACACGGAACAGCGGAACAACAGAGCCAGGAATCAGAGGAGTTGGGATGGCCGGATCGGCGAAGCCGGGGCGGCGCAGAGCTGCCGCGGCCGCATACCGGCCCGGCCGGTCGGTCCGTACGCCGGGGCCGGGGCACAAGCCGGACAAGGCGAGGAAGCCCTGGGGGCAGAAGCTCAAGGACGGCGGCTTCGTGGCGCTGTGCATCACGGGCGGCATGGCCGTGTTCGTGGGGTTGGTGCTCGGTCCCGGCCGGCTCGCGGCCGACTGGTGGCACGAGGTGGCGCCGCACTGGCCCGGTGCGGGCTACGGCTTCGCGCTCACCGTCGGGGGCGCCTGGCCGCTCGCCCTGACGCTCGCTATCTGGCCACTGACGCGCACCAACTTCAAGCTGCGCCGGGCCCGTTCGGTCGTTCTGGCAGCCACCTCGGTGCCCGGCTGGGCAGCCTGTGTGATGCTCTTCGCCCTCAGCATGCAGACGCTGCGACCGAAGAGCCGCCGTGGCAGGTCGTGCTCCGACGGGGACTCCTCGTTCAGTGCCTACTGCTGGGTCCACGCGCACGCGCCGTACGCCTGGGCGGTGATCCTGCTCGGCTTCGTGCTGGGGGCGGCCCTGCTCGTCGGGGCCGAGTTGCTGCGGCAGCGGCTCGGCCGGAGTTCCTCTCCCCAAGCAGAGGATTCCCCGGCACCCTCGGTCACGTAACTCTCTCAACTCCCCACCAGGAGAAGAACCGTGACCCTTGAGGCCCCCGGCGAGACCCCCGCGTCCGGCGTCCGCGTCGGTACCGCGCCGCGCCCTCCCGAACCGCCCGTGCCGCACGCCGCGCTCGGTGTCGGCATCATCGTGACCGACGAGGACGGCCGGATACTGCTCGGCCGGCACCGCTCCGGCGTACACGAACTGCCCGGCGGCAAGGTCGAGAACGAGTCCGTGGCGGCGGCCGTGGTACGTGAACTCGCCGAGGAGACCGGCCTGTTGGCGGTACCGGAGGACGTCGAGATCCTGGCGATGCTGCTCGACGGAGTCGGCGGGGTGACCCGGGTGACGATGGCGGCCCGCGTCCACCACCACACGGGCCGCCCCTTCGCTGCCGAACCGCACCTGGTCGCGCACTGGTCCTGGCACTCCCCCGACTCCCTGCCCGACCCGCTCTTCGTCCCCAGCGGCCAGGTCCTCACCACCTGGCGCCCGGACCTGCCCATCGACCATCCACCGGCCTACGTGTATCCGCTGGCGCACACGGTCACGGCTTGACGGTCCCGGGGTCGCAGTAGCCCTGCTGGAAGGCGGCCCAGAAGTCCTTGTCGATCCCCGTGTCGGTGAACGAGTTCCAGTTGGTGTGGGCGACGAGCTGCTCGCGCCCGTCGCGGCTGTTGAGGACATAGGTCAGATATCCGGGGGCGCTGCCGCCGTGGCCGTACGCGAGACCGCAGTCGGTGGCGTAGACGTACATGCCCAGGCCGTACCCGACGGCGGGCGGGGCGGCGGCGCCGGTGGTGGGAACGGTGTCGGTGAGCATGCGGTGCAGGAGGTGCGCGGGCAGCAGGCGGCCGCGCAGCAGGGCCCGGTAGAAGCGTGCGAGGTCGTCCGCGGTGGTCACCAGCGCGCCCGACGCCCCGGCCTCGGACGGGCTGAAGCCGGTGACGTCGTACCGGGTGGCACCCGGCGCGTCCGGCAACAGGGGGGTGACGTCCGCGTAGCCGTGGACATGAGCGCCGTCGATGGTGGTCTTCGCCAGCGGGTACGAGGTGTCGCGCAGCCCGAGCGGCGCGAAGATCCGGCGTTCGAGGTTGGTGCGCAGGTCGCGGTCGGTGAGCCGTTCCACGATCAGGTCGAGCAGCAGGTAGTTGGTGTTGGAGTAGCGGAAGCGGGTGCCGGGCTCCGGGAAGTACCGGGGCTCGGCGAGGCCGATGCCGATCAGCTGCTCGCGGGGCCAGTACTGGTCGAGCGTGCGGAAGTGGGGCAGCAGCCCGTCGATGTAGTCGTACAGGCCGCTCGTGTGGTTGAGGAGCTGGCGGACGGTGACGGGCGGACCGGACAGGGCGTTGCCGGGGAGGACCTGGTCGGGCAGCAGCCGCTGCACGGTGTCGTCGAGCCGCAGCCGGTGCTCGGCGACGAGTTGCAGGACGACCGTGGCGGTGAAGGTCTTGGTGACGCTTCCGGCACGGAACTTCAGGTCCCGCCGCATCGGCGTACCGGCCGCCCGGTCGGCGACACCCGCCGTGCCGTGGCTGTGGTGCGATCCGTCGCGGGCGAGCAGCAGGGCACCCGGGTTGGGGTTCGGCGCGGCCACCACCCGCTCGGCCAGCGCGCGCAGCCTCGCCTCCTCGCGGCCGCCGTCCGCCGTGCGGGGACCGCCGTCCGCCGTGCGTCCGTCACGGGGCCGCTCGGCGGCGGCCGTACCGGCAGACGGCGTCAGCAGACCGAGCACCAGGGCGAGAGCCACAGCGGGGCCAAATGCCGTGCCTAACAGGTGAGTTGCGCGTCGCCGCATCATCAAGGATTCCCTCCGAATAACCGTATGGCCATACGGTTATAGCACGCGATACGGTCCTCGGGTGCCGAGAGTTGCCGACCATGACGCCCGCCAGGGGCAGATCAGTGCCGCCGTCCAACGTCTGATCGTGCGGGACGGGCTCGCCGCCGTGACCGTCGCGCGGACCGCCGCCGAAGCGGGGGTGTCCGTGGGCCTGGTGCAGCACTACTTCAAGACCAAGGACGAGATGCTGTTGGCCACGTTCACCCGCGTGAACGGCCAATTCACCGCCCGTGTCGCGGAGTTGGCGAACCAGGGCGAGGCCGACGGCCGCACCATCGCCGAGATGCTGCGGCAGGCGCTTGCCGAGCTGATCCCGCTCGACGACGTCCGCCGCGCCGAGTTCCCGGTCCGCCTCGCCTTCGCCGACCGGGCCGCGCACAGCGCGCGTCTGGCCGCCGTTCAGCGGCAGACCCTGGAGGGCATCCGCTCACGGGTCGCCCGCGCCATCGACAACGGCACGGCATGCGGCGAGGTCCCCGAGGGCACCGACGCCGCCCAACTGGCCCTGCGCATCGTCGCGTTCACGGAAGGACTCGCCCTGCACACCCACATCGACCCGGACGGCACACCCGGGCCGGCCGTTCTCGGGGCACTGGACGACCAGCTCGGCCGCGTGTTCACCGGGTCCTGCCGACGGGCGCGGCGGGGTTAGGCAGTCGGGCGGGAATCCGCGCCCGGGAGTCCCCGCGCGGGACTCCTCAATCCACCTTCTCCATACGGGCCTTGGGCTTCCCGGACTGCTCGTTCTCCGAGATGTACGAGAGGTCCTGGCCGGTGAGCACCAGGTGGACCTTGTGCACGTTCTTCGTACAGGTGGGCCGCGAGTCGGCGCGGCCCTGCGCGTTCGCCACGATCTCCCGCGCGGTGACCGACTGAAGCCGCAGGTCCACCTCGCAGACGCCGCCGAGCTGGTCGGTCTGCCGCATCACGGCGAACTTCTCGCCGGGCGCCGCCTTCTTCACGGTGAGCCGGAAGGTGCCCATCGGCCAGTCGTTGGTACGGGCACGGGCCGGACCCTCCCAGGTGCCGAGGTAACCGGCCGGGACCGAGGTGGAGTGCCCGTCGCCGGGCGTACTGGACTGCTTCCCGCTCGGCGACGCACCGTCGGCCGCGTTGTCCGAGGACCCGCCCACCAGGTCGAACACGAAGACCGAGCCCACCGTGACCGCCGCCAACGCCCCGGCCACCGCGAGCGCCACGGTGCAACTGAGCCTGCGGCCACGGTTGTTGGGCCCGACGGGAGTCGATGCGGTGTCCACCGTCAGCGAGAGCTTTCCGGTGGGGGCGGGGCGGGGATCGGTGCCAGCGCCGGTACCGGGAGCGGGGTGGTCGGTGCGGTCGGGGCCGGGGGTGGGGCCGGTGCCGGGCCGCGCGTCCGTGCCGGTCGTCGCGTTCCCGTCGTGCCCGTCGTTGCCGTCGCTCCCCGCCGCCGGATACCCAACGTGCCCGACGTGCCCGACGTGCCCGACGTTGCCGAGGGCGTACGAAGGCTGTCCCGTGGCGGCGGGCGGCCAGGTGGGGGCGGCTCCGTAGGAGGGGTCCGGGGGGCCGAACACGCCTTGCGGGGGTGGCGAGTTGGGGAGGGGCGGGTGTGGGGGTCGGTGGTGGGCTGGGCGTCGGCGTTGGAGTGGGGGTCGGCGTCGGCGTGACCTGTCCCGTCGCCTGCTGCGGCAGGTCGGCGTGGGGCAAGGCCCCGGAACCCGGGGAGTCGGCCGCCGCGTCCGCACCCTCATGCCCAACCGGCTGCGTTCCAGGGTGCGTTCCAGGGTGGGTTCCCGGCGGCGTTCCGGGCTGTGTCCCCGGCCCCGCACCCTGCCCTGTCCCCGGTTCGGTGTCCGCGTCCAGGTCGAGCAAGCCCACGGCGGTACGGCTCACGCGTTCGACGAGGTGAGCGGGCAGCCAGCCCGTAAGTACCAACTCCCGTACGCCGCCCGGCGCGAGCGCGGTCGCGAGGTCCGCCGGGGTGGGGCGGGCTGCCGGGTTCTTGCTCAGGCAGCGAGCCGCCAGTTCGCGCAACTCACCTTGGAGTTCGCCGAGTTGGGGCTCGGAGTGAACGACCTTGTAGAGCAGGGCGGCCGAGGTGTCGCCGGGGAACGGGGGCCGTCCGGAGGCGGCGTAGACGAGGACGGCGCCCAGGGAGAAGACGTCCGCGGCGCCGGTGACGGGCTCGCCGAGGATCTGTTCCGGTGCCATGTAGCCCGGCGAGCCGATGGAGGCGCCGGTGGAGGTGAGCGAGGTGGTGCCGTCGACCGCGCGGGCGATGCCGAAGTCGATGAGCCGGGGGCCGTCGAGCGCGAGCAGCACGTTGGACGGCTTCACGTCCCGGTGGACGAGTCCCTGGGCGTGCACCTCGGACAGGGCCTCGGCCAGTCCGGCGCCGAGGACGCGCAGTGCGGCCTCGGGCAGCGGGCCGCCCTGGGGTCCGGTGACCGCCTGCGTCAGCGAGGGGCCCGCCACGTAACCGGTCGCCACCCAGGGCACGGTGGCCTCGGGGTCGGCGTCGAGTACGGGCGCGGTCCAGGCGCCGCCGACCTTGCGCGCCGCCGCGACCTCGCGCCGGAAACGGATCCGGAACTCCTCGTCGAGCGCGAAGTGCGGATGCACCACCTTCACGGCCACGGTGCGCCCGCCCGCGCTGCGTCCCAGGTAGACCCGGCCCATCCCGCCGGAGCCGAGCCGCCCGAGCAGCCGGTAGGGGCCGATCACGGTCGGTTCGTCGACGTTCAGCGGTTGCACGACGCTGTCCCCCACGGCGACGGCCTCCCCTTCTCCCCTTTGATCCGCTGTTCTCTACCGCTGGTCTGCTTTGCCCTACGGGCACGAGCAGCGTAGGCCCTCCGCACGTCGGCCGGGCAGGGCGGTGCCGTACCGGGACCCGGGCGGAGTGCGCCGTTGGCCGCCTCCGGAGAGGAACCGGAACGTACGGGATCCGTACGAGATCCGTGCGGGCTCCGCACGAGAAGAGGAAGAGTTCACCGCCGCGCCGAAGAACATCAACGCGGAATTCAGCATCCACGGTCGAAGAAGTCAAGGCCCGGTCGAGAACCGCCGGGCACGTCCCGGCACGGGAAAGTCATCGGCTCCTCCGAACATCCGAAGAACCGGCGAATCGACCACCCCGCGAATCGGCGAACCCGAACGCCCGTCGAGAACCTCGTCGGCAGAGATCGGCGGAGATCGGCCGAGAACCGAGTCGGACGGGCGGACCCTCACTGAAATCCGGTTGACAAGTAGCGGAATCTCTCCGCCGGGAACGGTGGCGAACTCGTGCGCGACAAGCCGCCGGGACCACTCACCCGACGGGAAGTCCCCTTCCACCCGGCTTACGGATGCCGGGCCCGCGAATTCCTCCGCGGGCGCCGCCGGGATTCCTGGCCGCCGTATATCCGTGCCTCTCACACGCACCAAGTCGGCGCGCCGGAGGGCCGGGGTATTCGCGGTCGCGCCGGGCGGGCCCGGACGGGCTCAGACCTCCAGAAGGTCCACCCGCACATCGGCGGGGAAGCCGGTGCTCGGCCCCACGCGGCGGGCGAACTCTCTCACCGCGGCGAGCTGGTGCGGGCCGAAGCGGAAGTCGAGGGTGGTGAAGTAGCGCTCCAGGACCTCCTCGTCGAAGGCCTCCCAGCGGGCGGCCTGCTCGGCGACCTTGGTGACCTCCTCCAGGGAGACGTCGCGGGAGGCCAGGAAGGCCTGGTGCACCTTGCGGACGACGTCCGGCTCGCGCTCCAGGTACTCGCGGCGGGTGGCCCAGACCGCGAAGACGAAGGGCAGTCCGGTCCACTCCTTCCACATCTGTCCCAGGTCGTGGACCTGGAGCCCGAGCTTCGGGCCGTAGTGGAGGTTGGCGCGCAGGGCGGCGTCGCCGATCAGTACGGCGGCGTCGGCCTCCTGCATCATCAGGCCGAGGTCGGGCGGGCACCGGTAGTAGTCGGGCCGTACGCCGTAGCGCTCGGAGAGCAGCAGCTGGGCGAGGCGGACCGAGGTGCGCGAGGTGGAGCCGAGGGCGACGCGTGCGCCGTCGAGCTGCTCCAGGGGCCCCTGGGAGACGATCACGCAGGACATCACGGACCCGTCGCAGCCCACCGCGATGTCCGGCAGCGCGACCAGGTCGTCCGCCGCCTTGAGGAACTCGACCAGGGTGACCGGGCCGATGTCCAGGTCCCCCGCGATCAGCCGCTCGCTGAGCTTCTCCGGGGTGTCCTTGGTCAGCTCCATGTCGAGCAGGGTCCCGGTGCGGGCGAGGCCCCAGTAGAGGGGAAGGCAGTTGAGGAACTGGATGTGGCCGACGCGCGGCCTGGCGCGCCGTCCTGCGGCCCGGGCCTCGCGCGCGGCGGGGACCGGTTGAGCTGCGGTGGCGGGACCCGCAACCGGGTCCGCGGGAGAATTGTCCACATCGCGAGGCTAGCCCGCGTGCGATACGGTGCCCACGCCAGGGTGACTTCGTCCGCGCGTCACCCTTCTCGCACCCCCCGTCCCGCAACCGGTATCCCTTGTCCGGTACGGCGCGAACGAACGCGACGGGGGCGCTCGACGAAGAAGTCACACACCGGTACGTCAACCACACTCGGGGCGCTCGTCAAACATCCGGGTGACGTGATCTTGCCCTCTATCGCTTTCGGCTGCCTGCGTGCTAGGCTCGTCGCAAGTTGCAGTTTGGTTTCCCTTGCAGTACAAAGCCTGCGGAGCATGTGACCCGCAGGCTTTCGTCGTTTTCAGACTTTTGCAGTTGTTTCAACAGCAGGTTCTGGAGCAGGGCAACCCTTTGGCCCAAGGAGGGCTTATGGCTACCGGAACCGTTAAGTGGTTCAACGCCGAAAAGGGCTTTGGATTCATCGCCCAGGAAGGCGGCGGCCCGGACGTCTTCGTCCACTACTCCGCGATCAACGCGAGCGGCTTCCGTTCCCTCGAGGAGAACCAGGCGGTGTCCTTCGACGTCACCCAGGGCCCGAAGGGTCCGCAGGCGGAGAACGTCACCCCGATGTAAGTCGCTTCCCGAGGCCACTCGGGAATTGATTCGGAACGGACAGTAGTACCCAAGGAGCCCCATCCCCGCAGCTGCGGTGGAAGCGGGGCTCCTGCCTTTTTTTCCGGGCGGTGGCGCAGGGGTCGTGACACTGAGGCCGGCGCAGGGGCGGCGGGCGGCTCGGACCCGGTGGCGGAACCGCCCGACGACGGCCGCCGCCTCCCCTGCCTCCCCCGCCTACTCCTCCTGCCCCGCCCCGTAGTTCGCGTACAGCGCCTCCAGTTGCGCGGCGAAGTCTGCGGCGACGGCGGCGCGTTTGAGCTTCGCGGACGGGGTCAGATGGCCCGCCTCCTCGGTGAACTGTTCGGTGAGGACGACGAATTCGCGGATGGACTCGGGGCGCGAGACGAGCTTGTTGGCCTCGTCGACGGCGCGTTGCAGGGTCTCGTGCAGCTCCGGGTCCTCGGCGAGCTGGGCCAGCGGGACGTTCTTGCGCCGCATCTGCTGCCAGTGCGCGATGCCCTCGGGGTCGAGGGTGATCAACGCGCCGATGTAGGGGCGGTTGTCGCCGACCACCATGCAGTGGTTGATCAGCGGATGGGCGCGCAGCCAGTCCTCCAGCGGGGCCGGGGCGGCCTTCTTGCCCCCGTTCGTGATGATCATCTCGCTCTTGCGGCCGGTGATGCTGAGGTAGCCGTCGCCGTCCAGGGTGCCGATGTCCCCGGTGTGCAGCCAGTCCTCGGCGTCGGTCGCGGGCTTGACGTCGCCGGTCCGGGTGTCCCAGTAACCCGGGATGACGTGCGGGCCCTTGAGGAGCACCTCACCGTCGTCGGCGAGCCGGACGCTCATGCCCGGCATCGGCCGGCCGACGCTGCCGAGCCGCTGCTGCTGCGGCGGGTTCACGGTGATCGCGGCCGAGGTCTCGGTGAGCCCGTAGCCCTCGAAGAGTTCGATTCCGGCGCCCGTGTAGAAGGTGCCGAGGCGGCGGCCGAGCGGGGAGCCGCCGCTGACGATGTAGCGGACCCGGCCGCCGAGGGCGGCGCGGATGCGGCGGTAGACGAGCGGGTCGTAGACGCCCCGGGCCAGCTTCAGGCCGGTGCCGGGGCCCGGGCCGGTGCCGAGCTGCTGGGCCTCCACCTCGGCGCCGTAACGGCGGGCGATACGGGCGGCGCGGTCGTAAGTGGTGACGCGGCCGAGGCGTTCGGCCGTCGCACGGCCGGTGTTGAAGACCTTCTCCAGCACGTAGGGGATGGCGAAGAGGAAGGTCGGACCGAAGGAGTCGAGGTCGGCGAGCAGGTCCCCGGTGGCCGTGCTCGGGGCGTGGCCGAGCCGCACCCGGGCACGCAGACAGCCGATCGCGACCATCCGGCCGAAGACGTGCGACAGCGGCAGGAAGAGCAGGGTGGACGGCGGCTCGTCGGTGGCCGCCTTGAAGACGGGGTGCAGCAACTCGATGGCGTTGTCGATCGCGGCGAAGACGTTGGCGTGGCTGAGCGCGCAGCCCTTGGGGCGGCCGGTGGTCCCCGAGGTGTACATGAGCGTGGCGGTGTGCTCGGGGGTGAGGGCCGCACGCCGGGACTCGATCTCCAGGTCCGGCAGTCCGTGGCCGTTGCCCAGTTCGGCGAGCCGGCCGAGGTCGCCCTTGTCGAAGGTCCACACGTACCGCAGTTCGGCGATCCGGTCCCGCTCCGGGCCGAGCGCCGCCGCCTGCGCCCCGGTCTCCACGGCCAGGGCGACCGCGCCGCAGTCCTGGAGGATCGCGCGCGTCTGGAAGGCGGAGGAGGTCGGGTAGACCGGGACGGTCACCAGGCCCGCGGCCCAGGCGGCGAAGTCGAGCAGCGTCCACTCGTAGGTCGTACGGGCCATGATGGCGAGCCGGTCGCCGGGTTGCAGGCCCTGGGCGACCAACCCCTTCGCGAGCGCGAGCACTTCGGCGGCGAAGTCGGCGGCCGTGACATCGCGCCAGCGGCCCTTGGCGTCCTTGCGGGCGAGGACGGCGGCGCCGGGTTCCTCGGCCGCGTTGTCGAACGGGATGTCGGCGAGCGAGCCGTGCTCCGGCGGCGTGACGAACAACGGCATGGAGACCTCGCGCACCATGCCGTCCTCGATCTTCAGCGCCGGGGCGACGAGGGCGGGTAGGGAGGTCTGCTTGCGGGGCACGGCTACTCCTTTTGCCTGAACGGTTGCGGACCGTACGCGACAACTCGCACAGCGGACAAGAGGATTCCGGGTTCGTCACAGGACAGGAAAAGTGAAGGTCAGCGAGAGAGCGGCGACCCACACCCGCACCGGAGACCGCATCCTTTCCGACTGCACACATACCGGGGTGGGGTACTACGCGCGTCACGTCGGGCGGTGCGAGCGGGCTCGTTACAACGATTGTCGCCCCAACTGATCGTGAGATGACGCGAGTTGGCATTCGGTACGGGGACGCAGGGCCACAAGTACGCGCGTACGCGAGGGAGATGGGACGTACGGAGAGCAATGTGCGCGGGAGGGAGATGTCCGGCAGGAGGGCGGGCCCGTAAGCGAAGGGAAATGTGCGGGTGCCGCCCGCGGTCACGAGGGTGAGGCCGGTGACGAGGGCGAGGCCGTCCGCACACACGGCCCCGCCCCGTCGGTTCCGGTGCCCTCAGGGGCGTTCGAGGATCGCGGTCACGCCGAGGCCGCCCGCGGCGCAGACCGAGATCAGGCCGCGGCCGGGACCCTCGCGCTCGTCCAGGAGTTTGGCGAGGGCGGCCACGATGCGGCCGCCGGTGGCCGCGAAGGGGTGACCGGCCGCGAGCGAGGAGCCCGCGACGTTGAGCTTGTCGCGGTCGACGGGGGCAAGGCCCCGCTTCTCCCAGGCCGCGAGGGTGGCGAGCACCTGGGAGGCGAAGGCCTCGTGGATCTCGATCAGGTCGAAGTCCTCGATGCCGAGGCCGACCCGCTCCAGCATCCGGGGCACCGCGTAGGTGGGGGCCATGAGCAGGCCGTCCTCCCCGTCGCGGACGTCGCCGTTGACGTAGTCGACGGCGGCCGTCTCGTAGGCGGTGAGGTACGCGAGCGGCTTGAGGCCGCGGGCCCGGCACCACTCGTCACTGGCGAGCAGCACGGTGGAGGCGCCGTCGGTCAGCGGGGTGGAGTTGCCCGGGGTCATGGTGGGGTCGGGGTCCTTCACGCCGTAGCACGGCTTGAGGGTGGCCAGCTTCTCCAGGGTGGAGCCGGGGCGCAGGTTGTTGTCACGGGCCAGCCCCCGGAAGGGCACCACGAGGTCGTCGTGGAAGCCGCGCTCGTAGGAGGCGGCCAGGTTGCGGTGGCTGCGCCAGGCCAGCTCGTCCTGCGCCTCGCGGCTGATGCCCCACTTGCGGGCCGTGATGGCCGCGTGCTCACCCATGGACAGACCGGTACGGGGCTCGGCGTTGCGCGGCATGTCCGGTACGACGTTGCCCGGACGGATCTTGGCCAGCGCCTTCAGGCGGGCGCCGGTGCTCTTGCCGCGACGGGCCTCCAGGAGCGTGCGGCGCAGGTCGTCGTTGACGCCGAGCGGGGCGTCGCTGGTGGTGTCGGTGCCGCCCGCGATGCCGGAGTCGATCTGACCGAGCATGATCTTGTTGGCGACCGCGATGACCGCCTGGAGTCCGGTGCCGCAGGCCTGCTGGATGTCGTACGCGGGCGTGGCGTGGTCCAGCTCCGCGCCGAGCACGGTCTCCCGGGCCAGGTTGAAGTCCCGGCTGTGCTTGAGCACCGCACCGGCCACGAACTCGCCGACCGCGCCGGGCCCGGCCAGCGAGTAGCGCTCGACGAGACCGTTCAGCGCGGCGGTCAGCATCTCCTGGTTGGAGGCCGTCGCGTAGGGCCCGTCGGAACGCGCGAACGGGATACGGCTCCCTCCGACCACGGCCACACGCCGGATCTGGGGCAGGCGGGTGTCGGGGGCCTTGTCCCCGGGGGAGTACTGCATCTCGACCAGCTCCTGACTCTTGAGTAATCTTACTCAGGAGTAAATTTACGACCGAGCAGGGAGCAGGACAATGGCGGACCGCTACTTGAACTTCACCGGCACCGGCGCGGGCCGTTTCCTGACCGGCCGTCTCGGCCTCCCGCAGCCCACTGTGCTGCGGCGGTACAGCGACAGCAAGCCCGACCTCGGCGGCCCGCTGCTGCACCTGACGGCGGGCAAGTCGGCGCTCACCGACCCGCTCGACGAGGTGCTGCGCCGCACCGGCCTTCCGGTCCAGGAGAGCGCCGAGCGCCCCGCCGGGGTGGTCCTCGACGCGACCGGCGTGCGTGACGTCGAGGCACTCGCCGAGGTGCACGCCGCGCTGCACCCCGTCGTACGCGGGGTCGCGAGCAGCGGCCGTGTGGTCGTCCTCGGTTCGGTCCCGGACCCCGAGGACCACCACCAGGCCGCGGTCCAGCAGGGCTTGGAGGGCTTCGTCCGCTCGCTCGGCAAGGAGATCGGCAAGGGCCGCGCGGTCACCCTGGTACGAACCCGCTCCGCGGCCGCCGCCGAGTCCACGCTGCGCTTCCTGCTCTCGCCGAAGTCCGCGTACGTCAGCGGCCAGGTCGTCGAGACCGAGGGCGCCGAGGCCGCCGAGCTGACCGCTCCCGCGAACTGGGCGCGCCCGCTGGAGGGCAGGACCGCGCTGGTCACCGGCGCCGCCCGGGGCATCGGCGAGTCCGTGGCCGCGACGCTGGCGCGCGACGGCGCGAAGGTCGTCGTCCTGGACATCCCGGCCGCACAGGCCGACCTGGTCAAGGTCGCCGACCGGCTCGGCGGCTCCGCGCTGCCGCTGGACATCACCGCCGCGGACGCGGGCGAGCACATCGCCGCCGCGCTGCCGGACGGCCTGGACATCCTGATCCACAACGCGGGCATCACCCGCGACCGCAAGCTCGCCAACATGCCCGCCGACCGCTGGGCCTCGGTCCTGGAGGTCAACCTGGCCTCGGTGCTGCGCACCACCGACCACCTGCTGCGCTCCGGCACCCTCCACCGGAACGGCCGGATCGTCGCCACCGCGTCCATCGCCGGTGTCGCGGGCAACGTCGGCCAGACCAACTACGCGGCGAGCAAGGCCGGGATCATCGGCCTGGTGCGCTCGCTCGCGCCCCGCGCCCTCGCCGAGCACGGCGTCACCGTCAACGCGGTCGCCCCCGGCTTCATCGAGACCAAGATGACCGCGGCCGTCCCGCTGTTCATCCGCGAGGCCGGACGCCGGATGAACTCCATGTCCCAGGGCGGCCTGCCCGTCGACGTGGCCGAGACCACCGCCTGGTTCGCCAACCCCGCCTCGGGGGCGGTCAACGGGCAGGTCGTACGGGTCTGCGGGCAGAGCTTGCTCGGCGCTTGAGGGGCCCGGGCTGCCCGGTGCGCGCTGGCCGGTCCGGGCTGCCCGGCGCGGGCGCCCGCTCGACGCCTACCCTGCGAGCCCGCCTGGCGCCCGCCCCTTCCGCGCTCCCCGTTCCCGTACTCCCTGTTCCCGATTCCCTGTGGGTGGGCCCCTCCCCCGCCCGCCGTTCCGACGCCCCAAGGAGCCCGTCATGGCCGATCCGCGGACGGTGACCCTCACCGGCTCACCCTCGCTGCCGCCGCTGCTCGCGCGCGGCGCCCTGCTGTCCCCGCTGAAGAAGGCAGGGCGGGACGCGACCGCGCCCCCGACCCGGCTCGTGCTTCCCGGCGCGCGCGCCGACGCCGGGCGCCTGGCCGCGTACGAGAAGATCTGCGGCTTCGGCCACGACCCGGCCGTACTGCCCGTGACCTATCCGCACATCCTCGGCTTCCCGCTCCAGATGCGGCTCATGGCGGACCCCGCGTTCCCGCTGCCGCTGCTTGGCCTGGTGCACACCTCGATCGACATCGACCAGCACCGCGCCCCGCACCCGCTGGAGGAGTACGAACTCACCGTGTACGTCGACCAATTGGCCCCGCACCGCCGCGGCACCGAAGCCCACCTGGTGACCGAGGCACGGGTCGACGGCGCCCTGGTCTGGGAGTCCCGCAGCACCTATCTCGCCCGGCACTCGGTACCCGCCGAGCAGCGCGAGCGGAGCGGCAGGGAGAAGGAGACGGGACAGGGGACGGGAGCGGGAACGGATACGGGGACGGATACGGCCGACGGTGCCCGGGACGGCGCCGAGTCCAAGCCGCTGCCCGAGGCCGCCGAGTGGCAGCTCCCCGGCGACCTGGGTCGCCGTTACGGCGCCGCCTCCGGCGACCGCAACCCGATCCACCTGTACCCGCTCACGGCCCGCCTGTTCGGCTTCCCGCGCGCCATCGCCCACGGCATGTGGACGGTCGCCCGCTGCCTGGCCGAGCACGACACGAGCGGCCCGGTACGCGTCCACGCCGAGTTCAAGGCGCCCGTACTGCTGCCGGGGAAGGTGACCTACGCGGCCGACGGCGGCGCGTTCGCGCTGCGCAGTGGTGCGGGGCGGGAGAGGGAACAGGGACGGGAACGCGTACACCTGACGGGGGCGGTGGAGGCGCTTCGGTAGTGCGGAGCGGGGAGTACGGAGTGGGGAGTGGGGAGTGGGGAGTGCGGACCGTGAGGGGTGCGGACCGTGAGAGGTGCGGACCGTGAGGGGTGCGGGATCCCGCGGGTGTCTCATACCGTGACGGCTGGAACCAACAGGCGCCGTACACCGTGATGGTGAAGGTGGGCCGGTCGCGGCGCCCTGGTTGAATACCGGTCCCGGAAACCCCACCCAGAAGACACCGGAGCGAGATGGCCTTCCGTCCCCGACCACCGGCCGAGCCGCCACAGCCGGCCGGATGGTCGTCCCTCGACGAGCACCTGTGGTACACCTGCGACATCCTCGCCGACCTGGTCGAAGGCCGCCTGGACCGGCGCCCGTTGATCGCCACCCACGCCCGCCTCGAACCCGGCGACCGGGCGCTCGCGGTGGGTCCGGCCGAGCGGGTCTCCTTCCGTGCGATCGGCGACGGCAGCTACCGGCAGAGTTCCATGTTCGCCTTCGGTGGCCCCGCCTTCGTCCTGGGCAGCATGGCCGCGAACGCCATCGGCAACGCCAGCCGTCGCGACCGGGCCGCCAGGGACAGCCGTCCGCGCTGGGTGGCGGAGGGCCCCGGCGAGGTCACCATCACCCGCTACCGCGCCCACTTCTCGGGCCCCACCGCGGGCTGGCTCGACCTCGGCTGGCGCGCCCTGGAAACCGTCGAACTCGCGGGCCCCGACGTGTTCGAGGCGAGCTTCCGCACGGAGTCCGGGCAGACCCTGCTGAGCCGCCTGCACACCCCGTGGGCCTCACTGATGTTCGCGCTCGCGGCGGCGACCGCCTTCCCGGCACACCCCCGTCTGCTCAGCGGCGACTGGCTTCCGCCCGACTTCGAGGCACGCTGCGCGGCCCTGGGCCATCCGGTGCGCCCGGCACGACATCAGCTGGTGGCGGGCCAAGGGCACTGAGGCGGCCGCCACTTGAAGGGGCGCTCCTCCAACGGCAGGAGGCGGGCCGCCCGGTGGCCGCCTCCAGCCATCCCGTCATTCCCTCATCAACTGCTGGCATCTTGTGGACACTTGGGTGCGTACCGGGTTCGCGGCGCCGATCACGGGTACGCCCCTGTCCGACTCAGGTCCGACAACCGCTCGGGAGACATCGTGGACGGCTTGTGGGTCCTTGGCATCATCGTCCTGCTCATCTACCTGTTCTCACGCAAGTCGAGCAGTCGGGCCGTGACCACCCGCCGGGTCAGGACCCTGCCCCAGACGCAGACGCAGACGCAGACGCATGCGCAGGGGCAGTCGGCATCGGTGAGCTCGGCCGCCTCCGCTGGCCCCGCCGTCGCCACCGGTCGGCCGAGCGCCGCCAAGTCGCCACGGCGGCAGCCCAGTTGCCTCGCGGACCTGGTCGCGCCCGAGACGCATCTCTACGCGGACGGCCACACGGATCGCCAGGAAGACAGCCGCACGGACGGCCAAGCAGACAGCCACGCGGACGGCCAAAAGAACGGTCGCGGGAACGGCGACAACAGCGGTGGCACCGCCGCCAGTTGAGCCGCTGAACGCTCCGACGGCTACGTAACTGGCGTGGCGCCCGGCGGCAGTTGAGGCGAGGCCGTCCAGGGCTTGCCCTCCAGGAGGCCACCGAGTCCGGCCCAGGCGAAGTTCATCATCGTCGCCGCGGCTTCGTGTGCCGGAATGGTCGACTGGGTGAGGGACCAGTCCGCGAGGGACTCCGCGGCGCCGATCAGCGCGTGCGCCAGCGCGGCGTACTCACGGCGCGTGGTCTCCGCCCCGGGCGCGACCGACCCTGCCGCCTCGCCGCCGCCCTCGCCCTTGCCACCGCCGTCACACCCCTCCCGTACGGCGTTCTCCCCTACCGCGCTCTCCCGTTCCGCGTGGGCGGCGTGGATGAGGGCGGTCACGAAGGTGATGATCGACTGGCGGGCCGCTGCGGCTACGCCCGCGAAGGGTTCGCCCTGGGCGGTGGCCTGGGTGTGCACGACGGCCCAGCTGTCCGGGTTCTCGGCGGTGTGCACGAAGAACGACCGCAGCCCGTCCCAGAGTTGGCGGTCGGCGGGCTGTGTGGTGTCCACCCCGACGCGGATCGCCTCGACCAGGGCCTGCGACTCCCGCCGGATGCAGGCGGCGAAGAGGTCTTCCTTGGAGTTCAGATACAGATAGACCAGCGGCTTGGAGACCCCCGCCAGCTTCGCGATCTCGTCCATGGAGGCGGCCTGGTAGCCGTGCCGCGCGAAGACCCGTACCGCCGCGTCGAGCATCTGCTTCTCGCGCACGGCCCTCGGCATACGCCGGTTGCGGCTCTTCTTCGGCCCGGCCTTCGCCCCCGCGTTCGCTCCGGTCTCCGTAGCGCTCTCGACCACGGTCTCCACCGGAGCCTTCACCCCGGTCCCGGGAACGGCCGTACCGGTGGCGTCGCTGCCCCGCACCACACCCACGGCTCTCTTCCCTTCCCCGTCGTGTTCACGTGCAAGGGTACGTCCGAGTGAGGATCCCGTGGTTACGGTGGCGTCAATTGCCAGGAATGCGGGGGTTCCTGGGCATCCGCCCGCTGTGCGGGTAAGAGAAGTGCGGGGGCGGGACGGTCAGCCCGCCTGGCCCTGCGCCCGCGCGGCGGCCTCGTCCAGGACCTCGTCCTCCTGGGTGCGGCTGGCCTCGAAGCCGGCCTTGGCACGCTCCACGCGCTGCACGATCTGCTCGGAGGCGCGGTCGCGCTGGCCCCGCAGGACGATGAAGCTGATGGGCGCCGAGACGACCAGGGCGAGCAGCAGGATCCACAGGTAGTTGGAACCGCCGAGACCGCGCGGGGCGATGCCGGCGGCAACGAGACCCCAGGCCACCAGGAAGCAGCCCGCGAAGATCCCGAGACGCATCAGCGTGTAGCGGAGCATGTCAGTCCAGTCTCCTGATTCTGCGGAGGGCCCGGCAGGGCGGCACCGGGCATCACTCCAGTGAAACACGGGGCGGCTTTGCTCCCGGAACGGGGTGGTTTCATCCCCATTTGTCCGAGGCGGCAGGTGACTCGGGGTGGCGAACACCTCACCGCCTACGCCCCGTTCACGTCAGCGGAAGCAGCATGGTGATGTCGTCACGGTCGTCGCCCGGGCCGACCCGGATCGCACCGGGCACCCGTCCGACCTCCTTGTACCCGCAGGACGCGTAGAAGCGCTCCAGACCGAGGCCACCGCGACAGGTGAGCCGCACCGCGCCGACGCCCTCGAAGCCCCGGGCCACGTCCGCGACGGCGGCCATCAGATCCCGGCCGTACCCCTTGCCCTGATGGGACGGGTGCACCATCACGGTGTACGCCCAGACCCAGTGCTTCATCAGACGGTGCGTGTTGAACGTGAGGAAAGCGGCCGCGGCCACCGCACCGCCCTCGTCCCGCCCGACCAGCAGCCTGCTGCGCCCCTCGGCCACCCCGGCCAGGCTCTGGATCATCACGGGCCGGATGTCGTCCGGCACCACCGGCGGGACGAACCCGACGGCGCCGCCCGCATTGGTCACATCCGCCCAGAGCGCGAGCAGACCTGCGTGAAGTTCGGGGTCGACCTGCGGATCCAGCACAAACGTAAGGGTCATAGAGAAAAAGTAACCCTTACACACGCGAGCCTTCAAGCGGCATTACAGGCGACGTACATCACGACCGGGCAGGCGACCGGGCAAACAGACGGGCAGGCAAGCAGACGGGCGGGCAGACGGACAGGCAGGCAGACGAAGAAAGCCAAAAACGCGAAGGCGCCCCCGTCCAGCGAGGGCGCCCAGCCGTCAACGTCGCAGCAAAGTCACATCAAAGCCGCATCGGCTGCGGCGACTCGCGGCGCAGCGGGTCCGGGCCCTCGTACTCGCGGATGATCTCGTACCGCGTATTGCGCTCGACCGGGCGGAAACCGGCGTCCCGGATGAGTTCGAGCAGGTCGTCGCGGGTGAGCTTGTTCGGGGTGCCGTAGTTGTCGGCGTCGTGCGTGATCTTGTACTCGACGACCGAGCCGTCCATGTCGTCGGCGCCGTGCTGAAGGGCGAGCTGGGCGGTCTGCACGCCGTGCATCACCCAGAAGACCTTCACGTGCGGGACGTTGTCGAAGAGCAGCCGCGAGACGGCGAAGGTCTTCAGGGCCTCGGCGCCGGTGGCCATCTGGGTGCGGGCCTGGAGCCGGTTGCGGACCTTGCCGTCCTGCATGTCGACGAAGTCGTGCTGGTAGCGCAGCGGGATGAAGACCTGGAACCCGCCGGTCTCGTCCTGGAGTTCACGCAGCCTGAGCACGTGGTCCACGCGGTGGCGCGGCTCCTCGATGTGCCCGTAGAGCATGGTGCAGGGGGTCTTGAGGCCCTTGCTGTGCGCGAGGCGGTGGATGCGCGACCAGTCCTCCCAGTGGGTCTCGTGGTCGACGATGTGCTGGCGGACCTCCCAGTCGAAGATCTCGGCGCCGCCGCCGGTGAGCGATTCGAGACCGGCCTCGATCAGCTCGTCGAGGATCTCGGAGGCGGGCAGCCCGGAGATCTTCTCGAAGTGGTGGATCTCGGTGGCCGTGAACGCCTTCAGGGAGACCTCGGGCAGCGCCTTCTTCAGTTCGCTGAGCGAGCGCGGGTAGTACCGCCAGGGCAGGTTCGGGTGCAGGCCGTTGACGATGTGCAGCTCGGTGAGGTTCTCGCCGCGCATCTCCCCGGCGAGGCGGACCGCCTCCTCGATGCGCATCGTGTACGCGTCCTTCTCGCCGGGCTTGCGCTGGAAGGAGCAGTACGCGCAGGAGGCGGTGCAGACGTTCGTCATGTTGAGGTGACGGTTGACGTTGAAGTGGACCACGTCACCGTTCTTGCGGGTGCGCACCTCGTGGGCGAGGCCGCCGAGCCAGGCGAGGTCGTCCGACTCGTACAGCGCGAGGCCGTCCTCGCGGGTCAGCCGCTCGCCGCCGCGGACCTTCTCCTCCAGCTCGCGCTTCAGCCCCGCGTCCATGCGCCGTCCGCCTCCCAGTCGCCCCGGTCCGTACCCCGGTCCGTGTCCCAGCCCGTTTTCCCCGTCACCGTACTCCCCCGCACCGCACGCCCCGGTCGGCGGCCCTCCGCCGCCCCGCCACCCGGCCCGGCGCCGGGCTCACTCCTCCTCGGGCAGTTCGCCCACGCGGTTCTCCCACTTGGTGGAGAGCACGATGGTGGTGCGGGTGCGCGAGACGCCCTTGGTGCCAGACAAGCGCCGGATCGTTTTCTCCAGTCCGTCCACGTCGCCGGCGCGCACCTTGAGCATGTACGAGTCGTCGCCCGCGATGAACCAGCAGTCCTCGATCTCGCCGAGGTCCTTGAGGCGCTCGGCGACGTCCTCGTGGTCGGTGGCGTCCGACAGGGAGATACCGACCAGGGCGGTCACGCCGAGGCCGAGCGACTTGGAGTCGACCGTGGCCCGGTAGCCGGTGATGACACCGGCGGCCTCCAGACGGTTGATGCGGTCGGTGACGCTCGGCCCGGAGAGGCCCACCAGGCGCCCGAGTTCCGCGTACGAGGCCCTGCCGTTCTCGCGAAGTGCCTGGATGAGCTGCCTGTCCACGGCATCCATGGGTCGCTGCCTTTCAATAATCTGCAATCGCCGCAGGTTTAGTGTAGAATCTAAGGCACACAGGGACTGAAGCCCTGTGAATCTTCGCCGATCTGGCCGATCCACCGGCGAAATCTTCAATCGGTCACAGACGATCATTCAGGAGTGAGTCACCCCGTGTACACGATCGAGATGGCGTACGCCCGCATGCGCGAGCTGCAGGACGCTGCCAACCGCTCGCGTGTTCATCAGTCCGCCTCCCCGCGCCGCGCCGCCCTCGGCCGCAAGCGCACCGCCAAGAAGCGCTGAGCGCCCGGGTCCGGCCACCGGCCGGACCCCGTGAGGCGGATCGCCGCCTCCCTGGCACCGCACCACCAGCGGGAACCGGCACGGACACCGGTTCCGCCCGGCGCCCTCGCGCCGGGCCGCGGTCAACTCTCCCGCGTGCCATGCGAGAGCTCTCCCTCCCAGCGGCGGTACAACTCGTGCGGCACCCCTGCCGCGTCGAGCACCCGCCCGGCGACGAAGTCCACCAGGTCCTGGATGTGACTCGCGCCCGCGTAGAACGCCGGCGAGGCGGGCAGCACGATCGCTCCCGCCTCGTCGAGCGTGACCATGTGCCGCAGCGTCTGCCCGTTCAGCGGGGTCTCGCGTACGGCCACCACCAGACAGCGGCCCTCCTTGAGGGTCACTCCGGCCGCGCGCTGCAGCAGATCCTTCGACAGCCCGAGCGCCACCCCGGCCACGCAGTCCGTGGACGCCGGAACGATCAGCATCCCCTTCGTCGGGTACGAGCCCGAACTCGGGCCCGCCGCGAGGTCACCCGCGCCCCAGTACCGGATGTCGCCGCTCTCGCCGATCTCCGTACGGAAGGTCCCGGGCTTGCCGTCCGCCCCGCGCGCCAGCCACTCGGCGAGATCGTGCCGCCAGTGCAGGTCGCGGAAGGAGATCCCGGTCTCGTCGAGCAGGGTCAGCCGCGAGGCCCGGGAGACGACCAGGTCCACGCTCTCCCCGGCGGCGAGCAGGGCACGCAGTACGGACGCGGCGTACGGGGTACCTGAGGCGCCGGACACCCCCACGATCCAAGGCCGACGCTGGTTCTGTCCTGGGTTCACGCCCGTGAGCCTATCCGCCTGCCTGGCCTGTGGACGGGACTCCCCCCGACGGTGGCGCCACTGTCATATGCCGCCGCTCCCCCGCGGGTTGCCCCGGGTGACCCCGCCGCGATGACAACGATGGCCCGCAGATATAAATGCGATCATGTCCGATTCGATCAAACGTGGCACAACAGACGGCGAAATAGGCCACAAACGCACCGCATTGCGCACCACCCACACCACACGCACCCTGCGTGGCGCACTACGGGCGGGCGCCGTCGTCGCCCTCGCCTCCGCGGCAGCCCTCGCACTGACCGGCTGCTCCACCATGGAGACCACTTCTCCGAGTGAGGCCAGGGCGCACCCCGTCGCGAATCCGGACACCGGCGACGGCCCGGGCGCCCACGGCAAGGGCCTTGGCGACAAGGGAAGTCCGGTCGACTGCCGCAAGGCCAAGTGCATCGCCCTGACCTTCGACGCGGGCCCCAGCGAGCACACCCCGCGCCTGCTGAAGATCCTCAAGAAGGAGCAGGTCCACGCGACGTTCTTCCTGCTCGGCAGGCGGCACGTGGACAAGTACCCGCATCTGGTGCGCCAGATGGACGCCGAGGGCCACGAACTCGCCAACCACACCTGGACCCACAAGATCCTCACCGACGAGGACAAGGGCACCATCCGCGAGGAACTCGGCCGCCTCCAGGACGCCGTCTACCGCCTCACCGGCAAGCGCCCCACCCTGATGCGCCCGCCCCAGGGCCGCACCGACGACGAGGTCGGCAAGGTCAGCAAGGACCTCGGCCTCGCCCAGATCCTGTGGAGCACCACGGCCAAGGACTACAAGACCACCGACTCGGCCCTGATCACCAAGCGCACCCTCGACCAGGCCGGCCGCGACGGCATCATCCTGCTCCACGACCTCTACGACGGCACCGTCCCCGCGGTCCCCGGCATCATCAAGGCCCTGAAGAAGGACGGCTATACGTTCGTGACGGTGCCGGAACTGCTCGCGCCGGGGCGGGCGGAGCCGGGGGAGGTTTACAAGCCGTGAGGGGTGGGGCGGACGGTCGCGGTCCCGCGGCAGGCCGACCGCCCCGTACTCGCCCGGTCGGCTCCGCCTCAGGCCGTCGGCGCCACGTCAGACCGTCAGTCCCCGCACGAGCAGATCAAGCAACGCACACACGAACAGGGCAATCCCAATGAACCCGTTGACCGTGAAGAACGCCCGGTTCAGCCGGGACAGGTCATCGGGCCGCACGATCGAGTGCTCGTAGAGGAACGCCGCCGCCACGATCAGCAGGCCGACCCAGAAGAAGGGGCCGACGCCGGTGGACAGGGCGTACCAGACGAACAGGCCCATGGTGACGACATGGCTGCCGCGGGCGCCGTAGAGGGCGCCCGCGATGCCGAAGCGGGCCGGTACCGACTTCACGCCGTGGGCGCGGTCGGCCTGTACGTCCTGGCAGGCGAAGATCAGGTCGAAGCCGCCGATCCAGATGCCGACGGCGAGGCCGAGCAGGACGGCGTCCCAGTTCCACTCGCCGGTGACCGCGAGCCAGGCGCCGATCGGGCCCATCGCCTGGGCGAGGCCGAGGATCGCGTGCGGGTAGTGGGTGAACCGTTTCCCGTACGGATAGACCACCATCGGCACCACGGCGACCGGCGCGAGCGCCAGGCACAGCGGGTTGAGCAGGGCGGCGGCGCCGAGGAAGACGACCAGCGCGATCAGTGCGCCGGTCCAGGCGGAGCGGACCGAGACGGCGCCGGTGACCAGTTCGCGCGAGGCGGTGCGCGGGTTACGGGCGTCGATCTCGCGGTCGATGATGCGGTTGCAGGCCATCGCGAAGGTGCGCAGGCCGACCATCGCGACCGTGACCAGGAGCAGTTCGCCCCAGTGCACACTCTCGTCCGTCTCGTACATCGCGGTCAGCGCGGCGATGTACGCGAAGGGCAGCGCGAAGACCGAGTGCTCGATCATGACCAGGCGCAGGAAGGCCTTCACCTTGCCGTCCGCCGGGGCCTCGCCCGGTCCGCCAAGGACGTCCTCGGCCGTGCTCACAGCCCGTACTCCTTCCACCGGCGGTCCACCGTCGCCGCCGTCTCGGGGTCGGAGAGCACCATGTCGGGCCAGCCGCCGTCGCGGGTGTAGCCCTCCTCGGGCCACTTCGCGGTGGCGTCGATCCCGGCCTTGCCGCCCCAGAACTGCTGGTACGAGGCGTGGTCCAGGTGGTCCACCGGGCCCTCGACGATGCTGAGGTCGCGTGCGTAGTCGGTGTTGCCGAGGGCCCGCCAGGCGACCTCGTGCAGGTCGTGCACATCGCAGTCGGAGTCGACGACCACGATCAGCTTCGTCAGCGACATCATGTGCGCGCCCCAGATGGCGTGCATCACCTTCTGCGCGTGCTTGGGGTACTTCTTGTCGATCGAGATGATCGCGCAGTTGTGGAAGCCGCCCGCCTCCGGCAGGTGGTAGTCCACGATGTCCGGCACGATGATCTTGAGCAGCGGCAGGAAGAAGCGTTCCGTGGCGCGGCCGAGCGGCCCGTCCTCCATCGGCGGCCGTCCCACCACCGTCGACTGGAGCAGCGGGCGCTCGCGCATGGTCAGACAGTCGATGCGCAGCGCGGGGAAGGGCTCCTGCGGCGTGTAGAAGCCGGTGTGGTCGCCGAACGGCCCCTCGGGCAGCATCTCGCCGGGCTCCAGCCAGCCCTCGATGACCACTTCGGCCTGGGCCGGGACCTGGAGCGGGACCGTCTTGCAGTCGACCATCTCGATCCGCTTGCCCTGGAGGAACCCGGCGAAGAGGTACTCGTCGATGTCGCCGGGCAGCGGCGCGGTCGCCGCGTACGTCACCGCGGGCGGGCAGCCGAAGGCGATCGCGACGGGCAGCTTCTCGCCGCGCCGGGCCGCCACCTGATAGTGGTTGCGGCTGTCCTTGTGGATCTGCCAGTGCATACCGATGGTGCGCTTGTCGTGGCGCTGGAGCCGGTACAGACCGAGGTTGCGGATACCGCTGTCGGGGTCCTTGGTGTGGGTGAGCCCGAGGTTGAAGAAGGAGCCGCCGTCCTGGGGCCAGGTGAACAGCGCGGGCAGCCGGTCCAGGTCAACCTGGTCGCCGCGCAGCACCACCTCGTGCACGGGTGCGTCCTTGACCTTCTTCGGCGGTACGTGCGCCATGGTGCCGAGCTTGCCGAAGGCCTCCCGTACGCCGACGAAGCCCTGCGGGAGTTCGGGCTTGAGCAGCCCGCCGATCTTCTCCGCGATCTCCTCGTACGACTTCAGGCCGAGCGATTTCAGCATCCGCCGGTCGGTACCGAAGACGTTCATCGCCAGCGGCATCGCCGAGCCCTTGACGTTTTCGAAGAGCAGCGCCGGGCCGCCGGACTTCTGCACCCGGTCGACGATCTCCCCGACCTCGAGATACGGATCCACCTCGGCCTTGATGCGCTTGAGGTCGCCCTCGCGTTCCAGGGCCCTGAGCAGCGAGCGAAGATCGTCATAAGCCATGCGGCCCAGTATCCGGCACCCGCTACCCTGGCCCCGTCACCGGGGCCCCGGCCCGGACGCTCCGTCTCTTTACTGGAGAAGCGCCACCATGCTCAGGTATCTGCCGTTCCTGCTGGTCCTGGCCCTGTGGATCTATGCCTTCATCGACTGCCTGAACACCCCGGAGAACGAGGTCAGGCATATGCCGAAAGTGGTGTGGGTCATCATCGTGCTCCTCTTCGGCGAAGTGCTGATCGGCCCGGTCGCCTGGCTGGTGGCGGGCAAGAAGCGCGCTCCGGCCGGAGGCGGCGGGCAGCCGGGGCGGCGTTCCGGCGGTGGTGGCTGGGTCGCGCCGGACGACAACCCCGAGTTCCTGAAGGGCCTGGGCACAGGGGGCGCCGAAGGCGCGAAGGCTGACGCCGCGAAGGACGACGCCGCGAAGGACGATGCCGCCGACGAGAAGCGGGACGAGGCTCAGCTCAAGGACTGGGAGGCCGACCTGCGCCGCCGCGAGGAGGAGCTGAAGCGCCGCGAGTCGGACGGCCCCCACGAGTCGAACGGCCCTCGCGAGTCGGACGGCCGGCGCTCCGAGGACGAGGCCTGAGTCCGGCCCCCGGACTCCCCACGCCCCGATGGAGCTGCGCCACCTGCTGACCTTCGAGAAGGTCGCGACCACTCTGAGCTTCACCCGCGCCGCGGCCGAGCTGAAGTACGCCCAGTCCAGCGTGACCGGCCAGATCAAGTCCCTTGAGTCGACGCTCGGTTGTCAGCTCTTCGACCGGCTCGGCAGCCGCATCCGGCTGACCGAGGCGGGCGAACGGCTGCTCCCCTACGCCCGTCAGCTCCTCGACCTGGAGGCCGAGGCCCGCGCCGCCGTCGCCGGCGCCGAGGACCCCGAGGGCTCGCTCACCATCGGCACCATGGAGTCCCTGACCTCCTACCGGCTGCCCCCGCTCCTCGAACTCTTCCTGCACCGCTATCCCGGCGTACGTCTCTCGATGCGCCCCACCCTCGGCGACGAGACCCGACAGGCGCTGCGCCAGGGCACGTACGACATCGGCTTCCTCATGGAAGCGGAGACCGACCACCCGGGACTCGAGGTGCGGGTGCTCGCCGAGGAGCCGCTGGCCCTGTTGGCAGCACCCGGAAACACCCTGGCCGCCGCCGACCGCACCGCACCGCTCACCACCCGCGAGGTCCTGTCCCAGCCCCTCCTCGCCACCGAACCGGGCTGTGCCTACCGGGACTTGTTCGAGCAGGAGCTCAACTCCGTTGCCGGGCAGCCGGTTTCGTTCACCGAGTTCGGGACCATCGAGGCGACCAAGCGCGCCACGGCAGCAGGCCTCGGAATCTGCCTGCTGCCACTGGTCACGGTCACCGAGGAACTGACCGACGGACGCCTGACCACCCTGGACTGGCGTCCGCCGTTCACCCTCAGCACTCAACTGGCGTGGCGGGCCGGGAAACGGCTCCCCGCTCATGCGCGCCTGTTCGTGGAGCAGGCGGCTCGGCTGGTACGGGAGCAGGCGGCGGGGAAGTCGCCGGAGCGGGCGTAGCGGGCCGCGGCTCGGGGTCAGCAATCGTCTCCGGCTTCGCCTCTGTCCCCGAACTCCTCTCTCGTACAGGCTTCTTGGCGAGGGTGACGCGCAAGCTGGCGAGCACGATCAGCGGGACGCCGAGCGCCTGGACGAGGCCGATGTGGTGCCCGTACACGGCCCAGTCGGCGACCATCGCGACCACCGGGTAGACGAAGGCGAGTACGGCGATCTTCGCGGTGCTCAGCTTGGCGTACGCCGAGTACATCAGCACGTACATCAGCCCGGTGTGGATCACTCCGAGTCCCGCCAGCCAGAACCACCCGGTGCCGGTGCCGCTCATCGCGCCGAGGTCGGCGAAGGGCAGCAACAGCGGTATGCCGACGAGGACTTGGACGAGTGCGATCAGATGCGGGCGTACACCGGTGATGCGCTTGGTGACGACGGTGGCGAGCCCGTACAGCAGTGCGGCGAGCAGCGCCTGTCCGAGCCCGAGCAGGTAACTCCCTTGTCCGGAACGGAAGTCGGCGGGCGTCACACCCGAGACGAGGACGAGACCGGCGAAGGCGAGCCCGATCCAGCCGGCCTTGGCGAGGGTCAGCCGTTCACGGAAGAGCAGGGCGCCGAGGAGCACCACGTAGAAGGGCTGGGTGTGGTAGACGACGGTGGCCACCGAGATCGAGGTGTTCTCGTACGAGGAGAACAGGAACACCCAGTTGAAAACGATGAACACCCCGCCGAGCGCGGCGAGTTGAAGGCTCCGCCGAGTGAAGCCGTGGTCCCGGAAGTAGCCCCGGGCCAGCGCGTACAGACCGAGCGCCAGCGCCCCGAACAGGCACCGGAAGAAGACGACGTTGAAGGCGGAGACGCCGGACTCGACGACGAAGATGCCCAGGGTGCCGGAGAGGACCATGGCGGCGACGAGCTCGACGGTGGCGCGGGTCTGGCCGCCGAGCCGTCCGGCCTGTCCTGCCTGTCCGGCCTCGCGTGGAGGGTTCTGCTGACTGTTCTGTGAGGTCATGCCAGGGAAGCTACGGGCGGGCGAAGCCGCAGGTCCACGGGCCAGTGGGGGGTGTTGGCGATGGGGGGATCGGGGGTGCCGATGGGGGCTGGTCAGACGGCGGGGCGCCGTCCGGGCAATGGTCGGGGCAGCCGCTGTGGGGGACACTGCCGGACAGTTGTCGCCGCATACGGCGTGGCCACGGCACGGGAAGCCGCGGCCGGGGAGGAGTGCACGGAGTGGACTGGGGAACGCTCGTCGCGACGGCGAGCGGCGGCCTGATCGCGGTCAGCGGAACGATGCTCGCCGACCGTCTGCGTCACCGCCACGAGGGCGACCGCGGTGTGGAGGAACGACGGCGGGAGGTGTACGTCGAGTTCATCACGGCCGTCGGTACCTGCCACGCACGCCTGCGCGAACTGGCCCAGACCCCGCCGCCCGAGGAGCCTCCCGGATCCCCGACCGGCCAGGAGGCAGCCGCGCGCGCCGCCCTGACCGACAGCGCCGTGTACGAGGTCAGGGAACGGCTGTTCCTCGACGCGAGCGCCACGGTGGCCGCCGCCGGCCAGGAGATGTTCGAGCATCTCCGCGCGGTGCAACGAGCCGTGGCCGCCGGAGCCGCACCGAGCGACGCGGCCTTCCACCGGGCCTACCACCCGTACCTCGACAGCGTCTGGCGCTACCGGGTCGCGGTACGGGAGGAGTTGGAGGGCCACTCCCTGTCCCCCGTCGCCTTCGGCTGGCGCGAATGGGGCGGCCGCGACCGGTGCCCGGACTGCCGGGCTGAGGAGCGGGAGGGTGGCCGGGACCGGGTATGAGACGGCACGGCTGTCCAGGTCAGCTCTTCTCCTCGACCTTCGACGGCACCATGGGCCGCGCCCGCTCCTGCAACTCCCGTACGAGACGGTTCTTTCCGTAGGGCCTGAGCAGGCGCAGCATTTCGCGCATGCGGTCGTCGGCGCGGCCGGACTGGATCAAGGGGTAGTCGTCGAGGGCTGTGTGCCAAGTAGTGCACGCTGCTTCAAGATGGCCCAACGCCAGCTGCCGTTCGGCAAGCAGCGCGCGGTGCCGCACCCGTGCGCGGCGAAAGACATCGAAGCGCACTCGGTCCGACTCCTGCATGGCCCGCACCGAGCCGACTACATCGCCAATCAGGTAACGCACTTGAGCAGCGTGGTAATTGAGCGAGGCGGGATCGTAGGAGCCGAACGGCTTGCTCTGTGACTCCGCTTTGTCCATGGCGACTTCAGCCTCTTGAAGGTACGTAAGGGCGTCGCGGCGGCTACCGGTCTGGGCTGCCGCATGCGCCTGCTGTCCGGCGAGAAATGCCCGCATGCGCGGTCCCGCTTGCGGAGACGCCGCGGCAGCGGCGTCGGCCAGTCGTAGGGCGTGAACACCATGGCCCAGGTCGACTGCTTGCACGCTCATGCCCCGCAACGTCGTGCAGTACGTGAGATGGTCCTCCGCCGATCCCGCGAGTTCCAATGCCTTTACGTAGTACCGCTGCGCAAGCCCGTGCAGTCCCTCGTCCACCGCCATGTATCCAGTCAGATAGCAGAGGTCGGAGGCTGCGGAGAGCATCGCCCTACGGACTTCGTGCGGAGCATCGGCTCGCAGGAACGGCGCGACGCTATTGATGAGGAAGGCCGCAGCCATGGGCCGGGCGTGCCGTCCACCGAACTGGTCGTCGAGTGCCGAGATCCGGTCGGTCATCGCCGTCACGGTGCGGACGTCCGCCATCCCTATACGGCTCAACTCGCCTTTCTGCACAGCCTCCAGACGGCCGACAACGTCGGGCCAGCCAGGGACGGTCAGGGCGACAGAGAAGAGACCAGCCCCCAGAAGGCCACGGCGCGAAGGGTCAGCGTCCTGTCTCCCCAGGTCCATCAGCCCTTCCAGGGGGTCCTCGCTCCCTGCTTCCAGGGCCGGAGTCGAAGGGAAACCGGCTTCCCTTCGAGTGACAGGACGCCCCAACTTCCTTGCAAGCGCTTCGAGTACAAGCGGCCGCACCTGACTGCGGGGCATGGTGCCGTCCAGCCAGTGGCTGACGGCGGACTCGTCGTACTTCAGGCGAAGCCCGGTCTCCGCACCGACTCGATTGACCGCCATCGCGAACCGTCCGTGCGTCCACCCCGATTCCCGCAGCAGGCGGACCAGTCCGGCGTTCGGCGTGCGCTTTCCCATGCCTCACTCCTCCCGCGAACCTTCAAGTCTTTCAAGTTCCGCACTCCGCCTGACGGTACCTCGGCACACCTCCATGCAGTTGCCTGGTTGCAGAAAGTGACGATCGCCAGTCGACCCAGGAAGGTCTGCTCGATGGATACCCCACACCTCCGCCCGCACCCGGACCACGGATCCGACCCCGGCAACTACGAAGCCCCAGCCGAAGCCGAAGCCTGCGTCCAGGAGTTGAAGTCCGCCCTCTCCCTGCACGGCATCACGCTGCCGTCGCTCAACGTGGACCTGATCACCTTCAGCGGCGCCTACCCACCCCATCTTCCGGGTCTGGTCGCACTGGGCCGGTGCAACCTTCGTACCGCCCGCCTGCTCACCACTGTCCTACGGGCGGCGGCAGCCGAATGACCGTTTCGGAGAAGGGCCACGCGCCCGTACGGACCTTGCTGGAACGGAAGTTGGTGGCCACGCCCGAAGCGGTGGCGGAACTGCGGCGTGCCGTACGGGAGGTACTCGACGACCGCGAGGGCGCCGCACAGCTCTGCGTGAGCGAGATGGTGACCAACGTGATCAGTCACCTTGGCGCGGGCACTCCAGTGACTCTTCGAGTGACAGCGGACGAGGACGGCATCGCGAAGGTGGCGCTCACCGATCCCGAGCCGTGCCGATGGCCGGTGGTGCGCTCCGCCACCGACGAGGAGGAGACCGGGCGGGGGCTGGCGCTCCTTGATGCCGTGTCGTTGCGCTGGGGCGTTGCCGAGGAGCCGGACAGGAAGACCGTGTGGTGCGAGCTGAGAGGGTGGGCATCCGGATCTCCGGCACCACGGAACCCTGCCCCGCAACCCCGCGTCCTCTGAGTCGAATGCTTCGGCCGTGCGCGACCCGGTCTGCGGCAGCCGAGACGAGAAGAGTGCGGCCCGGGCCTGCCGAGTGGCGGAGTCGGATCGAGACCGACGCCGACACCGACACCGACACCGACACCGACACCGAGCGGAAGTACGTCCACGATGTCCGAGCCAGTCAACTTCAGTGAGCCGGGCCAGCCGCGGCATCCGTACCAGCAAGGTCCGCAGACCGCCGCCCGGCCACGCCGTCGCTACCTCAACTCCCTTGTCTGGTCACTGGCGTTGGCCCTCCTCGCCGTGCTCGCCGGATGCCTCGCGCAGTTGCCGTACGGCGGGATGTGGGTCGGAGTGGCGCTCTGCCTCGGCCTGGTGGCCACCGGGGCCATCCTGGTCGGGAGCTCCTGGCACCGGTCGGGGGCGGCCGTCGTACTCTCCCTCGCCTTGTTCGCCTTGCCCCTGTTCGCCGGGCCCACCTTGTACGAGCTGTACGTGAAGCAGACCGGCGAGAAGAAGGAAACGGTCGTCATCGGGACCGGGACCAAGGAGAGCGTCGACGGCGAGGAGTTGTCGGTGTGCGTGGTGCGGGACGGGGCGAGCGGCAGGCGGGAGATCTCTCAACAGCAGAACTGCTTCGGGCAGTTCGAGGTCGGCCAGCGCGTCCATCTCTACGAGGACCCGCTGGACGTACTAGACCCGTGGATCGAGGCCAAGGACGCGCCGATCGGCGACCCCGTCTCGCTCGGCTGCACCGGCGGGCTGTTCGTCCTCGCTTTCGGTACCACCCTCTACGCGGGACTGCGGCGGCGTTCCGAGCAGGAGATGGCGGCGCGGCGTCGGCGCGGACGTGAGGACCGGGACGCCGAGGAGGGTCCGGAGATCGCCGACGCCCTCGAATCGGTGTCGTCGTCCTCCGGCAACTCGTCCCAGGGCGCCGGCGGTTACCCCGGCGGGGGCGGCAGCGGCACCGGCACGGGCGGCAGTGGTAGCGGCGGCGGCAGCGGCACTGGAGGCGGGGGCGGAGGCAGCGGAGGCGGAGGCGGAAGCATCTGGGACATCCTCAGCTGAGCCCCCAGCCCCGCCCCCTCCCGACCAAGCCCCCGTCTCAGCCCCGGAACTGCTCGTAGAAGTCCACCTTCAGCCCCAGCGCCCGCTCCTCCATCCGCTTGAAGTCCTCCGGTGATTCCTCGTGGGCGAGGAGTTCGCTCAGGCGGGTGGCCAGGCGGTCGGAGTGGGTGGTGGAGAGCAGGGACGTGGTGGCGAGGGGGCGGCCCTTGGCGTCGTGGATGTAGTGGGGGTAGTAGAAGCGGGAGCGGTTGCGGCCGTCCTGGGTGAACACGGGGGCCATACGCGGCCACAGGGCGCCGTACTCGACCGAGACCAGGACCTCGCCCCAGAAGCGGAGCAGGGTGAGCAGCATCAGGTCGGAGTCTTCGTGGGCACCCGCTTCGGCGATCAGGTCGAAGGTGTCCTTGATGACCCGGGCGGTGGTTTCCGAGGGGCGGGAGGCCACCAACTGCTCCCGGGGGACGCCGAGTCGGAGGATGTCCTCCTTCATGTCCTCGCGGTGCGAGCGGGTGGTGCCGTGGGTGTCCGGGTACTCCTCGCGGAGGATGATCCGGGCGATGCGCAGGCCCACCTCGTCGCGCAGCAGGTCGATGGCGAGGTCGTAGGCGGGGGTGAACGCCAGGGAGATGAAGCGGCGTTGGAGGAGGATGGCGTGGAACGCCTCGTCCGGGAGTGCCGCCACCTCCGTGAGTACGGGATGGGCGCGGAACCTCTCGACGAGTCCGTCCTCGAACTCGTCCAGGTCCCGCATGAACGCTTCCCGCGCGAGTGATTCCCGTGTGACCGATTCCCGCATGACCGAACCCTTCTGCCGCTCTCCCCGAATCTCCCCGAGGCGTCGCGAAACCACTCGGGCATCAAAGACTGTTCAAAGACTACGGCGACGCCGCCCGGCCGGGTGGGACTTGTCCGGGTCTCACAGACTGATGATGCTGACGGATCCGCGCCAGTCGGACAGATCCACGTCGCAGCCGATTCCCCAGAGCGTGTCGAGTTCCGCCTGGATCTTTCGGCCCATCTGGGTTTCCGTGCCCTCGATCTCCATCTGGGTGGAGTCGATGGCGAGTTGACCGTGCAGGAACGAGCTGACCAGGTACTGCTCGTCGGCCTTGTAGACGGCGACGGAGGGCAGCGAGTTGTACACCCGGACCTGGAGGCGGTCCCGCTGCGGCTCGTCCAGACCGTTGTGGAGATGGGCCAGGATGGACAGGCTGCGGTGCACGCTCGCCTGTACGTCCTCCCCCATCGCCGAGTCCCGCACGGTACGCAGGGCCTCGTCACGCAGTTGCGCCACCGGCGAGGCCGGATGAAGCAGCAGGATGCGCACCTGCACGCCGCGTTCGACCAGGGCGGTGCGCAGGGCGGCCTCGAAGCGGTGCAGATTGGGAATCCAGGTCTGGAGGACCACCACCTCCTGCACGGCGGACCGCAGGAAGTCGGAGAACCTCCCCTCCGGGAAGCCGTCGTGCACCTTGACCACACCGCCGAAGTGCTCCGTCCTGCGCTCGCGCGCCAGTCCCTCGATGTCGAGCTTCGAGAGCTGCTCGTTGACGTTGTCGAGCACCCGCAGCCGGTCGACCTCGAAGAGCAGGAACAGGGTGACGGTGCTGAGGATCAGCAGGGTGATCTTCGAGAGGGTCGCGCCGGGGGCCAGTTCGTCGAGCCAGCCGAGGATGTCGGCAAGCAGGACGACCAGTCCTGTGGTGGCCGTGACGGCCAGCGCGATCCGCTCCACCAGGTAGCGGACGCCACCCCCCGTACCGCCGCCGGTCATGGCCGCTCCACCCCCGATTCGTGGTCGTCGCGGACGACCGTACACCGCGACTCAGTGACCGAGGGCACCCCCCGGACAGGTGGGCGCCGGGTGCCCTGGGAGCACCAGGGCATCACGGGTGTGGCGGGACCGGTCCGGACGGCGGGTGGGCTCCCCTGATGGGCGGAAGTCCTCAACTCGCCGTATTAGGCGGCGTGTTGGTCGAGTCGGCGGAGAGTTGGAGGGCCGGGCCTCCCCGGACTCGGCGCTACCTGACGGGCAGCAGGATTCTCTCGTCGACGGTCTGCGCGTTGACGGGAGGCGGCTGGAGGCAGAGCCGGGCGAGCACGCCGGGCAGCACGATCCCGGGCAGGCTCAGTTCCCACATGGCGTGGACCTGGTCGTGCAGATCGTGCTGGCGGGTGATGGCGTCCGCGAGGATCTGGGTACCCGTGTGCCAGGCGGTGAGGCAGCGGGCGATACGGAAGGTGTTGCGGCCGGGAATGAGCTCGCCCGCCTCACGGGCGGCGTCGAGCAGTGCGACGGTGGCGTCGATCGGGGCCCGGAAACTGGTGGCGCAGCGGTACGGACCCGGCTCGGTGGCCAGGCGTGCGGAGGCCCGAATCACTGGGTCGGTGAGCAGCGCCGTGCAGTGCCGATAGGAGAGGTCCACCAGGGCCTGCGTGTACAGCCCGTTCGCCGGGCCTTGTGCCTCGGCCTCGGCGAAGAAGGCGGTCTGCCGCGCCACGACGGCGTCACCGAGATCACGCTTGGTACGGAAGTGGTGGTGGAAGGCGCCGCGCGAGACGCCTGCGAGGGTCTGGATCCGCAGCGTGGTGGCGCTCTGGAAGCCCTCCCGGTCGAACACGACGCCGGCGGCGTGCACGATGCGGGCGATGATCTCGGCGGAGCGTTCCTGAGGCATGGGTCCTCGGCAGTCGGCGGGGAGGCGGGGTGCGGAGTACGACGGCGGGCGCCGAGAGGTGGACGGCACACCTGATGGCCGAAACCCGTCGGATGGCCACCGCGCCTCCATGCCACAGGGGGCACCGGGAGTTGAGAAGGGCCAACCTTGGTCACGACCAGATCTGGCCGTGCATCGCGGCGTGATCCGGTGCGTGCGTAAGGTGAGCCCGACCACCGTCCCAATGGCCCCGGGGAAGCACCGATGTCCGAAGTCCCGCCGAGTTCAGCCCACATCCCGGGCCTGGTGCGACGGTGGCGGGCGCGACGAAACGTCGAGGACATCCCCGAGGCCCGGGCACTGGCTCCGCAACGCGGCCGTGCCTCCCGCACGCTCACCCAGGCCCGGATGGCGGCGCTGCTCGACGTGAGCGAGCGCCACTACCAGCGGCTGGAAAGCGGCACCCGCCCGCTCACCGCCGAACTGGCCGAGCGGATGGCCTACTTGCTCGATCTCAACGCGGACGAACGGACCGTCCTGCACGAATGGGCCGGGCTGCCGGTGCCGCTACGGAGAACCCCCGGTACGAGCGTTCCCGAGGACCTGCTCGACTACATGGACCGGCTGCCGTTCCTCGCGTACTTCGAGGACCCGGAGTACAACGCGGTCGCCTACAACGCGCACGCCGCCCACAACCTGCCCTGGATGGTGGGTGATTCAGCGGAGCAACCGGGTCCCGCGAACATCATGACGGCACTGCTCCTCGAGGGGCCGGGCCGTGCTCAGTGCGTTCAGTGGGAGACGCACTGGGCCCCGATGCTGCTGGCCGGGCTGCGGTACCAGTTCATGACGTACCCCAGTCATGCCCTGCGGGCACTCGTCGAGAAGGTGTGTGAGGACCCGCAGGTCCGCGCCATGTGGGACGAGGACTCCACACTGAGCTACCACGCCTACGGGATGCTCCGGCCACTGCTCCTGCCGCCCGACGCGAAGGAGCCCCTCTGGGTCACCGTCATGGCCTGGTCACCGGTCAACCGGCCCGACCTGCGGATGATTTCCGCGGTCCCGGCCAAGGGCACGGCACAGCCCGCGCTTCCTCCGGGCGTCACCGGCGGGGGCGTGGCCCGCCGTAGCTCATGAACCGCATCGCTCCGGCCCACCCGCGACGCCGCGACTCTGCGCCGCTCAACAACTCCGCGGACCCACAGGCACGTTCAAGGCCGAGCCGTGTCCTGCGCCCGCGCCGGTGCCAGCAACTCCCGGTACCAGTCCGCGTGTTCGGCAAGCCGGTCCAGACCGGGTCCGACCGGGCAGCCGACACGCTCCCACAGCGCAGAGCGGTACCAGCGGTCCTCGCTGAGCATCCGCGCCTGCCGCTCGGCCACCCGGCCCGGGGTCGCACGAAGGCGCTCCAAGTACGCCTCGGTGGGCAGGGATTCGACGGGGGCGGGCAGTCCCAGCAGGTCGACGAGCCGGGCCACCAGCTCACGCAGCGGGACAGGTACGGGATGGGCGGCGTGGTGTGCGCCGGGCGGCAGGGGCTCGGGCGAGAGGGCGAGCCGGGCGATCAGCCGGGCCAGGTCCTCGACGGCGACCAGCGAGAGCAGAGCCCGGCCCTCATCGGGCAACGCCGTTACGCGGTGCAGGAGTTCGGCGACGGCGGGTACCACCCACTTGTCGCCCGCGCCGTGTACGAACGGCGGGCGCAGGACCGTACCGCCTGCCGCGAGCACCGCCCGTTCGGCGAGCAGACGGCTGCCGCTGGTGGGCGAGGCGGGTGCGGGGGGCCGGGTGTCCTCGGCCAGTCCGCGGTGGGGCCCGGAACCGTAGACGGCGGTGGTGCTCACATAGAGGATGCGGCGGACCGAGGCGCGTGCGGCCTCGGCGAGCAGCGCGTGGGTGCCGAGTTCGTTGACGCGGGTGTTGGCCTCGGCGTCGGGGCCGATGTAGGAGGCGCAGTGCAGCAGGGTGTCGACGCCCTCGCACAGCCCGCGCAGCGAGCGTTCCTCGGTGAGGTCTCCCGCGCAGTACTCGACTCCCGCGGCCCAGACCCGCGCGTCCGGCTCGGGGAACTGCCGTACCAGGGCGACGACATGGGCGGGTTCCCGCCCGGCGACCAGGGCCCGCAGTACCGCGGAGCCGATGAAGCCGGTGCCCCCGGTGACCAGGATTCGGCGGGGGGCGCTCACCGGGTGGCCGCGGGGTGGGGGTCGCTCCGGGGTACCTCGCCCAGCATGAGCAGGCCGTCCGCGGCGACCTGATCCTCCTGGGTCACCACCAGGTGGACCGGTATTCGGCCGGAGGGCTGGGCCTCGCCGGGGACGGCGGTGACGTAGCTGGGCCGGTCGGGCTCGATGTAGCGGCTGAACTCCGTACGCAGGGAGAGTACGAGGGCGTCGTCGAGGCCGGTGGCCAGACGCGCGGCTTGGCGCATCGCCTCGAGGACGGCGCGGCCGGGGACGTGGTCGTGCTGGCTGTCGAAGATCAACGGGTGCGCGTTGTCGGCGCGCAGCATCCAGGCATCGGGGCGGTCGCAGGGGGCCAGAAGCACGTCCCGGGGGTGGCTGCGGCCGACCAGGGCGGGCTCGACCGGGTCGGGGAGAAAGAGGTCGAGCGGCTCGGTGCGGGCGGGACGCAAGCGCTTGAACGCGGCCCCGGAGACACAGTTGACGGACAGGCCGCCGTGTCCGATGAACTGGGAGCCCCGGAAGATCTCGGCTTCGAGACGGAAGGCGGCCATCCGCCGGTTGCGCATCCGCACGTCCCGGGTGTGCACCACGGCCGTGGTGGGGTCGGAGAATCCGGCTCCGACCGCCTCGTCCAGAAGCTCGTAGTGCATGTCGCACAGCAGCAGGTGATCGTCTTCGGCGACTCCGAACGCCTCGTGACAGAGCACGGTTCCGGTCTGACGCATGGTCTCCGCGATCAGCAGAGGGTTCTGCCGGCCGGAGACCGGGGGGAACAGCGCATGCGCCCGCGGCCATCGAAGGGCGAAACCGTAGCTGTCGGCTGCGAGGGGCTGGAAGCTCGCGAGCAGGACGTCCGTGAGGTCCTTGCGGTGCACCAGATGCGGATCCACCGGGATGCCCTCCGCCGCTCCGCTCAAAGATCCCCACGGCGGCCTTCCTGTCTGCTGATCGACAGGGTCGGCGACCACCTTCATCTTTCTCTCCCCCTTGCGTGAGAAGCGCGGGACTTTCACGTCGGCGACGTTATCAAAAAAACCAGTGGACCGGTTTGTTTGTCCTGCTGAATTTAGCGCGCCCGAAAGGTAAATCGCCGCACACAATCAAGACAAAGGGGCTACATAGAGACACAACACGCCAGAAGTCTGGCCAACTAGCGGCCGGATCCGGTCAGGCGGCGCCATTCATTATCAGGCAAGCGGCGCGATCGGGAGCGAAGAGATTCCGAAGTCCGCATGACGAAACAAACCGGGGGCCAGGTACACTGATCGTGTCGCCACCCACTCGAGATTGCTCCGAGCGAAGCGGGTGAACGTAAAGACGGCCCGGAGGCAGCGAAATGGCGAAGCAGACTCGCGCGGTGCAGACCCGGCGCGCGATCTTGGACGCCGCCGCCAGCGTCTTCGACGAATACGGTTACGAGCGGGCGGCCATATCGGAAATGCTTCGCCGCGCGGGCGTCACCAAGGGTGCGCTCTACTTTCACTTCCCGTCCAAGGAAGCGATCGCTCAGGCGATCATGGACGAGCAGACCGCGGTCGTCGCACTCTCCGGTCACGCGGGTGAGCACAGCTCCCCGTTGCAGACGGTGGTCAACATCAGCCAGCAGTTCGCCTTCGCCCTGCGGCACGACCCGATAGCACGCGCGGGCACGCGACTCTCCGTGGAAGGCGTGTTCTTCGGCGGCCCGCACCCCTGGGGAGACTGGTTCCGCACCATCGAGACCCATCTGGAGCGGGGCAAGATGCGCGGCGAAGTCCTGCCGCACGTCGACGCGACGGTCACGGCCGAACTCATAGTCGCTTCCTTCACCGGGATCCAGCTGGTCAGCGAGTCGACCAGCAAACGCGCCGACCTCCGGGACCGGGTGACAACCCTCTGGCAGCACCTTCTGCCCACCATCGCCAACCCGGCCGTGATCTCCTGGATCAAGCCGGAGGGCATCCTGGTCACCGACCCGGGGTCCGGGTCTGAGCCCGGGCCCGGCGGCGGAGGCATCGAGAAGGGGCTCGCCGAGAGCGAAGACAGCGCCCTCGGCACGGACACCGAAGCCCTCGTGGACACGGAGACCCTGCCCGGGGCCGCTCACCCGACGGCCGCACCGGCCGGGACCTGACACTCGTACGTCCGGGCTCCATCCCGGGCGCCAACGCCCGTGCACGCAAAGGGAGTTGCGCCTTCCTGGCGGTCTTCGCCCGACACCCCGCAGCCGGATCCCGCCCCGAAGCGGCCAGATCCCGCCCGGGAGACGTGCCGGTCCCGTCGCGAGAGTGGCGCCCGGGCCGAAATGCCGGGCCGCCCCCTCGCCGGTCCGCGTGCCACCCGGTCCGCGGGGACCTGGCGGAAGCATCAGCCGTCCGCGCCCAGCACCAGCGCCGTGTGCGCCGCCGAGGCCAAGGTGAGGTGGCGGTGCCAGCCCTGGAAGGAGCGGCCGACGAACTCGCTGAGGCCCGCGCGTTCGCCGGTGCTCGCGTAGTCGAGTTCGGTGCGTACGGCCAGCTTCGAGAGGCGGGTCAGGGCCGGGTGTGACAGGGCGGCCATGTCGGTGAGCCAGAGCTCGGTGGGCGGCTGGTGCGGCTCGTCCCACATGCCCAGCAGGAGAAGGGGTTTGGTGTCCCCGGGGGCGCCCGCCTGCCGGACCACGCGGCGCGAGGAGCGCGGCGCGAGGACCCGTATTCCGGCGACCAGGGTGCTGCGCACCGCCGGTACCGCCGAGGCCGGGTCGCCGTACTCGACGGGGCGGCGCAGGCCGGAGACCGACTGCATGATCTGCTGCGCGGGCAGCAGTCCGCCGCCGTAGCCGGGCATCGAGGTGTCGGCGACCGCGACCCGCTCGTGGGCGCCGATGCGGGCCAGGAAGGGCAGGCCGTGTGCCCTCAACTCGTCGATGGTGTCGCGGAGTTCACCGTCCCGGGCGTCGAGCAGGACCGGGCGCGGCGGCAGGCCCCACCGGGTCGCGTCGAGCACCGTGGTGGCCGCGCAGGCCGCCAGCGACTCCTCGCCGAGGCCCTCGGGGATCTCCGCACGGCGGCGCCGGGCGTCGTCCTTGAGCCAGGCCGGGGGCAGGAATAGCCGCCAGTTGACCGGGGCGCTGGCGCGGGGTGCGGCCAGCCAGAGGCCGAACGCCTGCTGGCCGTTGACCGTCTGCCCGAGCCGGGGCAGGAAGCGGCGGTCGACGCCGACCGAGTGCTCGCCCATCTTCGGGATCTGCATCGACTGCAACACCCAGGCCTTGGGCTGGAGTTCCTGGCAGACGTAGGCGGCCAGGGCCTGGCGCATCGGGGTCCAGTCCCAGGTGGAGCAGGACACGAAGTGGTGCAGGCTCTGCTCCAGCGCGGAGCCGCCGAAGGCGCTCGCGATGTTGCGGATCGACTTGCGGCCGCGGGCCAGCAACAGGCCCCGCAGGTACTGCTCACCGCGCTCCCGGTGGTGACGCCGGGTCAGGCTCGCGAGCAGCGCGTCGGCCAGCGGGGCCACGATCTCCTCGCGTAGCGCGACGGCCACCGGAGGGGCGGCGGACATGCGAAAACCTGCATCGCGTTCCCGTACGAGAGCCGCGGCGCTGCTCATCTCGTCCCCCATCGCCGAGTTGATTCCCCAGGGCCTTCGCCCAGGGCGAGGGTAAAAACCGGGCGCCCGGCTTGTCAACTGGGCCCTTTTTGGGCCAAACGACGGACCCCTGGGCGAGATTCTGCTGCACGGGGCACCATTTGACAGACCGGCCGGTCTGTTTTTACGCTGACCTTGCCGCCGTCGTCGACCCACCGACACAGGCGGCTCCGGCATGCCCTGGAACACCCCGGACCAGCGGGAACATCAGGGGCGCACGCCGGGCGGAAGCAGACCGGCAGACGCGCGCCGGACACCGAGGGCAGACGCGCGCCGGCACCAGCACGGGCACCAACTCAACCGGCGGACGCAGTTCGAGTTCAGCCGGTGGAAACAGGGGGAGAGCCGCAATGAAGATGACGGTCAGGACGGTGTGACGTGGCACTTCAGGAACGTGCACTGCGGACCAGGGCCAACCTCATCCGCGCGGCCGCCCAGGTCTTCGACCGGGTCGGCTATCAGCGGGCGACCCTGATGACGATCAGCGAACAGGCCGAAGTGACAAAGGGCGGCCTGTCCTTCCATTTCACGACCAAGTCCGAACTGGCCCAGGCCGTACAGATCGAGGCCTGCGCCATCTCCGCCGCGGTCCTCGAGGACCTCGCGGACCGCCCGGGCCCCGCCCTGGACATCGTGGTCGACATGGCCCACGCACTGGCCGGGCTGCTGCACAACGATGTCGTGGTACGGGCCGGAGCGCGCCTCGCCCAGGAGGTCGAGACGCCCGAAGACCCGGCGCTGCACTCGCAGTTGTACTGGCTCAGCACCCTGCACCGCACCCTGTGCCGGGCCAGCGGTGACGGCAGCCTGGCCGACGGCACCGACGTCCGCTCGGCGGCCGCGCTGGTGATGTCGGTGACCATGGGCGCCGAGATGCTCGCCAGGATGCCGTACCAGCACGCCTTCGGGCAGCCGCAGCCCGAGGAAGGGCAGCAGGAGAGCCCGCAGCAGTGGCTGTCCCGGGTCTGGCGCGTGCTGCGCCCGGTACTCGCGGGCGCCCCGACGGGCCCGGGCGGGCACCGGCCCGCCGCCACCCCGAACGGCCACGCGCGCTCCCCGATGAACAGGGCCACCGTGCACGCGGTGGCCGCCTCCGCCGGTGTTCCCGCCGTCTCTGCGATACCGGCCCAGGGCGTCCGCTGACGAGAGCCGCGCGGCCGGGGACGGACCCCCACCCTCCCCGGCCGCGCGGACACCATGGCTTCGGCCACCCCTCGGGGCCCTGCGCTCACGCGCGACCGTGGCACCACCCGTACCGCCGCGACCCACGGAACGAACTCGCCCGGACTCGCCCAACTCACCGGGCTCCGAACGCTGTTGATCGCGATTCGGTCCGGATTGCCGCAGGCCCGGCCTACACCCCGGCCATCTGCCCGCAACGGCGCGCGAGCCCGGAAGTCCCGTGAAATTCATCTGACACAGGACAACCTCCGGCCACCCTCCCCGGTCTCATGATCGGCGCGCGGTGCACGGGCGGACGGGTTCCGTCCGTGCCCGCTTCCCCACGCGCCGACGCGCGCTGCCGGAACTCCCGGCCGCGGTTTGCACCGAGGACTCAACTACCTTGCGCATCAGCACATTTGCCCGGTCCGCCGCCACCCCCGCGGCGAGCCTCGCCCTGGCCGTCGCACTGCTCGGCCTGCCCTGCGCCACCTCCCCCGCCCACGCGGACGGCAACGCCGTCCTGCCCGTCGAGGCGTACGGCGACATCGTCGTGGACGACATCCACCGGCACGTCTTCCTCAGCGACCCGACCGGTGACAGCGTCGTCGTCACCGACTTCGACGGCACCGTGATCAAGGAGATCGAGAACGCCGACGGCGCCTTCGGTCTCGCCCTCTCCGCGGATTCGAGCACGGTCTACGTGGCCCTGCGCGATGCGGGCGCCGTCGCCGCGCTCTCCACCGACTCCCTTACCGAGAGCGGGCGTTGGACGACCGGCGAGGGCTCGCAGCCGCAGCACCTCGCGGTCACCGGCGGAAAGGTCTTCTTCGGCTACGGCGCCACCGGCAGCGGCCGTATCGGCTCCCTCGACCCGGCCGCGGCCACCCCCGTCGAGCTGGCGCTGCCCGCCGGAAACGGCTGGTACTACGCCCCCGAACTGACCGCCTCCCCCGCCGCACCGAACACCCTCGTCGCCGGTGAACTGGGCCTCAGCCCGGCCACGGTCGCGGTCTACGACGCCGCGGGCGGCACGCTCGCCCGGCGCGCCCACGCCTGGAACCCGGGCGAGGGCGGCAGCTCCAACCTCCGCGACATGGCGATCAGCGCGGACGGCAAGGACGTGATCCTGGCCAGCGGATCGCCGTACAAGCACCAGGCGTTCAAGCTCGGCGACCTGTCCGCGTCCGGCACCTACACCAGCGACGCCTACCCGAACGCGGTCGCCGTCGCCCCCGACGGCACCGTCGCGGGCGGCATCGACGGCTTCTACGAGCCGGACGTGTACGTGTTCCGCCCGGGCACCCAAACCCCGTTCCGTACCTACGAGTTCGCGGGCAGCACCGACTACGCGACCCTGCGCCCGAACGGGCTGGCCTTCACCGCCGACTCCACGCGCCTGTTCGCGGTGACCGACACCTCCGCCGGCGACATCGCCCTGCGGATCCTGGTGGACGCCAACAAGGCCGATGCCACGCTCGCCCTGTCCGCCCCCGCCACCTCCCGCCCGAACCGGACGCTGACGGTCACCGGCACCCTCACCTCCCCGGACCCGCTGCCCGCGGGCGCACAGGTCTCGGTGACCCGGACCGGCCCGGCCGACGGCATCGTCACCGAACTGCCCACCGCGACGGTGGCCGCCGACGGCACCTTCACCGTCACCGACCGCCCCTCGCACACCGGCACGTACACCTACCGGGTCGCGTTCGCGGGCGACGCCCACCACCGCCCGGCCAGTGCCGAGGTCTCGGTGTCCGTGCAGCGCTGAGTCCGTGCAGCACAGAGTCCATGCAGTGCTGAGTCCATACAGTGCTGGTCCGTACTGCACTGAGCCGTACTGAGCTGACGCGTACGTAATCACGCAATCGCCGTACGCCGCCGGGGAGTTGTTCCCCGACACAGCACGAGGGCCGGTGCCCGCTCCGGGTAACTCCCGGGCGGGCACCGGCCCTTGTGACGTTACGGCCCGTTCGCGGGGCCTGCCTCGTACCGGCTCAGCCGACGTCCGCGTACGAGTGCTTGCCGCTGACGAAGATGTTGATGCCGTAGTAGTTGAACAGCCAGCAGGCGAAGGCGATCAGGGCGATGTAGGCGGCCTTGCGGCCCTTCCAGCCGGCGGTGGCGCGGGCGTGCAGGTAGCAGGCGTACGCGATCCAGGTGATGAAGGACCAGGTCTCCTTGGGGTCCCAGCCCCAGTAGCGGCCCCAGGCGTCGCCCGCCCAGATGGCGCCCGCGATGATCGTGAAGGTCCACAGCGGGAAGATCGCGGCGTTGATGCGGTACGCGAACTTGTCCAGCGAGGCCGCGGCGGGCATCCGCTCCAGGACCGAGGTGGCGAAGCTGCCCGGCTTGCCGCCGCCCGCGAGCTTGTTCTCGTAGGAGTCGCGGAACAGGAAGAGCAGGGTGGCCGCCGCGCCGATGTAGAAGGCCGCGCCGCAGATGATCGCGGTGGCGACGTGGATCCACAGCCAGTACGAGTCCAGGGCCGGGACGAGCTGGTCGCTCTCGGTGTAGAGGACGGTGACCGCGAGGCCGAGGTCGAGCAGTACCGAGGTGACCAGGACCAGGCCGAGCCAGCGGACGTTCTTCTTCAGCGCGAGCAGCAGCAGGTACACGCCGACGGCGACCGTGGAGAAGGTGATGTTGAACTCGTACATGTTGCCCCACGGCGCGCGCTCCACCGAGAGCGCGCGGGTGACCACACCGCCCGCCGCCAGGAGGAAGGCGAGGGTGGTCAGCGAGATCGCGATACGGCCGTAGAGGTCGCCCTGCTCGCTGTCGCCCGCGGCGCCGGGGCCGTCCGGCACGTCGCCGCGGCTGCCCGCCACGGAGCGGGTCACGACCTTCGGCCGCTCCAGGACCGCGGTGCCGCCGCCCTGCTTCTTGACCTGGATCGCGGGCGCGGCGGCCGTGGTGGCGGCCGCCGCACCGGCCGTGGTGGTGGTGAGCGCGGCGGCGGTACGGCCGACCTTGCTGCGGCTGCCGAAGATCCACTCGGCCATGTGCGCGAAGAAGGCCAGGGTGTAGATGGCCATCGCGGAGTAGATCAGCACATTGCTGATCTCTGCCAGATTCTCGTTGTTGGCGGCGGCGAGGATCACTTCTCAGCCCCTTCGGCGGGTACGGACTCGGTGTCGGCGTCGGCCCGGGCGGTCTGCTCGGTGTCGGGGTCTTCGCGGTCCTGCGGGGGGTTCTCGATGGCGGATTCGGTGGCGGGGCCGGTTTCGGTGGCGGGTTCGGTGGCCGTGGGCGCCTTCTCGTGCAGGTCGCCCGCGAGTGCCCCGAGTTCCTCCGGCAGCTTCGCGGACTCGCTGCGGCCAAGGCCCGCCATCTCGACCACGGTCAGGCCGTCCGCGTCGGTGCGGGTGCGGACCCACACCCGGCGGCGCTGGATGAACAGCGAGCCGGACAGACCGGCGATCGCGACGATGGAGCCGCCGAGTGCCCAGTTGTTGCCGGGCTGCTGGGAGATCTGGAAGCTGGCCCACTCCCGGATGTCCTTCTCGAAGGTGATCGAGCCCGCGCCGCCTGGCAGCTTCATGGTCTCGCCGGGCCGCAGCCGCTGCTTGAGCAGATCGCCCTTGGCGTCCTTGAACTTCTGCATCTTCTTGGTGTTGAGCTGGTACACGTTCTGCGGCACGCCCGAGTCGACGCCCAGGCTGCCGTGGTACGCGGACAGCGCGAGCACCGGGTACTCCAGGCCGGGGAACTGCGAGAACATCTGGCCCTTGCCGACACCCGCGAAGGTGGGCACGAAGAAGGCGTTGAAGCCGAGCTGCTCCTTCTTGCCCTTCTTGTCCTTGTAGCCGTCCAGGACCTTGATCGCGCCGGTCGAGGTGACGTTGCCGTCGATCGGCAGCAGCGGCACGGCCTCCTTGTAGACCACCTCGCCGCGGCCGTCCCGCACGGTGACCACGGGCGCGTAGCCGTGACCGACCAGGTGCACCTTGGAACCGTCGATCGTGAGCGGGCTGTTGACCTCGACGTCCTTCTTCTTGGGCTTGCCGTCGATGCCTTCGTAGTACGTGACGTGGGCCTTGTAGATACGCGGGGTGCCGCGGTTGGGGCCGCCCCGCTCGTACGTGCCCTCGAAGTCGTCCAGGGTGAAGCTGAACGGTGCCAGGTCGTCCGGGTCGTAGAGGCTCCCGGACTTGAAGTCGTCGTACTGGGTGAGGGTGTTGGAGAAGCCGTCGCCCTCGACGATCAGCTTGCCGCCCTCGGACTTGAACAGCTCGCCGCTGGCGAAGGCCACCAGCATCACGATCAGCGAGATGTGGAAGGCCAGGTTGCCCGCCTCGCGCAGGAAGCCCTTCTCGGCGGCGACCGCACCGTCCTTGCCGTCGGGGCCCTCGGTCTCGTGCGCCCGGAACCGGCGCCGCTTGAGCAGCCGCAGCGCCTCGGCGCGCACCTCCTCCTCGCTCGCGGCGGTGCGCCAGGTGGTGTACGCGGGCAGCCGGGAGAGGTTGCGCGGGGCGCGCGGCGGGCGGCTGCGGAGCTGGCCGACGAACTGCCAGGTGCGCGGGACGATGCAGCCGATCAGCGAGACGAACAGCAGGATGTAGATCGCGGAGAACCACACCGAGCTGTACACCTGGAAGAGCTGGAGCTTCTCGTAGATCGGCCCCAGCGTGGTGTGCGTCGCCTTGAACTCCTGGACCTTCAGCTCGTCCGAGCCCTGTTGCGGGATCAGCGAGCCGGGGATGGCGGCGAGGGAGAGCAGCAGGAGCAGCAGCAGCGCGATACGCATCGAGGTGAGCTGCCGCCAGATCCAGCGGAAGGTGCCGATGAAGCCGAGCGCGGGAAGCTGGGCCAGGCTCTCCTCGCGCGGGGCGGTGGACAGCTGGGCGCCCGCGGCGCCGAGGTCCTCCTCGCCCTTGCGTGCCGCGCGGTCGGCCTCCGCCGCGGGCTTGTCGTCCGCGGGCAGGGTCTTCTCGTCCGCGGACGGCCGGGTCGCATTGCTCATCGCGTTCAGATCCCCACAGTGAAGCCGTTGGACCAGATCTGCATCTCCTGCACCAGGTGGTCCCACGCACCCGTCAGCAGCAGCAGTCCGGTCGTGATCATCATGATGCCGCCGATTCGCATCACCCAGGCGTAGTGCCGCTTGACCCAGCCGAAGGCGCCGAGCGCCTTGCGGAAGGCGATGGCGACGACGACGAAGGGGAGACCGAGGCCGAGGCAGTAGGCGACCATCAGTATGGCGCCGCGGCCCGCGCTCGCCTCGTTGAAGGAGAGCATGTTCACCGACGTGAGCGTCGGCCCGAGGCAGGGCGTCCAGCCGATGCCGAACAGCGCGCCGAGTATCGGAGCCCCCGCCAGACCCGTCACCGGCCGCTTGTGGAACCGGAATTCGCGCTGGGTGAGCCAGGGCATCAGGCCCATGAAGAAGATCCCCATGAGCAGCATCAGGACGCCGAGGACCTTGGAGAGGGTGCTCTGGTACTCCTGCAGCGTCGAGCCGAAGTAGCCGAAGAGCGCGCCGCCGGAGACGAACACCGCCGTGAAGCCGAGCACGAACAGCGCCGCTCCCGCCGCCATCCGCCCGCGTCTCGCCTCGGCGAGGTCGGTGCCGCTGACTCCGGTGACATAGGAGAGGTAGCCGGGTACCAGCGGCAGGACGCAGGGCGAGAAGAAAGAGACGAGCCCACCGAGGACGGCGAGCGGCAGGGCGAGCAGAAGGGCCCCGCTGTAGACCGTCTCGTTCATTCCGGTGTCCGTGGCGGCGAGCAGCATCAGGCGATCACTTCTCGGCGAGCACGGGGTCGATCATCTTGCGGAGCTTCTCCTCGCTCAGCGGCCGCAGCGACCGGGCGGCGATCCGTCCCTCGCGGTCGAGTACGAGCGTGGAGGGGATCGCCTGCGGGTTCAGCGTGCCCTTGCCGAAGCGGAGCATCAGACGGCCCGCCGGGTCGTACAGGCTCGGGTACGTGACCCCGTAGTCCTTCTCGAACTTCTTGGCCGGGCCCGTGCTGGAGTTGCGGGTGTTGATGCCGACGAACTCGACGCCCTTGGGCTTGAGGTCCGTGGCCACCCGTACGAAGCCGGGCGCCTCGGCGCGGCACGGCGGGCACCAGGAACCCCAGACGTTGAGGACGACCACCTTGCCGCGCATGTCGGCCAGGGCGAGCTTGTCGCCGTCGAGCGTCTCGCCCGCTATGTCCGGTCCGTCCTTGCGGTCACCGCTCTTGACGGTCGAGATGCCGTCCTTGCCCATCACGAAGTTGGTGTCGCCCCCGCCGCCGGATGTACCGCCCGAGGTGCAGGCGGTCAGGGCGAGCGCGGCGCTTGCCGTCACCAGGACGGTTCGGCGCGCTGTTGCGGCGGTTGCAACAGATCGGCGTGCGCGGCGTGCGCGGCGTGCGGCACTCATGTGAAAAGTTTCGCATGGCTGTCCCGGGGATCTTGACCGCCCCCCGTCCGCGCGGATTTTCCCATTTCAGCCGGGGTTCGGGGGCCTTTCCCGGGCCTTTTCCCGGCCTGGCGAAGGCCTCAGGAGGGGTGATTTCGGGCTGGGTTGGGGGGTGGGGTGGGGACGTGAGGTGGGCCACGGGGTGGAGGGGGGGGGGTGGGCTGTCTGTCGGTCCTGGGGTTGGTGGTCCATGGATCGCGAGTCCCGGGATGGCCGGTCCCAGGATCGCGGGTCCCAGGATCGCGGGTCCCAGGATCGCGGGTCCCAGGTCCGCCGATCCCGGGTCCGCCGATCCCAGGTCCGCCGGTCCCAGGTCCGCCGGTCCCGGCTCAGGCGGAGACCGCCCGTAGCGTCCCCGGCCGTCGCCCGACGAGAAGGTCGAGTGCGGCGGAGGTGGCCTCGTCGGCGGGCAGGTGGACGAGCAGGCGCTGATCGTCGTCGGCGGGGAGTTCGAGCGTCTCGTACGCGAGGCGCAGCTCGCCGGCCTCGGGGTGGACGAGCCGGGTGACGCCGTTGGACTTCGGAAGACCGGGCAGGGTGTCCACGCGTGCGGTAAAGGCGGGCCCGGCGGTGACGGTCAGTTCGTCGGCGAGCGCGGCGATGTCGGCGTCGGCGCGGAAGGGCCCCTGTTTGAGGGCGGCGACCTGTTCGTCGGCGACCCGGTCCCAGTCGGGGTAGACGGTGCGCGCCCGGTCGTCGGCGAAGACGAAGCGGGCAAGGTTGGGCGGGCTGCCGTCGAGCAGTCCGACGGGTCCGGCGAGGCGCTCGTACGCGGCGGTGTGCGCGAGGACGTCGCCGAGCCGGTTGAGGAGGACGGCGGGCGCCGGTTCGAGCCGGTCGAGCAGTGCGCGCACGGTCGCGCGGACCGTACGGGCGGGCGGCTCCGCGCCCCGGCAGGTGAAGCCGGGGTCGGCGCCCTTGGTGAGCCGGTACAGGTGGATGCGCTCGCTCGGGGTCAGGCGGAGCGCGTCGGCGAGGGCCGCGAGCACCTGCGCGGAGGGGCGCCGGTCGCGTCCCTGTTCCAGCCGGGTCACGTACTCGACGCTGACTCCCGCGAGCGTGGCCAGCTCCGCCCGGCGCAGTCCTGGCGTACGACGACGGGGCCCGGTGGGCAGTCCCGCCTCGGCGGGCGTGACGGCCTCCCGGCGGATGCGCAGGAACATGCCCAGTTCGTTGTCGCTCACCCGGCGAACGTAACAGCCCACCCGGGCCCGGAGGGTGGCCCTGTCACTACCGGTCTCCGCCCGGCCTTCCTCGTATCGGCGCGGCCCGGCAGCGTGGTTGTCGTGACCGGTCGGGTCACCGGTTGGATCACCCGACGGTCACCGGTCGCCGCCGAATCTCAAGAGCAACAAGGAGCAGAGCCATGCCAGTTGAGAACCAGTCCGTTGAGAGCGGGCCCGTCGGGAGCCGGTCCGTCGGGAGCGGGTCCGTCGGGAGCGGGTCCGTCGGGAGCGGGTCCGTCGGGAGCGGGTCCGTCGAGAACGAGTCTCCTGCGAATCCGAACACCTCCCCCGCCAACGAGCCGAAGCTCAATCTCGCGGTGCTCGTCGGCAGTGTGCGGGAGGGCCGGTTCGCACCGGTCGTCGCGCGCTGGTTCGCCGAACTGGCCGAGCAGGACGGCCGGTTCACGGTCGAGGTGATCGATCTCGCCGAGGAGCCGCTGCCGCTCGCACTGCCGCCGGTACCGCCCGCTGTGGACCCCGAGATGCCGCGCCCGGCCCAGATGGCGGAGCTCACCCGCAGGATCGCGGCGGCCGATGCGTACGTCGTGCTGACACCCGAGTACAACCGCAGCTTCCCGGCCTCGCTGAAGGCCGCGATCGACTGGTACTACACCGAGTGGGCGGCCAAGCCGATCGGCTTCGTCGGCTACAGCGGGGCCACCGGCGGCGTCCTCGCCATCGAGCAACTCCGCCAGATCTTCGGCGAGTTGCACGCCCACACGGTCCGCGACTACGTCTCCTTCCCCCGCTACTACGAGCTCTTCGACGCCGACGGCACCCTCAAGGACCCCACCGGCCCGGCCCGCGACGCGCAGGCACTGCTCGACCAACTCCACTGGTGGGGCGCCCTGTTGCACACCGCCCGCCACGAGAACCCGTACGCGGGCACCGCACACTGAGCGCTCCCACCCTCGCTCCCTCGGCACTCAGGCGCTGGGCGTGCTCCCGGCGAGGAACTCCCCCCAGCCCCCGACCGGCGACTGCCCGACGTCCAGAGTGCGGAGCTTCTCCAGTACCGCCGGGTCCTGGGCGTCGATCCAGTCGGTGAACTGCCGGAAGGACACCAGGCGTACGTCCTTCTTGCCCGCGATCTGCTTGATCGTCTGCTCCACCGCGTCCATGTAGATGCCGCCGTTCCACTCCTCGAAGTGGTTGCCGATGAACAGGGGCGCGCGGTTGGACTCGTACGCCCGCTGGAACCCGTTGACGTAGGTCCCGGTGGCCTGGGTGCGCCAGGCAGGGTAGTTGTGGGCCGGGGCGCGGGTGGTGTTCTTGGACTGGTTGGCGAGGATGTTGTAGTCCATCGACAGGACCTCGAAGCTGTGCCCGGGGAAGGGCAGCGCCTGGAGCGGCAGGTCCCACAGTCCGTTCTTCTTGTCGGGCCAGCGCTGGGTGCCGCCGGGCGAGGAGGAGTCGTAACGCCACCCGAGCTCGCGGGCCGTGGGCAGCAGGTTGTCCCGGCCGAGCAGGCAGGGGGTACGGGCGCCGACGAGTTCCTTCTCGTAGTCGAAGGGCAGCGGTTCGAGGTCACGCCAGCCGGTGTTGGTGCGCCACTCCTTCACGAAGGACTTCGCCTGGGATATCTCGTCGCGCCACTGCGCCGGGGTCCAGTTCGCCACACTGCCGTCGCCGCCGCAGAAGTGCCCGTTGAAGTGGGTGCCGATCTCGTGGCCCTCCAGCCAGGCCCGGCGTACGTACTTCAGCGTGTCCTTGATGTGCGCGTCCGTGAGGTAGCCGATGTCGGAGGCGCCCACGGGGTTGTTCGGCGGCCGGTACAGCCGCTGCTTCGACTCCGGCAGCAGATAGAGCCCGGAGAGGAAGAACGTCATCGACGCGCCGTGCTCCTTCGCCAGATCGAGGAAGCGCGGGAAGAGCCCGTTGCCGACCTCGCCCGCCCCGTCCCAGGAGAAGACGACGAACTGCGGCGGCGTCTCACCGGGTTCGAGCCGCCGGGGCGCCTCGGGCTGATGCGGCTGCTTGCCGGTGTACGCGGTGGACCCGTCACCGATCAACTTCGGCTCCCGCGCGGTCCCGTCCTCGGGAACCGCCCGGGTCGGCCCGCCACCGTCCCCGCCCTTGAGGGTTCCGCAACCGGTGAGCCCCAGCGCGGCCACCGCTCCCGCACTCGCACCGAGCACGCCCCGACGGCTGACCTTGCGACCGGTCCCGCGACCGGCCCCGCCTATACCGTCCAGCCCGTCCAGCCCGTCGTTGACACCCATGTCCGTCCCCCTGCTTCCTCTGCTGCTGCGGCGACAACCGCGGCCCACTGGCCGTGCGCCCACTTCCGCTCCGGTCCGGTCTTGACCAGGCACAGAGTCAGAGGGCTGAGGGGAGGGAAAAGTTGCCCAGGTTCACGATGATTGGTGCCACTTCGAGATTTTTCTTACCAGCTGCGCCAGTTGGACACTTTCTGTCCGATTGCGGTTACGGGGTGACACGGAACCGGAGGAGGCGTGGCCACTCGGGCGGCCACGGGACGGCTGGGGACTCTGGGGCAGTGGCTGCTTTGTGGGACGGTGGTGGGGGTGGGGCGGTTCCCGGGGTGCGTACCGGGGTGCGCAGGGGACGGCCTTCGGGCCTGGGCGTCCGGACAGGGGAACCGCTGGGCTGGCGGGGCGCCCGATCCAAGCGGTGGCCGAGCGACAAGGCCGACACAGAACGAGGCCCCACCCGCCCCCACTCACCACGACGCCGCCACCACCTCCGGCAACCCCACCCTCCAACCAACCGAACCCACCCCGATTCCAACTCCCTTACATGGACACCCCCACCCGCCCCCCGGGAGACTTGCGTCACAGCACGGCGTCTTGTGGGAGGTGCCGGGGCCGGAGGGTGGGAGCGGAGTGCGACCAGCGAGGTTGAGGGTGACATCGCCCGCGGGGAAGGTGCGGGAGTACGTGCTGGACGGTGGCCAGTGCACGGTGGGGCGTACGGCGCCGCACCACGAGCCGGACATCGTGCTCGAACCCGATCCACAGGGCTGGATCAGCAGGCTGCACTGCATACTCGATCTGGAGCACGGCCAGTGGTGGGTCACCTGCCACGCCAAGAACGGCACCCTGCTCCAGCACGACGCCTCCGGCGCGGAGATCCATCCCGTACGCGGCCGTGAACTGCTCCGGCACGGCGACACCCTGCTGATCCTCGGCGACATGGTCGGCGACGACGAACTCCTGCACTGGCGGCTGACGTTCATCGACGCACACGCCACCCGTCCCGCCCCCGCCTGGCACGACCGGGCGACCCCGCGCGCGGGCATCCGCTACGACAGCGTCGGCAGCAGGGTGTACCGGATCGACGGCGGCGAGGAGCTGCTCGTCGAGGGGCTGCGGCCCAAGGGCCACCAGTTACTGCGCTACATGGTCTCCCGCAGCACGGGCCTGAGCGGGGGCGAGGCAGTCGCCTGCGACCACGCCGAGCTGATCGCGGCGCTGTGGAAGCCGCCGGAGGAGTGGCCGCTCGGGCGCTCGTACGACAAGACGGACCTCGCGGGAGTGGTGCGCGCGGTGCGCCGCAGCATCGAACCGGACCCGGCGAAGCCCCGGATCCTGGAGACCGTGCCGACCGTCGGCTACCGGCTGTACGTACACCCCGAGTTCCCGGCGGGAAGGCAGGGCCAGCCGCGATGATCTTCGAAGCGCGCTTCCGCGAGCTGGCGGGCGTCCGTCTCTACTGGTCGAACGCCTTCGCCGTGACGGGCCTGCCGACTCACGCCGACGGGGAGACGGTTGACCGTCACCGGGAGGACGCGGAGGCCAAACTCCGCCGGGGGCACGGTTGTTGGGCAGCACCGCGCCCTTCGGGGTCGACGACCGTTCCCAACGACGCGGAGCAAGTACGGGCGGCCTTCGCGGAGTTGGCCGATCCGAAGCGGCGGCTGATGGACGAGGCGCTGTGGTACTGGGGCACCGACAACCTGGACTGCGGCTGCCCCGAAGACCTCCACCGGGAGCACGACGCGGCGGTGCGCCGCCACCTGTGGGCCCTGGAGTCGGCACAGGGCGGCGACCCGTTCCCGGGGGCCAACCGGGAGGTGATGTGGCTGGGCGCGGCCCGAGGCTGGCACGCGGTCCTGGAGAACGACCACTTCGCCGCGCACCTGCGGCACCGGATCCGGACGCTGGACACCCCCGAGCTCGGCGAGGAAGCCGCCGAAGACCTCCTGGCGGGTCTGCCGCCCCTCCTGGTCACGCCGTTCTCCGAACTCGCCCACGGTGACGCGTTCCTGGCCCGGATGGCCGCCGAGTGGGGACGGTGCGCCTCGTTCGAGGGCTCCGTGCACAAGCTCGGCGAGGTCCTGTTCGCCCCGTCGGCCGACCGGATCGGCGACGCCTTGCGCATCGCGAAGGAACATCGCGAAGCCGGCCGGTACGAGGAGTCGGCGGCGGCGCTCTGGCAGCAGGTCCTGCCGGAACTCGAACTCCTGGATCCCGTAAGGCCGTTGGTGCCTGCCGAGCGGTACGACGAGGTCGCGCTCATGGTCGCCGTCGGCCTGAACAACCTTGCCGTGGACCTGCGCGAGTCGTACGTACACCGGGCGCCCGACGCCGGGGAGCGCTGGGAGATGGTCGAACTCGCCCGCAAGGCGCACGACGTGGCGCCGCAACGGGACGAGCAGCAGTTCCTGGACAACTGGGACCGTCTGGTACGGCAGTTCGGCCACGGCCGACGGGCACGCGCGTACGCGAATCCCCGTGGTCTGTCCGCCCAGACCCTCGGCAAGGACCCGCGCAGGGAACAGTGGCGCCGGGCAGCGGCGCGCATCCGGTCGGCGATCCGCTTCCTTCGCACCCCACTGGGCACCAGGATCAGCCTCTCGGTGGTCGCCGTCGCCCTGGTCATCACCCTGGCCGCCACACTCGGCGGCGCGTACCCCGCCGTCTCCCTCGGCCTCGTCCTGTCCGTGATCCTCGCCGCCCTCCTGACCGAGAGACGGGACGGCGCGGGGCAGGAGGCCGGACGGGCGGGACGGACTGGACACGCGGGACAGGCGGGACGGACGGGGTCGTGAGGATGGGAGACACGCTCGGGTCGGGGGTCGGGCCGGAGGGTTGGCGGGACGGGGAGGGCCGGGAGGAGAGTGCGGGGGCCTCGGAGGATTCCGGGGATTCCGGGGATTCCGGGGATTCCGCGGACTCGGGTGCGGACTCGGCGACGTGGGCGGCCTCAGCGGCCCCGACGGGCTCAGCGGGCTCGACGGACTCGGAAGCTTTCGAGTTCTCCGACGACTTGCTGAGCACACCGGACTGGCCGGACCTGCCGGACTCCGTCGACGATGCCTCCGGCCTCCTACCGAGCCTCCTGCACGAACTGTGGGACCTGCTCAACTCCTGCGAGGACCTGATCGAACAGGTCGGAGGCGGCCGGGCGGAACGACGGGAGCTGCGCATTCTGCGGACCCGGGCGAGCGCGGTGTGTGTGGATGCGAGTGGTACGGAGCTGCGCCAACTCATGGTGCGGGTACGGGAGTTCCAGATCGATCTGCTCCGGTGCGGTGACCGCTGGGATGTCCTGGTCTTTCACTCCCTCGCGGATCTGCGCGAGGAGATGACGTCACGGCCGCAGGCCGACGCGGCTCTCGCGGAGGGAAGGCGGGCGCTCGCGGAGGGGGACCGGGAGGCTTTGAGCGCTGTCAACCGGAGGCTGCGACGTCTGTTGCGGCCGGGCGGCGAGGCATAAGGCGACGGCGACGCGGGGCTGATCCACGTGAACCCTCACCTGGAACTCCACCTACCCCGGACGACGACCCGCGCCCTCGACGGCAAGAGCGACCGTGGGCCGGACACCTCAACCACCCCCCCAACCCCCTGGAGTAGGTTGAGCCGCGGCCTTGCTGACGGCCGTGTCATTTCAGGGGGATGGATGACGATGCAGGTTCTCGCGCCGGAGGATCCGCGCTACCTCGGTCCGTACCGACTGCTGGGTCGGCTCGGTGAGGGCGGGATGGGTCTGGTGTATCTCGGGCGGTCCGAGGGCGGCCGGACGGTGGCGCTGAAGGTCGTACGGGCCGAGTTCGCCCAACTCGCCGAATTCCGGCGGAGGTTCGCGCGCGAGGTGGCCGCCGCGCGTCGGGTGGGCGGGCAGTGGACCGCCGATGTGCTCGACGCGGACACCGAGGCCGCCGTGCCGTGGGTGGCGACGCGGTACATTCCGGGGCCTTCGCTGTACGAGGTGGTGGCCGAGGGGTACGGGGCGCTGCCGGAGCGGTCCGTACGGGTGCTCGCCGATCGCCTCGCGCTCGCCCTTGCTGCCGTGCACGACGCCGGGCTGATCCACCGGGACCTCAAGCCGTCCAACGTACTCGTCACCGTGGACGGGCCGCGCGTCATCGACTTCGGTATCGCCCGGGCGCTGGACGCCCTGGACACGGCCACCGGCGAACTCGCGTACACGCGCACCGGGATGGTGATCGGCTCGCCCGGCTTCATGTCGCCGGAGCAGGCGCGTGGTCGTGAACTCACCGTCGCGAGCGACGTGTTCTGCCTGGGGTCGGTACTCGCGTACGCGGCCACCGGGCGCCAGCCCTTCGGTGCGACCGGTAACGGCGGGGTGCACGCCCAGTTGTTCCGGGTCGCCGAGGACGAACCCGACCTGGACGGCGTACCGGAGAGCCTGCTGCCCCTCGTACGCGAGTGCCTGCACAAGGATCCCGCGCTTCGGCCCACCCCGCGGGCGGTCGCCGAACGGGCCGCGCTCGTCGAGACCGGGCCCTGGCTGCCGGGTGAGGTCCTTGAGCAACTCGGGCGCCGGGCCGCGGAGTTGCTGGACTACGACCCGGCCTCGGCCCCCGGTCACGGGGCCACACCGACGGTGAGGTCCGCCCAGGCCGCACAGTCGGCACCGGCCGCATCGGCCACACCGGCAGCCCCCGGCATCGCCGCCCGGCAGGCGCCTCCCCCGGCCGCCCCGACGATGCCCGCTCGGCCTCCGGCCGCCCCTCCCCCACCCGCCGCCCCCGCGCCCGCACGCGGAGCCAAGCGCAGTCGGGCCCTCGCGGTGGGCGCCGCGGCGGTGGCACTTGCCGTAGCCGGTGCGGGCCTCCTTGCGCTCAAGCCATGGGAGGAGGACGCGGGCAGTGGTGGCCGGGGCGGCGGCGGCAGTGTCGCCGTGCCGAAGCAGTTCGTCGGCGAGTGGGAGGGGAAGCTGACGACGAAGGGCGCGGCGGCCGGGGAGTACGCGCGGCTGCGGATCAGCGGGGGTGGCGAGCGGGCGGTCGAGGTGTCCGTACTCGGCAGGGCGAGTCTGTGTGTCACCACGAGCGCCGCCGAGGAGGCCGCATACGACCAGGACTCCGGAGAGCGGACTCTGACACTTGGGCAGGCGGGCTCGAAGAGTGCCACTCCCAGGACCGCGTCCGCCGACTGCTGGAAGCCCGCGCGCAGCGAGCTCGGCTTCGGCCCGGCCTCGAACGACCGGCTCACCTGGCTCGTCGACGGGCAGGAGGTCCAGCTCACAAAGCGGGAGAGCCCGTCGCTCGACAAGTACCAGGGCGTGTGGTTCCCCGAGACCGACGAAGCGGAGCCCGGCCCCCTGGAGCAGGTCGGGATCGCCGGCACGACCGTCGAGCAGAGCACGGTCAGAGTGGTGGACGGAATGGGCTCCGACCCGTCGTGCCACTACCGGGCGAAGGTGTTCTCCGCACCGGACGGTCTGCTCACCACTCCGCCGGAACTGGACGCGGTGACAGCGGACATGGAGTCGAGATGCCCCAGGAGCCGGTCGCCGTTGCGGCTGACACTGGTGGACGACGGGACGGTGGAGTACCGCTCACTCGACTCCGCGGCGTCGGGGCTTCTCACCTCGGTCTGAGCCCGGCGGGCCTCAGCGGCTGCGCCGGGGCAGCCTGACGCTGTCCACGCCGTTGCGCAGGAGGTACTGCGTGACGTTCAGGGCCGGGTGGCGGCCCGGGGCGGGGGCCTTGCCGTCGGCCATGCGCCACAACTGCACGGTGTAGAAGACGAGTTCGGTCAGGTTGTCCAGGAGGCGGATGCCGCTGCGCTTCGGCCGGACGTCGCTGCTCTCGGTCTTGGCCGACAGCAGGGCGGCGGGCAGGTCGGGCTCGACGGCGAGCGGACGTCCAAGGCCCGCGATGTCGATCACGCCACTGCGGATCGCGTCGGCCATGCCGTCGAGGGTGCGGAAGCCGCCGGTGAGCATGAGGGGAAGCCGCGGGACCTCGGCGCGGACGCGGTCGGCGTAGGCGATGAAGTACGCCTCGCGCTTACGGGTGGACTCCTTCAGCGTGGGGTCGACGCCGAGCATGGCGGCGGAGGAGTACGTACCGCCGGAGATCTCCAGGAGGTCGATCCCCTCGGCGGCCAGTGCGCGGACGACGTCGAGCGACTCGTCCTCGCCGAAGCCGCCGCGCTGGAAGTCGGCGGAGTTGAGCTTGACCGACACCGGCACCTCGGGGCCCACCTCCGCACGGATCGCGCGGACGACCTCGATGAGGAAGCGGCGCCGGTTCTCGGGGGTGCCGCCCCACTCGTCCGTGCGCTCGTTGGACAGCGGGGAGAGGAACTGGCTGATCAGGTAGCCGTGCGCCGCGTGCACCTGGACGCCGTCGAAACCCGTCTGGACCAGGAGCCGCGCCGTGGTCGCGAACCGCGCGACGATGTCCTCGATCTCGGCCGTGGTCAGCGCGCGCGGCTTGGCGAAGGCGCCGCCCACACCGGAGGCCGCGAGAGCCGAGGGCGCGAGGGGCTGGGAGGACAGGTTGCGCGGGATCTGCCGTCCCGGGTGGTTGATCTGCGCCCAGAGCTTCGCCCCGCCCTTCTTGGCGGTGTCGGCCCAGGCCGAGAGGTCCGCGAGGTGCCGCTCGTCCTCGACGACGACGTTCCCCGGCTCCCCGATCGCACGGGAGTCGACCATGACGTTGCCCGTGATGATCAGGCCCATTCCGCTGGTCGCCCAGCGCCGGTAGAGGTTCCGTATCCGCGGGCCTGGGCGCCCGTCCGGCTCGGCCAGGCCCTCGCTCAGCGCGGCCTTGGCGATCCGGTTCGGAATCGAGGCGCCGCCCGGGAGAACGAACGGGCTCTGCAGAAGCTCGATGTCCGCCTGGCTGCCCGACGGGCTGCCCACACTGCTGCTCGGCTTGCTGGTGCTCGGCCTGCTGGTGCTCGTACTCATCGCGTGACCTCCGTCGTGTGCCGTCCCGCCGAATCCGACGATTCGGTCGGCCCGCTGGTGCATTGCTCACGCCGCCCCCGCGGGTATGGACACCAGCCACTCCCATTCCTTACTCACAAGTAAGGTAGTAGACCAATCGATCTACCGCAAGACCGTCTGGTCTACTTGCGGGAAGGGGAGTGGCCGCCGACGGGGAAGGAGCACGGGAGCGTGACGACGACGGCGCGGGACAAGCTCATCGAGAGCGCGATCGGGCTGATGCGCACCCACGGCGTCTCGGGGACCACCGTCGCGGACCTGTTGAGCGACAGTGGCGTGGCCCGGCGCTCGCTGTACCTGAACTTCCCCCAGGGGCGCGGGGAGTTGCTCGGCGAGGCGGCACAGACCGCGGGCACCGCCATGTCGGAGGGGCTGGCCGCCGTGCTCGCCGATGCGCGGGAACCGATCGTGGTGATGCGCACCTTGCTCACCGCGGTGGGCGAGGGCCTCGCCGCCGACGACTACGACGCGGGCTGCCCCGTCGTCGCCTCGGCCCTCGGCGGCCGGGACGCACCGGCCGCGCGCGAGAGCGCCTGCGGCACCTTCGAGTTGTGGCTGAACGTCGTGGAACAGGCCTTGGTCACGGCGGGTGTCCCGGCCCAACGAGCCCCGTCCCTCGCGGCATTGATGGTCTCCTCCGTGGAGGGAGCGGTGATCCTCTGCATCGCCCAGCGGTCCACCACACCTCTCGACCACGTCGCCAATGAACTCGAACAGCTCCTGGACACGGTCCTGGACCGGTGAGAGTGCCCTGACCGTTCGGGGCAACGAGTCTGCCCGGAAGGCGAGTTGGCGCCGGTGGGCGGGGGCCCGGCAACACAGAAGCCGGTGACCCGCGCACTGCGGGCCACCGGCGAAGGCTGGCCGAACTGCCGCCTCTGAGTGGTCGAACTGCCGTCTCTTACGCGCGAGTTGGAGACCGCGAACGGCTCGGCTCAGGCCCCGAACGCCTTGTCCTTCCCCTTGACCGGCTTGGCGCCTGCCAGGAGGTGCGGCGGGACGAGGTCGCGGGCGGGCTCGGTGTAGCCGACGGAGACCAGTTTGTCCCCCTCGTACGTGAAGCTGGTGAGGGAGGCGAGGGTGCACTGGCGCTTGCGCGGGTCGTGCCAGAGCCTGCGGTTCTCCATCGCGCTGCGCAGGATCCAGATCGGCAACTGGTGGCTGACGCACACCGCTTCGTGCCCGCGCGCGGCGTCGCGGGCCGCCTCGACGGCCGCGCGCATCCGCTCGACCTGCTCGGCGTACGGCTCGCCCCAGGACGGCTTGAGCGGGTTGACCAGGTGCTTCCAGTTGGAGACCCGGCGCAGCGCGCCGTCGCCGACGCCGAAGGTCTTGCCCTCGAAGACGTTCGCGGCCTCGATCAAGCGCGGGTCGGTGGCCAAGTCGAGCTCGTGCCGCTTGGCGATCGGCGTGGCCGTCTCCTGCGCGCGCTCCAGCGGGGAGGCGACGACGTACGCGATGTCGCGCGAGGCGAGATGCTCGGCGACCCGCTCGGCCATCTGCCGCCCCAGCTCGGAGAGGTGATACCCGTCGAGCCGCCCGTACAGGACGCCCTCCGGGTTGTGCACCTCGCCGTGCCGCATCACGTGCACGACGGTCCTCTGCCCGGAGGCGTCCGGGGTGTGCTCGCCGCCGGTCGGCTGCGTCGGCGCGCTCATGCCGTGGCCTCAGCAGCGGCACGGGCGGCGGTGGGCAGCGCGGCGGCGATCCGCTCGATGGCACGCGCGTCGTGGGCGGTCGAGACGAACCAGGACTCGAAGGCCGAGGGCGGCAGGTACACGCCCTGGGACAGCATCGAGTGGAAGAAGGCGTTGAAGCGGAAGCCCTCCTGGGCCTTCGCCTCGTCGAAGTCGCGTACCGGGCCATCCGTGAAGAACACCGAGAACATGTTGGACGCGGTCTGCAGCCGGTGCGCCACGCCCTCCTTGTTCAGGGCCTCGGCGACCAGGGTGCGGATCTGCTCGGAGACGGAGTTCACGGTCGCGTACGCGGCGTCGTCGAGCAGCCGGAGCTGGGCGAGACCGGCGGCGGTCGCGACCGGGTTCCCGGAGAGGGTGCCCGCCTGGTAGACGGGACCCGCGGGGGCGAGGTGCGCCATGACATCGGCGCGGCCGCCGAAGGCCGCCGCCGGGAAGCCGCCGCCCATGACCTTGCCGAAGGTCATCAGGTCGGGCACCACCCCGTCGACCCCGAACCAGCCCGCCTTCGAGGTACGGAAGCCGGTCATCACCTCGTCGGAGATGAACAGCGCGCCGTCGGCCGCGCACAGTTCCTTGAGCCCGGCGTTGAAGCCGTCCAGCGGCGGGACCACGCCCATGTTGCCGGGCGAGGCCTCGGTGATCACACAGGCGATCTCGCCGGGGTGCGCGGCGAAGGCCTCGCGCACGGCCGCGAGGTCGTTGTACGGCAGGACCAGGGTCTCGCCCGCCTGGGCACCGGTGACGCCCGGGGTGTCCGGCAGTCCGAAGGTGGCGACGCCCGATCCGGCGGCGGCGAGCAGGGCGTCCACGTGGCCGTGGTAGCAGCCCGCGAACTTGACCACCTTGGCGCGGCCGGTGAAGCCGCGCGCCAGCCGGATCGCCGACATGGTCGCCTCGGTACCCGAGGACACCAGCCGCACCTGCTCGACCGGCGCCACCCGCGCCACGATCTCCTCGGCGAGCTCGACCTCGCCCTCCCCCGGCGTACCGAAGGAGGTACCGCGGGCCGCGGCGGCCTGGACCGCGGCGAGCACCTCGGGGTGCGAGTGACCGAGGATCATCGGACCCCAGGAGCAGACCAGGTCCACGTACTCGCGGCCGTCCGCGTCGGTGAGGTAGGGACCGGTGCCCGAGACCATGAAGCGGGGTGTGCCGCCGACCGCCCGGAAGGCCCGGACCGGCGAGTTCACGCCACCCGGGGTCACCTGTGAAGCCCGGCCGAACAGCGCGGCCGATCGGGGCGCGTCCGCGGGATAGGGCACGGCCCCCGCCGCCGTGGCGGTGCCGTGGTTGATGTTCGCCTCTGCCATACCCCTCAGCGTACGGCCCGCGCCCCCGGGTCCCGGGCCCGCCCCGGCCCCTTCGTACGGGGCCGGCGGGCAGGGCCACCGGCCCGGCGGACGGCGGCCCGCCTGACCGGACGCTCGCCGGTCCGGCGACGGTCGAGTGCCCTGCGCGGGCCGGAGGCACGGCGGACGCACCGCGGACGACGGCCCGGCGACGAGGGGGCGACGGACGGCCGAATCCACCGCAACCATCCGGAACCGACGGGGCCGGGTTTCCACGAATACGCGTGTCTACCAGTCGACTACGGCGGATTTCGGCTGCCCGGACGTGATCGGCACCCTTCTTCCGTGGTCGCGGCAAGGGCATACCACCTAACATGGTCCGGGGGTTCTCACGGGCATTCCTGCACACCGCGGCGTGAGGTGCGTCGCGAGCCGGGGACAGGTGTGCCGCCGCACGTTTCGGCGCGCGGCCGTGGGGGAGGTCATTGACACGATGATCGGTCTGCGTGGCGGGGCCCGCGCGTCCGGATGACGAGTCGGGTGGAGATATGCAACGCGGTGGCGGACTGGGCGAGGGTACTGACGACCTCGGCCCCAGGCGTGCCCGGCGGGGCAAGCACCGGCGCGAGGCGCAGGCGACGGAGCGCGAGACCCCGGCGGCCGAGACGGAACAGACCGGCGGCCAGCTGCCCCTCGGGCACGGCGAGACCGGGAGCACGGTGCCGGGAAGCAGGAGTGGCCGGGTGGGGGTGACGTACAAGTACTTCGGCGCGCCCGACGGCGCGACGGCGGCCCGCGTCCCCATCTCGATGCGCCCCGACGAGCTCGGCGGCGACGAGCTGGGCATGGGCGGCATGTTCACCAAGATCAAGCCGGAGACGATGGCCGCGATGGTCCTCACCGGCATCGAGGGCGTCCCCCTGCACCGCGTCCCGCCCCTCGAACTGGTCGTCCTGCACCCGGACTACGCGGTCGTGAAGCTCCCCATGACGGTGGTCGACCCACTGCGCGGAATCGGCGAGGAGACGGTGGGCGCCGCGGCGTTCATCTGGTCGACGGTGCCGGATCGCGGGGGACCGCGCAACGCGTTCGATGTGTATCAACTGCTGCACGAGTGGCAGGACTTCAGCCATCGGCTGCATGAGGCTGGGCATCAGCCTTATTGTTTGGTTTGGCCGTGATGGTCTGATATCGACCAGCACTCTCCTTTGAGTTCTGAATTACCGGATTCGGTGAAAGTGCTTCGGAACTGGGCTTAGCCCAAAGGGAGTTGCAGGTCGGGAAGTACGGTCCTCGCGCGTGCGGGGTTGGTCCCTCGGTACAGATGACGGTGTTCTGGGGGAAGCGGTGGTCCCCGCGCGTGCGGGGTTGATCCCCAGACCGTGAACCTCGACCAGCTCGGCGGCGAGTGGTCCCCGCACGTGCGGGACTGACCCCTTGACCGCGATTCGGTCGCCAACTCTCCCCCACCTGGACCGACTTATCCCATCCCCCGCATCACCTGATAAAGCAAATCCACCAACGGCTCCACCGGCACGCTCGGATCGAACGCCCGCTGCACCCCCAGCCCGATCCCCAGACTCAGCAACGTCACCGCCGCGATGTCCGCGGGCATCGACAGCGTCAGCCCGAACTCCCGCGCCTGCGCCTCGATCAGCTCCGCCACGCCCTCGGTGATCTTGCGCCGCCGGGCGGCGAGTTGACGGCAGACGTCCTTGTCGCGGCGGGTGGCGGTGGCGAATTCGACTTCCAGGGACGTCCAGGGGCTGTCGCCGATGTGCTGTTCGGCCCAGCGGGCGAAGCCCGCGATGCGGTCGTCGACGCGGTGGGTGCCGTCGAGTTCGGCGGTCAGGCGGGTCATCTGCTCGGTGACGATCCGGTCGAGCACCGCCAGGCAGAGCTCGTTCTTCGTGGCGAAGTTGGAGTACACCGCCCCCTTTGAATAGCCCGCCGCCTCGGCGACCCGGTCCATCGAGGTCGTCGCGAAGCCGTCGCGCAGGAAGAGGGTGTACGCGGTTTCCAGGACGTGCTCACGGGTGCGGGCCTGGCTCTCGGCCCTGGTCAGTCTTGCCACGACAGCAGCGTACCGCTAGCTTTCAGATCCCATAAGTATCCGGATACCGGGAGGATCTGTGGAGCAGCGACGACGACGCGCGCTGGTGGTGGGATGCGGCGGGACGCTCGGGTTCGCGTGGACGGTCGCCGCTCTGGCCGCGCTGGAAGCGGAGCTCGACTGGGACGCGCGGACGGCGGAGGTGCTGGTCGGCACGTCCGCCGGGGCGGAGATCGTGACCGCTCTCGGGGCGGGCCGGTCGGTGACCCAGTTGCTCGCGGCCCTGCGCGGGGACAGCGACGCGGACCCGCTGCTGCGGGCGCACGTCGACACCGATCCGGGCGCACTGCCGCCGGTCCCCTGGCCGTGGCTGCCGGCCGCCGGGCTGATCCCGGCGGCCGCCCGTGGCCGGGTCTCCGCCGGATCCGGCCTCCTCGGTCTGCTGCCCCGCGGTCGCGGGGACGCCGGGTGGCTGCGCGCGTTCGGCACCGGCCTCGCCGACGGCCACACCTGGCCGGACACCTCGCGCACCTGGCTGGTCGCGGCCGACGCCCGCACCGGCAGGCGGGTCCCCTTCGGCGCCCCGGACGCCCCCGCCGCCGACATCGCCGGCGCGCTTGCCGCCTCGTGGGCGATCCCGGGCTGGTTCCCGCCGGTACGTATCGCGGGGCGCTCCTACGTCGACGGCGGCGCCGTCTCCCCGACCTCCGCCGATCTGCTCGTACCGCTCGGCCTGGACGAGGTGGTGATCGTCGCCCCGATGTCCACGTCCGGAGGTGCGCCCGCCAGCGGCCTGTCCCGGGGCGAGCGGGTCCTGCGGCGCTGGATGACGCGGACCGTCGACGCCGAGGTGAGCCAGCTGCGGGCGGCGGGAACGCGGGTGGTCCGGGTCGAGCCCGGGATCGAGGAACTGGACGTCATGGGCTTCAACTTCATGGACTTCCGCCGCCGTCCCGCCACCCTCGACGTCTCCCTGCGCACCGCCCATGACCGCGTAAAACGAGCCATCGACAGGGGTGTTGCCGTATGAGTGCACAGCCAAGTGGAAAGCCGAGTGGGGAGCCGAGCGCCCCGACCGAGTTCGAGGTCCTCGTCATCGGCGCCGGAATCTCCGGTGTGGGCGCGGGAGTTCGGCTGCGGGAGGCCGGGATCCGTGACTTCCTGATCATCGAGGCGGCCGAGGACTTCGGCGGCACCTGGCGGGCCAACACCTATCCGGGCTGCCAGTGCGACGTGCCCTCGCGCCTGTACAGCTACTCGTTCGCGCCGAACCCCGAGTGGACGCGGGTGTACGCGAACCAGCCGGAGATCCTCGCCTACGTACGGCAGGTCGCGGACCGCCACCGGCTGCGCGAGCACACCCGGTTCGGGGTACGGATGACCGAGGCGCACTGGCAGCCCGCGCAGGGCCGCTGGCTGGTCCGGACCACCGCGGGCGAGTTCACCGCGCGGTTCCTGATCGCCGGGGCCGGGCCGTGGAACGAGCCGCTGACGCCCGAGATCCCGGGCCTGGAGTCGTTCCCCGGCGAGGTGTTCCACTCCGCGCGCTGGAACCACGACTACGACCTCAGCGGCAAGCGGGTCGCCGTCCTCGGCACCGGAGCCTCGGCCGTCCAGTTCGTCCCGGCCATCGCGCCCCGGGTCGACCGGCTGCATCTTTTCCAGCGGACCGCCCAGTGGGTGCTGCCCAAGCTGGACCACCACATACCCAAGGCCGAGCGGTGGGCGATGCGCCAACTGCCCGGCGCGCGGGCCGGGTTGGCGGCGGTGGAGTACCGGGCCATGGAAACCCTGGGCCGCGGCTTCCGCAAGCCGGGCTTGATGCGCGGCGTACAGGCGGTGGCCCGGGCGCATCTGCGAGCCACGGTCCGCGACCGCGAACTGCGCCGCAAACTCACCCCCGACTACACCATCGGCTGCAAGCGGATCCTGTTCTCCAACTACTACTACCCGGCGCTGACCAGGCCGAATGTAGAGGTGCACGCCTCGGCGGTACGCGCGGTCGAGGGAAGTACGGTGGTCGGCGCCGACGGCAGCCGCGCCGAGGTGGACGCCATCATCCTCGGCACCGGCTTCCACATCCTCGACATGCCGCTGGCCGACCACGTCCACGACGGAGCGGGCCGCACGCTGGCCGACCACTGGCAGGGCTCGCCCGAGGCGTACCTCGGTACGGTCACGGCGGGCTTCCCCAACGCCTTCCTGCTCCTCGGACCCGGCCTCGGCACCGGCCACTCCTCCGCGTTCGCCATCCTGGAGGCGCAGTTGGAGCTCGTGCTCGGCGCCCTTCGTACCGCGCGCTCCAGTGGCTCGGCCACGATCGAGGTGCGCGCCGAGGTACAAGCCGCCTTCAACAAGGAACTTCAGGCCGCTCTGGCCGGCACCGTCTACAACTCCGGCGGCTGCCGCAGCTATTACCTCGACGCCAACGGCCGCAACAGCTTCAGCTGGCCGTGGTCCACGGGCCAACTCCGCAGCCGGGTGGGCCGGTTCGACTCCCGCGACTTCACCCTGACCCCCTCCCGCGCACGACAGGAGAGCGACGTATGAGGTATCCGGGCATCAACCCGATCGGCGCCAACGTCGTGATCACCGGCGCCGCGCGTGGCATCGGCCTGGCCACCGCGCGGGCCTTCGCCGCCCGTGGCGCGCATGTCGCCCTGGGCGACCTCGACGGCGAACTCGCCGCCCGGGAGGCCGCCGGACTCGGCCCGCACGCCACCGGCCACCGGGTGGACGTCACGGACAAGGCGTCCTACGCGGCCTTCCTCGCCGAGGCGGCCGCGGCGCACGGCGAGCTCGACATCCTCGTCAACAACGCCGGAGTGATGCCCAACGGCCACTTCCTGGAGCTCGACGACGCGGTCGACCGCCTGACGGTGGAGGTGAATCTGCACGGCGTACGGAACGGCATGCGGCTCGCGCTGCCCGGGATGACCGAGCGGGGACGCGGCCATGTGGTCAACATCGCCTCACTCGCGGGCAAGTTCCCCGTCAAAGGACTCGCCGTCTACAACGCCACCAAGTTCGCGGTCGTCGGGCTGACCGCCGCGACCCGGCTGGAGATGCGGCCGCACGGGGTGAGCGTCAGCGCCGTACTGCCGTCCGCCGTCGACACCTCGCTCGCCTCCGGCCTCAGCATGGCGCCGCTGCCCAAGGTCGAGCCGGAGGCGATCGCCGCCGCGGTCCTCGACTCGGTACGCACCCGCGCCGCGGAGCTCGCGGTTCCGCGCTACGTGGGCGTCCTCGCGAACCTGGCCCGGCTCACCCCGGAGCCGGCACTCAACCTGATCCGGCGCCTGGTCCGCGACGACCGGGCGCTGCGGCCGGACCGTCCGGAGCGCAGGGACTACACCGCGCGCCTGACCCGGGCGGCGGCCCCGGAGAAGCGGGAACCGGCCGTGCGAGAGCGGGAGTTGGGCTCACCGGAGGGCTGAGACACCGGGGCCGGTGCGGCACACGCACCGCACCGGCCGCTCACCGGAACCGAACCCGTAGGTCTCAGCGCTGCTTGACGGCCCGGAAGGCGAGCCAGCCCGCGTACGCGGCCAGCCCGACCGCCCCGAAGGCACGTGTACGCGGCACGGCGACCGCGGTGCCGAGCACGAGCTCGGTCGTGCCGTTGCGGCGGATCCAGGTGCGGGTGTCGGTCGGGAAGAGGCGGACGGTCAGGGCTTCGAAGGCGCCGGGCACCACGAAGTGGGCGGCTCCGGTCGCGGCGACGGCGACACCGGCCGTACGGGCGTTGAGGACGGACATTGAGATTCTCCTCGTTGGTCGAACGTCGGTGATCGTTGATCGTGTATCCCACCGGAATCCCAGATCACCTGGTTCGGTCTGTCAAGGCCGCTGTCACACCGGAAGTGCTCCATGAGCAGTGTCACACCCGGGCCCGGCCGAGCACGCCGCACACAGGCGGCACAGGCGACCCACGGCAGTGCGCCACCCCACTCCTCCCTCACCTTGACAGTGCAGGACCAATAATTTGTACTGCTTATTATTAGCCAACCCTGCACACTTGGAGTGGAGCCGCCTCATGGAACGCACCCTCGCCGGCCGGACGATCCTGATGTCGGGCGGAAGCCGGGGCATCGGCCTGGCCATCGCCCTGCGGGCCGCCAAGGACGGCGCCAATGTGGTGCTCCTGGCGAAGACCGCCGAGCCGCACCCGAAGCTGGAGGGCACCGTGCACACGGCGGCCGCCGAGATCGAGGCGGCCGGGGGCCGGGCCCTGGCCGTGGTCGGGGACGTACGGGTGGACGCGGACGTCGAGCGGGCGGTCGCCGCCGCGGTCGAGCGCTTCGGCGGCATCGACATCATGGTGAACAACGCGAGCGCGATCGACCTGTCGCCCACCGCGGACGCCGACATGAAGCGCTACGACCTGATGCAGGACATCAACGCCCGGGGCACCTTCCTGCTCACCAAGACCGCGCTGCCGCACCTGCGCGAGTCGTCCAACGCACACGTGCTCACGCTGTCCCCGCCGCTCAACCCCGCCCCGCACTGGCCCGGCCGCCACCTCGCCTACACGCTGTCCAAGTACGGCATGAGCCTGTGCACCGTGGGCTTCGCGCACGAGTTCGCGGCGCACGGCGTCGCCGCCAACTCTCTGTGGCCGCGCACCCTGATCGACACCGCGGCGATCCGCAATCTGCTCGGCGGCGCCGAGCGCTCGCGCTCCTCGGCCATCGTCGCCGACGCCGCGTACGCGATCCTCACCCGCGACGCCACCGCCTGCACCGGTCACCACTTCCTCGACGACGAGGTGCTTGCCGAGGAGGGCGTCACCGACCTGTCCGGATACCGCGCCGGTGACGCCGAGGGCGAGCTGGAACTCGACCTGTTCCTGGACGCCTGACCTCCCGTACGGCTTTCCCGTACGACCCCGCCATACGACCTCTCCGTACGGCTTCCCCGTACGACCTCCCTCGTACGACCCACTGTGGCCCGCCGGACGCACCGGCGGGCCCGTCCGACTCCGGCAAGGAATCCGCCATGCCTCATCTGCAACGCGACGGCGACGTCTTTGTGCTCGACCTCGGTGAGCCCGGACAGCGCGACACCGAGAACCTCGCCACCACCGAGTGGCTGCGGCGGATGCACGAACTCCTCGACGAGATCGAGCAGTCCACCGGTCCGGCGGCGCTGGTCACCACCGGCACCGGCAAGTTCTGGTCCAACGGCCTGGACCGTGAGCGCTTCGCCGACCCGGCCGAGCAGTTCGCCGCGTATCTCGCTTCGTACCAAAGGCTGTTGGCGCGGCTGTGCGTCCTGCCGATGGTGAGCGTGGCCGCCCTCCAGGGGCACGCCTTCGCCGGGGGCGCGGTGCTCGCGCTGGCGCACGACCGGCGTGTGATGCGTGCCGACCGGGGCTGGTTCTGTCTGCCCGAGATCGACCTCGGCATCCCCTTCACGCCGGGCATGTCCGCCATGATCAAGTCCAAGCTGCCCCCGGCCGCCGCCCTGGAGGCCATCACCACCGGCCGCCGCTACACCGGCCCCGAGGCCCTCGCCTCCGGCATCGCCGAGGCCACCGCCGCCGAGGGCGAACTGCGCACGCTGGCCGTGGAGTTGGTACGTCCGCTCACCGGCAAGCGCGGCCCGGTGCACGGCCTGATGAAGCAGACCTTCTTCGCCGACGCCCTCAACGCCCTGATCGACAACCAGGGCACCGAGGACTTCCTCACCCATCACTGATCCCCCACCGACCGCCGCCGACCCGCGGGTGCGCGGAAGAACCCTGGAGCACCAGGCACCGAACGGCCACGTTGAATCCGCCCGGCCGGGCACTTAACCTACGGGCGCGAGGGCACGTAGGCTCTCCGCGCAGGTGGGAAGGCCGCCTCGGTCACCACTCGCCTGTGCCAACCCCGAGCGAGTCGGGGCCGGACGACAGTTCACCGGAGCGGATCAGGCGCTGATGAGCCAGAAGCGGGCACCCGGACCGGCCGCCTCGCCCAGGGGAACGCGCGACGGGCGGTCCCGTGCACCCTCGCAGGCGTCGGCCGCGCCGGGCGACGCCCGCCCCAGCGCCTTCCCCGACGGTTCGGAAACGCTCGGCCGCCGTGTGTACCGGCTGCGCGTCGAACGCGGCCTTACCCAACGCCAGGTCGCCGATCCCTCGTACACCGCCCCCTACATCTCCACCGTGGAGGCGGGCAAGGTCCAGCCTTCGGAGAAGGCGCTGCGCCACATCGCAGGTCGCCTGGGCGTCGGTTACGAGGAACTGGTCAGCGGGCGGCCCGCGCATGCCGCGACCGAGCTGCGCATGCGGCTCACCGAGGCACAGCGGGTCCTGGCCACCGGAGACCCGGAGGACGCGGCCGCGCTCTACGCCCGTCTCGACCAGGAAGCCGCACAGTACGGCCTGGACGCCGAACATGCGGCTGCCCTGGTGGGGCTCGGGAACTGCGCGGTAGAGGCCGGTGAACTGGGCCCCGCGCGTGAGTACTTCGAGGCGGCGGAATCGGTCCTGTCGCAGGCCGGGGCACCGCTCACCCAGCGGGTGCCCGCCATCCGGGGCCGGGCCCTCACTCATCTGCTCGCCGGTGAACTCCGGTACGCCTGCTACCTGTTGGAGACGGCGCTCGAGGAACTCAACGCCAGGGGATTGCGCGACCCCGCGGCCCTGGTCCAGCTGTACACCGCCATCATCGGTCCGTACATGGACCTGGGCACCCATGCCCGTGCCGCGCAAGCGGCGGAACTGGCCCTCGCGCTCGCCCCGGAGGTCGCCGATCCCGCCCTGGTCGCCCGGATGCACCGCAGCGTCGCCCGCACGATGATCGCGGAGGGACGCGCGGCCGAGGCGGACGCCTCACTCGTGAAGGCATCCGAGTACTACCAGCAGTTGCAGATCCGCACCGAACTCGCCCACTGCCACTGGATGCGGGGGTACGTCCTCGCGCAGGCGGGCACCCTCGGGGAGGCCGAGGCGGCGTACCGGACGGCGCAGGGCATGCTCGTCTCGCGCCGGGCCGCCCTGTACGCGCACCAGGTCGGCGTCGAACTCGCCGATGTGCTCCACCGTCAGGGCAAGGACGAGCAGGCCGAGTCGCTCCTTCGTGACCTGCTCGGCGGCTTCGGCTCCGGACGCGGCGCGGTGCACGAGGCGGGCGCTCACCGCCTGCTCGGCCTGATCGCCGAACGCCACGAGGACAACGGCCGGGCGGAGGAGCACTATCTGAGCGCCCTCCGCCTGCTCGAACACGCGGAGGCGGCGGGCGATCTGGCCGACCTCTGCCGCCTCCTCGGCGACCTCTACCGGCGCACCGGCCGTGTCGAAGCGGCACTGGACACCTACCGCACCGGCCTCAGCCACCAGGCGGCACCCGGCACGACGACCCTGGGTCCCGCACCGGCCAGACCCTTCTGACGGGGCGTACCGGCACCCCGAGCACCGCGCGGAGCACAGTACCGCCCAAACGGTTGTCAGGGATCTGACACGCCCGCTAACTTAACTCCCGCCGTACGTCGACTTATCTCATCACTTACATACGGCTGGTTGGCCCCCTGTACTCCGCACACTCGCTCACCCCTGCCACTGGCCGCAGGGCTCCTCCGGCCGACCACACCTCGACCGCCGGATCACCGGCACCGGCCGGGGCTACCCAGGCCAGCTCCTCGATTGGCGCTCCCCCACACCCCCCACTCTTCGCCGTAAGGAGACACCGATGCGTCGCAGAAGTTCCCTGCCATGGCTCGCCGCCACGCTGTTCGCCGCCGCTCTCGCGGCCGTTCCCGTAAGTTCGGCCAACGCCGGTTCGGCCAACGCCGGTTCGACCAACGCCGGTTCGGCCAACAGCGGTTCGGCCACCGCCGGACAACCCGGGCCGACCCAGTGGCGGGAGGTCTTCTCGCCCGACGGCACCATCACCAAGGTCCGCGTGCCGAAGCAGGCCGACCCGGCGCCCGACGCGCGCGCTCTCCGGGCAGCGAAGGCGGCGGACGTGGTCCCGATCCAGGAGACCGGCCCGTCGGACAGCCGCTTCGACATGGTGATCGTCGGCGACGGCTACACCGCCTCCGAGCAGGGCACGCTGCGGCAGCACGCGGAGGCCAAGTGGGAGGAGATCGCGGCCACCGAGCCATGGAGCCAGTACCGCGACTCGGTCAATGTCTGGCTCGTCAACGTCGTCTCACCGGAATCCGGCGTGGACAACGACCCCTCCGAGGGCATCGACCGCGACACCGCCCTGGACATGGGCTTCTTCTGCGGCGGCACGGAACGGCTGCTCTGCCTCAACGAGGCGAAGGCGCAGTCGTACGCCGGTCAGGCCCCCGGCCAGGACGCGATCGTCGCCGTCGGCAACACCGCCAAGTACGGAGGCGCCGGTTACCCGAGTCTTGCCACCGTGGCGGGCGCCAACGACCAAGCCGGGCAGATAGCCATCCACGAACTCGGCCACTCCGTGGGCGGATTGGCCGACGAGTACTACACCCCCGGCACCACCCACTCCGGCGGGGAGCCCGCCGAGCCGAACGTCACCACGGACCCGGCCGGCGCCAAGTGGGCGTCCTACCTGGGCCGCGCCACACCGGACGGAGGAGTCATCGGCGCGTTCCAGGGCGGCAGGTACGCCGAGAACGGCATCTTCCGTCCGTCCGAGGACTCCCTGATGCGCACCCTCGGGAAGCCCTTCAACCTGATAGGCCTGGATGTCATGTCCCGGGCCATCAGCTCGAAGATCCACTAGTACGGGGATCCACTGGTACGGGGGATCCGCTGGCACGGGGATCCGCTGGCACGGCGGTCCCGCAGGCTTCCGCGGACGCCTGCGGGACACCGGCTCAGCGCGGAGAGGGCGATCCCGTCGCGCGGACGGTCGGGGTGGCCGGTCCGGCCGGATGCGTCACGGGGCCGCCTCCTCCGCGGTACCGCCCCCGGACTCGAACTGCGTCCGCCGGTGGTCCCGGAAGGCCTCGTCCCGTTCGCGTACCGCCTCCCGGAAGCCCGCGGTCATGGCGCGCTCCTGGAAGGCGTAGCCCTCGCGGGTGTGCCGGGAGATGCCGTCGAAGACGGTGCTGATGGTGGCCGAGTTCTGGACTCCCTGGGCCAACAGGGCACTGTTCAGGGCGAGTTTGACCATCATCAGCTGGTTGACCGGCATCATGGCGATCTTGTCCAGGAGCCGTTCGGTGACCGCGTCCAGCTCCTCGGCGGGCGCGGACTCCACGGCGAGACCCCACTCGGCGGCCTGGGCCCCGCTGATGCAGTCGCCGGTCAGCAGCAGCCGTTTGGCCCGCTGGTCGCCGATCCTGTGGGCCCACATGCCCGCGGCGGGCACGCCCCAGACCCGGGTCGGCGGGTAGCCGATCTTGGTGTCGTCGGCCGCCACGATGAGATCGCAGTACAGCGCGATGTCGGTACCGCCCGCCACACAGAAGCCGTGCAGCTTGGCCACGGTCGGCTTGTCGGCGTGCAGCAGGGCCGCGAAGCCCTTGTTGAAGCGGCTCATCATGGCGAAGTCGGCCATCGGGTCCCACTGCCGCGCCGGGTCGTGGTTGCGTGCCTGGACCACCGGGTCCAGGACGGTACCGGCCGGGGACGGCCCTCCCGCCGGCCGGTCCGCGTGCTCGGCGAACAGGTCCAGGTCGTACCCGCCGCAGAACCCCTTGCCGCGCCCGGAGACCACGATCACGTGCACGGCCGGGTCCAGGTCGGCGCGTTCGACCGCCGCGGCCAGGTCCAGCGGGGTGTCCGGCGTGATGGCGTTGCCGCGCTCGGGACGGTTGAAGGTGATGCGGGCGATCCGTCCGTCCACCTCGTAGGTGAGGGTGCGGTACGTGTCCCGTACGGCGGGCCGGGGCCGGTCCGTATAGAGGGAGTCGGCACCGTCCCGCCAGCCCTCGCGCCAGGCGGCCGGGCGGTCACCGGGGCGGTCGGGTTTGTCGGGGTGGGCGTCGCGTTCGGCGCGTACGGTACCGGGGGTCTCCCCCGAGTCCCGTGAATCCCGCAAGTCCCTTGATTCCTGGCCGTGTTCAGAGCTGTCGTGTTCAGAGCCGTCGTGCTCAGCGCTGTCGGTCACCGGTCTGCTCCCGGGTTGTCGGGGGCGGAAGAGTCTGCCTGTACGGACGAGGCGGCGGGCGCGGACTCGGCGAACGCCCCGTGCCGTCCCTCCCCGGCGGCGAACCGTGCCGCCCCGGGAAGGGTGTCCTCGGCCAGTGAACTCAGGCCGTGACGCCACTCGTTGGCGATCGCCTCGTCGAGTCCGAGGCCGTCCTGTTCGTGGACCGAGAGCCTGTCGCGGCGCATACAGGTCTGCGGGAAGGCCGCCAACTGCCGTGCCAGGGCGAGCGCTTCGTCGAGTACGGCGCCGGGTGCGCTGATCCGGTTGGCCAGGCCCATCCGCAGCGCCTCGTCGGCCTCGACCGGGCGCCCGGTGAGGATCATGTCCAGGGCGTGCGACTGGCCGATCAGGCGCGGCAGCCGGACCGTACCGCCGTCGATGAGGGGGACGCCCCACCGACGGCAGAAGACCCCGAAGACGGCGCCGGGGTCGGCAACCCGCAGGTCCGCCCAGAGCGCGAGTTCCAGGCCGCCCGCCACCGCGTGGCCCTCGACGGCCGCGATCACCGGCTTGCCGAGCAGCAGCCGGGTCGGTCCCATTCCGGCCGGGCCCTCGCCGGGAGCGCCGACCACCACATCGCCCCGGGCCACCGCCTTCAGGTCGGCCCCGGCGCAGAAGGTGCCGCCGCTCCCGTACAGGATCGCCACCGAGGCGTCCGGGTCGTTGTCGAACTCCTCGAAGGCGGCGGTGAGTTGGGCGGCGTGGGTGGAGTCGACGGCGTTGCGGACCTCGGGCCGGTCCAGGGTGACGACGGTGACCGGACCGTGCCGTTGTACGTGCACACTCATCGCGGTACCGCCTGCGAGCGGTCGATGATGCCGGTCAGGTCCGCCGAGGCGGGCAGGGTGCCGAAGGCCAGGCCCCCGGCGTCACCGAGGCGGGTGGCGCAGAAGGCGTCGGCGACGGCGGCCGGTGCGTGCCGTACCAGCAGGGAGCCCTGGAGGGTCAGGGCCATCAGCTCGACCAGGTAGCGGGCCCGGGTCTGGATGTCGGCGAGGTCGCTCAGCTCGGTGCCGATCCGGGCGACGGCGGCGTCCAGGCGCCGGTCCGCGCCCTTGGCCAGGGCGAGTTCGTCGAGCAGGGCGGTGGCCGCGGCGGGTTCCTTGCCGAGGACGCGCAGCACGTCCAGGGCGTTGACGTTGCCGGAGCCCTCCCAGACCGAGTTGAGCGGGGCCTCGCGGTAGAGGCGGGGCATGCCGGAGTCCTCGACGTAGCCGTTGCCGCCCAGGCACTCCAGGGCCTCGGCGGTGAAGGCGGGGGCGCGCTTGGTCACCCAGTACTTGCCGAGCGCGGTGGCGATCCGGCGGAAGGAGCGCTCCCGCTCGTCGCCGCGGATGCTGCGGTCGGCGGCTCCGGCCAGGCGCAGGGTCAGGGTGGTGGCGGCCTCGGACTCCACGGCGAGGTCGGCGATGACGTTGCGCATCAGCGGCTGGTCGATCAGGCGGGCGCCGAAGGCGGAGCGGTACGCCACGTGGTGCCCGGCCTCGACCAGCGCCTTGCGCATCAGCGAGGCGGATCCGGAAACACAGTCCAGGCGGGTGCAGTTGACCATCTCGATGATGGTCTTCACGCCGTGCCCCTCGGGGCCGACCCGCCAGGCGAGAGTGCCGTCGAACTCGGGCTCGGAGGAGGCGTTGGAGCGGTTGCCCAGCTTGTCCTTCAGGCGCTGGATGCGGAAGGTGTTGCGGGTGCCGTCGGGGAGGATCCGCGGTACCAGGAAGCAGCTCAGGCCGCCGGGCGCCTGGGCGAGCACCAGGAACACGTCGCACATGGGCGCCGAGGTGAACCACTTGTGCCCGCGCAGCGTGTAGAGGCCGTCCTCGCCGGTCGGCGTCGCCACGGTGGTGTTGGTGCGCACATCGGAGCCGCCCTGCTTCTCCGTCATGCCCATTCCGGCAAGGATGCCCCGCTTCTCGGTGGGCACCCGCAGCTCCGGGTCGTACACCCGGCTGGTCAGCAACGGCTCGTAGACGGAGGCGAGTTGGGGCTCCGCACGCAGGGCCGGGACCACCGCGTACGTCATGGCCAAGGGGCAGCCGTGCCCGGCCTCGGTGTGGCCCCATACGAGCGCCCCCGCGTACCGCGCGACGTGTGCCCCCGGCCGCTCGTCGGCCCAGGCCGCGCCGCCACCGCCCTCGGCGACGGCGGTGCGCATCAGGTGGTGCCAGCTCGGGTGGAACTCGACCTCGTCGATGCGGTGGCCCCAGCGGTCGTGGGTGCGCAGCACGGGCTCGTGGACGTTGGCCTGCTCGGCCCACTCCTGGGCCTCCGGGCTCCCGGCCCGCTGCCCGAACCGCCGCACATCCTGTTCGGCCCAGCCCGCGCCCTCCCGGTTCAGCCCCTCCAGAAGCGCGGGGTCCTGGGCGGCGTCGTAGGGCGCGAGCGGGGGCGGCTGGTTGTCGACCTCGTGGGTGGCGTACGGCTGGGCGTACGGCTGAGCGGTCTGTGTCGACGGCATGGGCGTCACCTCCGGGATGGTGTCCATGAGGCGAGTATTACGACTTCTCTGCGGTCGCAGCAAGACTGTAATGAGTACTTGTGCGGAGCCGACATCGCAAGGCCGAGGGCACGGCCCCGCCGACCGCCCCGCCACCGGGACGAGGTGGCCGATAACCTCGATCAGGCCCCCGGCACCGATAGCCACGGGGACCTGACGGCGCCCGCCGCTGCCGCGGACGTGGTGCCGCGGTACCCGACCGGGCGGGCACAGAGGCACAGAGGCAACGGACACGGACAGTGGAGGCGGACCGGGCGTGGCGAGAGCGGGCGGGAACGAGGAGCTGGGCCTGCGGCCGCTGACCGCGCGCTCGGTCGTCCTCAGCGTGCTGCTCGGCGCACACCCGCCCGAACTGCCCGCCCGCGACCTGGTCCGCATCGGCGCCCTGTTCGACATCAGCGAGCCCACCCTGCGCGTGGCGCTGACCCGGATGGTCGCGGCGGGGGACCTGCTGCGCGCGGATGCCACCTACCGGCTGAGCGAACGGCTCGCCGGACGCCAGCGCCGCCAGGACGCCGCGCTCACCCCCGACACCCTTGACTGGCAGGGGAGTTGGGAGATCGCCGCGGTGACGGCGACCGGCCGCAGCCCCGCCGACCGCGCCGAACTGCGCACCGAGCTCACCCGGCTGCGCCTTGCCGAACTGCGCGAGGGCCTGTGGCTGCGCCCCGCGAATCTGCGCCGGACGCGGCCCGCCGAACGGGACGGCGTACTGACCTGGTTCCACGGCGAGCCCGACGAGGACCCGGTGCGACTGGCCCGCACACTCTGGCAGTTGGAGGCATGGGCCACCCGCGCCACCGAACTGCACACACACTTCGCCGCCACCCGCGACCAAGCCGAGCGCTTCACCCTCGCCGCGGCCCTCGTCCGGCACCTGGCCGCGGACCCCATCCTCCCGGAAGCGCTGCTGCCCGACCCGTGGCCCGCCGCCGAACTGCGGGCCGCGTACCGCGGTTACCAGGCGGAACTGATCGAACTCAGAGAACGGGCAGGCGGGGCCTGAGCCTCGCGCGCCACAGCACCGAACAGGTCCGGACACCTCAACTCCGCGCCCGTACAGGGCTTTTGGGGTTCCCGCCTCAGCTACCCCCACCGGCTCAACCACACCGCTCCGGCGACTGTCCCGCCGCACACCGGACAGCCATCGCACGGAACCACGCGCGGGACAAATGATTCGTGCCGCACATCTAGCTCGCTGACTCAATCGACCCTACAGTCCTCCGATGAATGCTCCGTCAGGTTGCTCCGGTTCCAGGGTTACCGCCAACTCGGCGCGACCAAATGACGCTTCCTCTCCACCAATCGGACACAAGCTCAAGATATTCATTGGAGGTATCGCTGATGAGTCTGCGTACAAAACTCCGGCCGCGCCACGCTCTGGTCCCGGTGACCGCAGCCGCGGTCACCCTCGGCGCCTTCGCCCTCGCACCGGGCAGTTCGGCCACCCAGGCCCAGGACCACCGGTCCAAGGCACCCAAGAGCGTCAGTTGGCAGAAGGAACTGAGGCAGGCGCTGCCCACGCTCGGCCACCGCAACTGGATCGTCGTCGCCGACTCCGCCTACCCGCGGCAGACCAGCGCCGGAGTGCGCACCCTCACCACCGGCGCGGACCAGACCGAGGTGGTCAAGGAGGTCGTGGCGCAGCTGGGCAAGCAACAGCACGTCAAGGCGCATGTGCAGGTCGACAAGGAGATGAAGTACGTCCCCGAGAAGTCGGCGCCCGGCATCACCTCCTACCGCGACGGCCTGGACCAGGTCCTGAAGGGCCAGGAGACCGAGCCGGTGCTGCACGAGGAGCTGATCAAGAAGCTCGACGAGGCGGGCGAGAAGTTCCAGGTCATCGTCCTCAAGACCGATCTCACCCTCCCGTACACCTCGGTCTTCTTCGAGCTGGACGCCAAGTACTGGGACGCCGACCGCGAGGCCGAGCTGCGGGAGCTGATGAAGTCGTGAGCAACGAGCCGATACGTACGAGACAGCAGGGGACGGGACCCGAACTCCCTTCACCCAGCGGCAGGTTCGAGCCGAAGCAGGCCTGGCGCGGCACCCGTGCCCGCTCCCTGACGACCGCTCTGGTCACGGTCTGCGCCCTGATCGGCGTCGGCGCGGCCACCGGCGCCGAACCGGCCGGGGCCGCCGACGCGGCAGAGCCCTTCACCGAGGGCTTCGAGGACGGCGCGACACTGCCCGACGGCTGGCGGATCGTCGACGGGGCCTTCGGCCAACTGGTCACCGACCGGGCGGAGTTCCACAACCAGAAGCGCCCGTACCTGAAGGAGGGGAAGCGGTTCCTGTCCACGCTGGAGACCTCCGAGCAGAAGGCGAACGACGGCTACACCGGCACCGTCGTCTCGCCGAAGTTCCGCCTGGAACGCCCCAGCCTCTCGATGCTCGTCGGCGGCGGCGCGGGCAAGGACACCTATGTCGCCCTGTGCGCCTACGACGCGGCGGCGCCCGGCGGCTGCGGCAGTGAAATCGCCACCGCGCGCGGCACGAACAGCGAGGTGATGGCCTACCGCACGCTTGACGGCTCGGCCGCGGTCGGCAAGGACGTCGTGCTCAAGGTGGTCGACCGGGCCACGGGCAGTTGGGGGCACCTCACCCTCGACGCCCTCCGCGCCAACGTCCCGGCGGCGCCGACCAGCCCCCGGGTCACCCGCACCGCCGACGCCGTCTCGCTGAGCTGGAAGGCCGCGCCCGACCCGGCGGTCACCCGCTACGCCGTCGCCAGGTCCGAGACCCTCGACGGCACCTACACCCCGCTCGCCACCGTCAACTCGCCTTCTTTGAAGGACACTTCGGCGGCAGCGGACCGGACGTACTTCTACCGGATCACCGCTCTGGACGCCGGTGGCGCCGAGTCCGAGTCGGTACGTACCCTGGCCCGCCCGTACACGGACCTCACCGCCAAGGGGAAGCCCGCGACCTACCAGGGCGAGACGCTGGGCGACACCCGCTTCCCGGTCGGCCCGCTCGGCTCGGCCGGAATCGTGCACGACGGCACCGCCGCCCGGCCCACCTGGTGGATCTTCAACAACCTGGGCGAGCTCCAGGGCAACAAGTGGCACAACACCCCGGACACCTTCGCCAAGGGCAGGGTGCCGAACAGCTTCTTCGGCATCCGCGCGCAGCAGGAGGGCCGCGCCCCGGTGGTCCGCTCGCTGCAGACCAAGGCGGCGGGCGAGGGCTTCCCGGCGATGAAGTCGCTGACCCAGCGCGGTGAATACCCGCTGGTGGGCTACGACTTCACGGACCAGGAACTGCCCGTGAAGGTCTCCGAGGACGTGGTGAACCCGATGATCCCGGGCAACACCAAGGACTCGGCGATCCCCACCGCGATCTACCGCTTCAAGCTCACCAATCCCACCGACAAGCCGGTGAAGGTCTCCCTGCTCGCCTCGCAGCAGAACGCCGTGGGCTTCAACGGCTACGACACGATCGGCGGCGAGAACAACCGGGTCGTCGACGGCTACGGCGAGAACAGGTCCCACGTCACCCGGGGCACCGGCGCGACGGGCCCGTGGACCTCGCTGCACATGCGGGGCAAGGGCGGCGGCACCATGAACCTCACGGCCTACGCCCCCAAGGTCAGTTCCACCGCCTCCTGGGACTCGATGGGCTCGCTGAGCGAGGACCTCGCCGACGACGGCAGCCTCAAGGGTCCCGGCGAGGCCTCCAGCCCGGCCGACCGCACCACGGTCGACGGCGCCCTGTCCACCGAACTGACCCTGGGGCCTGGCCGGACCACCACCATCCCGGTCACCCTCAACTGGCACTTCCCCGGCGCCAAGAACTACAACGGCGGCGACGGCAGACAGTACGAGAACTGGTGGTCCGACGCCGACCAGGTGGCCAACTACCTCACCAACAACTGGGACCGTCTGCTCGGCGAGACGCAGGCCTACCACGACGCGCTGTACGACTCGAACCTGCCGCGCTACGTCCTGGACCGCGTCTCCGCCTCCACCGCGGTGCTGCGCTCGCCCTCCGTCTGGTGGGCGAAGAACGGCTTCTTCGGCGCCCGCGAGGGCTGGGGCTGCTGCCCCGGCATGCCCACGCACGTCTTCCACTACGCCCAGGCGCAGGCCTGGCTGTGGCCGGAGGTCGGCCGTCGCTGGACCGAGCAGTGGCTCGACAACGCCAACGACCAGGGCCTGATCCCGATGCGGTTCAACGGCGACCCGACCTTCACCATGGACGGCCAGACCGGTGTGATCCTGTCCGCGTACCGCACCTACCAGACCACCGACGCGAAGTGGCTGGCCGCCAACTGGCCGAAGGTGAAGAAGGCCATGGACTACGTCGTCGGCCTCGGCGACAAGGACCACGACGGCATCCTGACCGGCACCTTCAACACCACCCTCGACGGCGGCGAGACCGGCGACGGCTCCTGGCTCGGCTCGATGTACCTGGCCTCCGTCAACGCCGCCGCGAAGATGGCCGAGGCCACCGGCGACGACGCCACGGCCAGGACGTACGCCGCCATCTACGAGAAGGGCCGGGCCACCGGCGAGAAGCGCTACTTCAACGGCGACTACTACACCGAGATCAACAACGGCCAGGGGGCCTCGTACGGCAACGGCTCCGCCATCGACATGCTGCTCGGCCAGTGGTGGTCCACCCAGCTCGGCCTCGGCGACATCTACGACAAGGCCCACACCGACAAGGCGGCACAGTCCCTCTTCGAGAGCAACTACCGGGACAACTTCCTCGGCGACACCCCGTACTCCGGCTACAACTACGCGCACAAGTTCCGGCAGTACGCGCTGGAGACCGACGCCGGACTCCAGATGATCGCCTGGCCGAAGAACGACCGCCCCTCCAACACCCCGCTCTACTACGACGAGGTCATGTCCGGCTTCGAGTACAGCGCCGCCGCCCTGATGCTCCAGCGCGGCCGGACCGAGGAGGGCCTGAAGGTCGTCAAGGCGGTGAGCGACCGCTACGACGGCCGTGCCCGCAAGGGCCCGTTCATCGAGATGAGCCCCTGCACCACGGGCGACGGTACGGGCAGTCCGTACGGTGACGACGAGTGCGGCAAGTGGTACGGGCGCACCCTGTCCGCCTGGTCCCTGCTCACCGGTATGCAGGGCTTTGCGTACAACGGGCCGCGGCAGTCGGTGTCCCTGGCGCCGACGTTCAAGCCGGAGGGCCACCGCTCCTTCTTCGCCACCGGCAACGCCTGGGGCACCTTCACGCAGGACCGCACCACGGGCGCCAACCCGGTGCAGACGGACGGCCTGCGGGTACGGTACGGCTCGCTCACCCTGCGCAAGGTCACTCTGGCGGTGCCCTCTGGTACGCGCGGGGCGGGCCTGGCCGCGACCGTGTCCGGGGGCGCGGTCAAGGGCGCCCGGGTGACGGTGTCCGGGACCACGGCGACGGTGGAGTTCACGGAGCCGGTGACCGTACGGAAGGGTCAACAGCTCGCTCTGCGCCTGGAGTTGCGGAAGTAGCCCACGCCCACCCCTCAACCCGGTCCCGGGCCGCCCACGCCGGCGGTCCGGGACCGGCCGCGTGTGCCGCCCGCTACGCGCCCGCTGCCCGGCCGCCCTCCACCAGGGGCGCGATGCCGTGGAGAAGCGCCGCGAGCCCCTTCGCGAACAGGGCGTCGAGCCGCAGGTCGTAGCCGTCGTCGAAGGATGCGACCACCTTGGTGAAGGTCGGGAAGCGGCCGGACTCCACCAGGTCCCGCAGGGCGTGGGCCCGGCTGTCCATCCACTGCTCCTCCGACTGACCGGTGGCCGCCTCGGCGTGCGCCTCCCACTCCAAGTGCACTGCCAGGCCCTGGACATGGCTGTAGAGCAGTACGTGCAGGTCGAAGAGCGTGGTGGGATCGAGGCCGTGGCCGTCCAGGGCGGCGAGCATCCACTCGCCGTGGACGATCAGGTTGGGTACCAGCAACGGGCGGGTCAGCGAGCCGAGTTGGGCCAGCCATGGGTGCCTGCGGTACAGGGTCCACTGGGTCCTGGCGCCCAACTCGACACGGGCGCGCCACCCTTCGGGCGGATCGGCGGGGTAGGTCTCCTCGCCGAAGGCTGCGTCGGCCATGAGCAGGACGAGTTCGTCCTTGCTGGGGACGTACCGGTAGGGCGTCATCGCGGCGACTCCGAGCCGGGCGGCCACACCCCGCATGGAGAGTGCCTGAAGCCCTTCGGCATCGGCGAGGGCGACCGCGGCACGGACGATCCGGTCGAGGGTCAGCTCCGACTCCGGCTCCTGCGCGGGAGCGGGCGGCGTGTGCGCGCGGGGCGGCGGGACGAGGGGGGTGGTTCCGGCGACGACGGTGCCGACCCGGGGGCGGGTCTCGACAAGTCCCTCCAGGCGAAGGGTGGTCAGCGCCTTGGTGGCGGTGGCGAGCGCGACCCCCCACTCCGCGGCGATCCGACGGGTGGAGGGAACCCTGTCCCCCGCGACGAGTTCCCCGTCGGCGATGCGTCGCCGCACCTCGGCGACGATCCGCAGATAGGGCGCCTGCCCGGCTGCTCGCGTGGGCTTCGTCACGTCCGGCCACCTTCTCGATCTGTACTAGTGCAGGGCCTCGCAGGGAGGACACCGATGCGTGCCCAACTGCCCTAGTACAGCAACTCATTTCCGCTGGTTGAGGCACCTGCGCGTACGTCGTACGTTCCCTGCACGTACAGCGTATCGGAGGAACTTCCCATGCAGACCGTTCTCGTCTCCGGCGGCGGAATCGCCGGGCCCGCACTCGCCCACTGGCTGCACCGCCACGGCTTCCGGACCACCGTCGTCGAACGCGCCCCCGGCCCCCGGCCCGGAGGACAGGCCGTGGACGTCCGTGGCGTCGCCCTCACCGTCATCGAACGGATGGGCCTCCTGGATCAGGCACGCCACGTCCGCACCCGGATGCGCGGCATGTCGGTCCTCGCCCCCGACGGCCGGGAGATCGACCGCTCCACGGAGGCGGTGTTCAGCAGCGGACGGCTCGACAGCGACGACATCGAGCTGCTGCGCGAGGACCTGGTGCGGATGGTCTACGAGCACACCCGCGCGGACGTCGAGTACCTCTTCGGCGACAGCGTGACCGCGCTCCGCGAGGACAGCACCGGCGTGCACGTCGAGTTCACGCACGGCGCGCCCCGCACCTTCGACCTCGTGATCGGCGCCGACGGCCTGCACTCGACCGTCCGGCGCCTTGCCTTCGGCCCCGAGGACCGCTTCGCCCATCATCTGGGCAGCTACCTCTCGGTGTTCAGCGCCGACAACTTCCTCGCCCTGGACGACTGGCAGTTGTGGCTGCGCGACGGCGACGCGGGCTTCGGCGTCATGTCGGTCCGCGACAACTCCGAGCTCAGAATCGCCTTCGGTTTCGAGTCCGCTCCCCTCGCCCCGGATCTGCGCACCCAGGGCGCCCTGAGGCAGCGCGTCGTCGACAGGCTCGCCGCCCTGAACTGGGAAGGGGCCCGCCTGGCCAAGGCCGCCGAGCGGGCACCGGACTTCTACTGCGACGCCATGGCCCAGATCCGCATGCAGCACTGGTCCCGGGGCAGGGTGGTCCTCCTCGGCGACGCCGGCTACTGCCCGTCCCCCCTGTCCGGACAGGGCACCAGCCTGGCCCTGGTGGGGGCTTACGTACTGGCCGACTGCCTCGCCGCGACGCCGGGCGATCACCGTGCCGCGTACGCCCGCTACGAGCGGAGGATGCGCGACTTCGTCACGGCGAACCAGGCACTGGCCACGGAGAACCCCGACGGGCCCGCCCCCGAGTCCTCGATCGCGCACGCCAAGAACCTGATGTCGCTGGACAGTTGACCACACTCGGGCCCAAGGCCCTGGCGGTCAGTCCCGCCGCCGTGCCACCTCGACCGCGATCCCGACGCGCGAGCTGAGCCCGAGCTTGCGCAGGATCTGGGAGACGTGGGTCTGCACGGTGCGGGGCGAGACGAACAGTCGGCGCGCGGTCTCCGGGTTGGTGCATCCCTGCGCGACGAGTTCGGCGACCCGGCGCTGGGTCGGGGTGAGGGAGTCCCAGCCGGAGACGGGCCGCCCGCGCGGCCCCTTGACGCCCGTCCGCAGTCCCTCGGTGCGCAACGCGGCCGAGGCGCGGCGGAGTTCACCGGAGGCCGCGAGGAGGGTGTAGCCGTCCAGAGCGGCCGTGAACGGGGCGCGGGCCTCGTCGATTCTGCCCTGTTCCGCGAGCAGCCGTGCCGCGTCCTCGCCCGCCCAGGCGGCCGTGAGGTGAAGCCCGGACGCGAGCAACTGCGCCTGTGCGGCGCGTAGTTCATCAGGGTTCTCGTCGAGCAGTGCCTGACAGTACGCGACGGTGGCCCGTTCGGCCTCGGTGGCCACCGCCGCGTTCTCCCGCGCCGTACGGATGAGTACGCCCGCGAGGTCACGGTCACCGGCGGACAGGCACAGCCGTACGAGGGCGGCGGCCACGGCGGGGACCGAATGCCGGGGCAGTGGGTCGCGGCCGTCGCCGAGCAGTCCGCGGATCAGGGTGAGGGCTTCGGCGGTGCGGCCGTCCGCCTCGGCGAGCAGGGCGTCGGTGAGGGCGGGGATGCCCTCGTAGAAGACGGCCACCCCGCGCAGCGTGGCGCGCGCCGCGTCCGCCGCCGCCGTCTGGCGGCGGAAGGACTCCAGGTCGCCCTGGCGCAGGCCGAGTTGGGCCGCGAGTCCGTACAGCGGACGGGCCATGCCGTACAACTCCGGCCGCTCCAGGGCGGTTTCGAGCCGGGCACGCGCACGGTTCCACTGTCCGGAGTTGGCGGTGACCAGGGCCGCCTCCATCTCGAACCAGGACAGCCACAGTCCGCCGAGCCGCCGGGCGAGCGGCTCGGCCTCCTCGACCAGAGCGAGCGCGTCGGCCTCGGCGTCCGAACAGACCAGTCGCAGCAGGCGGTTGAGCACGGTGAGCCCCGGATCGGACAGCTCGCGCTCCAGCAGATCACGCGCCTGCGCCAACTCTCGTACAGCCGCGGGCTCGTCGCGTTCCAGATAACTGTGGACGGCACGCGCGTGCAGGGCGTGCGCCAGCGTCCGCGGATCGTCGCTGTCCGCCGCGCGCGCGATCAGGTCCGCCGCGCCGGACAGGTCACCCGCCATCGTCCGGCACAACGCGGCCGGGCCCAGAAGCCGTTCGTCGTACGCGAGCCGCGGCTCCAGTACGGCGAGGGCACCCTCGGCATCGGCCACGGTCACCCGCGCCATGGCCACCGTGATCCGCAACTCCGCGGCCTCGCGCACCCGTAGCGCCGAGCGCGCCTCGCGCTCGGCCTCC